>NZ_JBMVFU010000001.1:0-578110 GCF_049538315.1 Nocardia sp. AB354 | reverse complement strand
GGCACTGCCTCCACGGCCGCATCGACCGGCCAGTCCAGCAGCGTGTCGATGAACAGCTGCCGCACGCGCGCGATGTCGGCGTCCATGTGCTGCGGATCCCAGCCGCTCACATCGATCGGTGCCAGGACCGCCACATCCACCGTGCCCTTGCGCACGATCGCCGAATTCCGCCAGGCGATTTCGCCGGAGTTGCGGATGACGAGCGGAATGATCGGCACCCCGGCCTCGATCGCGATATGGAAGGCGCCCTTCTTGAAGGGGCCGATCCGCGGCGTCATCGAGCGTGTGCCCTCCGGCGCCACCACGAGCGAGAGCCCGCCACGCAGGGTGTCGACGACCGGTTCCAGCGCCGCCTTCGCACTCGTGGTGTCGGAGCGATCGATGAAGGTCGCCTCGGCGAATCGCAACAGCGGGCCGAAGACCGGGTTGGTGGTGACCTCCTTCTTCACCACCGCGGTGAATCCCGAACGCAGCACCGCGGCCAGCACCACCATGTCGAACTGGCTCTGGTGATTGAACAGGAAGACGGCCGGACGCGGCTGCCGGGCGTGCTCGACGCCCACCACCCGCACCCGCACGCCCGTGGTGCGCAGGGTGGCGTCGGCGGCGGTGGCGATCATGGCGTCGGCCATCGCCCGGTGACGGCGGGTGGCGGCGCGGGAGGCGACCCCGAAGGCGGCGCCGCTGAGCAGCCCGGTGAAACCGACTGCGGTACGGGCGAAGTCGGTGACGCGGGCCGGTTCCCGCGGCTTGAAGGTGAGGGTCGGCCAGTCGCGTTCACCGGCGGTCATGGACATGCGCGGGCCCGGATTGACCGCGACCGGATGGCCGACGGTTTCCAGCAGTGGGATATCGGGGGCCGCGTCGGCATAGGCGTAGCTGTCGGCGGGATCGATATCGTGTTCGGCGGCGAAGCGCCGCACCGCCGCGGCCTTCTCGTTGCGCCACAGCGGTTTTCCCTCGGTGAAGCCGGTGAGGACGCCGTCGGCGGTGGCCATCGCGGTGTAGAGCACGTGGTCCACCCCGAGTTCCCGGGCCACCGGTAGCACCTGGAAACGGGTGAGGCTGGTGACCATCACCACCGTGTGCCCGGCCGCCTCGTGCTCCCGGACGAGTTGCCACGCTTCGGGATACACGTGCCCGTAGACGGTGCTGCGGAACAGTTGTTCGCCGAGTTCGGTGAGCTCCTCCTCGGTCCGGCCCGCCCACACCCGGGCGAGGCGCTGCAGGAAGCGCTCGTACTCACCCTCGGTCCGCGAACCGCGAATGCTGTACAGCAGCGTGTCGGTCAGTGCCCGGCGCGAGTCGCGTCCGCGCAGCAGGCGCAGCGGTGCGGCGGCGGGAGCGAAGCCCGCGACCACCGTTCCGCCGAAGTCGAATACGGCCGCCACTCGCGGGCCCTGTGGCCCGGTCCGGATGGCGGAAATCGCTTCGGAAAGGTTCACACTGTCCCCTGCGGTGCGCGGCTGGACGGATCGAGAGCGGCCGCACGGGAGATGCGAGCGCCGATGGTGCGCAGTTCGTCGGCCAGCTCACGGCGACGCCGCGCGAGATCCGGTGTGCCCGGATCGAGCAGACCGTAGTTCTCGGCGAGTTTCACCGCACTGGAGAACAATTCGGACGATACCGATTCGGTGCTGTGCAGCCGCTGCTGCAGCAGCATCTGGCGTCCGACGGCCAGGCATTCGTCGATGAACTGTTTGCGGTCCAGCGGTGCGGCCGGATCGGCGGCGGCCAGGCGCTCGGCCACCACGAGCTGGGCATCGAAGAACGAGCGCACCACGCGGTGCGCCATGATGAATCCCGAATCGGCCAGCGCGCAGACCAGTTCCGCGGCACTGCCGCGCTGCTCCCAATCGCGGTCCACCAGGAGCATCTCCGCGCTCATCTCGGCCGCGAATTCGATCCGGTCGGGGAAGAAGAACTCGAATTTGAGCAGATCGCGCAGCCGGTAGGCGGCATCCCAGATGGCCTCGATACCGGGTGCGGCGCCGGCCTGCTGGTCGGCCACCTCCAGAATCGCCAATTCCAGAATCGCCCGGTTCACGAACCAGTGCACGGCACTGTTGCGATAGAACGCGGCTTCCAGATGGGCGCCGGCCTCGATCGAATACACCGGTTCCAGCCCGCCCCGGTACACCGTCACCACCTTGGCCAGCGACAGCTGTTCCAGAACCACCGCCAGACCCTGATCGTCGCGCAGCGTATCCAACTCGCCGGTCGGCAGCGCGCGGCGTGAGATGTAACCACGGACCGGCTCCAGCGTCTGGCGCACCTCGCCGAGGGTGAGTGCGCGCTCGTGCACACCGAGCAGGGCCAGCGTCACCAGCGCGTTGACCGTGACCGGAGTGACCGCGTTGATGCCGACCGCCACCTCGAAGGCCAAGCGCTGCACGGCTTTGCGCTGCCGGTCCGACACTTCTTCCGGATCCGGAGCGAGCGATTCCGCGATCGGCTGCATCGGATCGCCGTGGGCGGCCAGCCGGTCGCGCGCCGAGAGCGGCGCGCCGAAACGGACGTAGACGCGCCCGGCGGAATGTTGCTGGCTGCGGATGTAGCGGGCCAGCCAGGTCAGCCCCTCGGGCTTCTTGGCGCCGCCGACCTGTTCGGTCGCAATGGATCCCAACTCGTTGAGCCGTTCGTAGGTGATCGACACCGGCACCAGCATCACATCGTCGATGCGCCGCGAACGGATGGCCGAGGCCAGGTAGTTCAGCAGTCCGAACCGGGGCGGGCGCAACTTCCCGGTACGGGTGCGCCCACCCTCGAAGTACCACTCCAGATTGAAGCGTTTGGCGAGCAGATAGGCGAAGTACTCCTCGACCACGGCCTTGTAGATCTCGTCGTCGCCGAAGCTGCGGCGAATGAAGACGGTGCCGGTGCGACGCGCGATCGGCCCCATCGGCCAGAAACCGAGATTGGCGCCGCCGATCACGTGGTTGGGAGGAAAGTCGTTGCGCGCCAGCGCGTCACCGAGGACGAAGGCATCGACATAGGAGCGATGCGAGGGCAGGAACACCAGCGGGTAGTTGCGATTGAGGCGCCGCAGGGCCGCGAGCCCCGACCGGTCGCAGTCGATCCTCCAGGCCGAGGCGTGCACCGGCCGCATCGCCTGGGTGAACAGATCCGAAATAAGCCGGCTCTGCGCGGCCACGAGTTCGCGCAGCGCCTTCTCGGCCCGGCGGTACACCTCGCGCGGTTCGGTTCCGGTTTCGGTGGCGATCGTGTCGAGGCGGCGCAGGAAGTCTGGGGAGTCGAGAATCTCCTCGACCACCATCCGGGGAACCTTGTACCGGTCGCCGATCACCGATCGTTCGGCGCGTTCCAGCGCCACCGTGCCCGCACGGACGATCGCCCGCGCGAACGGTTCCGAACTTTCGGCGGCCCCGGGGTTGTTCGTACGCAGATCGCTGAGCCGTGCGGGCTGTCCGGTGAGAATGAGATGCCGGTCGGGCGCCTTGTCCACCAGCCGGCGCTGCAGCAGCCGGTGGGGCCGGCGCGGATTGCTCAGCAGCGCCAGATCGGCGAAGGTGGTGCGCCGCACGCCGTCTCGTTCGGGCGGCAGCCACAGCACCCGGATCGGGATCACCAGCGGGTCGTCGCGGCGGCCGACGAGCCGGGCGGCGATAGCGGCGGCGTCCAGGTCGATCTGCGTGACGGGAGCGTCGATTCCGAGTTCGGCGGCGATCCCGCCCTCGGCGAGCCAGCCGCCGATCAATTCGCGTTCCACCGGCGACACCGCGTCGACCAGGGCGACGGCCGAGCGCGGCAGATCCTTCGCGGTACTCGGAGCCGGATTGCCGGCAGCGTGATCGATCATGGCGGGCCCCTCCTCGACGGCGCTCCACCATTCAAGCTCGCGGAAGCATATTCGCGCAGGAAGTTGACCATGACGCTCGCAAAGCGATTCCGATGTGTGCTCCGGCACAATACCGAAAAGGACAGGTAATGCTAACCTCACCTCTTGTAGTTAGGTAAGCGTAACCTTGGAGGAACGGTGTCGACCACGGACGAGCGGGTGCGAAACGGTTACGGGGACGATCCGGGGGCGACGGGGCAGCTGGCAACGGGGGCGGAGGTGACGGGCACGGCGTCGGCGATCGCACCCGCCGACGCCATGGCGGCGCTCGCCGCGGCCGACCGATTCGGCGAGTACATCGGTTACGAGGGGCCCGACGGCTGGGTGTTCGCCGCCGATCCGATCGGCAGCATCGAATTGGACTCCGGCGAACTGCGTGTCGAATGGGAGGGCCGGTCCACCGTCGAACCGTGGCAGGGCCGCCCGGCCGCGGTGATCGACGCGGCGCTGGCCACGCTGCCGCTGCGGGGTCGCAACGCCTACGGCTGGATCGGATTCGAATTCTGCGCCTGGGCGCTGGGCGCCGATGCGCACGTTCCGGCCCGAACCACCCTCGCGCACCTGATGATTCCGCGCATCCAGGTGCGCATCGACGCCTCCGGCGTGCGGGTGTCCGGTGCGACGCCCCGCGAGACCGCAGAGATCCACGAACTGATCGCGCAGGCGAGTGCGACACCTCCGGCGTCGGCGCGGCCGGTGGATGTCACCATCGATCCCACCGACTATCGCGGCCGGGTCGCGGAGGCGGTCGACGAGATCCGGGCCGGGCGGTATCAGAAGGTGATCCTGTCGCGAAAGGTGGATCTGCCCTTCCCCGTGGACGTTCCGCAGACCTATCGGCTCGGGCGCGCCAACAACACGCCCGCGCGCTCGTTCCTGTTGCGACTGGGCGGCCTGGAGGCGGCCGGATTCAGTCCCGAGCTGGTGGCCTCGGTCGACCGCCATCGGGTCGTGACCACCGAGCCGCTGGCCGGCACCCGCGCCTTCGGTCGCGGCGAGACGGCCGATGCCGCCGCGCGCGAAGAGCTGGTGGGTGATCCGAAAGAAATTGTCGAGCACGCCATTTCGGTGCAGACCTCGTTCGGCGAGATCGCCGCGGTGGCCGAGCCGGGCAGCACCGCCGTCTCCGATTTCATGGCGGTGCGCGAACGTGGGAGTGTGCAACATCTGGCCTCCACCGTGCGAGGCACCCTAGCCGAGGGCAAGAGCGCCTGGGATGCGCTGGAAATGCTGTTCCCCTCGGTGACCGCCTCCGGTATCCCCAAGCGCACCGGCGTGGACGCGGTGTTCCGTCTCGACCACGACGCCCGCGGCCTGTATTCCGGTGCGGTGGTGACCGTTTCGCCGGGCGGTGCGCTGGAGGCCACGCTGGTGCTGCGGGCGATCTACCAGACCGCGGAGGGTGCCTGGCTGCGTGCCGGAGCCGGCATCGTCTCCCAGTCGCGCCCGGAGCGCGAATTCACCGAGACCTGCGAAAAGCTGGGCAGCGTAGCGCCTTACGTCGTCGAAGCCCGATAGAACGAGCCCGGCGGGACTTCCCGCCGAGCTTTCTCGTGCCGGAGGGGCCGTCGGACGAGAGTTCGGTACGGCGGTCAGGCTCGGTTCGGCGCGGTCGCGGTCTGCGTGTCGTAGCGGGCCCGCAGCACCTTCTTGTCGATCTTGCCGACGGCGGTGAGCGGCAGCGCGTCGGCCTGTTCGAGAAGGTCGGGCAGTTTGTAGGTCGCCAGGCCGCGAGCGGTGAGGAACTCCTTGATCTCGGCCAGGCTCGGCATCTCGCCGTCGATCACCAGGACGGCACAGACCTTTTCGCCGAGGGCCGCGTCGGGCAGTCCCACCGCGGCCGCGTGCCGGACCGCGGGATGGGCCAGCAGGTGTTCCTCGAGTTCGTCGCAGGAGACGTTCTCGCCGCCGCGGTTGATCACATCCTTGATCCGGCCCGAGACGATCAGATGCCCGCTCGGCAGTTGCCGCACCAGATCACCGCTGCGGTAGTAGCCGTCGGGGGTGATGGCGCGGGAATTGTGTTCCGGCGCACGGTAATAGCCGCGAATGGTGTACGGACCACGGGTGAGCAGTTCGCCCTCCTCGCCGGGTGCGACGTCGTTACCCTCGCCGTCGACCACGCGGACCTCGTCGGCGGGGGAGAGCGGGCGGCCCTGGGAGATCAGAATCGTTTCCTCGGCATCGTCGAGGCGGGTGTAGTTGATCAGTCCCTCGGCCATGCCGAACACCTGCTGCAGGGTCGCGCCCAGGGCCGGAGTCACCTCGCGGGCATTGACCTCGGCCAATTTCGCGCCACCGACCTGTAGCAGCCGCAGGCTGGACAGGTCGGCATCCTCCCATTCCACCGCGGCACACCACAATTGGGCCAGCGGCGGCACCACCGCCGTCACGGTGACGCCGTGGCGTTCGATGGTCGCGAACGCGTTCTCCGAGCTCGGGTCGGCCAGCATGACCACCGACGCGCCCGCGGCGACCGCGCCCAGAATGCCCGGGCAGGAGAGCGGAAAGTTGTGTGCGGCGGGCAGTGTCGCCATGTACACGTCGTCGGAGGTCAGTGCGCAGATCTCGGCGCCGGCGCGGGCGTTGTAGTGGTAGTCGTCGTGGGTGCGGGCGATGAGTTTCGGCAGGCCGGTGGTGCCGCCGGAAACGAGCATCACCGCGATACCGGACGCATCGACTTCCGGCAGCGAATCGCCTTCGCGCGCAATCGTTCTCAGATCGACGTAGTCGCCGGGATCGCCGAGTACGAAGATCGTGCGCAACGACGGCACCCGCGCGGCCACCGCGGCCGCCAGTTCGCGGTAGTCGAAGTCGCCGATCTTGTCGGCGACGATGTAGCCGGCGGCCCCCGACAGCCGGGTCAGATGTTCGATCTCGGCCTGCCGATGCGCCGGCAGGGCCAGTACGGGCACGATCCCGGCGCGCAGCAGCCCGAACAGCACCTCCACGAATTCGGTCACATTGGGCAGTTGAACCACTACGCGGTCGCCGGGCTCGAGTCCGGAGGCGAGTAGCCCGTGGGCCGCGCGATCGGCGCGGCGATCGAGTTCGGCATAGTCGATCGGCCCGCTCTCGGTGTGCAAGGCGGGACGCCGAGGCCCGCGGCGGGCGGCGTCGCGCAGCAGCTCGCCCAGCGGTTCGCCGCGCCAGTAGCCCGCGGCCCGATAACTTTCGGCGAGTTCGGCCGGATACGGTGCGTAACCGTCGAGCAGGTCCTGCTGAGCGGGGGATATCGAAGTCACGGGTAACGCCTCACCGGTCGAGCTGCGCAGTGTCGAGCTGCCTTAGATAGGTTAGGCAACCCTATATCAGGTGAGGTCGTGTCGCGTCACGGGCGGCCCGAAACGCCACGGCCCGGCTCGCGACAACAGCGCGGAGCGGCCGGTGCCCGCCTAGACTCGTGCGGGTGAGCGGTTGGAACATCTCCGATATTCCGGACCAGAGCGGTCGCACGATCATCGTGACCGGCGCGAACAGCGGACTGGGCGCGGCCACCACCAGGGCCCTGGCGCAGGCCGGTGCGCAGGTGATCATGGCCTGCCGCGACGAGGTGAAGGCCCGGGCGGTCGCCGACACCATCGGCGAACGGGTGCAGGTGCGCAGGCTCGACCTGGCCGACCTGTCCTCGATTCGCGATTTCGCGCGCACGATCGAGGGCGCCGATGTGCTGATCAACAACGCCGGCGTGATGGCCCTGCCGCTGCGCCGCACCGCCGACGGCTTCGAAATGCAGTTCGGCACCAACCATCTCGGCCATTTCGCGCTGACCGGACTGCTGCTCGACAAGATCTCCGATCGCGTCGTCACGGTATCCAGCGGCGCCCATATGATCGGCCGCATCGACCTCGCCGATCCGAACTACCAGCATCGGCGCTACGAACGCTGGCGTGCCTACGGTCAGTCGAAACTGGCGAATCTGATGTTCGCCTACGAACTCCAGCGCCGCCTGTCCGCGGCCGGTTCGCCGAAGGTCTCGGTCGCGGCCCATCCCGGCTACGCCAGCACCGAACTGCAATCGCATACGGAGTCGTTCCTGGACGCGATCATGGCCCTGGGCAACCGGATTCTCGCCCAGTCGGCCGAAATGGGCGCGCTACCAAGCCTTTACGCCGCCACTGCGAAGGTCGAACCCGGCGCCTTCTACGGCCCGACCCACCTGGGCGGCCTGCGTGGTTATCCCGAGCGCTGCGGCTCCTCGGCCGCCTCCCGCGACGAGGTCACCGCCCGCCGCCTCTGGGACCTGTCCGAACAACTCACCGACGTGACCTACTCGTTCGCCCGCCGCTGAGCCGCTTCGAATCGGTGTGATCGGCATCACTTCCGCGGATGTCACACCGGGTGGGTGCTGCGCCGTCATCTCTGTGTAGCGACGCCGCGAAGCGCGGCTCACTGTGTACAGGAGGATGGTCATGGAACCCCGTTTCGCTCTGTTCAGCAACGAGATCGCCGCCAAGTTCGTCAAGCGGATCGGTAACGCCGGCCAGGTCGTGGACAACTCGCCGCTGCCCAAGGCGACGCAGGAACTGGTCAAGCTGCGCGCCAGCCAGATCAACGGCTGCGGCTTCTGCACCGATATGCATTCCAAGGATGCGGCCGCCGCGGGCGAGACCTCGGTGCGGCTCAACCTGGTCGCCGCGTGGCGAGAGGCGATCGTGTTCACCGATGCCGAGCGGGCCGCGCTCGCGCTGACCGAGGAAGGCACCCGCCTCGCCGATGTCCACCGCGGCATCAGCGAGGAGACCTGGCAGCAGGTGCGCAAGCACTACGACGACGAGCAGATCGGCGCCCTGATCTCGCTGATCGCGCTGATCAACGCCTACAACCGGCTCAACGTCATCGCGGGCACCCCGGCGGGCACCTATGAGCCCGGCATGTTCTGACCGCCGCACGCGAATTCGGGCCCGGCACAGGATCGTCCGATCCCGGCCGGGCCCCGTCGCGTCCGCCGCGCCTGTGGGGACCGTCACGTCCGCCCACCCGGTCGAATCCACTCCCGCCGCGCCCCTGGTACAGTCACCTTCGTGCAGCGCGCGTATTTCTGGTTTACCAAGCCGGCCCCGGGTGGGTCGGTCGGTGACCCGCGCTGACCTTCTCCCACCCCGAGCCGGATTGCAGACCGGCTCCACGGGATCTCGTTCGGTGGGTCGGCCTGAGAAAAGGAACCCATCATGACCACCGCAGCCGATGTCGATGCCTCACACAGTGACCTCGACGATCAGCGCACGCTGAGTATCAGCCCCCTGCTCTCGCCCGCCGAGGTTCGCCGCGAGCATCCGATCGACGATGCGCTCGCCGACACCGTGCGGGCCGGCCGCACCGCCACCGTGAAAGTCCTCGACGGCGCCGACGACCGCCTGATGGTCGTCGTCGGTCCGTGTTCGGTGCACGACCCCGAGGCCGCTCTCGACTACGCGCGCCGCCTGGCCGCCAAGAGCGCCGAACTCTCCGATCGCCTGCACATCGTGATGCGGGTCTACTTCGAGAAGCCGCGGACCACGCTCGGGTGGAAGGGCCTGATCAACGATCCGCATCTGGACGGTTCGTTCGACGTCAACACCGGTCTCGGACTGGGGCGGCGGCTGCTGGTCGACATCACCGGTCTCGGACTGCCGGTGGCCTGCGAATTCCTCGATCCGATCACGCCGCAGTACATCGCGGACTTGGTCTCCTACGGTGCGATCGGCGCGCGCACCGCGGCCAGCCAGGTGCACCGGCAGCTCTCCAGCGCGCTGTCGATGCCGGTCGGGATCAAGAACGGCACCGACGGTGATGTGCAGGTGGCCGTGGACGGGGTGCGCGCGGCCGGGGCCAGCCACGTCTTCCCCGGCACCGACCTCGACGGTCGCTCGGCGCTGATCCGCACCAGCGGCAACCCGGACTGCCACGTGATCCTGCGCGGCGGGAGCGTCGGCACGAACTACGACGCCGCCTCCGTCGCCGAGGCCTGCCTGCGCCTGGAGAAGGCCGGGCTGCCGCAGCGAGTGGTCGTCGACGCCAGCCACGGCAACAGCAACAAGGACCACAACAAGCAGGTCGACGTGGTCACCGATATCGCCGAGCGCATCGCCGCGGGTGACCGCGCGGTGGTGGGTGTGATGATGGAGAGCTTCCTGGTCGCCGGCCGTCAGGACCTCACCCTCGGCCACGCCGACGATCTGACCTACGGCCAGTCGATCACCGACGCCTGCCTGGACTGGGAGACCACGGCGGCGCAGCTGGACCGCCTCGCCGACGCGGTGGCCCGGCGCCGCGGCTGAGACAGGATCGCGGTCACCTTCGTTCGCGGCTCGGGGCGAAGGTGACCGCTCGATCGTGCGCCGCGCCGATCACACGTGGGCCGCGTGCAGACGGCGGACCGCCTCGTCGAGTGTGTCGTCTCGCTTGCAGAATGCGAAGCGCACCAGGCGGTTCCACGATTCGCGGTCGTCGGCGAACACCTCGATCGGGACCGCGACGACGCCGAGCCGCTGCGGCAGCTCCCGGCAGAAGACCAATGCGTCGGCCGAACTCAACGGACTGATATCGGCGCAGACGAAATAGGTCGCATCGCTGCGCTTGACCCGGAATCCGGCATCGGCCAGTGCCTCCGAGAGCCGAATTCGCTTGTCGGACAGGCTGTCACGGAGATCGGCGATCCACTGCTGCTCGTGTTCGAGGGCGTAGGCGACCGCCGGCTGGAACGGCCCGCCGCCGACGAAGCTCATGAACTGCTTGGCGGCCAGCAACCCGTCGATCAGTGGTGCCGGGCCGCACGCCCAGCCGATCTTCCAGCCGGTGACGCTGAAAGTCTTGGCCGCACTGGAGATCACGATCGTGCGCTCGACCATGCCGGGCAGCGTCGAGATGCTGATGTGGGTGTTGCCGTCGTAGACGAGATGTTCGTACACCTCGTCGGAGACCACGATCAGGTCGTGCTCGCGAGCCAGCTCCGCGATCGCCTCGAGGTCGGCCCGGGACAGGATCGCGCCGGTCGGGTTGTGTGGCGAATTCAGCAGCAGCATGCGGGTTTTCGGCGTGATCGCCGCGCGTAGGCTGTCCAGGTCGAGGACGAATCCGTTGCCGTCCGGCACCAGCCGCGCGGTGCGGCGGGTGGCGCCGGCCAGGGCGACCACCGCGGCGTAGGAGTCGTAGTACGGCTCGATCAGCACCACCTCCTCGTCGGCCTCCACCAGGCCGAGCACCGCCGCCGCGATCGCCTCGGTGGCCCCGACGGTGACCACGACCTGCGATTCGACGTCGTAGTCCACCCCGTAGCGGCGCTTCCGGTCCGCCGCGATCGCCCGGCGCAGCACGGGCATCCCGCGCCCGGGTGGGTACTGGTTCAGCCCGTCGGCGATGGCGGTGCGGGCCACCTCCAGCATCGCGGCCGGGCCGTCCGAATCGGGGAATCCCTGGCCTAGGTTGATCGCGTCGTGGCGCACGGCCAGCTCGGTCATCTCCGCGAAGATCGTGGCGCGGAACGGGCGCAGGCGGGCGACGGTGGGGATGGCTGGCATGGTCCCAACGTAGCGATACCGCCGTCGTGCCCGCGGCGCACACCCCGGGCCGGGGATCGGGGCGATGCTTGCCGCCCGTTCGCTACGGTTGCGGTGCGATAGCGAAAGGCTATGTTTCACATTTCATTCGGGCTTCTGACCTGCATGGTTGTGCGGTTTCCTGGTGACAGCTAGCCTCCCCGTGTTCTATCTCACAACCACTTCGGTGGTGGCTCGAAAGGGGCGATGTATGGCCTCCTATCTCGACCTTCTGCTGCATCCGGCGGCGGGAACGGTCCTCGGATACATCAACGACACCCTGCACAACATCTTCAGCAACGATTGGGGCTGGGGATCCTCGACGCCGAACTGGGGTACCGGATCGTCCACGGGCAACTGGGGACTCGGTTCGAGCACCCCGGACATGTGGACCGGTTCGTCCACTCCGTAGTCACGAGCCGCCGGGACGCTCGATGCGTTCCGGCGGCTACGCCGGATCCCGGGGCAGGCGAATGCCGCCGAGCTTCGCGGGATTGGCGACATCGTAAGTGCCCCAGACCAATCCGTCGCGAACGGTGAAGCCGACCACGCGCGGAGGTGATCCCGGCGCACCGTTGCGCGGGGCGCGCTCGTGCAGCAGCAACCCGAGTTGGCCGTTGACGCCGACGAATTCGAATCGATCGGAACCGGTGGGCGAGAGTTCGGCCTGTTCCACCTGATACATCCGGATGAGCCCGAGGACGAACCGCGCGATCTTGTCCGCGCCGACGATCGCCCGCGCCGCCGTCTTCGCGGTGCCGCCGGTATCGCCGATGAACACCGAATCCGGATGCAGGGCCGCGACGACCGCCGCCACATCGCCGGAATACAGCGCCTCGAGCAGTCGCTGGACGGCGGCCAGATGTTCGGTGTCCGATACCGGTTCCGGGGCCGCGGCCAGGGATTTCCGGGCCCGGACCGCGAGCTGGCGGGCCGCCTCGGGCGTCACCTCGAGCAGTTCGGCGATCTCGTCGAACGGCACCGAGAACCCGTCGTGCAATACGAAGGCCACCCGCTGCGGCGGCGTCAGGGTGTCGAGGACCACCAGCGCGGCGAAACGGCAATCCTGTTTGCGCACTACCGATTCCAGCGGATCCGGCAGGCTGGAGGGCGTCACGCGGGTCACGATCGGCTCCGGAAGCCATTGTCCCACATAGCTTTCCCGCCGGACGGCGGCGCTGCGCAGCCGATCCAGGCAGATACGGCTGACCACGGTCGTCAGCCAGGCGCGCAGGTCCTCGATCTCGGACTGATGGGTGGTGGCCAGCCGCAGCCAGCTCTCCTGCACCGCGTCCTCGGCGTCGGCCACGCTGCCGGTCAGCCGATAGCCCACCGAGAGCAGATGCGCCCGATGAGATTCGAACAAATCGGCGAGCAACGCGGCAACCATTGGTCCGATTCTACGGTCGCCGGAAATCCGCTGGGCCACCGCTGGGTTGCGTGCCAGCATGAAGCCGTGGAGGACTGTGAACTGACCGACGGGACGGTGTGGTTGTCGCGCCCGGCCGAGGCCGATATCGACGCGATCGTCGCGTGCTGCCGGCAGCCGTCGATCCCGGAGTGGACGACGGTGCCGGTGCCGTATCGGCGGGCCGACGCGGTGGGATTCCTGACCGATATCGTCGCGCCCGGGTGGGCGGCCCGCAGTCCGGTCTGGGCCGTGCGCACGGGAGCGCAGGGGCCGGTGGCCGGCATGGTCGGCCTCGAGGCCGGGCCGCAGCCCGGGGCCGCCGAGATCGGCTTCTGGCTCAGCGACGCGGTGCGCGGGCGCGGGTTGATGACCCGCAGCGTCCGGCTGGTCTGTGATTTCGCTTTCGCCGCCGAGGGGCTCGGCCTGGCCCGCATCGAGTGGCGGGCGTTCGTCGGCAACCTCGCCTCCGCCGCGGTGGTGCGGCGGACCGGCTTCCACTACGAAGGGCTGCTGCGCGGGGCGGCTGTGCAGCGCGGCGTGCGCAGGGATTCCTGGGTCGCCGGGCGGCTGGCCGGCGACCCGCCGGAGCCGGCCACCGACTGGCCGCCCCTGCGCGGGTCCGGATCGGCGCTCTGACGCGTCCGGCTGCGAGTGCACTCACAGCGAACATCTGCCCAGCTCGCGTAGGGTTGATGAAGGTTTGTCGGGGGTCCCGGCAACAATGTGGGACGTATTCCTCGTGCGCAGGGGGCGCAGGGGGCCGGCCCGAGAATCTGGAGGAGGTGCCGTGACGGACGGACCGCTCATCGTGCAGAGCGACAAGACCCTGCTGCTCGAGGTCGACCACGAGCAGGCCGATGCGGCCCGGCAGGCGATCGCGCCGTTCGCCGAACTCGAACGCGCACCCGAGCACGTGCACACCTACCGGGTCACGCCGCTGGCGCTGTGGAACGCGCGGGCGGCGGGGCACGACGCCGAACAGGTCGTCGACGCGCTGGTCAGCTATTCGCGTTATGCGGTGCCGCAGCCGCTGCTGGTCGACGTGGTCGAGACCATGGCCCGCTACGGGCGGTTGCAGCTGGTCAAGCATCCCGCCCACGGCCTGGTGCTGGTGAGCCTGGATCGCGCCGTGCTGGAAGAAGTGTTGCGGCACAAGAAGATTCAGCCCATGCTCGGCGCCCGCATCGACGACGACACGGTCGTCGTGCACCCGTCCGAGCGTGGGCGGATCAAACAGATGCTGTTGAAGATCGGCTGGCCCGCCGAGGACCTCGCCGGCTACGTCGACGGCGAGGCACATCGCATCGATCTGGATTTCGCCACGCACGAATGGCATCTGCGCGACTATCAGGAGCTGGCCGCCGACTCGTTCTGGGCCGGTGGTTCCGGTGTGGTGGTGCTGCCCTGCGGGGCGGGCAAGACCATGGTGGGCGCCGCCGCGATGGCCAAGGCCCAGGCGACGACGTTGATCCTGGTCACCAACACCGTGGCAGGTAGGCAGTGGAAGCGAGAACTGCTCGCCCGCACCTCGCTGACCGAGGAAGAGATCGGGGAGTACTCCGGCGAGCGCAAGGAGATCCGCCCGGTCACCATCGCGACCTATCAGGTGATCACCCGCAAGACCAAGGGCGAATACAAGCACCTGGAACTGTTCGACAGCCGCGACTGGGGCCTGGTCATCTACGACGAGGTCCACCTGCTGCCCGCCCCGGTGTTCCGGATGACCGCCGACCTGCAGTCGCGGCGCCGGCTCGGGCTCACCGCGACGCTGGTGCGCGAGGACGGCCGCGAGGGCGACGTGTTCTCGCTGATCGGCCCGAAACGCTACGACGCGCCGTGGAAGGACATCGAGGCCCAGGGCTGGATCGCGCCGGCCGACTGCATCGAGGTACGGGTCACCCTCACCGAAGCCGAACGCATGGCCTACGCCACCGCGGAACCGGAGGAACGCTACAAGCTCTGCTCCACCGCGCGCACCAAACTCCCCGTCGTCGAATCCATCCTGGCCCGGCACCGCGACGCGCCCAGCCTGGTGATCGGGGCCTATCTCGATCAGCTCGACGAACTCGGCGAACACCTCAACGCTCCGGTCATTCAGGGTTCGACCCGCACCAAGGAGCGTGAGGCGCTGTTCGACGCGTTCCGCAACGGTGAAATCCCGGTCCTCGTGGTCAGCAAGGTCGCGAACTTCTCCATCGATCTGCCGGAAGCGTCCGTGGCCGTCCAGGTTTCGGGCACCTTCGGTTCCCGTCAGGAGGAGGCCCAGCGTCTGGGCCGGCTGCTGCGCCCGAAGTCCGACGGTGGTCAGGCGCATTTCTACTCGGTGGTGGCACGTGACACGCTGGATGCCGAATACGCGGCCCACCGCCAGCGTTTCCTTGCCGAACAGGGGTATGCCTATCGCATCACCGATGCGGACGATCTGCTGGGCCCGGCGATCGGGTAGGGCAGCCGATCGGGCCGCGGTGGGCGCGCCGCTGGGTTACCGCTGCCGGACAGATGTGAGGATTTGACACGTGCGACGCTTCGAATTCGCGGTCGACCGCGAACATGCCCGGGCGGTGAACGAAGTCGTCCGCGATATCCGGCGGCTGCGGATCCTGGCCTTCACCGCGGCCATCGTGCTCGGCCTCGGTACCGCGGGGCTGATCTGGCTCAATCACCCGTATTCGTTCCTCCTGGCGGTGGCCTTCGCATTGGCGACCATCACCGCGCTGTTCGTGGCGCTGTGGACGCCGTACCGCTCGCGCATCGAGAAGTTGTACGCCGAGGGCGAGCTGGTCCCGGCCGTGGTGTCGGGACGGCACCCGAAGGGGATCACGCTGCTCGCGCTGGTGAACCTCGCCAAACCCGGCGCCGTGCCGCGCTACGCGCTGATCACCCGCGTCGTACGTGCCCTGCCGGGGCACGACACCGACGCGGGGGAGCAGGTTCCGGCGGTGACCGTGCGGGCCGATCGCGCGCCGCGGTCGGTCGGCGATCTGCGCCAAGCGGTGAGCGCCATGCCGATCGCCTGGGGCACCCGCGACCTGGGCGTGATCGAGCGCGCCCGGACCGCGATCAGCGATGTGGAATGGAAATTGCTGGCCGACAATCTCGGCCTCGCCGAGAAAGTGGGCCGCGTCGATTCCCAACGGCTGCTGCTGGATCCGCAGCAACTGCCCGAGGAACTGCGCGGGTGACGCGTGTGGCGGTTCCGGCGCGCAGCGGGGCCGACTAGCATCGGCTGATGGTCGGCACACCGTGCCGCGAAAGGGGTGGAGGGTCGATGAAGTCGCATGCCTGGGCACGGTGTCTCACGGCGGGAGCGTTGTGCGGGGTGGCGCTGGTGCTCCCCGGCCAGGTGCAACCGATCCCGGTGCTGGCCCAGCCCGCCGCCGATCCGTTCACCGGATCGCCCGGCCTCGGCGACCCCTACTATCCCGACGACGGCAACGGTGGCTACGACGTGCAGCACTACGACGTCGCCATCGATTACGACCCGCCGAGCAGGCATCTCGCTGGTACGGCGCGGATCGACGCAGTGTCGACGCAGCCGCTGCGCGCGTTCAACCTCGACTACGCCGGGCCCGCGGTGTCCAAGGTGTCGGTGAACAACCTGCCTGCGGGCTTCACCACCGGCGGTGAACACGAACTGACTGTCACACCGGCGCTGCCGGTGCTGCCCGGGCTGCCGTTTACGGTGACGGTCGACTATGCGGGTAACGAATCCGACGACCCCGATTCCGGCTGGACCATCTCACCGAGCGGCGGTGCCTTCGCCGCCGGTGAGCCGCATTCGGCGACCACCTGGTACCCGCTCAACGACACACCCTTGGACAAGGCGACTTTCGACTTGCGGGTGACGATTCCGCAAGAGTGGCAAGCGGTTTCGAACGGACTGCGAATCAGCGATACCGTCGCCGGCGACAAGCGGACCGTGACGTGGAGTTCGAAACATCCCTCGATCGGCTATCTCACCACCGTCGCGATCGACCACTTCGATTTCCTCGAACAGCGCCGCGCGAACGGCACTCCGCTGATCAGCGCCTTCGCGCCGGGTGCGGACAAGGGCAAGGCACTCGAGCAGCGGCTGCCGGAGGTGCTCGATTTCCTCGAATCCCTCTACGGCCCGTATCCGTTCGAAAGCGGCGGCGGTATCTACGTCGACACCGACCTGCACTTCTCGCTGGAGACCCAGACCCGGCCCATCTACGCGCCGTGGACCGATTTCAACACCGTCGTCCACGAGAACACCCACCAGTGGTGGGGTGATTCGATGTCGGTGCGGAACTGGTCGGATGTGTGCCTCAACGAATGCTTCGCCAGCTATACCGCCGATTATCTGTGGCCGGAACGGAAAGAGGGTAAGGATGTCGACGCCCTCTACCGCCGCACGATCGCCAAAACCCTCGACAAGCCCGCCTACTGGGAGATTCCGCTGCAGAATCCCGGCGCCGGAAACGAATTCACCACGGTGTATTCGCGCGGACCGTTGTTCCTGCACGCCCTGCGCCACGAACTCGGTGACGACGTGTTCTTTCCCGCCGTAGCGCAATTCGTGCGGTCCCATGCCTACGGTAATGCTTCCATGCCGGAATTCCGCAGCTTCATCCAAACGAAGACCACGACGGATCTCAGCGGATTCTTCACCGCCTGGCTCGACACCACCACCCCGCCGCCGGACGAGTACCTGTACCCGGGTTCGCTGCGCGGCTGATCCGCTGTTGTCGCCGAAGATGATCGGCGGCAGCCTGTTTCGCGGTTATCGGTCCAGTTCGTCCACGCGCTGCTGCGCCTGCTCCAGTTCGGTATCGGCTCGTCGCAACGCCGCTTCGGCGGATGTCACCCCGGCGGCGGCGAATCGGCGGGATTCCTCGGCCTGCGCGAGTTCGTCGCGCAACGCGGTGATCCGCTCGTCCAGCGCGGCCACGTCGGAGCGCTGCCGTTCGAGGTCGTCCGCCGTCGAATCCCTTTCCACCCGAGCAGATTCCAGCGCTTCCCGGGCGGCAGCCCGCTCCTCGGCGCCGGTGTCGGCCGGTTCCTCGGGCCGCTCGTCGGGAACGGCGGCCAAGGCGGGCCCGGCCGGGCCGAAACCGGCGTAGTCGACCGCGGCGGTCAGCACGCCGGCACGGACCTGGTCGGTGACCTCCGGATCCGCCAGTGCCGCATTGAGGGTCTGCGCGACCTCACGCAACACCGGCTCGGTGAGCTTCTTCCCCGCGTCCGAGGCGAGGCGAGCGGCCTTGTCCGTCAACGCGTTCACCGCTTTGCGGCGTTGGTCGGCGAGGGTGCGCATCCGGTCGGCGGACAGGGTGCGCTGCGCCTCGCGCAACGCCTCGCCGAGATCCAGCAGTGCCCCCAATTCCTGGGTTGCCTTGTGCGCCAGCAGATTCACCGCCCACGCCGCGACGGTCGGGCGCCGCAGCCGCGATATCGCCGTGGCCAGCTGTTTATCGCCGTTCGCGCGCGCGGTGCGGGCCGCTTCGTCGCGAGCGGCCACGAATTCGGCGGGGTCGAGGGCATAGAGCTCTGCGGTCGTCTGCTCGAGCTTCATGCTGCAGAGCGTAACGATTCGGGCGAGGATATCGACTACAGATCGCGCGTGTGCGGCTGCGCTCGCGGATATTCGAAAGGTGTATCGGATCGTGAATTATTTCGGGCTCCTGCTTCTCAACCACCTGCTGCCCAGCATCGTCAACTATTCGCTGATGGGTATGTACGGCCTGCACTCGCTGCATATGTGAGGCGGGACCCGCCCGGCAGGGCGGGCGGGTATCCTCCCCACCACGTTCGCCATTGGTGAACGGCTCGGCGAGAAAGGTTTTCGTAGGTGAAGTTCGCAGGACCGAGACCGCTCAAGGGTCTCGTGCTGGCGCTCATGGCGGTCGCCGCCCTGACTGTGACCGGCTGTTCGATGTTTTCCGATGCGGCAAAATCCGACACCGCCCGCGCGAAGGTCGGTGACTGCATCAACGTGCTGGAGGGATCGCCCGCAGATTCCAAGACCGAGCCGGTGGATTGCTCCTCGGCCAAGGCCGTCTACACGGTGAAATCGACCTCCGACAAGAAGCAGGACTGCGGGGCCGAATACTCCTCGTACGAGGAGACCTTCAACGGCGGTACCACCGCATTCCTGTGCCTGGCGCCCAACCTCAAACAGGGCAGCTGCTATCACGAGGACAAGACGACCGGATACTCCTACGCCGACTGCGACTCGGCGGACGCGACGGTCAAGGTCGTCAAGCGGGTCGACGGTCAGAACGACGAATTCCTCTGCGATGCGAATTCGACCTTCCTGACGCTCTCGGAGCCCAAGACCACGTTCTGTCTGGCCAACCCCAAGAGCTGAGGCCGCTACGAGCCGCGGTTCACGGCTCGACCAGGGCCACCGACGCGATCCGGTGCAAGGTGAAGTGCCGGATCGCGCCGGTGTCCGGATCGGTGGCATCCAGCTGGCCACCGGCCACCCGCACCGGTTCCACGATGCGCTGGGTGGCCACGCCCTGGGCGTCGACGTAACCGATATGCACCGGGCGGCGCACCCGCACCGCCAGTTGCAGCAGCGCCAGTGTGGCCGCGGTACTCGTGCGGGTGCCGTCGCTACGCACCCGCTGCCCGGACCGGCTGCGGGCGGCCTTCTCCCCGGCGCGCAGTTCGCCCACCAGCAGCCGCAGCTGTTCGGCACTGGGCGGGGTGGGCCGCCAGGCGTGGCGTTCGTTCGGCCGGGTGGACAGCCGCGCCCCGCGCGGGCGCAGATCCACGATCGCCCCCGACGAATCCTCACCGGCCGGACTGAACCCCGCCGCGCGCAGCTGCTCGAGCACCTCGCCCAGCGGCGCCTGCGAGATCGCCACCGTCGGCGCGACGGCTCGCAACGCCAGCTGTCCCGCCACGGGTGCCGCCAGCACCTCGGCCAGCAACGCCGGATCCTCACTGCGCACGAACGATTGCGCCATCCCGACGCGCAAGCGCCCGTGCCTGCGTGCCACGTCGTCGATCAGGTACGTCAGCGATTGCGGGACGGGGGTGCGCGAATGGGCGGTGAACAGCTGATGCAGTTCGGCGGCGGTCATGCCGGCGTCGAGCGCGCGCCGCACCGACCCTTCGCCGATGCGGTAGACGGTTGCCGCGCCCGCGGATTCGATATCGGCGACCAGGGCGATGCGCTCCCGCAGTTCCGGCACGAGCGGCCCCGGGGCGACCACGGTCAGATCGGCTTGCACCAGCACGTGATCGACCGGTTCGGGCAGGGCCGCGTCCATTTCGGCCTCGGCGTCGGCGACGGTGCCGTGCAGCAGCGCCCGGCCCGCGGAGGTGAGCGCGCCGCGGCCGACCACGCCCAGCGCCGCCGCCTCCGACAGCGTGCGCTCGACCGCCTCGATGCGGAAATGCCTGCGCCGCCGCGGCATTCGCCAGCTCAGTACCCGCGCCACATCGGCGGCCGTGATCGCCGTACCCGGCGGGAACTCCGCGGTCACCGCCAGGATCGCACGCCGATCGGGGACCGCGTGCGCGGTGCGCAGCTCCGCCGAGAGGGCGGCCAGCGGCTTGTCGTTCACATCGCGCAGGCCGATCATCCACGGGAAGCGGTCCAACTCGAGCCAGGCGTGCGCGAGCACCGCCCACCGGCGCGCCGCCGGGCCCTCCAGCCAGCCGTCCGAGGCGATCGTGGGGGCCCAGAAATCCTCACCGGCGTCGTTGTCCGGCGGCGGCTCGGGAATTCCCTTGTCCAGCAGCCGGGCCGCGGCCAGCACCTCCACGAGCAGCCCTACCCGCGTCTCGTCGAGCCCGGTCTGTTTGGCGATGCGCCGCAGTTCTCGCACCCCCAGGCCGCCCGCCCGCAGCACCGGCGCCGGTACCTGGGAGACAACCTCGAGGATGTCGCCGGCGTGGCGCAGCAACTCGCCGACCTCACCGGCCGCCGCGGCGTTCACGTCGGCGGCGGAGTGCTCGCGGGTCTGTGGCTGCGGGGGCGTGAGCACGTGGGGATCGGTGACCGGTTCGCGCCGCAGCACCTGGCCGACGGCCGGAGGGAGTTCGACGGTCTCGTCGTCGATCCAGATCAGCAGCCGGCGGGCCAGTAGCCGCTGGATGGGCCGCTCCGCATCGGTGCCGGGCGCGGCGTCGCGGGTGCGGCCGCGGGGGCCGGTGGTCGCGAGCTTGTCCAGCAGAGCGCGTTCGGCGCCGCCGATCTCGCGCAGCGCCGTCTCGATCTCGGGCTCTGTCAGTGCGTCGGGGAGTTCCGTGGTGGCCCCCATCGGCCACGGCAGGGCCTCCGGCGCGGCGGGCACGACGAACAGTTCGTCGGTGCCCCACACCACCGCGCGCTCGATCAGGCGCGCGAGCGCGGCGTCGACAGCGGCGGCGGATACCCGATCGGCGAGCAGTTCGTGCAGGCGCCGGCGCGGCAGCGGGCGCTCCTGGCGGCCGCCGCCGAATGCGTTGTGCGCGGCGAGAGTTTCGATCACGGCGAACTCGAGTGTGTTCAGATCGTCGGCGGCACGCAGCACCGATGCCCGCTGTTCCGCGCGGGCGGCCAGTACGGTCATCGAACCGGGCAACGGCACGGCGAGGTCGGGGCGCAAACCCAGCAGCCGGACCAGATCGTCGTCGCTGCGGGAGCTCAGCCAGTCGGTGAGTGTGCCGAGCTCGGCGGGCCCGGCGTCGGCCCCGGAATGCGTCCCGGCGCCGTCGTCGGGGGCTCGGGCATCGGTCGTGGTCATCCAATCCAGACTACGGCGAGCGAACATGCCAGAATGAGGCCGTGGTGAACAAATCGAAGAAACCCTACGTCGACAACGGCTGGCCCGAGGTGGACCACGGTGACCATGCGGTTACCGAATTGTCGTCGACCCGTTCCGGTGGCCTCTCGCCCTACGGTGAGGACACCGAGTTTCCGGTGCCGGCTGACACCCTGCCCTACGTGCATCCGCACACGGTGGTCAACCGCTGACGCGAACACGAAGAAGACCCGCGTTCCTGTAATAGGAAGGCGGGTCTTTTTCGTATCCGGGGTCCCGTATCCAGGCGTCCTATCCGGGCGGACATCGCCGCGCTCGCGTCGCAGGCAGGCCGTCGGCGGGCATACACGCTTCATGCTCCCCGGAAACGCAGGGAAGGCCCGCATCGCGAGATGCGGGCCTTCCCTGCAGGGGGAAACTATGTGAGCGGTCTAGTTGGGCAGCAGGCCCTTGTTCGCCTCGTAGAAGTTCACGATCGACGGATCGAGTTTGGCGCCACTGGCTTTGAAGGCGTTGTACGCGTCGAGCGCCGGTTGCGGCAGCTGCACGCCCTGCGCCTGTGCGGCGGTGACGGCCTTGTCGACGGCGGAGAACACCTGCTGGTTGCCATCGGCAGGGGCCTGGGTCGAGGCTTCGCTCTCGGCGGCACCCGGCTGCCAGCGCGGGGACTGAGCGGGAGAAGCGGGCACCTCGCGCTGAGTGGCGCTGCCGTGCAGGCCGAGGCTGGAGGAGCAGGAAGGCCACGCGCCCCAACCCTGGGTCGCGAGCACCTTCTCGGCGACCGCGATCTGCTGGTCGCGGCTGGCCTGGTTGGCGGAGGGGGCGTACTGCGTGCCGCCGTGAGCGGCCCACGTCGACTGCGAGAACTGCAAACCGCCCTGGTAGCCGTTGCCGGTGTTGATGCCCCAGTTACCACCGGATTCACACTGTGCGAGGCGGTCCCACTCCGAATCGGGAGCCGCGGCGGCGTGTCCAGCGAGAGCCACACCCGCGCCACCCATGATCGCGGTGGAGACAGCGACCTTGGCGACGGTGCGACCGGTGTTGGTCTGCTTGCGATGGCGTCCACTCATATCGGGTCGTCTTCCTCTCGTACGCGCCTGCGAGGTGAGCTGTCGGGTTCGGACTGAGAGGCCGTCCGGTCCCGGCTCGCCGGGACTTCACCCCAAGGGATCGGTCGTTGCCGGCCGTTCCCGCTTCCTGCGGAGGCTTCGAAACTCGGTCGAGCTCCGAAAACCTCTGTGGGAACGTGGGTTCCCCGCCCTCGCCCCTGGTTCCGTCGGGGTCCGTACCCGCGGGGCGAGGCTCGGTGCGGCGGGCCGGTGGTGCCGGGATGTCCCGGCTGCGATAGACGGTACGACGATCCGGCTGAAAAATCACTATTTGGTAACCGGCGTGTATGGCCGGTCGCGCTGTGCCGCAAGACCTTCCGAATCGGCGTCTGTGCAGGTGAGTGCGGCGTGTCTCCGCCGAGTGCGGGTCGTGACCGCGGCGTTATCGCGTCGTTATGTGACGAAGGTCACACGTGTAATTGCCCGGCGTGTTGGGGAAACAGTCAGCGGGCGCGTCGCCCCGACCACAGCGCGAACGCGATCGCGAGCAGCAGGCCGAGCGGGGTCGCCGCCATCGCCACCAGATACAGCCACAGCGGCGGGTCGGCGTCGGTCAGGATCGGCGTGAGAAAAATGGCGACGATCGCGAGCACGCCGACCGCGAACAGGCCCACGGCCACACGCAACAGCACGTCGCTGGAGCCCCGGGGCGCGCGGGGCGAGGAGGAGTCCGGCATGGGTGCACCGTAAAACGGATGTGCTCGCCCTATCCCCACCGGGGTAGACTCGAACCAATCGCGTCCTGCATAGCTGTGTGGGGCGCGTTCTTTTCGCACAGAGATAGGTTCCGGCGTTTCGCCGGAACCTACGTCCGTGTCCGGGGTCGTTCGTGACCCCGCTGGATTCGGACGGACCGGACAACGATGACGAACGGGTGAGCGCAGTGCCGACCGGCAAGGTGAAGTGGTACGACGTCGACAAGGGCTTCGGCTTCCTTTCCCAGGATGAGGGTGAGGACGTCTACGTTCGGTCGTCCGCCTTGCCCAAGGGTGTCGAGGCGCTCAAGCCCGGCCAGCGCGTGGAGTTCGGAATGGCCGCCGGTCGCCGCGGCCCGCAGGCTCTGAGCCTGAAGCTGCTCGATCCGCTGCCCTCGGTGCGCAACGCGCAGGGTCGCAACGACCGGGTGCGCAAGGAAGCTCCGGCCCATCCGCGTAAGGCGCCCGACGACCTGCACGGGATGATCGAGGACATGATCACCCTGCTGGAGGCGACGGTGCAGCCGGAGCTGCGCAAGGGTAAGTACCCCGATCGCAAGACCGCGCAGCGCATCGCCGAGGTGGTGCGCGGGGTGGCCCGCGAACTCGATCACTGAGTTCGCGAGCGCCTGATTCGCGAGGAAACCGCGGTCACGCCGCCCTGATCGACCACGCCTGATACGGCGAGAACGCTTCGTTGCCGGCCTCGTCACGCACGAGCAGCAGCAGTTGCACCTCGACGCCGATCAGGCGCAGGTTCGGTTCGGGATGACTGTCCACCGTCACGGCCAGGGTGCCCTGCGGGTAGTCGCGGTAGGACGCCAGGTGCTGCACGGTCTTGCCCGGATTGTCGATCTGCTGGTACTCCAGCACCATCACCCAGGGCGCGTCGGCGATGTGCCGGGGGAGCGACAGCTGCACCGGATAGCCCAGCGGCGGATTCAGTTCCGCGGTGATCTCGGTGCGCTTACAGTCCGGGGAGACGCGGCCGTGCGGATCCGGTTCGCCGATCGTGCAGTACAGATAGGGCGGAACCGTGACGGTCTTGCCGTGCGCATAGGCGGTGACCGTGGGATCGGCCTCGTGCGCGTTGTGCACCGCCACCGCCACGATGCCGGCGACGGCCGCGGCGACGACCAGAACTGCCGCCAGGGCCAGCGCGAGGATCGTGCGGGTGCTGGGCTTGGTCACTGTGGCTGTTTTCCTGTCGCTAGGGGGACTTCCTGTTTGACGTGCTGCGGACGGTTACCGCCCAATCCGGGGAGCAGCGAATGCCCACGGTAGCTCACGAAGGTTTGCGCCAATCCGAGCGCCAGGACCGCGGTGACCACCGCGAAGCCCTCCCAGTACACGGTCGGCAGCAGCACGCCGCCGGCGCCGCCGACCACCCAGGACAGCTGGAGCACCGTTTCCGAGCGCCCGAATCCGGAGGCGATCGATTCCGGCGGCAGATCGTCCTGGATCGAGGCGTCCAGCGAGACCTTGGCCAGCGCGCTGGCACAGGCCGCCACCAGCGCCGCGACCGCGGCGCCGACCAGGTTGTCGAGCAGCATCGCGACGACGGCGACGGCGGTACACGCCGCGGTGCACTCCACCACGATCAGCGAGGGCCGGCCCAGTTTCAGCCGGGCGCCGGTCGCATTGCCGACGAAGTTGCCGATCGCCGCGGCCGCGCCGACCAGTCCGAGCATCGCGGCCTGCTGCACCGGGCGGTGTTCGGTCGATTTCGCGACGAAGGCCACATAGAAGGTGAGGAAGCCGGTCAGCACCCGGATCGCGCTGTTGCCCCACAGTCCGGTGACCACCGACCGGCCCAGCGGCTGCCGGCGCCGACCGGGTTTCACCGCGGACTTCTCACCGCGGTCCAGCACCTCGGTGCCGTTGCGGCTGTGGTAGCCGAGGGTCGCCGGCACCTCGCCCTCGGTGACCTCGACCCAGGACGGAATCCGCAGACTCAGATAGGCCCCGGCCGCCGCGATCAGCGCCGCGAACATCAGCGCGCCGACGGATCCGGCCACCGCGGCGACCGCTCCGGCCACCGCGCCCGCACCGAGCGTCCCGCCGACCAGGCCGAATACGGTGAGCCGGGAATTGGTGCGGACCAGATCGATACCGGGCGGCAGCACCCGTGGTGTCACCGCGCTCTTGAGGACCGCGAACGATTTACTCGAGATCATCATGCACAGCGCCAGCGGATACAGCGCCCAGCTGTCGAAATTGAAGATCAGCAGGATCGCGAAGACCACCCGGATCGCGAACGAGGTCGACAGCGCGAGTCTGCGCCCGCGTTGCAGCCGGTCCAGCAGCGGGCCGATCAGCGGCGCGATCACCGCGAACGGCGCGATCGTGATCAGCAGATACAGCGCCACTTTGGTCTTGGATTCCGCGGTCGCGCTGGCGAAGAACAGCGTATTGGCCAGCGCCACCGCGATCGCGGCGTCGAGGGCGAAGTTGGCCATGGTCGCGTAAACGAGTGCGGTGAGCCCGGATTCGCCCGCGCCGTCGGCTCGCGCCGCGCGCTGGAAGGTGTGGAAACCCTTCTCGGTGAGGTCCCTGGTGCGCATCGCCATCACGCGCGTCACCGTCATCTTGCGAGGGACACGTTGGCGTTCGGCGATTTTCGCGTCCTTGGGTCGGGGGCGCTCGGCTGCGCTCGGTGCCTCGGGGGCCTCGCCGGAGCGGTCGTCGCTGTGCGATCCGCGCGACGGAAGGGCCCGCGGTGGCTCACCCGTCGCCATGCGCCGGGTCACGAATTCGGGCACGTCCGGTTCACCGCCGCGGCGCGGCAGCGGAGGCAGGGGCGCGGACGACGGGGCGTGCGACGACGGGGTGTTCGGCGGCGGGTAACGGTCGTAGCCGGGATGCCGCCGGGTAGCGGGATACTCCTCGCCGTCCCACGGACCGGGTTCGGTGCCGGAGGGTTCGCGGGAGGCAGTCACATGTCGATTCTCTCGCACTCGGTCGGCGCGTGGACATCGGCCGGGCTGTGATCCGATGCGTGTCGGCCGCCGTCGTGGTGACCGCCGCGCTCACATCGGGACGAATCGGACCTCGAACATGGTCGGCCAGTACTTTCCGGTGATCAGGAAGTGGTCGGTGCCGGGGAGCTGGGCGATGCCGTTGAGGACGTCTGCTCCGGTGCGCTCGGTGGGGCGCAACAGGCCGCCGGCCTCGATCTCGGCGAGTACCGCGCCGCCGACCGGGTCGATGTGCAGGATCTGATCGGTCGGCCAGACGTTGGCGTAGATCGAACCGTCTGCGGCGCAATCGAGTTCGTTGAGCCGGGCGTCGTGATGGCTCGTGAGCCGGATCGTGCCGGTGGTCGCGAAGGTGGTCGGATCGCGGAAGGTGAGGGTGTCGCTGCCGTCGCTCATCACCAGGCGGTCGCCGCGGGTGCACAGGCCCCAGCCTTCGCCGTCGTAGTGGACGCGGCGGCGTTCGGTGAGCGTTCGCGGATCGCGGGCGAAGGCGGTCCCGTTCTTCCAGGTGAGTTGCCAGACGGTGTCCCCGGCGCGGGTGATGCCCTCGCCGAAGTAGGCATCGGAGAGTTTCGCGGTGGCGATCGGCGCGCCGGTGGTGAGGTCGGTCGCCCGCACTCCGGAGTCGCCTTCCATCCCGGTGCTCTCGTAGAGAACCGGGCCGTCGACCTCGAGCCCCTCGGTGAACGCGGTGCGGTCGTGCGGGCGGGTGGCGACCACCTCGACCCGCAGGCGCGGTGTGTTGTCGTCGCGCTCACAGGCCGCGGCGGACAGCATTGTGGACGCCGCGATCAGCACTGCTGCGGCCGCCGCACGGCGTTGGCATTTCATACGGCAAAATGTAGGACGTGAGCGCAGTGTCTGTTTCGGAGTCCGGTGTGCGACCGATCCTGGCGGGGGCGGTCGACCTGGCTCGCCGTGCGCTCCTGGAGTTGCAGCCCACGGGTGTGGGCGAACATCTGGGCGTCACCGGCGAGAACGAGTGTGCGGCGACCCATCACTTCGCGGCGACCCTTCCGGGGTACCGCGGCTGGCGGTGGGAGGTCGTGGTCGCGGCCGCGCCCGATGCCGAATACGCGACGGTAAGCGAATCCGCGCTGCTACCCGGGCCGGACGCACTGGTGGCGCCGGAATTCGTGCCGTGGGACCAGCGCATCCGCCCCGGCGATCTCGCGCCCGGCGATCTGCTCGCCCCGCGCGTCGACGATCCGCGCCTGGTGCCCGGATATCTGGAGACCGGCGACCCGGTGGTCGACGAGGTGTGTGAGGAGGTCGGCCTCGGCCGCCGCCAGGTCCTCAGCCGTGAGGGTCGCGTGGAGGCCGCCGAGCGCTGGTACTCCGAATTCGGCCCCGACACCGAGATGGCGCGTTCGGCCCCCGGAACGTGCGGAGTGTGCGGATTCTTCGTGCCCCTCGCCGGTGCGCTGCGTGCCGCCTTCGGCGTCTGCGCCAACGCGATGGGCGCCGACGGCCGGGTGGTCCACGTCGAATACGGCTGCGGCGCCCACTCCGACACCGAATTGCCCACCGGTGCCGGCTCCCCGCTCTACGAGGCCTACGACGATGCGGCGATCGAGGTCGTCCCGGCGGAGGAACTGAACGCGCGGGACGGGGCCGCCGAGGCCGCGGCGCCGTCGACCATCGCTCCGGAGGCGTCGACGGACCTCGCCGCGACGGAGCCCGATACGGCCGCCGCTGAAGACACCGCCGCCGAGAGCGCGCCGGAAGCCGTCGAGGGCGACGAGGCGTCGGCAGCCGGAAACAACCAACCTTCGGATGTAGCGGACAGTGCGGGCGACTCCGAACACGTCTCCACTGCCGTACCGGAAGCTGTTGCCGCCGAGGATGTTTCGAGCACCGTCGAATCGCAGTCGGACGCCGTGAACGACGTCTCCGCGACCGGCGCCAGCGGGGCCGCCCCCGAGGTGTCGACTGCCGATGCGGCCGCCCACAAGACGCCCGCGGCCGATGCCGCTCCGGAAACCTCTGCGGCCGAGGAACCTTCGAACGCAGCTGTCGCCGAGCCCGCCGAATCCGGTGCCGTTCCCGCTGCCGATACCGCTGAGGGTGCGCCTGCGGACCGCGCCGGCGCGGTCGATGGTGAGGCCGAGAGTCCCTCCGCGACCGGCGATTCGGAGGCCGCGGCCACGACGGGCGAGGTGGGCGCTGCCGCCGACCGCCCCGCCGCCGAAGCTGTCGCGAGCGCCGGCACCGAGACCGGCGGAAACGCGGCGGCCGGGGACGATGGCACCGGGCACGCAGGCGCGGAGGCCGACGCCGGGAGCGCGGACAACGCGGGAGAGGCCGCGCCGCACGGTGATTCCGGTGACGCGACTTCCGGTGTCACGCGTTACAGCGATGCCTGGGCGGTGTCCGCGGTGCGGGTGCAGCCGGGTGAGACCGGGGCGGCGGAGGAGAACTGACCAGCGCGAGCGGGGGAGCCGTAGGGGTGACACAGGATCCGTTCGGCACCGCGGACTTGCGTGCGGGAGTACT
Organism: Nocardia sp. AB354; assembly: GCF_049538315.1. Lineage (NCBI taxonomy): Bacteria > Bacillati > Actinomycetota > Actinomycetes > Mycobacteriales > Nocardiaceae > Nocardia > Nocardia sp. AB354. Next base: position 549,319 of record NZ_JBMVFU010000001.1, on the reverse strand, counting down.
CACCGCATGGCGGAATTCGCCGACTCGGCTGCGCGAGGACGCCGCCACCGAGGCGGATCTGGTCCGGGCCGGATATCGCGATCGGCTGCTCACCGAGCTGGCGCAGAACGCCGCCGACGCCGCGGTCAAGGCCGGGGTCTCCGGCCGGGTGTCGGTACGGCTGCGCGGACGCGCCCTGCATATCGCCAATACGGGTGCCCCGCTGGATCTTTCCGGTGTGCACGCGCTGACGGCCCTGCGGGCGTCGGGCAAGACGGGTACTTCGGTCGGCCGGTTCGGTGTCGGGTTCACGGCGGTGCTCTCCGCCGGTGACGAGGTGGAATTTCGCTCGACCACCGGGTCTGTGCGATTCTCTCGTGCGCAGACTCTGATCGAACTGCGCGACAACGGTATCGACATCCCCGCCGGTGCCGACGGACCCGCCGTCCCGGTATTGCGCTTGGCCTGGTCGGTGGCGGTCGCCCCGGAAACCGGTTTCGACACCGAGATCGTGGTCTGGTTGCGCGAGGACGTCGACGCCGCGGAACTGCTCGCGGCCATGCGGGCCGAGGCGGTGGATCTGCTGCTGGAACTGCCGGGCCTGCATTCCATCCGGGTCGAGGACGACGAATCCTGGCGTGCGGTGGAGGATGCGGGCAACGGCCTGCAGCAGGTGAGCATCACCGCCCCGTCCGGCGAGGACTTCCGGTGGTGGCAGTACACCACCGCGCGGGCGCGCTGGCTGCTCCCGCTGCGTGACGGCCGGGCCGTTGCCGCGACCGCCGATGTGCTGCGGGCACCGACCCGCACCGACGAGGAACTCTCCCTGCCCGCCCTGGTGATCGCCGATATCGCCCTGCAACCGGATCGGCGCCGCCTGATGCCCGGCGCCCGGGTGGCCGAACTGGCCGAGGGCTATGCGGATTTCGCCCGCGCCCTGCCACCGCAGGACCGCCTGGTGCTGGTTCCGGCGCCCGGTTTCGCCCGCAGCGAGGCCGACGGTCTGCTGCGCGAGGCCCTGGTGAACGAGTTGCGCGAACATCCCTGGCTGCCGGTGCTCACCGATCTCCACAGTGCGCCCGCCGATGTCGACGCGGCGATCACGCCGCCGGATTTCGATGATGTGATGCGTACCGGTGTGGCGCCGCCGCCTGCCGACGTGGCCGGGCTGTCGACCACTGGCGGGCCGCGCCGCGCCGACGCGGCGCCCAATCGGGCCAGTGTATTCCTCGGCGTCACAACCGAACTGGCGGATCTGCTGGCAGGTCTGCTCGGCCCGCTGGTGATCCCGGAGCTGTCCGGACGCGCCTGCGCCGAACTGCTGGGCGTGCTGGACGTACATCGCATCGGCCTGGCTCGCGTGGCCGAGCTGACCGGAAGTGTGCAGCGACCGCCGCAGTGGTGGTATTCGCTCTACGACGCGCTGGAACCGTTCGTGACCGATCCGCTCGCGGCCGAGGAACTGGGCGCGCTGGCCGTGCCGCTCTCCGACGGCCGCCTGGTCACCGGCCCGCGCACGGTGGTGCTCGACGATCAGCTCGAGGAAGCGGTCGCGGTGCCGTGGGCGCGGCTGGTCCACCCGGAGGCCGCGCACGAACTGCTCGGCCGGCTCGGCGCGCAGCAGGCCGGGGTCGAGGATCTGCTGACCGATACCGCACTGCGCGCCGAACTGGACTATCGCTCCGACGACGAGGAACTGCGCGAGGCGGTGCTCGGCCTGGCCGGCCACCTGCCGCCGGACACCACCCTTCCGACCTGGCTCGGCGCCCTCGAATTGCCCGACGAGACCGGCGAATTGCGCCCGGCCGACGAACTTCTGCTCCCGGATGCCCCGCTGGCCGAGGTGCTGATCGCGGATTCTCCGTTCGGCACGCTCGACACCGCGATCGCGCAGCGGCATCCGGCGGCGGCCCTGCGCGCGATCGGCGTCGGCTGGGGTTTCACCGTCGTCACCGAAACCGATCCGACCGGTCCCGACCACGACCTCGACGACGAGGACCGCTGGTGGCAGGGGTTGCCGGAGGATCCGCCGGAGTTCGCCGCGGTCCGGGATCTGGATCTGGTCGCCGACGACGCCTGGCCGCGGGCACTGCGACTGCTGCTGGCCGAACCGGCCACCCGCCGTCTACTCGCCGACCGTGACGGCTACACCGCCTGGTGGTTGCGCCGCCACGCGCGGGTCGGCGATCGCCCACTCGGCGTGTATCAGGCCGGATCGGATCCGGTGTTCGCCGACCTGCTGCCCGAACTCCCGGGCTTCACGGCGGCCGATTCGGCAGCCCTCGACGCCGTGCTCGCCGACCCCGCGAACATCACCGCCGACTTGGCCGTGGCCCTGCTCGAGGCATTGGCCGATCCTGCGAAAAAGCCCACCCCGGAAGCGGTTTCGCAAACCCATCGCCGGCTCGCGGCGGCCGTGCAGCATCTGGATCTCGACGAGATCGGCGTGCCGGAGCGGGTGCGTGCGCTCTCCGGAGCGGTGATCGATCCGGATCGCGCGCTGGTTCTGGACCGGCCCTGGCTCGGTCTGGCGCTACCGGCGGATCGCCTGGTCGCCGGCGATATCGAGCATGCGGGCGAACTGGCCACGCTGCTCGACGTGGCCGCTGCCTCCGAGGCGGTACATGCCGAGGTGCTCGGCACTGGAAAACGCACAACCTGGGCGGACGAACCGCTGGGGGTGCTGTTGCGGCTGCAGTTCGGCCTGCCGCCGCTGGCGGGTGAGCTGGTCCTGCACGATCGGCTGGAGGTCCGGCTCACCGGCGCCTACGAGGCGACCGTGGGCGTTCCGTGGTGGCGCGCGGGCGACACCACCCACGTGCAGCGGCAGCCGAGTTCGTGATACGCGGCGCGGCTATTTCGCGTAGGTGGTGATCATTTCCGCGAGCACGTCGAGCTGGGTGCGGACCGCCGCGCTGTCGTCGTCGACGAGCCAGCGCAAAACGATTCCGTCGATGACGTTCAGGGTGAATCGGCTCAAGGTCTGAACCGGAATTCGCCATTCGGTTCCGGTGGCCACGCGCCCGTGCTCGAGCACATCGGCCACGGTGGCGTCGTTGAACAGATACTGTTCGCGCGCGATCGCGAGTTTCGCTGGGGTCTGCTCACTTTCACGCAGAGCGTAGGTGGTGGTTTCGTAGGTGAGCAGTTGCCGTTGCGGTGTGGATTCGATGTTCAGCCAGAGCAGTTCCAGGCTGGCGCGTACCAAATTTTGAAGGGATTCTTTTCCGCTTCCGACTTCCTGCCAGACCGTTTCATTGGTCTCGACGGAATCGCGCAATTCCATCGCCAATGCTTTGACCAGTTCGGTCATCAGCGCATCTTTGTTCTCGAAACAGTAATGCACCACACCGAGCGATACCCCGGCCGCCTGCGCGACATCGCGTGTAGTTACCCCGGCGACGCCCTTTTTCTCCGCGAGGCCGATGGCGGCCTCGATGAGGTGGGCTCGTCGTTCTTCGACGCTCAATCGGGAGGACACGGAAGCGAGTTAAGCCGCCAGGACGCGATGAGTCAATTCGCACACTGTAAAGTCGGCGCGCTCGGCGTGGCGCGGGCCGGCCGGGTGTCACAGCCCTTTCTGCGCGCCTTTGTCACCCCTGCGGGCGCCGCGGCGCTGAATCACGAAAATGCTGTAGCCGAGCAGTCCGACTCCCAGTCCCATCAAACAGATCGGCCGCGCGTCGGCCCAGCTGTCGTTGCACCAGACCACGACGGTCGCCACCAGCCACACCAGCGAGCCGACGGCCAGAACGGGACGCGGATCGGTCAGCCGCGGCGGGATCTCGGGCACCTCGGGGGTCACGAAGTCAACGATAGCGGCGGGAACGGCGGACCACATATGTGGTGTCACGTATCGTTTTGCTCTGTGACAACGCCATCCGATATCCGTGCGCTCGCCGGTGAACTGTCCCTGGCGGTCGTGCGGCTGACGCGCCATCTGCGCGGCCGTCGTGCCGAAGCGCAGATTTCGCTCACCCAACTGTCGGCTCTGGCGACCCTGGCCAGAGACGGGGCGATGACTCCCGGCGTACTCGCCGCCAAGGAACGGGTGCAGCCACCGTCGATGACCCGAGTGATCGCCTCGCTCTCGGAGTTGCAGCTGGTCAAGCGCGATCCGCATCCCACCGACGGCCGCCAGGTCATCGTCTCGCTCTCGGACGCCGGCAAGGCGCTGATCCAGGACGAGAACAACGCCCGCGAGGCCTGGATGTTCGATCAGCTGTCCGGCCTGACCCCCGATCAGCTGCGGGTGCTCGACGACGCGGTCGCGATCATGAAGCAGTTGGTCGCCGACTCGGAGTAGAACGTCCGGCGCTCAGGCCACGAAAGCGTGCTCGCTGGAGACGATTTCGCGCCCCAGCGGCATCAGCGAGACCGGGATGAGCTTCAGGTTCGCCCAGCCGAACGGAATCCCGATGATGGAGACGAACAGCGGAATGCTGGTGACCAGGTGCCCGATCGCCAGCCAGAACCCCGCGAAGATCACCCAGATGATGTTGCCGATCAGCGAGGGAGCCCCCGCGCCCGGCTTGGCCACCACCTCCCGGCCGAACGGCCACAGCACGTAGGCCCCGATCCGGAACGACGCGATCCCGAACGGGATGGTGATGATCAGGATGCAGCAGAGGATTCCGGCCAGAAAATAACCCACCGCCAGCCAGAACCCGGCGAAAATCAACCAGAGCACATTCAGTACGAACCGGATGAGGGTCACGTATCCAGCATGCCAGGGCGGTGCCGTACCCACCAGATGTGAACTGAGCGCGTGTGGACGAGCCGCTCAGAAGAACCAGCCGAGCACGGGTTCACGCTCGGCCCGGAAAGCGCGGTCCACATCCGCGACGATCCGGGAGCTCTTCGCACGCACTCGGTTCGCGACGGCGAAGGTGCGGGCGGAGTAGGCGCCGAGGTAGAGGCTGCCCAAGACGTCGATGCCGAGTTCGAGGTCGGGGGTGCGGGTGGTGGGTTCGCATTCGGCCCGCCCGTCGCGCACGCGCAGGGCGAAGGTGCCTCCGGCGTGGCGGAACGGGTCGTCCACGGCGACAACGACATCCAGATCCGTTTCGTAGTCGCGGGCGGACAGGGCGGCGGGGACGTCCATCGGCCGTGCCCACAGGCCGTCGTGACGGCTGACGGTGCGGACCAGGCGGAGGTCGGTGAGCAGGTGGGGCAGCGGGTCGTCGTCGCCGATGGTGGCGGTGACCGTGTCCACCAGGTCCAGACCGAGCAGGGCACGCCACAGCGCCGCATGCGCCTCGGCGGTGACCGCGCGCAGTTCCACCAGCTCGGCGGTGAGTCTGCGCGGCTCGGAGTTGTCGTAGCGGTAGAGCGCGTAGCCGTCGGGATGGGTGAGCGCGAACAGGGCGTCCTGGCCCCCGCTGCCGACCAGCTGGATCAACCACGCCGAATGCGGGCGCGCCTGGGCGCCGGGCACCAGCCGCCGCCAGCGGTCGTAGATGCCGGGCACCACGGTGATCGCATCGTCGAGCGAGCTCAGTGTCACGCCACCGGGATCGGGCGCGGTGGGCCGGAATTCGGCGAAGCGGCGGTCGATGGTGACGCGGTTCTCCACGACACACGGCCCGTACCCGAATCGTCCGTAGATGGTGGCGCGGCTGGCGGTGAAGATGGTCAGCGGCAGCCCCGCGGCCTCGGTACGCTCGTGCAGTTCGGTGTACATCGCGCGCAGAATGCCGCGACGGCGATGGGTCGGCGCCACCGCGACACCTGCCACGCCGCAGACCTCGACGGGATGCGGACCGGGCACCGTGAGCGTCATCGTGGTGTCCCGGGTGTGGCCGACGACGCGGTCGCCCTCCACGGCGACGAGCGCACGCTCGAGCGGGAACAGCTTCAGCCGCTGTGCGGTGACGACCGGATCCTCCCGGGGCGACGCGCCGAAAGCGTTCGACAACAGCAGCCCGATACCGGGGAGGTCGTCCTCGGTCGCGGGCCTGAGCGTGACCTCTGCTGCGATCGCCATACCTCGACCATCGCACGCCGGCAGGACCCTGCGCACCCGGATTTTCCCGACGGGCATACCAGGCTGTAACCGCAAGTACCGCTACCGCTCGAGTCGTACCGAATGCTGAACCTCCTCCGCGAGGGTGCACCCAGGGGGCCGAAACCTCGCCGAAGCGAAGCGAAGGCAGAAATTGCGAATCCGGGCCTGCCGTCCCCTCCGAGGCAGGCCCGGATTCCGGCGGCCCGGTGTCGCCTCCGCGCCACGACGATGATGGTGCCGGGCGGCGCTAGCGAGTCGCTCAACGTGCGCTTGTAAGGGGCTGCGAATTGCGGTGCCGCACAGTCTCTCCAGTGCGGAGCACGTGAAACCCTCTGCGGCGCACAGGCCCCCGATATGCACGAAGCCCGCCTCCCTCGGCAGGGGGCGGGCTTCGGATCAGCTACTTCAGCGACCGGCGATATCGCCGTAATCGCGCGCACCGTAGCCGGTGTAGATCTGGCGCGGGCGGCCGATCTTCAAAGGCTCGCTGTGCATTTCGCGCCAGTGCGCGATCCAGCCGGGCAGCCGGCCCATCGCGAACAGCACGGTGAACATGCGGGTCGGGAAGCCCATCGCCCGGTAGATGACGCCGGTGTAGAAGTCGACGTTCGGGTACAGGCGGCGATCGACGAAGTAGCTGTCGGTCAGCGCGGCCTCTTCCAGCGCCTTGGCGATATCGAGCAGCGGGTCCTGCACGCCCAGCTTGCCGAGGATCTGGTCGGCGGTCTTCTTGACGATCGTCGCGCGCGGGTCGTAGTTGCGGTAGACGCGGTGTCCGAAGCCCATGAGCTTCACCCCGTCTTCCTTGTTCTTGACCTTGCGGATGAAGTCCTTGACCGCGGCATCGACGGTGCCGCCGTTGATATTCGCCTTGATGTCGTCCAGCATCTCCAGCACGGCCTGGTTGGCGCCGCCGTGCAGGGGACCCCACAGCGCGTTGATGCCGCCGGATACCGAGGTGAACAGGTTGGCGTCGGAGGAACCGACCAGGCGCACGGTCGAGGTGGAGCAGTTCTGCTCGTGGTCGGCGTGCAGGATCAGCAGCATGTCCAGCGCGGCGGCGACCTCGGGGTCGACCTCGTAGGGCTCGGCCGGGAAGCCGAAGGTCATGCGCAGGAAGTTCTCCACCAGGCTCAGCGAGTTGTCCGGGTAGAGGAACGGCTGGCCGACCGACTTCTTGTAGGAGTAGGCCGCGATGGTGGGCAGCTTGGCCAGCAGGCGGATGGTCGACAGCTCGACCTGCTCGGGATCGCGCGGGTCCAGCGAGTCCTGGTAGTAGGCCGAAAGCGCGTTGACCGCCGAGGACAGCACCGGCATCGGGTGCGCGTTGCGCGGGAAGCCGTCGAAGAAGCGCTTGAGGTCCTCGTGCAGCAGCGTGTGGCGGCGGATCCGGTCGGTGAAGTCTTCCAGCTGTGCCTGGGTCGGCAGCTCGCCGTAGATGAGCAGGTAGCTGACCTCGATGAAGTTCGAGCTCGCGGCGAGCTGCTCGATCGGGTAGCCGCGGTAGCGCAGGATGCCGGCCTCACCGTCGATGTAGGTGATCGCCGACTTGGTGGGCGCGGTGTTGGTGAAGCCCGGGTCGTAGGTGACGTACCCGGTGCTGGCCAGCAGCTTGCCCAGATCGATTCCGTCGTTGCCCTCGACGGCCTGGGCGACAGTCATGGCGTATTCGCCGCCAGGGTAGGAAAGTACCGGCTTGGCGTCGCCTGCGCCGTTGGCGTCCGAAGGCGTTTGCGCGACTTTGATGTTCTCAGCGGGCACGGAAGGATCCCTCTCAGGCTAGAACCGTAGGCGACGGGCGCGGTCGGCGTCCGGCGCACTTACCTCAACGCTAGCCGCTCACCGGTAGCGTCGATCCGTGAGGGTCGTCATCTGCTACCTCACGGTCACATGTGAGCGATGTGAGCTCGCGGGCCCGATCGTGCTAGGGGCTCGCGCGGGTGCTCACGAGTGCTGTTCGGCCGGAATCTCGGCGTGGACGCGGGGAACGCGGTAGCGGACGAAGGCGGGGAAGACGGCCGCGGCGATCAGCACGCCGATCACCACCAGGACCCCACCACCGGCCGCCGCCACGGCAGTACCCATGGCCGCGGCCGTGAAACCGTGGGCAACATCACCGATCCGGGGCCCACCTGCGACGACCACGGTGAACACGCCCTGCAGCCGCCCGCGCATGTCGTCGGTGGCCACCTCCTGCAACATGCTGGTCCGCAGCGCCGCGGAGAACATGTCGACCGCACCGCCGAAGGCCAAGCACGCCAAGGCGATCCACAGGCCGACCCCGATGCTCAACCGGTGGCCGGTCGCGCCGACGGCGAGTCCGAAGCCGATCATCGCCGCACCCCACAGCGCGATGCACACCACCACGGCCATGCCCTGGCGCCGTACGTGGCCGAGCCACCCGGAGAACACGCCGCCGGCGACCGCACCGGCCGACATCGCGGCGAAGAGCAGGCCCAGGGCCACACCGCCGGTCACCGGATCGCCGAAGGTGTCGTGCGCCATCTGCGGGAACAGAGCGCGCGGCATGCCGAAGACCATCGCGATGATGTCGACGGCGAAGGAGGCCAGCAGGATCGGCTGGGTGGACAGGTAGCTGAAACCCTCGACGACGGTGCCCAATCCGGCCTTCCGGGCGACTCCGGTCGGCGGGACGGCGGGCAGTCGCCACACCGCCCACAGCGTGGCCAGCAGGGCGACCGAGTCGATCAGATACAGCATCGACAGTCCGGTCACCGGAATCAGCGCACCCGCGAGCACCGGCCCGGCGATGGCGCCGAACTGCATCACGGTCATGTTCAGCGAGTTGGCCGCCGGCAACAGGTCACCCGGCAGCAGTCGCGGAATGATGGCCGCGCGGGTCGGCTGATTCATCGCGAAGAAGGCCTGCTGCACCGAGAAGAGCCCGAGCACCAGCCAGACGTTGTTCACCCCGGCGGCGGCCTGCAACCAGAACGCCACGGAGGTCAGCCCGGTGCCGACGCTGGTGATCAGCAGGAGGGTGCGCCGGTCCATGACGTCGGCGACCGCCCCGCCCCACAGGCCGAAGACGATCAGCGGCACCAGGCCGAAGACGCCGGCCAGCCCGACATATCCGGAGCTGCCGGTGATTTGGTAGATCTGCTGCGGAACCGCGACCACCGAGAGCTGGGCTCCGATGACGGTGACGATATTGGTGACCCACAGCCGCCGGAAATCGATGTCGCGCAGCGGTGCGACATCGGCGAGCACTTTCACCATGGCCGAGCTTTCACCATGGCACGGCGCCGGTCCGCGTGGACGACGCGGCCGGCGGTCGTCTTCGAGAAATCATCCCATGAATATAGCCGGTAGCGGCCGATCCGCGACTCGGGCATATCACCCGTCGTGGCGGGGATTCCGGGTCAGGGTTGCAGGCGTTCGATGCGGGCCGAGCCCATCGCGGCCGGTCCGTCCGGCAGCGTCACCCGAATGCGGTTGTGCAACCGGCTGCGCCGGCCCTGCCAGAATTCGATCTGTTCCGGACGCAGGATGTAGCCGCCCCAATTGGCCGGGACCGGAATCTGTTCCACGCCGTCGAAACGGGCCGTGACGTCGGCCAATGCCCGATCCAGATCCTCCCGCGAGGCCACCGGGCGGGATTGGTGCGAGGCCCATGCCCCCAGTTGCGAATTGCGCGGACGCGAGCGCCAGTACGCCGTGGTCACCTCCGAGGAGACCTGGTCCACCCGGCCGCGCAGCGTCACCTGCCGGCCCACCTTCGGCCAGGCGAAGGTGGCCGACGCATACGGCACCGCGTGGAGTTGATCACCCTTCGCGGAGTCGTAATTCGTGTAGAAAGTCACACCCTCGGCGGACACTCCCTTGCACAGGACCGTGCGCGACGCGGGACGCGGGCCGGCGTCGGTGAGCTCGACCGTCGCCAGCACCATGGCATTGGGTTCGGTGATGCCGGCGTTGGTGGCGAGCTCGATCCAGTTGCGCAGCAACGGTTCCCAGCCGTCGGCCGGCCAGCTCTCGGTCAGGTCCGGATCGCCGCCGTATTCGGCCCGCATCGCGGCGATGTCGACATCGACGCGCGGGACGGCGCCGAAGCGATCCGGCAAAGTCGATGAATTCGCGGTCGCAAGACCCGTTTCGCCCCCCGCTGAGCCCGGTGAATTCTGCTCCTCGCGCATGGTCCAAACGTTACTCCCCAGTACTGGGGGGATAAGGTTGCAGGTGATCGGCCGGAGTGGCATACGGCCGCACAGCACCGGCCCGGCCGAGCCGGGAAAGCACCACCCGGCCGAGCCGGGAAAGCACCATCGCGTGGCCGCCCACAGATCGTGCGGCCCGATTTGCAAGGAGAGTCACAACATGACTACCAGCGCTGCGGCTCCTACTGGTCCGGCCGTCCCCCCCGATTTCGTCAGTGGCCTGGAAGGCGTGGTGGCGTTCACCACCGATATCGCCGAGCCCGACAAGGACGGCGGCGCGCTGCGCTACCGGGGTGTCGACATCGAGGACCTGGTCGGTAACCACGTCACCTTCGGTGACGTCTGGGCGCTGCTGGTCGACGGCCGCTTCGGACAGGGACTGCCGCCCGCCGAGCCGTTCCCGCTGCCGGTGCACACCGGCGATGTGCGCGTCGACGTGCAGGCCGGTCTGGCGATGCTCGCCCCGATCTGGGGCTACCAGCCGCTGCTGGACATCGACGACGCCACCGCCCGCGAGAACCTCGCGCGCGCGTCGGTGATGGCCCTGTCCTATGTCGCGCAGTCCGCGCGCGGCATCTACCAGCCGGCCGTGCCGCAGAAGGAGATCGACGAGGCGAGCACGATCACCGAACGCTTCATGAAGCGGTGGAAGGGTGACCCGGATCCGCGCCACGTCGAGGCCATCGACGCCTACTGGGTGTCGGCCGCCGAGCACGGTATGAACGCCTCCACGTTCACCGCGCGCGTCATCGCCTCGACCGGCGCCGACGTGGCCGCCAGCCTGTCCGGCGCGATCGGCGCCATGTCCGGCCCGCTGCACGGCGGCGCCCCCGCGCGGGTGCTGCCGATGATCGAAGAGGTCGAAAAGACCGGCGACGCACGCGCTCTGGTGAAGGGCATCCTCGATCGCAAGGAGAAGCTCATGGGCTTCGGCCACCGGGTCTACCGGGCCGAGGACCCGCGCGCCCGGGTGCTGCGTGCCACCGCGAAGCGGCTGGACGCGCCGCGCTACGAGGTCGCCGCGGCGCTCGAGCAGGCCGCGCTGGCCGAACTGCGCGAGCGTCGCCCCGATCGCGCCATCGAGACCAACGTCGAGTTCTGGGCCGCGGTGATCCTGGACTTCGCCGAGGTGCCCGCGCACATGATGCCGGCGATGTTCACCTGTGGCCGCACCGCGGGCTGGTGCGCGCACATCCTCGAACAGAAGCAGCTGGGCAAGCTGGTGCGCCCGGCCGCGATCTACACCGGACCGGCGCCGCGCAGCGCGGAATCCGTACCGGGATGGGAGACCGTCGTCCGGTAGTCCGGGCCCGTCGCCGTTCGAGCGCCTTCGCAGTTTTCGCTGCGGAGGCGCTCGTCGCTTCTCTGCCGTAGCATCTGCTCGCGTGGTTGGAGCAGAACTGTCGCGACGTCGGCTTCTGGCAGTGGGCGCGGCGGTAGCCGCGGGTTTCGCCGCCTCGGGATGCGCTACGGCCGAAGGGAATTCGCCGGTCAAGACGATCATCTCCACGGCGCCGCCCGCACCGGCCCGCACATCGGTTCCGTCGGTGGCGAGTCCGGCATCGGCGTCGCTACCGGCACAGCCGGATCCGGCGGCCGTGGCCGCGCGCTATGCCGGTCGGCAGCCCGCCGGATGGGGAATGGACCTGCCCGGCATCATCACCTCGATCCCCGCGCAGGGTAAGCAGATGGCGCTGACCTTCGATGCCTGTGGCGGGCCGGACAACGACGAGATCAACACCGAGTTGATGAATTACCTCGTCGCCCACAACATTCCGGCGACGCTGTTTCTCAACAAGCGCTGGATCGATGCCGACCCGGGCAGGGCCGAGCAGCTGGCCGCCAATCCGCTGTTCGAACTCGCCAACCACGGCACTCGGCACTGTCCGCTCTCGGTCACCGGCCACGCCGCCTACGGCATCGCCGGCACCTCGTCCCCGCAGCAGGCGATCGACGAGGTGTGGGGCAATCACGAGCGGCTCACCCGGCTGCTCGGACATCCGCCGCGGTTCTTCCGCGCGGGCACCGCACACTACGACGACGTGTCGGTCGCGATCGTGCGGGATCTGGGGGAGACGCCGGTCGGTTTCAGCATCAACGCCGATGCCGGGGCGACCTTCACGGCCGCGCAGGTGCGCACCGCGATGTCGGCGGCACAGCCCGGGTCGATCTCGATCGCCCATATGCACCGCCCGAAGTCGGGTACCGCCGAGGGGATGTCGGTGGTGTTGCCGGTATTGCGTTCGCGCGGTTTCGAATTCGTCAAACTGCCCTGAGCGGGCCTTTCGAACCGGATTCAGAGTTCGGCCGAGGCCTCCCAGTCCACCGCCACCGACTCGCCGCGATCCACGGCGAAGAACGCGACCTCGAGATGCCGGCCCAGATCGACCAGTTCGATAGCCGGCAACGGCACCGGCTGCACGATCCGTACGCGCCACGGCCGCGGTTCGTCCCAGGCGCGCAGTTCCAGATCCAGCCGTAGCACCGGATCGTCGCGACCCGAGTAGTCGGCGGCGATCGGCGTGGCCGCCAGCACCGTCGCGTCGGCGCGGCGGCCCGCGGACAGAATCTTCGCGATGCTCACCCGCGTCGCCTCCGCGACGCCGGGCACGTACAGCACCAGTCGCTCGCGATCACCCGGATCGACGCGGCAGCCGATCACGTCGCCCGGTTGCATCGACTCCCGCTCGGCGTCGCTCACTCGTTGCCGCATCCGGGTCTCGTACGGCGGTACGCCGTCGAGTTGGATGCGGACCCAGAAGCGACAGCCGGGTTCGACCCGGTCCGCGGCATCCGCCCGCTTCCGCAGGCCGTCGAGGCGGGAGGCCGCGGAGGCGGAAGTGCGGCAGGGGCGGACCCCGAGAATCGTCGCCGTTCCCGGCAGGCCGCGCAGCAGCAACTCGTGCCGTGCTCCCTCGGAGAGCATGCCGGTACGCAGCATGTTCCCGGCCCGCTCGAGCCGTGTGGCCAGGCGTGCGCGCAGACCGTAGCGGCCACTGGCGGACCGGGCCGATCCGGCTGCGCCGGCCGAGGGGACCGCGGTCGATCCGGGTGCCGCGGATGCGGCGGAGATGCCCGTCGAGTCCGGTATCTCCCGCCCTGCCATACTCATTGCCCAACGGTAACGGTCCGCCGGGCGCCGACATGGTGATACGGACATATGCGCGGTTTCGGCGAGCCTGTCGCATCCGTCCGCGCAACCCCGACCCACCCACGCGCGAGACCCACATCACGCTCTAGGCTTGAGCCCATGACCGCTGCCTTTCCGAGCATCCCCGACGATCTGAAGCCCGCCGACGGACGGTTCGGCTGCGGCCCGTCCAAGGTCCGTCCCGAACAGCTGCGCTCCCTCGTCGAGGTCGGCGCCGCCGTGATGGGCACCAGCCACCGTCAGAAGCCGGTCAAGGACGTCGTCGCGCGCGTCCGCACGGGCCTGCGCGAGCTGTTCTCGCTGCCCGAGGGCTACGAGGTCGTGCTCGGCAACGGCGGCACCACCGCGTTCTGGGACGCCGCGGCCTTCGGCCTGATCCGGGACCGTTCGCTGCACCTGACCTACGGTGAGTTCTCCTCGAAATTCGCCGCGGTGGCCAAGCGCAACCCGTTCATCGGCGATCCGATCGTGGTGTCCTCGGACCCGGGCACCGCGCCCGAGCCGGTCTCCGACCCGGTCGCCGATGTGATCGCGTGGGCGCACAACGAGACCTCCACCGGTGTGGCGGTTCCGGTGCAGCGGCCCGCCGGCTCGGACAACGCGCTCATCGCCATCGACGCCACCTCCGGCGCGGGCGGTCTGCCGGTGAATATCGCCGACGCCGATGTGTACTACTTCGCGCCGCAGAAATGCTTCGCCTCCGACGGTGGCCTGTGGGTCGCGCTGATGAGCCCGAAGGCTCTGGAGCGAGTCTCCGAAATCAAGGATTCGGGTCGTTACACTCCCGAATTCCTCTCGCTGCCGATCGCGATCGACAACAGCACCAAGGATCAGACCTACAACACCCCGGCGCTGGCCACGCTGCTGTTGTTCGCCGATCAGATCGAGTGGATGAACAACAACGGCGGTCTGGACTGGACCGTCAAGCGGACCCTCGATTCCTCGTCGCGGCTGTATTCCTGGGCCGAGTCCAGCGAATTCGCCACGCCGTTCGTCGCGGAGCCGGCGCACCGCTCGCAGGTGGTCGGCACCATCGACTTCGACCCGTCGGTGGATGCGGCGCAGGTCGCAAAGGTGTTGCGCGCCAACGGCATCGTCGACACCGAGCCCTACCGCAAGCTGGGCCGCAACCAGCTGCGCGTCGGCATGTTCCCGGCGATCGACCCCGAGGACGTGTCGCAGCTGACCCGCTGCATCGACTGGGTGGTGCAGCAGATCAGCGCCTGATCACGACAGCGCTCGGATAAAAGCTCGCGAAAGTCGCGGAATTTCGTCACCGAAATCCGCGGCTTTCGCGTTTACGCTGTTGTGGTGCGCGCCAACCGAAATCGTGCCGGAAGTTTGCCAGGGCGTGGGCCGGTGAGCGTGGAAACAGAGCAGATTAGTCGTCCCCGGTACCGCGGCGGTAGATTTCAGGCCGCGTGTCTTGCCACACGAATCTCAGAAGTGCACTACTGTTCCAGAACGTGGGCGGTGTCGCGAGCTAGTTGGTGCTCGGCGCAGCTGTGATCGACGCAGCGATAAGGAGGTAACGGTGCGTGAACTTCGAGTGATCGGATTGACGCCCGATTCCGCGCACATCGTGTGCGTCGATGCCGAGACCGGGCAGAAGTACCGGCTCGCCGCCGACGAGAAGCTGCGTGCCGCCGCGCGTGGAGACCTTGCCCGATTCGGCCAGATCGAGATCGAAACGGAGGCGACCATGCGTCCTCGCGATATCCAGGCTCGGATCCGTGCCGGTGCGTCGGTGGAGCAGGTCACCGAGGAGTCCGGCATGCCGGCCAGCCGGGTGGAGCGTTTCGCCTACCCCGTGCTGCTCGAGCGTGCGCGCGCGGCAGAGCTGGCGCAGAAGGCGCATCCGGTGCGCAAGGACGGTCCGGCGGTGGAGACGCTGATCGAGATCGTCTCGGCCGCCTTCGCCGAGCGTGGGCACAACATCGATATCGCCGAATGGGACGCCTGGAAGGACGAGAAGAACTACTGGGTCGCCCAATTGCAGTGGCAGGCGGGCCGTTCGGTGATCGCCGCGCACTGGCGTTACCAGCCGGACGCGCACGGCGGCTCGGTGGTGCCACTCGACGATCCGGCCTCGGACCTGATCGATCCCGATTTCGGTCGCGCCCTGCGCGGCCTGGCCACCATCCTGCCGGAGCCGACCCCCGAGCCCGCGCCGGTGGTGGAACCGGTGCCGGCCGGGCCCGTCCAGACCACCGCGGTGGCCGAGACCGGCCAGGCCGGTCTCGACGAGTACTTCGAACAGCGGGCCGCCGTGGGCGGCACCGCGGTTCCGGTCAGTGCCAAGAGCACCGTGGCGGCGAATCCGTCGAGCACGACGCCCGCGGCCACCACCCCGGCGCTGCCGGCGGCACCGGCCGCCGCCGCACCGACCGCCCCGGCCGAGCCGTCCGAACCCGCCGCTCCCACCGCGGATCCGGAGCCTGCCGCCCCCGCGGAGCCGGAGCCGGAGCCGGCGCCGGCGGCGAAGTCCCCTGCGGCAGCGAGCGCCAAGCCGGAAGCCGCCAAGCCCGCCGCGCAGAAGCAGGCCCGGGCCAAGCGGGGTAAGGCGCCGATGCCGTCCTGGGAGGATGTGCTGCTCGGCGTCCGTAGCTCCGGGCACTGAGCCCTCCGGGCGCCGAATCCGCGGCCGGGCATCGAATCCCGGGCAACCACGTCGAATTCGCGGCGGAGGCCACCGGTCTCCGCCGCGAAGTTCGGGTGGCGGTTCGCTGCTTACCCTCGTTCGGGCGTGTCGCCGCCGGAATGTGTGAAACGGGGGTTGACACGCGCGGCAGAAGTCAGAAGCGCCGATGTTTCCGCTGTTGGGGGAGTAGATTTTTCGTATGCGCCCGATTTCGTCGAGCGCGCAGCGAGCAGGCCGCGGCGGCGGATGTGCTTCGGCTCCGGTGTTTGCTCGGGAGTAACCACGCTTACCCGTCCGAGCTCGGGAGGTGTCGCAGGTGCCATCCACAGCCTCGTCGATCTGGTACGTCGACGACCCCGACCCGGCGGCGGTCCTGCGCTCACACCCCGATCCCGATCCGGAGGCCGCCCTCGCCCTGGCCAAACAGCTCAATCCCGGCCACGATGTGGTGCCCGCCGCCTCCGGCACCCTGAAGGTCTGGGCCGGGCCGGATCCCGGCTCGATGTACATCGGCTGCTATCCGGGGGTCACCGTGGTCTGCACCGTGCAGGCGGCGCGCAGCCATCCGACCCGGCTGCCGGAACTGCTGATCCGGCCGCTGGCCTCCGAGCACACCTACCTGGTGTCCTACGACGTCCCACTGGGCTGGGGTGCGTTCGCGCATTGGGAGCGCGGGGAATTCCGTCGCGCCTTCAGCGCCACGCGGGTGAACATCGTCGAGGACGAAGGGCTGCCGCTGGTGTGGGAGCGGTCGTACTGGGCCGGCGACCATCCGGTCCGGCTGCGGCCCGGTGATTTTCCCGATCCCCAGATCCTTCCGTTCGACCCGCCGGAATTCGCCGACGCCGCGAACGAGGAGTGGCTCGGATTCCGTTATCGGGCGGGGTCTTCCGACGAGGCCCTGCATCCGGATCGGATCGAGGTGTGTGGCTTCAGCCTCTACCCCGCGGGGCAGGCGCCCGCACCGGCGACGCGGGCGACGTCGGTGACGATTCCGGCGAGTAAGCGCTGGTTCGGCTGGTTGCGTGGCCGCGACCGCGTGTTGTGATCGCGAAATCCGTCGAGGCTTCAGGACGCGAGGCGTCAGGACGCGGCATCGATCAGTAGAACGACCCAGCCGATCAGTACCCCGGCGCCGAGTCCGGCGAGCACCCAGCGGGTGACCGGGGTGTAGCGCCAGCGCCACGCGGTCGGTGCGGTCCCGGCGACGGCGATCACGTTCACCGCCACCGCGAGCGTCCAATGAACATGTGCCAGTGCGACACCGAACGAATACACCCCGGCGGCGGTCAGCGCGGCGACGAAGACCGACACCGCGATACCCGCCGCCCACGGCGTGGGTTCGCTGTCCGGGCGGCCGAGCGGTCGATTCACGATGTCCGCACCCTTTCGTAGAAGGCCATCGCGGCCGCGGTCGCGACATTGAGCGAATCCGTGCCGGGGGTCATCGGAATCCGGGCGCGGATATCGGTGGCGCGCATCGCCGCCTCGGTCAGGCCGGGGCCTTCGGCGCCGAGCAGCAGTGCCACCCGGTCGCCGGTCATCGCGGTCGCCAGATTCACCGCCTCGGGATTCGGCGTCAGCGCGATGATCCGAAAACCCAGCTCGCGCAGGGTGTGCAGGCCGTCGGGCCAGGTCGGCAGCGAGGCGAAGGGCACCCGCAGCGCGTGACCCATCGATACCCGCACCGCGCGCCGATACAGCGGATCGGCGCAGCGGTCGCCGAACAACACCGCGTCGGCGCCGAGTCCGGCCGCATTGCGGAAGATCGAGCCGATGTTCTCGTGATCGTTGACGCCCTCGAGCACCGCGACCGTGCGCGCGGTCCGCAAGATCTCCTCGGGCAGCAATTCCGGCGGGCGGTAGGCGGCGGCAAGTACGCCGCGATTGAGATGAAATCCGACGATTTCGGCCATCACCTCGGCGCCGACGCGGTAGTAAGGGATGTCCACACCGGCGAGGTCGGGGGCGAGCTGATCGAAGCGGCGGCCCACCCCGAGCAGGGCGAACGGCTGGAAACGCGAGGCCAGCATGCGCTGCACGACCACCACGCCCTCGGCCACGACCAGGCCTTTTCCGCCCGGGAGGTCGGGACGCCGGTCGGCCGAGTTGAGGTCGCGGAAGTCGGCGACCCGAGGGTCGCCGGGGTCGACGATATCGATCACGTGGGCCACGGCAACCTATCCTGCACCCTGGCTCCGAATTCGGCCGATCCAACTGTCGTGTGGAACACGGTTTGGCAAGCAACGCTATGGTGAACTCTTTATTGGTTTAGCCGCAGAACGATTTATCCATCGCAACGGAAGAGGACGCATGACCAAGCCGGAAGTCGAGTTCCAGGAAGGCCCCGCGCCCACCACGCTGGAAGTGCACGATCTGGTCGAGGGCGAGGGCGCCGAGGCCGTACCCGGCGGCACCGTCGAGGTGCACTACGTGGGCGTCACCTACGACACCGGCGAGGAATTCGATTCGTCCTGGAACCGTGGCGAATCCATCACCTTCCCGCTGCGCGGCCTGATCCAGGGCTGGCAGGAAGGTATTCCGGGGATGAAGGTCGGCGGCCGCCGCCAGCTGACCATCCCGCCGGAGCTGGCCTACGGTCCCGAGGGCTCGGGCCACCCGCTGTCGGGCAAGACGCTGATCTTCGTCATCGATCTGCTGAACGTCGTCGAGTAGTACGCCGGTCACTGCCGGACGATCTCGACCGGATCGGACAGATTCGTCGCCAGGACGGACTGCTGGGATGTGCTGTGCGCCGGTAACGCGGTAAGGGCCTTGCCGGTTTGATCGGTCAGATTCGTCGATATCTGCTGCATCTGGGTGACCCCGCCGGTCACCGCCTGCAGCGCACCCTGCAGTTGCGCGGTCGCCTGATCGGCGAGCTGCGGAATCTGTCCGGCCAGGGCGGCGCCTTGGTCCAGCTGGGCCGCGGCGGAGGTCAGCCGGTTCGCGGCATCGCGCAGGATGGTGCCGAGACCGGTGTTCGGATCGGTACTGCTACCGGTCAGCCGGGCCACGCCCGCCAGCTGGGTATCGGTCTGGCCGGCGATCGAGCGCAGCGCCTCCAGCTTTCCGACGATTTCGGTGACCTGGGGATCCGCCGCGAACGGCAGCGCGCGCAGCAGCGGCAGCACCTGGTCGAGTCCGCTGCTCATCGCCTTCGCACCGGAGCTGATCTGCCCGATGGTCAGCCCGGTGGCATCGAAGGCGCCGGCCATGTTCTCGGCCTGATTCGTCGCCTGACCCAGGGTGTCGTGTACCTGGCCGAGCTGCGAAGTCAGCGTGGCCGCACCGGATTTCGCGGAATCCAGGAAGCCCAGCATCTGCTGGGCGCCGCCGGTGAACTGTCCGGCGGCGTCGGAGGCCGTCCGCACGCCCGCGTCGAGCAGCTGAGAGGTGAAGGCGGCCTGCTGCATCGAACCGCGCGCGTTCGCGACCGCGGCCAGGGTTTGATCCACGCCCGCGGCCGCGATTCGCCGCGTCACCGCCGCGACCGCATCGTCGACCGCGGTGGTGTCCGCGTGCTCGTCGGCGGCCACGGTCAGCTGCGCCCGATGCGGCTGCGCCGTGGCGAGGGTGCCCAGCGACGCACTGAGGTCGGCGGGCAGGGTGATCACCGCGGCGTGGCCGGCGGTGCGCGCGCCGGGTTCGGCCACGGTCCAGGTGTCGCTCTCGGCTTGGAGTGCCTTGACGATGCGGGCCCCGGCGGGACCGGTATCCGCGTTGACGATCGCGATATCGGTCGGCGCGGCGCCACCGTGGGTGGCGGCGATCACCCCACCCGTCACCGCACCGGCGACCACCAGGGTCACCACACCGAGCACTGTCCAGCGAAAACGTCTACCTGCCACGCCGTTCGACGGTAGCGGCGGTGAATGCGCAAGTACTGGCGGATATCTGAGGGTTCTGTGAGGGATCGCGGACGATTCAGTTCTGCGGCGGTGGCGCCGCCCGCATCGGACGGGCCGGCAATTCCAGCACCAGGCGTACGCCGCCCAGGGTGCCGTCGTCGAAATAGGCTCGGCCGCCGTGCAATTGGGCCTGCTGCGCGACCAGTGCCAGGCCCAGGCCGGAGCCGCCCTTGGTGGCGTTGGCGCCGCGAATGAAGCGGTCGAAGACACTGCGCCGTTCCTCGGCCGGAATGCCCGCGCCGTTGTCGTCGACCGAGATCACGATCCAGCCGTCGGGGCGGCGATGCGCGGATACCAGCGCCTGCGTCGCGCCGCCGTGACGGGCGGAATTGGTGAGCGCGTTGTCGACGGCCAGGCGCAGTCCGGTCGGCAGGCCACGGGTGACGAGTTCGGGATCGGTCTCGATGCGGACGGTGAGTTCCGGGAAGTGGCGCATCGCGTCGTGGGCGGCGTGGTCGACCAGATCGCCGACATCGGTTTCGACATGGTCGCGCTCGTCGGTCAGCTCGCCCGCGGCCAGCCGTTCCAGCGCGGCCAGCGTGGCCTCCACCCGGCCCTGACTGCGCTGGAGGTCGTCGAGGATCTCCGCGCGCTGCTGCTCGTCGAGGTCCAGGGTGCGCAGCACCTCGAGGTCGGTGCGCATCGCGGTGAGCGGGGTGCGCAGTTCGTGCGCGGAGACGGCGGCGAAATCGCGGGCCGTCTCGAGTGCCGCCGCGGTTTCGGCCTGGGCGAACTGCACCCGCTCCAACAGCGAATTCACTGCCTCGGAAAGCTTTTCGGCCTCGAAGACCCCGGATCCGTCTACCCGGACCTCGGCCGTGCTGGTGCCACTGCGCGCACTGACCTGCCGGGTGAGATCCCGGATCGGGCGCACCGCGCCGCCACCGAACACCCAGCCCAGCCCGGCCGCCGCGGCCACCGCCAGGCCGGCCGCGAACAGCACCCAGCGCCGCTGCTCGGACATGGTGTGATAGGCGTCGGTCAGCGGGATCGCGATCGACACGGTCCGCCCCTCGGGCTGATTCTCGGTCGTGGTCAGCACCCGGAAAGGGGTGCCCTCCATCGTGACCGTATGCGAACCCGGGTCCTCGGCCGGCAGGCGCACGCTGGTGGAGGCGATGATCTCACCGTGGTCGCGGACCGTCACCGCAATATCCTTGTTCGGGGTCACCAGCGACAGCACCCCGACCGCGATGAGCGGCTGCATCAGCACGATGCGCGAGGCGATGGCCAGTTCCTGGTCGGCCTGGGCGAGATTGTTGCGGCCCAGTGCCACCACCGACACCCAGCTCAAGACCGCGGTGATGATGATCGCGCCCAATGCCGCCGCCCCGGCGACCCTGGTGCGCAGCGAATAGGAGTGACGCAGCCCGAAGCGTCGCCGTTGCGGTCCGGTCATCCCGCACCGGCACGGATCGATTCGGCGTGGGCGCCGGTCATTTCGGCATCCGCAGTACGAAGCCGACGCCGCGAATGGTGTGCAGCAGCCGGGGCGTGCCGTCGGCCTCCAGTTTGCGGCGCAGATAGCCGACGAAGACGTCCACCACATTGGTGTCGGCGGCGAAGTCGTAACCCCACACCAGCTCCAGCAGTCGTTCCCGGCTCAACACCACTCCGGCATTGCGGGCCAGCGTGGACAGCAGTTCGAATTCTCTTTTGGTGAGCTCGATTTCGTTACCGTGCAGCAGGGCGCGATAGCCGGCCACATCGATTTCCAAGGGACCCACGGTGATCGAGCCCGGCGCCGCGGCGGGTGCGGTATCGGTGCGCCGGCGCAGCAGCGCCCGGATCCGCGCCACCAATTCGGCGAGGACGAACGGTTTCACGAGATAGTCGTCCGCCCCGGATTCCAGTCCGGCGATCCGATCGCCGACCGAACTGCGTGCCGAGAGCACACAGATCGGCACTTCGTTGCCCATCGCCCGCAGCGCGGTCACCACGCCGGCGCCGTCGAGCACCGGCATGTTCATATCGAGGACGATCGCGTCGGGCGCCTGTTCGGCCACGCTGCGCAACGCCGCGGCCCCGTCGCGGGCGATGACCACCCGGAATCCGGACAGTCGCAAGCCGCGTTCCACCGAGGACAGCACATCCTCGTCGTCGTCGACCACCAGCACCGTCGGATTCTCGCTGCTCGCCACGGTGTGCAGTGTAATTTGACCGCGCGGCCCCGGGGGTGGCCCGAGGCTCGCGCGAGTTGCCGATCCGGTGGCCGGATCAGTAGTTGTGGCAGGAATCGGCGACTTCCTGGATCGTCGAGCTCAGGCCGGCGGCCCGCGGGTCCTGCTGGGCGCGCTGTGCCTCGTCCGGGTGCTGAGCCAGGTACTGCTGGAATTCGGCGCGGCGCTGTTCCACCGGCTGATCGAATTTGGCCTTCAGCTCGGCCTTCTGGTCCGGGTTGTTGTCCAGGATCGAGGCCAGCTGCGGCGCCTTGTCGTGCAACGCGGCGTCGACCTGGGCGAAGCTGCAGGTCGAATTCAGCAGCGGCGCAACCAGTTCGGTCGGGCGCGCCGATGCGGTGGCGGGGACCAGCAGGGCGGCCCCGGCGGCCAGGCCCGCAGCGGTGAGGGTGGTTGCGGCAAATCCGCGAATGCGCATGATTCTCTCTCCCTGTGCGTCGGCACGTACGTGTCCGGCACGGTATCGCCGGAGTCTGGGGCGTAGGTGAACCGATTCTGAGAAGACTCTGAACCGGCTGCTCACACCGCGCCCCGGTCCGGGTGGCCCGATCAGGAACCGATACTCGAGCCGTTCGTGGTCGCCGCCGGATCGGTTGTGTTCTCGGCCGCCGTGTCGGCGGTCGGATCGGTCCCGGCGAGCAGCTGATCCTCCAGCGCGATCAGCACCGCCGGATCCTCGATGGTGGCCGGCATCTCCCAGTTCTCGCCGGAGGCGATCTGGCGGATGGTGCGGCGCAGGATCTTCCCGGATCGGGTCTTGGGCAAGGCCCGTACCACTGTCACATCGTGCAGCGTCGCAATCGCGCCGATCTGCTCCCGGACGCGGGCGATGATCTCGGCGCGCAACTGCGCCAGCTCGATGTCGACCCCGTTCTTGAGCACCACGTAGGCGATCGGAAGCTGACCCTTCAGTTCGTCGGGCACACCGATCACCGCGGTTTCCGCGACCGCCGAATGTCCCGAGATCGCGCCCTCGATGCCGCCGGCCGAGAGCCGATGCCCGGCCATATTGATCACATCGTCGCTGCGGCCGAGCACGTACAGATAACCGTCCTCGTCGAAATAGCCGGAGTCGCCGGTGAGGTAGTGCCCGGGGTAGGCCGAGAGATAGGAGCGGGCGAAGCGCTCGTCGTCGCGCCACAGGCCGGTCAGTGAGCCGGGCGGCAGCGGCAGGCCGATCACGATGTTGCCCTCCGCGCCCGTCGCCACGGCATCGCCTTCGTAGTCGAGGACGCGCAGCCGATAGCCGGGCACCGGAACCGAGGCCGAGCCGGGTTTGATCGGCAGCTCCTGCAAACCGAGCGGGTTCGCGCACACCGGCCAGCCGGTTTCGGTCTGCCACCAGTGGTCCACGACCGGGCAGTGGGGCAGATCGGCCAGCACCGTCTCCCGGGTCCACTCGTAGGTGGCGGGGTCGAGCCGTTCGCCCGCGCAGAACAGCGCGCGCAGCGAGGACAGATCGTGGCGGCGGGCGAGCGCGGCCTCGGGATCGGCGCGGCGGATCGCGCGCAGTGCGGTGGGGGCGGTGAACATCACGTGCACCCCGTACTGCTCGACCAGCCGCCAGTAGGTGCCGGAGTCCGGCGTACCGATCGGTTTGCCTTCGAACAGGACGGTCGTCGCGCCGACCAGCAGCGGGGCGTAGACGATATAGGAATGGCCGACCACCCAGCCGATATCGGAGGTGGTCAACATCACCTGACCGGGGGAGACGTCGTAGATGTTGCGCATCGACCAGGCCAGCGCCACCGCGTGGCCACCGTTGTCGCGCACCACGCCCTTGGGCTTTCCGGTGGTGCCGGAGGTGTAGAGGATGTACAGCGGATCGGTCGCGGCCACCGGCACCGGATCGGCCGGTTCCGCGTCGCGGACCATGTCCTCCCAGTCCAGCCAGCGGGCCGCGACGGTCGCGGTGGAATCGGGCAGGGTGTCGGTGGCCGGCTGCGGGGCGGCGAACCGGATGGTCGCAAAGCCCTCGCGCTGCTTCACGACCACATTCCGGGGCGCGGTGGTCTGCACCTGGTCGAGCGCCTGCAGCACGATCGGCGGGTATTCGATCCGCTTGTTCGGTTCCAGGCCGCCGGAGGCGGTGACGATCAGAACGGGTTCGGCGTCGTCGATGCGCGCGGCCAGTTCATGGGCGGCGAATCCGCCGAAGACCACCGAATGCACGGCGCCGATCCGCGCGCAGGCCAGCATCGCGATCACGGCCTCGGGGATCATCGGCATGTAGATCACGACGCGATCGCCGGTGCGCACCCCGAGCCGGAGCATGGCGCCGGCGAACCGGGCGACCTCCGCCAGCAACTCGGCATAGGTATAGACGGCTGTGGCGCCCGTCATAGCGGAGTCATATATTAATGCGGGCTGGTTCGCGCGACCGCCCGTTTTTTCGGAAATGCCCGTTTCGGTGGCGGTATCGGTATCGTCGTCCGTCGAGGCGGGTTCCGCTGTGAGATCGCGCACATGCCGATCGAGGGCGTTGTAGGAGGTGTTGAGGCGAGCATCGGGAAACCACCGAGCCGTCGGTCGTGCCGTGGTGTCGAGAATCTGTTCGGGCGCAACGTCCCAGCTGATCGCCTCGGCCGCGCTGCGCCAGAAGTCCGACGGGTCGACCAGGCTGGTCTGGTAGGTGGGCCGGTACTCCTGCTTCGCGTTCAACCGTATGACTCCCTGCCTCGCATCGATGCCCGCCTCGATAGATCAGCCTGATTGTGGCAGACTTCACGCGACGTCCGGGCGGCCGCCGCGACCTTTGATTTTGGCTGGAACAGCCAGGTCAACGGCTGGTGGTTGCCAAGAGGTCACACAAGAAGTTATTGATCCGTTAGAATCGCATGTCACCTATTTCGGCCGTCATGGACGCAATTTCTCGGCCAGCCGCAGTTCCCGGCCCGTTCTGCTTATCGAGCCGCGCGTGCGATCGTGGAGGCTCGCCGATGGCGCGTGGCTGGGGCCAGTTTGGAAAGTGAGTTGGAGATGCGTGACGCCGCTAGGCCCGTTGGGAAGCGCTGGGCGCTCGGCAACTGGGACCTGCGCTGGAAGGTTACGGCCGTGCTGGCCGTGCCGCTGCTCGTCGCGGTGGTGCTCGGTGCTTCCAGGATCGCGTCCGAGTTCAGTGACTCGAGCCACCTGGATCAGGCGGTCGAGCACGTCGAGGCGATTCCGGCCGTCACCGGCCTGAGTGGTGCCGCGGCCACGGTCGCCGGTGGCCAGATGGCCGCCATCAGCCCGACACAGTCGCTGGTTCAGGACGCGGACCTGACACGACTGGACGGCGCCATCCAGACCGCGCAGAAGGCCACGGCGAAGCTGGACGGTGTTCCGGGTGCGCGCGATGCGATCGAGCAGATGATCAAGGGCGCCCAGGCGGTGCGCGATCAGGGCACCAAGCCCTCGCCGGTCCTCGCCGACGCGATCGCCCAGGAAGAGGCGATCCGCCAGAACAGCGTCCGCACGGTCGAGGAGATCGTCTCGACCATCTCCGACCCCGGCGTCGACGCGGCGAAGCTGCGCCTGGTCGACTCGCTGAACACCCGCGCGGTGATGGTCCAGGAGATCGCGGCCTCGGCCAAGACCTTGACCGGTGACGCCAAGGGCGGCCTGCACGACTTCCAGGTCGCGGGCAACACCGAGAAGTACATGCTGGACCTGCTGGCCAAGCGTCTGCCCGAGAACGATCCGACGATCGCCGAGCTGAACGGCTTGTTGCAGAACCGGATCGCCATGACCAGCGGCCCGAACGTCGACGTCGGTCAGCTGCCGCTGATGGATATCAAGCAGTCGCTGGTCGACAGCCTGAACGGCTACACCAAGATCGTCGGTTCCTCGACTCAGGACATCACGTCCCGAGTGAACGACCTGGCCGGTAACGCCCGGGCCGGTGCGATCCAGTACGCGGTCATCGTCGTCCTGACGATCCTGGCCGCGCTGATCTTCGCCGTGCTGGTCGCCCGGGCCATGATCGTGCCGCTGCGCAAGCTGCGCCTGGCCGCGCTGCGCGTCGCCGAACACGATCTCGGTTACGAGGTCTCGCGCCTGCGTGACGGCGCCAGCCCCGAGGATGTGCCGCTCGAGCCGATGCCGGTGCACACCGAGGAAGAGGTCGGCCAGCTCGCTCGCGCGGTCGACGACATCCACGGTCAGGCCCTGCGCCTGGCGGCCGACCAGGCGTCCATGCGTACCCAGGTCAACGATATGTTCGAGACCCTGGCGCGGCGGTCGAAGTCGCTGGTCGACCATCAGCTCTCGCTGATCGAGGCGATGGAGTACGACGAGAAGGACCCGCGCCTGCTGGAGAACCTCTTCCGGCTCGACCACCTCGCCGCCCGTATGCGCCGAAACGGCGACAACCTGCTGATTCTGGCCGGTACCCGGCAGCGGCGCAGCAAGTCCGCGCCGGTCGAGATCGCCGACGTGCTGCGTGCCGCGATCTCCGAGGTCGAGGACTACGAGCGCGTGAAGCTGGGCGCCACCCCGCGCGGCGCCATCACCGAACCGGCCGCCTCCGACCTGGCGCACCTGTTCGCCGAGCTGCTCGACAACGCGCTACGCGCCTCGCCGCCGGAGACCGACGTCAAGTTCACCTTCGCCCAGGCCCACGATCAGGGTCTGCTGATCGAGGTCGCCGACCGCGGTATCGGTATGCCGCCCGCCGAGATGGCATCGATCAACCGGCGCCTGGAGACGACCGCCGAGGTCGGTGCGGACACCGCACGCCACATGGGTCTGTTCGTCGTCGGCCGGCTGGCCGAGCGGCACGGCCTCAACGTTCGCCTGCGCCCGACCTTCGACACCGCCCGCGACCCGGGCGTCACCGTCACCGTGCATGTGCCCAAGGCGATCATCGTGGCGCCCTCGGGTGGAACGGTCTCGCTGCCGGACCAGTCCGGTGAGCAGATGTCGGTGCCGACCCAGCGGCCGTCCGCGGCGTCGTCGATGCAGATGCGCGGCGTCACCCGCACTCCGAGCGGCAACATGATGGTCACCGTGGACCCGGGAGTGAGCGGGCCGATCCCGATCACGCCGGCCGCGGATGCCGGAGACGATCGCACCGTGCGCACCAACGGCGCCGCCGCCGCGTCGAACGGTTCGGCCGCGGGTGGACTCCCGCAGCGCCAGCCGGGCGGTGCGGCTCCGGGCGGGCTGCCGCAGCGGCAGCCGGGCGCCAACGGGCCGACCGCGCGTCATCCGCTCGCCGATGCCGAGCCGGGCACGGGCTTGCCGCAGCGTGAGCCGGGTGCCAACGGCCCGCAGTCGCCCAAGGCGCAGCCGAACGCGAATCTGCCCCAGCGTGGCGGCGCCGCTCCGGCGCAGCCGACCTCGGGGCTGGCCGCCAATATGCTCAAGCGTCAGCCGGGTGCGGCGGGTCAGCCGCCGCGACCGGGCCGTCCCACCGGACTGCCGCAGCGGCCGCCGGGCGGCGGTAACGGCCTGCCGCCGCGCGAAGGTGGTCTGCCGCAGCGTGATTCGGGCTCGAGCCTGCCGCAGCGGGAGGGTGGTCTGCCGCAGCGCGGCGGGTCCGGCCTGCCGCAGCGTGGGCCTGCCGGTGAGGACCGGCCCGCGGCAAGCCTGCCGGCGCGGGAACTCGGCGCCAACGGCCTGCCGCAGCGGACGCCGGGCACCAACGGTGCCCCGTCGCGCGAGGGTGGCCTGCCGCAGCGGGAGTCCGCGAACGGTGGTCTGCCGCAGCGGGAATCGTCCAACGGCGAGCCGCCGCAGCGCGGTGCCGGAGGCCTGCCGCAGCGGACTCCGGGTTCCAACGGCGCGCCGTCGCGCGAGGGTGCGCCCACCGGTCTGCAGCGCGATGGCGGCAGCGGGCTCCCGCAGCGGGACGCCGGCGCCGGTCTGCCGCAGCGGGACGCGGGTAGTGGCCTCCCGCAACGGGATTCGGGCAGTGGCCTGCCGCAGCGCGGTGGCGGTCTGCCGCAGCGCGAGGGCATCGGCGGTCTGCCCCAGCGCGATGCCGGTACCGGCCTGCCGCAACGAGAGTCGAATGAGGGTCTGCCGCAGCGTGCCCCGGCCGCGGGCGGCCTGCCACAGCGGCAGCCGGGCGCCGGTCTGCCGCCGCGGCCGGAACCCACCCCGGGCCTGAGCCTGCCCGGACGTCATGCGCCGCAGCGGGACAGCTCCGCCGCGGACGCGAATGCGGAATCCGGTGAGGGTCGCGAACGCGGCCGCCACAGCTACCGGTCGAATCCGCAGAAGACGGCATCGTTCTTCCAGACCCGGCTGCAACCCGCAGCCGACCCCGGCCCGTCGGAAGGGGGAAGTCCGATCTTCGCCGAGATGATGTCGGCGTGGCTCGCGGACCCCAACCCGGACCGGTCCCAAGTCGCCGCCTCCTTCGAATCCCCAGGTGACGAAGGTTGGCAGGCTGCCCGACGAGCGGTGGAAACCTCGTCGGAGAAGCGGACGGCAGCCGGATTGCCGCAGCGTGATCCCGGCAATCGGCTGGTACCCGGTGGTGTCATCGGGCGCGCCGACCGGGCGCCGAGCCGCGACCCAGAGTCGATCAGGTCAAGTCTGAGTCGTCACCAGCAGGGCGTCCGGGATGGCCGCGCAATGGGAGCAATGAACCTAACCGGAGATAAAGGAGACCGATGAACCCCGATCTAGGTGGTACGAACCGTCAGCTGGATTGGCTGGTTTCGAACTTCGCCAACGAGGTCCCGGGCGTCGCTCATGCCGTGCTGGTTTCGGCGGACGGCCTGTTGATGGCCGCGAGCGCTCAATTGCCCGTCGACCGAGCCGAACAGCTGTCCGCCGTGACCGCAGGTTTGGCCAGCCTCTCTGTCGGCGTTTCGAACCTGTTCGAAGGCGGCACGGTACTGCAGTCCGTGGTCGAGATGGAACACGGTTACCTACTGCTCATGGCAGTCGGTGACGGGTCCTATCTGGCCGTGCTGACGAACACGTCCTGCGATATCGGCCAGGTGGGCTACGAGATGGCTCTGCTGGTCGAGCGGGTGGGCCAGACAGTCCAGGCCACACCTCGCGTCACGATGGGTTCCTGATGGTGGGATGGACATAGACAACCAGCACGTGGGGAGCGCCGAGCCCAGCCTCGTCCGTCCGTACTCGCTGACCGCCGGTCGTACGCGGCCGACGGTGGAGTTGGCATTGGAGGCGCTCGTCGCATCGCATCCGGTCGCCCTGGAGCGGCAGTTCGAACTGACCAACATCGAGACGTCAATCGTGGAGTTGTGCAGAGAATCGCCATCTGTCGCGGAACTGGCTGCCCGACTGGGTATTCCGATCGGGGTGGCTCGAGTGCTCGTCGCCGACCTCATCGAGGCGGGACATGTTCGAGTTTCGGCGACTTTGAAAGACGATTCGAGCGACGATGAACGTCGCGAGCTGATCGAAAGGGTTCTCAGTGGACTCCGGCGTATTTGATTCGACGGCCCAGGTCGATACCCGCAACGCCAAGCCGACCTCCGCGAAGATCGTGGTGGCCGGTGGCTTCGGTGTGGGTAAGACGACCTTGGTCGGTGCTGTATCGGAGATCGTTCCGCTGCGCACCGAGGCTTTGGTGACCAACGCCAGTGTGGGCGTTGACAGCCTGACCGCCGTGCCGACGAAGGCCACCACCACGGTGGCCATGGACTTCGGCAGGATCAGCCTCGCCGACGATTTGGTGCTTTATCTGTTCGGCACACCCGGCCAGTACCGCTTCTGGTTCATGTGGGACGACCTGATTCGCGGCGCCATCGGGGCGGTAGTGCTGATCGACACCAGACGGCTGGAGGATTCCTTCGCCGCCGTCGACTACTTCGAGGCTCGTGGGCTGCCGTTCCTGGTGGCCATCAACGAGTTCGACGACGCACCGCGGTACCCCCTGGAGGACATCCGCCAGGCGCTGGCCGTCCCGGCGGACGTGCCGATCATGTCGATCGACGCGCGCCGCCGCGAGCCGGTGAAGCAGGCGCTGGTCTCGGTCACCGAGTACGCGCTGCGCAAAGTGGTTCAGGGTTACTGATACGCCGACGACCGGCCGCACGACGCGGCCGCGTCGGCGCGCGGCGGCACCACGACCGCCGATCGCCCGGTCCGGCGCGGTTACGCTCGGAGCGTGAAGATCTCGGCGCGTGAGTTTTTCGACGGTGTGCTCGATCCCGGTTCGTATCGCGGCTGGGATCGAGAACCGATCGAGGTCGCCACGTCGCCGGCGTATCGCGCGGAACTGACCGCCGCGGTCGAACGCAGCGGCACCGACGAATCGGTGCTGACCGGTGAGGGACGGTTGCGCGGGCGGCGCGTCGCGGTGATCGCGTGTGAATTCGGCTTTCTGGCCGGATCGATCGGCGTGGCGGCCGCCGAGCGCATCGCCACCGCCGTCGAACGCGCCACCGAGCTGGGGCTGCCCCTGCTCGCCTCGCCCACCTCCGGCGGAACCCGGATGCAGGAGGGCACGGTCGCCTTCGTGCAGATGGTGAAGATCGCGGGCGCGGTGGCCGCCCACAAAGCGGCCGGCCACCCCTACCTGGTGTATCTGCGCAATCCCACGATGGGTGGCGTATTCGCGTCCTGGGGTTCGCTGGGGCACATGACCTTCGCCGAACCCGGGGCGCTGATCGGATTCCTGGGACCCCGGGTGTACGAGGCCCTCTACGACCGGCCGTTTCCGGAAGGCGTGCAGACCGCCGAGAATCTGTATCGCAACGGGGTCATCGACGGAGTCGTGCCGGTCCGGTTCTTCCGCCGGATCGCGCACCGGGTGTTGAATGTGACGACTTCGGTTGCGGGACAGCCTGATTCGCTATCCATCGCTTCGTCAGCGCAGGATTTGCCGGTGGTGCCGCCCGGCGACGGCGGCATTGCCGGAGGCTCGGCCGATACCGCTGATTCACCGGACGCCGACCGAACCACTTCGTCGGCCTGGGAGTCGGTGCTGATCTCCCGCGACCCGCGGCGTCCCGGCATCCGGGAGCTGTTGCGGCAGGCGACCGAGCGGGTGCCGTTGAGCGGTACCGGCCAAGGCGAATCCGACCGCACCGTCGTGCACGCCCTGGCCCGGCTGCGGGGCGAACCGTGCGTGATCTTCGGCCACGACCGGGCGGGCCAGACCGGCGAGAACACCATGGGCCCGGCGGCATTGCGCGAGGCCCGCCGCAGTATGCACCTGGCCGCCGAACTCCGCCTCCCGCTGGTCCTGGTCATCGATACCGCGGGCGCCGCGCTGTCCCAGGAGGCCGAGGAGCGTGGCCTCGCACCCGAAATCGCCCGCTGCCTAGCGGATTTGGTCACCCTGGACACGCCGACCGTGTCGGTACTGCTGGGCCAGGGCACCGGCGGAGGGGCATTGGCCCTGCTGCCCGCCGACCGTGTCCTCGCCGCGACGCACGCCTGGCTGGCGCCACTCCCGCCGGAAGGCGCCAGCGCCATCGTCTTCCGCGATACGGACCATGCGCCGGAACTGGCCGCCGCCCAACGAGTCGGCGCGGCCGATCTGCGCACCGACGGCGTCGTCGACCGCATCGTCCCGGAGTGCCCCGACGCCGCCCACGAACCGATCGACTTCTCCCGCCGCATGGTCGCCGCCGTCGCCGGGGAACTGGCGAGCCTCCGGACCCGACCGACAGCCGATCTGCGCGCCCTTCGCCGCCGCCGCTACCGTCGGCTGGGCCTTCCCGGGTGAGTGTGCGGTTCCGTGCTCCGGCCGCCTCGTCGTGCGGGTCCACCCGTCCCCCCGATTCCGAGGAACGCGACCGCAGTACGCGCACACCGGCATCCACCACGATCGGCTGCGAGTGCGCGTCGCGTTCGAGATCGACCTCCACCTCGGACGGGCAACCGAGCGCTGAGGTCCGAGGTTCCGCCTGGTAGGCGCACAGGATCCGAACACGCAGGTGCGCGTCGTTGACGGCTCGGCAAACCGCTTCTACGGTCGGAACGGTGACCTTTCGCAGCGAGAGCAGCACAGTACCGTCGGTGATTCTCAACGACGGCCATCTGATTCCGAGGCTGGGCTTCGGGGTTTTCCAGGTGCCGGAGGGACAGACCTTCGACACGGTGACCGCCGCGCTCGAGGCGGGGTATCGCAGCATCGACACCGCGGCGGCCTACGGGAACGAGGCCGAGGTGGGGCGGGCGATCGCCGAATCGGGGCTGGCGCGCGACGAGGTCTTCATCACCACCAAGCTGTGGAATGCCGACCAGGGGTACGACTCGACCCTGCGCGCGTTCGACGCGAGTATGGAGCGGCTGGGGTTCGAGTATCTCGATCTGTATCTCATCCACTGGCCGGTCGCGAGCGCGGATCGTTACGTGGACACGTTCCGTGCGTTCCAGTCGCTGAAGACGCAGGGCCGCATCGGCTCGATCGGTGTCTCCAATTTCCAGCCGGAACACCTGCGACGAGTGATCGGGGAGACCGGTGAGGTGCCGGCGGTGAACCAGGTGGAGCTGCATCCGGCGCTCGCGCAGAACACGCTGCGTGCCTTCCACGCCGAGCACGGCATCGCCACCGAGGCGTGGAGTCCGCTCGGCCAGGGCGCGGAACTGAAGGATCCCACCGTGGGCGCGGTCGCCGAACAGGTCGGCCGCACGCCCGCCCAGGTTCTGATCCGGTGGCACCTGCAGCTGGGCAATATCGTCATTCCGAAGTCGGTGAATCCCGAGCGCATCCGGGAGAACTTCGATGTGTTCACTTTCGAACTCGACGTCGAGCAGATGACCACCCTCAATGCGCTCGACACCGGCAGCCGCGTCGGCCCCGATCCCGACACGTTCGCGATGGGGCTCGACTGACGCGTTGCCGGGCCCCTATCGCAGACCCAGGTAGCTCGTGAGCTCGACCGCTGCGGCGCGCCCTGCCCGATTCGCGCCGATGGTGCTGGCCGACGGCCCGTAACCGATCAAATGGATGCGCGGGTCGGCGGCTACCTGGGTAGCGAGCCGGCCCGCCATCGCGATGCCGCCGCCGGGCCCGCGCAGCCGCAGCGGCGCCAGGTGGTCGAGCGCGCTCCGGAAGCCGGTGGCCCAGAGGATCACGTCGGCGGCCTGAAAGCTGCCGTCGGGCCAGCGCACGCCGTCCGGTTCGATGCGGGCGAACATCGGATGCCAGGTCAGCGCGCCGCGCGCACGGGCGGCGCGAATCCGGTCGTCGACCGGCAGCCCGGTTACCGACACCACCGATCGCGGCGGTAAGCCGCGACGCACCCGGTCCTCGACCATCGCGACCGCCCGGCGGCCCTCGTCGGGACCGAACGGCCCCTCCCGCCAGCGCGGCTCCGTCCGCGACACCCACGTCGTGCCGGTGACCTGGGAAATCTCGTCCAGCAGTTGGACCGCGGAAATTCCCGCGCCGACCACCACGACGTGCTGACCGGCGAACTCCGCCGCGCTGCGGTAGTCATGAGCGTGCAATTGCCGTCCGGCAAAGGTTTCGGCGCCCGGATAGTACGGAATGAACGGTTTTTCCCAGGTGCCGGTCGCATTGATCACTCCGCGCACCCGGAGGGTCCGGTCGCCGGCACCCGGTAACTCGGGCGGTGCGACGACGGAAACCTCTGCGGCCGAGAGGTTTTCGCCGACCACGGTCTCGACGTGCAACAGCCCGTCCACCAACGTCCCCGGACATGTTGCGGTGGTTGCCCGATCACATACCACCCGTACCGACACCGGCCGGCGAACACGCAGGTCGAAACGCTTCTCGTACAGCTCGAAATAGTGCGGCACCGCGGTCGCGGCTGGTACGGAATCCGAGCCGGGCGGCAGAGTTTCGGTGAACGACATCCCCGGCAGGTCGTGCACCCGATTCACGGTGCTCAAAGTCAGTGAGGACCAGCGGAATTGCCATGCCCCGCCGGGACCGGGGGAGTGGTCGACGATGAGGAAGTCGGTTCCCGGTCTCAATCCGAGCCGCCGCAGGTGATAGCCGACCGACAGTCCGGCCTGGCCGGCGCCGATCACCACAATCTCGAAATCGGGTGCGGTCACCGCCGTCACAGTACGCGTCGGGTGCGCTGCGGTAACTGTCCGCCGCATACAGTGGAGTCGATACCGACCGGCGGGTGCGGTGAGGTGTGCCCCCGGAAGAGAAACCGCGCGAATGGGGAGAGGTCAGATGCTCGCAGTGAGCCGGGATGGTGACGTGGTCACCATCGAATTACAGCGCCCGCAGCGGCGCAACGCCCTCAACAACGAGTTGGTGGCAGCGTTGCGCGAGGCCGTCACGACCGCGGCGGCCGACGCGCGGGTGATCGTGCTGACCGGTCAGGGGCCGATTTTCAGCGCCGGAGCCGATTTGTCCGGCGTCTACTCGTCGGATTTCCTCGACGGACTGCTCGCTCTGTTGCACACCATCGAAACGGTCCCGGTGCCGGTGATCTCCGCCATCAACGGCGGCGCGCTCGGAGCCGGGGTGCAGCTGGCGCTGGCCTCCGACCTGCGGGTGATGAGTCCGGATTCCTATATCGCCATTCCGGCCGCGAAGCTGGGCATCTCGGTGGATCGCTGGACGGTGCGCCGCCTGGTCTCGCTGATCGGTGGCGGCCCGGCGCGGACCGTGCTGATGGGCGCCGAGAGCGTATCCGCTTCCGACGCATACACTTTCGGCTTCGCCAACCGCCTCGGCACGCTGGCCGACGCGCAGGAGTGGGCCAAGTCGATCGCCCAGCTCGCCCCGCTCTCACTGCGCCACCTCAAGCTGGTGTTCAACGACGACGGCACCCGCGGCGAGGACACCCCCGAGCAGCGCGCCGCCTTGGAGGCCGCCTGGCGCAGCGCCGACGCCGAGGAGGCGCGGCTGGCGCGGGAACAGAAGCGCGCGGCAAAGTTCGTGGGGCGCTGATGGCCGGCACCGAGATCGTCGCGGCCGCCCGCAGAGCGGCCCTGGCCGCGGCCGGGCTGGTCGGATTGCGCTGGGTGGCCCGCGCGGCATGGCGGATTCCCGCCGAAATGGGGGCTTCCGCCGCCGCCATCGCACCGCTGGCGACGCGGTCGGCGAGCTACCGCGACCGGCAGTTCCACAACACCGAACCCAGCAGTCAGATCACGCCCGGATCCGGCGCATCCCTGCTGCTGTCGGCGCTGACCCGGCGCGATGTGGGGCGGCCACCGGCGGAAATCCCGCTGGCGAGCACCGAACATCCGGAGCAGGCGGCCGATCTGGCCGTGACCTGGTTCGGCCACGCCACCGCCCTGATCGAGGTCGACGGCTACCGCATCCTCACCGATCCGGTCTGGAGCGAGCGGGTCTCGCCGTCGCCGCTGATCGGGCCGGCCCGGCTGCATCCGGTCCCGGCACCGCTGTCCTCGCTGCCGGCGCTGGACGCGGTGGTCATCTCGCACGATCACTACGACCACCTGGATCGCGAGACCGTGCGCGCGCTGGTGGCCGGTCAGGACGCCCCGTTCGTGGTGCCGATCGGGATCGGCGCCCATCTGCGCAAATGGCAGGTGCCGGAGGCCCGCATCATCGAATTGGATTGGAATACGTCCACTTCCATCACCCGCCCCGGGCTGGGTGAGCTCACCGTGACCTGCACCGAGGCGCGGCACTTCTCCGGGCGCGGCCTCACCCGCAACACCACGCTCTGGGCGTCGTGGGTGTTCGCGGGGCCGCGGCGGCGGGCCTACTTCGGCGGTGACAGCGGGTACACGAAGGCGTTCGCCGAAATCGGCGCGACGCACGGTCCGTTCGATCTCACGCTGCTGCCGATCGGTGCCTACGACGTGCATTGGCCCGATGTGCACATGAACCCCGAGGAGGCGGTGCGCGCCCACGCCGACGTGTGTGTCGGGGAGGCCGAATACGGCATGTTGGTGCCGATTCACTGGGCCACGTTCAACCTGGCTTTCCACGGCTGGTCCGAGCCGGTCCACAGACTTGTTGCGGCGGCGCGTGCAGCGGGTACCCGGGTAGCGGTGCCGCTTCCCGGCGGGCGGATCGATACCAATGCGGTATCACCGCAGGTCTCCTGGTGGGAGGATGTGCGCTAGAAACGCAGTCGACGAGTGAAGGAGTGGGCTTCATGAGTTTGATGGATACGCTCAAGGGGTTGGTGGGTAAGGGCCGCGACGTGGCCTCGCAGAACGCGGAGAAGGTCCACGGCGCCGTCGACAAGGCCGGCGGCTTCGTCAAAGAGAAGACCGGTGGCAAGTACTCCGATCACATCGACAAGGGCACCGAGGCCATCAAGAAGAACATCCCCCAGCAGGGCGGCAAGACCCCGCCGCCGGCTCCCGAGCCGCCCGCCGCGCCCCCGCAGACTCCGCCCGCCACCCCGCCGCAGGCGCCGCAGCCGCCGGAGGGCTGAGCACGAGGCGGGATGCCCGGCACCAGCGGGCTCACTCGCCGATCGACGACGGGCACCGGCCGGAGGTTCACTCCTCCGGCGGGGCCCGTTTTCGCTTTACACTGCGACTATGGCGGCGCGCCGCGAGTTCGGGGGCATCGAGGTCGGTCTGACCAACCTCGACAAGGTGCTGTATCCGGCGACGGGTACCACCAAGGGTGAGGTGATCGACTACTACACCGCCATCGCACCGGCTCTGCTGCCGCATATCGCCGACCGTCCGGTGACGCGTAAGCGCTGGCCCAACGGGGTGAGCGAATCCTCGTTCTTCGAAAAGAATCTGGCCTCGCACGCGCCGAAATGGATTCAGCGCCGGCCGATGGATCATTCCGATCGCCGGGTGAACTATCCGGTCATCGACTCGGTGGCCGGGCTGGCCTGGCTCGGACAGCAGGCGTCGCTGGAAATCCATGTGCCGCAATGGCGTTTCGTCGACGGATCGCGCGGTCCGGCCACCCGCATCGTCTTCGATCTCGATCCCGGGCCGGGGGTGGATCTGGCCGATTGCGCGACGGTGGCGTTGTGGATTCGCGATACCGTCCGCGACGCCGGTCTCGATGCCTATCCGGTGACCAGCGGCAGCAAGGGTATTCACATCTATGTGCCGCTGGACCGGGTACTGAGTCCCGGCGGCGCCTCGACGGTCGCGAAACAGCTGGCGACCGGGCTGGAGAAGCTGCATCCGGCGCTGGTCACGGCGGCGATGGCGAAGGCCGTGCGGCCGGGCAAGATCTTCCTGGACTGGAGCCAGAACAACCCCGCGAAGACGACCATCGCGCCGTATTCGCTGCGCGGGCGCGAGCAGCCGACGGTCGCGGCGCCGCGCAGCTGGGACGAGATCGCCGACCGAAAGCGCCTGCGGCAGTTGCGCTTCGACGAGGTACTCGAACGCTGGCGTTCCGACGGGGATCTGCTGGCGGGTTTGGATCCGCCCCTGGGCGCCGGCGCGGCGGATCCGCTGCAGACCTACCGGTCCATGCGCGACCCCGACCGCACGCCGGAACCGGTTCCGCCCGGGCCGCCCGATCCCGGTGCGGGTGATCGCTTCGTGGTGCAGGAGCATCACGCTCGGCGACTGCACTGGGATGTGCGACTCGAACGCGACGGTGTGCTGGTGTCGTGGGCGGTGCCGAAGGGGCCGCCGACCTCGCCGTCACAGAACCGGCTGGCCGTGCACACCGAGGACCATCCGCTGGAATACCTCCATTTCCACGGCGCCATCCCGCGCGGTGAATACGGCGCCGGGCAGATGACGATCTGGGACACCGGCACCTACGACACCGAGAAGTGGCGTGCGGACGAGGTGATCGTCCAGTTTCACGGCGAGCGTCTCAACGGCCGCTACGCCTTCATCCGCACCGACGGCAAGCAGTGGTTGATGCACCTGATGAAATCGCAGGTCGCCGAGCCGGAAGAGGAGGCGGAGCAAGGGGATTCGGCCGACGGTCACCGAGGCGACCCGCAAGAGGTTGCCGGACGTAGCGGCGGCTCCGGCACGGCCGAACACGGCATCGCCGAACACGATGTCGCAGCGCGCACCTCGAGCCGGACCGAGACGCGGTCGGGAGGAGCCGAGTTCCCGCGCGGACTGTCGCCGATGCTGGCGACCTCCGGGGAAGTGGCGAAACTCGGCGCCCGGGACTGGGTCTTCGAGACCAAATGGGACGGGTTCCGGGTCATCACGGAAATCGACGACGGCAACGTGGTGATCCGCAGCCGGGCGGGCAATATCGTCACCGACCGCTATCCGCGCATCGCCGAGCTGGGGCGGCAACTGCGGGGGCATCGGATCGTGCTCGACGGGGAGGCGGTCGTCTTCGATGCCGAGGGTTCGTCGAATCTGGCCCTGTTGCAGGCGGATCCGGCCCATGCGGAACTGGTCGCCTTCGACGTGCTGTATCTGGACGGCACCTCGCTGCTGCGCAAGCGCTACGCGGATCGGCGGCAGGTGCTGGAGGCGCTGGCCGAGGGCGTGCCCTCGCTGCTCGTCCCGCCGCGCCTGGAGGGTTCCGGTGCGGACGCCCTGGAATACAGCCGTGAGCATCGGCTCGAGGGAGTCGTCGCCAAACGCAAGGATTCGGTTTATCTGCCCGGCAAGCGCGGCCAGTCGTGGATCAAGACCCGCAACTGGCGCACCCAGGAGGTGATCATCGGTGGCTGGCGTCGCAGTGCCGCACGAGAATTCGCCTCCCTGCTGGTCGGCGTCCGCTACGACGGCGAGCTGTATTACATCGGCCGGGTGGGTACCGGCTTCAGCGACCGCGAGATGTCGGGGCTGACCGCGCGCCTGCGGCCCCTCCGCCGCAAGACCAGTCCCTTCGCCAACGAGCTGACCGCCGACGAACGCAAGGATGCCGTCTGGGCGACGCCGAAAATTCCCGGCACGGTGCGGTATATGAACTGGACCGAGTCCGGGCGGCTGTGGCATCCGGCGTGGGTGCCGGACGAGAAGTAGTTCCGTCACAACCGGTTTCGGCCTCCCGAACGGGCCGGCTACTCGCGCGGGCGCCCCGTTCTCGTGCCGCGGCCCGACGGCCCGGCGCCACGAGGTGTGGGCGCCGGACCCTTCGGGATGTTCGGTTGGGCGAGTCAGTTCGTGGTGGCGGTGTACCACTTCGTGGTGCCCGCCGGAGCGCTCAGCGTGCTGACGAGATCGATGGCGGCCACGACCAGCGTGGGTCCGCCGACCACCAGCGAGCCGATGATCGCGCCCGCGGTGGCACCCGTGATGAATCCCGGAATCGCCCCGATACCGCCTGCCGCGGCGCCGACGACCAAGCCGATCACTCCGCCGATGGCGGTACCGATGAAGCTGCCGATCGCGGTTCCGAGCCCGAATTGGGTTGCGAACGCGTTCATCGCGCTCTGATTCTCCAGCGGCGAGGCCACCGGGGTCACCGGCGCGGGCCGCGCCGCCGCGGCGTCCTTCACTACGGTCAATTCCAGGACCCGGGCGTCGTCGCGCACCTGGTGGGGCAGGGGGTATTCCACACCGTCCTGCCGCAAGGACAGCGGCAGTGTGACGAGCGCGCGGCCGTCGGCGTCGGTGACGTCGACGGTGCGTCCGTCGGCGTCGACGCGGAAAAAGCCGCCGTCGAGAGTGGTTTCGACGGTATTGCCCGTCAGATGGGTTTCGTAGCGCACCGTGGGTGCGCCGATATCGGCATGGACGGTACCTGCCCCGAGGGCGACGGCCACTACTGCCGGAAGGGCAAGAGCGGCGAACTTGCGCAGAAACATTCCGGTTCCAATCTCCATCAGGAAGAAATTCGGTAGCCGAACACGACGCGCGCTGAGAACCCAATACCCCCGACGTATCTCAACCCCTGCGCGTGGAGCCGCGGTCCGGCTAACTCACTGAGGTAACCGTACCTTCACTCGGTCGCAAAGTGGGGCGAATTCAATCGCCTGACTTCGTGTTTCGCAAAGTGGAATAAGTTTGCCCGTTTCGACATGAGATCGCTGAAGATTTGCTTCGGCGAGTTACAGAAACACGCCGATCGCCGCCGCGCCGCCGCACACCACCACCGACAGGACGAGAGCGAGGTAGTCGGCCCGGCGGGGTCCGGCCGGATGCGCGGTCAATTCACCTGTCCCGCCGCGTGCCGTGATGGCCTCGCCCAACTCCCCGGCGCGACGGGTGGCGACGGCCATGGCCGCGGTGAGAATGTCCACGAGCGGATTCGCGGCTCCGCGCGCCATCGACCCGTCCTTCGGACGCAGCCGGCGGGCGGCGCGCAACACCCGGATCTCGTCCATCAGCAGTGGCAGTCCGCGCAGGGTCAGCGCCACGACGACCGCCCATTCGTCCACCGGAATCCGCAGAACTCGCAGCGGCGCACCGAGTTTGGCCAGGGCGGGGGCGATCTCGCTCATCGGGGTCGTCCAGGCGATCAGGAACGAGGTGGTCAGCAACACCAGCCCGAACAGCGTGACCTGGACATACCGCAGCACGGCGGCACCACCGGTCGGGATGGTGATCAGCCCGCCGAGCACGATCAGTGCCCAGAACCACCACGGCAGCCGCGGCAGCGTGCCCAGCGGCAGCCGGGCGATCAGGCCGATCGCGATCAGGAAGGCGACCACCACGCCCAGGACCGGCCACGCGGGCTGCAACATCAGCAGCACACTGATGAAGAAGGCGACGATCATCTTGGTCCCGGCCCACAGCCGATGGATGGGGCTGTCGACCGGAACTTCGCGCAGCAGCACCATACTCATCGCGCACCTCCGAGGGCGTCGCCGTGCCGGCCGCGGCTGCGGCGCTGTGTGCCCCGGGCTCGATCGGTCTCGGGCCGGCCGCCGTCCGTCGCGCCGTTCGTCCCGGGCTGCGCCGGTTCGGACCGCGGGCCCGCGATCCCCGTTTCCCCGCGCCCGTCGCCGTCGGCAGGCGGGCCGAGTACGGGTTCGGCCGGACCCGGGGGCGCCACCGCCGGGGCGCCGGCGGCATCGGCCGAGCTCTCGGCGGCGGCCGCGTGGGCCGGCAGGCTTTCCAGGATGAGACCGGATTGCAGGTGGACCGTCCGGTCGCAGACACTCTCCATATCGGCCACATCGTGCGAGATGACGATCAGCGTCAGTCCCGAATCCCGCAGCCGGGCGAGCAGTTCCACCACCTCCGCGCGGCCCTCCGGATCGAGTCCGGCCAGGGGTTCGTCGAGCACCACGACCTGCGGGCGACTGGCGACGATCGCGGCGAGAACCACTCGCTTGGCCTGACCGCCCGACAATTCCTCGATCGAGCGGGAGGCCATCGCCCGGTCCAGCCCGACCGCGTCGAGCGCGCGGCCCACCGCCCCGGAACCGGTGCCGTGCCCGCCCCAATCCTCGATCTCGGCGCCGACGGTCTGGCGCTGCAGTTGCAGCCGGGAGTGCTGGAAGGCCAGCTCGACCGCGCCGATGCGCTTGTGCACCGGCCGCGACCCCGTGTAGTCGCACAGCCGGCAACTGCCGGTGGTCGGCACGACGAGTCCCGCCATGATCCAGGCCAGGGTGGATTTTCCCGACCCGTTGCCGCCGACCACGAGCAGTGTCTCCCCGCGATGGACGGTCAGATTCACCCCGCGCAGCGCGGTCGCCGCCCACGGGGTGCCGCGGTTGTAGGTGTGGCGCACATCCCGCAGCTCCAGCAGCGGTTCGCCGATCGGGGAGCGTCGCAGATTGCGCACCGGGCGCGGCCAGGCCGGCAGATGGTCGACCTGGCGACCTCCGGAGAGATGGATGACCCGCTCGGCCGCCGCCGCGTCGGCCTCGTGGTGGGTGACCAGGACGACGGCCATCCGGTGCCGGGCGGGCAATCCGGCGAGCAGCGCGACCAGTTCGCGCCGGCCGTCCGGATCGATCATCGAAGTCGCCTCGTCGGCCACGAGCAGTGCGGGATTCCGAGCCAGGGCGGCCGCCACCGCCAGGCGCTGTTGCTGGCCGCCGGACAGGGTCGCGGTCTCCGCGCCACCGAGCCCGCTCAACCCGACCTCGCACAGCAACGCCTCCACGTCGACCGCCCGCGCGGCCTCGGCGGGCAGCCCCCACACCACGTCGTCGGCGACCAGTACCCCCAGCGTCTGACTCTCGGGCCGCTGCAGCACCAGCGCGGTGCCGCCGATCACGCCGAGCCCCGCCGAACCGGGACGTTCGACCGTGCCGCCGGTGGGCGGAAGGCCGGCCAGCAGCCGGGTCAGCGTCGACTTGCCGGATCCGTTGTGGCCGACGACGGCGACGAATTCGCCGATCTCGACGGACAGGTCGATATCGCTCAGCGCATCGGCGCGCGCACCCGGATAGCGGAAGGACACGCCGCGCAACCGGACCGGCACCGGTGCGACCACGCGGGTATCGGCCGGCGCGTCCAGTCGATCCCGCCCCGGCAGCCACTCCAGCCGATCCAGGACCGAGCCGAGGACGAACCAGGAGAAGACGGCGGTCATGACCACGCCCAGGAATACGCCGCCGCCGATGTAGAGCCACCACCAGCTCAGCACGCTGTCGGTGACCGAGACGACACCGTTGCCCAGCGATTCCAGCTGTGGCTGCCGGGAGAGCATGTGATCGATGCCCTGGGCGATATTGCGCACGTTGTCGAAGACCAGCCGCCGCGAGGCGGCGAACAGGTAGAGCATGCCGACCGAGAAGGCCGCCCAGATCAATCCGGCCAGTGACGACAGGAACAGGACGGTGATCAGTCCGCGTCGCCGCCGTTTGACGGTTCCGATGATGCCGCCGATGGTCGCCGCGCTGACCACGGTGGCCGCGGGCACCAGGCCGGCGGCGACGAAGCTCACCAGGGTCGCGGCCACGGTCGCGCCCAGGATGGCGCGCAGCCGGTAGCGCTGCGCCAGCAGGCCCATCGGCACCGCGGCGACCAGATTGAGGGCCGCCGCGTAGGGCACCACCGAGCCGATGGTCACCAGCCCGACGGTCACCCCACCGAGGACCGCCGCGGTGGCGAGTTCGACGGGGCGCAGCGGGCCGTGAGCGATTCGCGGCTCGGCGCCGGCGGAAGGAGGCGCGGTCACGGCTCAAGTCTGCCAGCACCGGCGGACTGCGGGACGGCCCTCGCCGGGGCGGAGGCCGTACGCGGACCGCGTCGGCTGGTCATGACGTATGGACCGGTTCCGGTGCGCGCAGGACGTAGTCGTCCGGATTCAGAGACCGGGTGCGCAAGCGGTACGCGGTGACGGTGCCGGGCCAGTTGTTGGTGATCCGCCCGGCGGCATTGCGGTACCAGCTCGAGCACGCGGTCCACGGCGTGCGCAGCAACCGGCGCTGGGTCTGCGCATCGAAGGCCGCCGCGGTCTCGGACTTCACCTCGAGACAGGATCCCGGATGTTCGCTCAGATGTGCCACGGCCTGCCGGATGTAGCGGGCCTGGCATTCGATCATGTAGATGATCGAGCCGGTGCCCAGATTGGTGTTGGGTCCGTACATCAGGAACAGATTCGGGAATCCCGGCACCGTCATCCCGAGATAGGCGCGGGCCCCCTCGGCCCACATCTTCTCCAGTTCCGCGCCGTCGCGACCGAATATCCGGATCGGCCAGAGGAATTCGCTGCCCTTGAAGCCGGTGCCGTAGACGATCACGTCGGCCGGGTGCACGGTTCCGTCCGCGGTGCGCACGCCCTCGGGCACCACCTCGGCGATGGGCTCGGTCACGACGTCCACATTCGGCCGCATCAGCGCCGGGTAGTACTCGTTGGAGAACAGCACCCGTTTGCACAACACCGGATAGTCGGGGGTCAGCTTCGCGCGCAATCGCGGATCGGGCACGTCGTGGCGAAGCGCGTGGGTACCCAGCCAGGTCGCGATGCGCCGGATCGGCGGGATCGCGGTCAAGCCCAGGGAGAAGAACTCCAGAAAGCACCACACCCACAGGCGCTGGGCCAGCCGCAGGCCGGGCACGT
This sequence comes from Nocardia sp. AB354, assembly GCF_049538315.1. Taxonomy (NCBI): domain Bacteria; kingdom Bacillati; phylum Actinomycetota; class Actinomycetes; order Mycobacteriales; family Nocardiaceae; genus Nocardia; species Nocardia sp. AB354. Next base: position 505,572 of record NZ_JBMVFU010000001.1, on the reverse strand, counting down.
GTGCGAACAGGGCGTGATGGATCGGCCGGTACTCGCGGTCGGTGCGCCGCACCACCCAGGCAGCGGTCCGCTGGAACAGCGTCAGACGGGCCACCTCGGGTGCGATGGCGGGTACGAATTGGATTGCGCTGGCGCCGGTTCCGATCACCGCGACCCGCTTGCCGGCGAGGTCGACATCGTGGTTCCACTGCGCGGAATGGAACGACGGCCCGGCGAACGTCTCGATGCCCGCGATATCGGGCATGCGCGGGCGCGACAGCTGCCCGACCGCGCTGATCAGCACGTCGGCGGATCGGATGTCGCCGTCGGCGGTGCGAACCGTCCAGCGCCCGGCGTGTTCGTCGAAGCTCGCCTCGGTGACCTCGGCGCCGAATCGGATCCGCTCGAGCAACCGATGTTTCGTCGCCACCGCATGCAGGTAGCCCAGGATCTCGGCCTGACCGGAGTAGCGATGCGGCCAATCCGGCTTCGGTTCGTAGGAGAACGAGTACAGCGGTGAGGGCACGTCGCAGGCCGCGCCCGGATAGGTGTTCTCCCGCCACACCCCGCCCAGGTCCCTCGCCCGCTCCAGAATCGTGAGGTCGTCGAAACCGTTGCGCTGCAGCTCGATTGCCGCGCCGAGTCCCCCGAACCCGGCTCCGACGATGATGACCGACGGCTTGGTAGCGGGCATGCGCGCGCTCCTCGAATCGAGAACAGTATCTCCACTGTAGGCGCGTGCCTCCGCCTCCGAACCCCGTTCCGGAAACCCTGCTCAGCGCGGTTGTACGCGGATCCGGCCGCCCATCGGCACGGTGCGGACGATCGAGGTCAGCCGCCGGTCCGCGACGGCGTGCAGCACCACGGACGGGTCGGGCGCGTAGTCGATCGGAACGTCGCCGGGCTCCTCGACCTCCCACGCCCCGCCGATGGCCGAGGCCACACTGGGCGCCACCACCAGTGGCCGCCCACCGAACAGCGTGGTGCCCATGGCGTGCATATGTCCGGTGAGCACGCCGAGAATCCGCGCATCACCGGCGACGGTGCGCTCCAGCTGTTCCGGATCGGCGAGCCGGATGGGATCGACCACCGTCGAGTACATCGGTACCGGCGGGTGGTGCATCGCCACCAGTACGCAGGCGTCCGCGGGCGTGGTGGCCAGCAACCGGTCCAGCCACGCGTAGGTTCGCTCGCCCAGCTCCCCGCCGCCCGAACCGGGAATCGTGGAATCGAGCAGTGCCACGGTGAGCCCGCCGATATCGACGGCCTGATTGATCGGTCCCTCCTCGGCGGCGCCGTCGAGGAGCGTCCGCCGCAGATTGGCCCGGTCGTCGTGGTTGCCGGGCAGGACGTACAGCGGAATGTCGGTGGTCAGCGCTTTGCGCGCCTGTTCGTACTGGGCGAGGGTTCCGGATTCGGTGAGGTCGCCGGTCACGAGGATGGCGTCGGGCCGGCGCGGTAATCGGTCGAGGTAGCCGAGAACGGCGGCGACTCGTTCGGCGTTGCGCGAATCCAGGTCGAAGTGGGTATCGCTGAGCTGTGCCAACAGAATCATGGCGTCCGCTTTCTCGTGGGATCGCACCGTTGCGCCCGTCGCCGGGAACGACCTGTGCGAGCCCGTGTGGAATCGGCCCCCGGGTGTGATCGCTTCGGCCGCATGTGTGCCGATACGGCACTTGTCCAGAGTAGAAGGTCCTCAGCGCGCCGTCTGCGTGACGGATGCCACCTTTTATAGCAGAAGGCTATGGGGAAATGCCGGAAACGGCGGGCCGCTATTCCGCAGCGATCCGCTCGAGCAGGGCGGCCGGATCGTCGATGATCGGGCTCGATCCCGTCGAGAAGAAATCCGCACCCGGTACGGCGGTCAACGCGAGTTCGGAATCCGCACGCCAGGGCGCCTCCACCCGCAACGACAGCGAGTGCAGATGGGTGCGCGCGTACTCACCCGATTTGTCGAACAGCGGATCGCCTGCGATCGGATAGCCGATCCAGGCCAGGTGAACCCGGATCTGATGCCGCCGCCCGGTGATCGGCCGGGCCAGCAATACCGTGTGCCGATCGGTCCGCGCCACGGTCGTGAACTCGGTCCGGGACGGATAGTTCTTACCGGCCAGCAGATCGCTCTCGGCGACCGTCCACATCTGCCCCTCCCGCCGGATGGTGTCGCGCGGTGCCGCGATCCGCACCCGGTTCTTGCGCCCGACGCTCAACGGCAGGTCGATCACGCCGGTGTCGGGCAGATCGGTGGCGGCGGTGACGACCAGATACCGCTTGTCGGCCGTGCGCTTGGTGAACTGCCTGGTCAGTCCGCCGTGTGCGGCCAGATCCTTGGCGAACAGCACCAGGCCCGAGGTGACCTTGTCGATGCGGTGCACCGGGTAGAGGGTGATTCCCTCGGCCGCGGCCAGCTCGACCAGATCGGTGTCGTGGCGTTCCCCGGTCACGGCGATCCCGGCGGGCTTGTTCAGCGCGATGATCGCCTCGTCCTCGTCGACGAGGAACTGCCGCGCCAGCTGCTGCCAGTCCATCTCCACCGGGTGCGTCTCCACCGGGCCAGATTAGTCCGCGGCGCGATGGCCGAATATCGCCAGGAGGGGTGGGCGCCGCCCGGCTCGGTGTGTTAGAGCCAGGCGTCGTCGAGGTCGGTCGTGGTGCGATCCATCGCGTCGAGCAGATCGAAAAGCGGTGCGGTACGGGGCAATTCCCAGTGGAAGAAGTACCGTGCCGCGACCCGCTTACCGCGGTGGAAGTCCTCGGATCCGCGCGCGGCGGCCACCGCCTGCTCCAGCCAGATCCAGGCCAGCACTACATGTCCGAACGCCTCGAGGTAAGCGGACGAATTCGCCAGTGCCGCTTCCGGATCGGCGTCGCGCCATACCGTGGCGGTGGTGGTCGCGATGCGTCCGGCGGCCGCGGCCAGCGCATCGGCGAAGTCGCCGAGTTCCGCGTCGCCGGTCGCGCGAGCCCGGTCGACCGTTTCGCCCATGGTGTCGAGCAGCAGGGTCAGTGCCGCGCCGCCGTCCGCGACCACCGCCCGGCCGAGCAGGTCCAGGCTCTGAATGCCGTGTGTCCCTTCGTGAATCGGATTGAGGCGGTTGTCGCGGTAATGCTGTTCGACGTCGTAGTCGCGGGTGTATCCGGCGCCGCCGTGCACCTGGATGGCGAGGTCGTTGGCGGCCAGGCACCACTGGCTCGGCCAGCTCTTGGCGATCGGGGTCAGGACGCGCAGCAGGAGGGCGACGCGCTGCGCCTCGTCGGCGTCCACGGCGCTGCGCTGGCGGTCGATCAGGGTGCCGCAGTACAACTGCAGGCCCAGCGCGCCTTCGGCATAGGCCTTCTGCGCCAGCAGCATTCGGCGAACGTCGGGATGCTGCGCGATCGGGACCTGCGCGCTCGCACCGCCCTTCGCCGTCACCGGGCGGCCCTGCGGCCGATTGCGGGCATAGTCGAGGGCCTTGAGGAAGCCGGTGTACCCCAACGCGGTAGCGGCCAAGCCGACGCCGAGGCGTGCCTCGTTCATCATGTGGAACATGTAGGTCAGTCCGCGATTCGGCTCACCCACCAGATAGCCGACCGCACCCGGTGCGCCGCCGGGTGTGAACGCCCCGTCGCCGAAGACCGGCGCCGTGTTCACCGTGCCGCGCCAGCCCATCTTGTGGTTGATCCCGGCCAGCACCACATCGTTGCGCTCGCCGAGCGAACCGTCCTCGGCGGGCAGGTATTTCGGCACGATGAACAGCGAGATGCCGCGGGTTCCGGCATCCGATCCGGGAATGCGCGCCAGGACCAGATGCACGATGTTCTCCGACAGGTCGTGGTCACCGCCGGAGATCCACATCTTGCGGCCGAACAGCCGGTACGTGCCGTCGTCCTGCGGGACGGCCTTGGTGGTGATGTCGGCCAGCGAGGAACCCGCCTGGGGTTCCGACAGCGCCATCGTGCCGAAGTAGCGCCCGGTGAGCATCGGCCGCACGAAGCGGGCGAGCTGTTCCGAATCCGCGTGCGCGGCGAGCAGGTTGGCGTTGCCGATGGTCAGCAGCGCGTAGCTGGCGGTCGCCACATTGGCGGCGTAGAACCACGCCATGCACGCGGTGAAGACCGTATGCGGCAATTGCATACCGCCCACGCGCTCGTCCATCGCGGCGCCGACGAATCCCGCCTCCGCGAAGGCCGACAGCGCCGTCGCCACCTCCGGAATGATGTGCACCTTCTCGCCGTCGAAGGTCGGCTCGTGCAGATCGCCCTGGCGGTTGTGCGGGGCGAAGTACTTCTCGGCCAGCTCCCGGCTCAGCGCGAGCACCTGATCGAAGGTCTCGCGGCTGTGTTCCCGATAGCGCTCGCGCTCGGTCAGCCCGGTCACGTCGAGCCACTCGTAGAGCAGGAAATCGAGGTCGCGAGCGGACATGATGAGCGAATCCATATCCCAAGCCTGCTGGGCAACGCCCGCGCGCGCAAGGTGCGCGGGCGTGGCGCCGCGCGACGGCTCCCGCGTGGCATGTCCGGCGCCGTCGGGCCGGGCGGGTGCGCCGGGACGGTGTGCGCCGGGAAAGTGGGCTCAGCCGGCCCGGGCGACGAGGGGAGCGATGAAGCGCTCCAGCATGTCGCGCTCCTCGGCCTCGTCCCGGCCGGGCACCGTGAGCAGCGAGACGATGATGCGGGTCAGCCAGCGGGCCAGCTGCGCCCAATCATCCTGTGCCGAGGACGTTTCCGCGGTGAAGAGCGAGCGGGCGATGGCCTCGATCACCTCGGAGGTCTGGGCGATCTGCAGGGTCGCTCCGGCGTCGTCGGGGCGGAACCAGGCGATCAGCAGCGGGTCCGAACGCACCGCGCGGAGACTGGCCAGCACTCCGGCGACGGCGCGTTCGCCGGGGTCGGCGATCGTCCCGATCTCGGCGGTGACGCGGGCACCCACCCGCCGTGCCTCGCGATGCACGTACGCCAGTTGCACCGCCTGCCGGCCGTCGAAGTAGCGGTACAGCGTCGCCCGCGAGCAGCCGGCGGCCTTGGCGATATCGCCCATCTGGGTCGCGTTCACGCCGCGTTCGGAGAACAGGCTCGCGGCGGCGTCCAGGATCCGCTCGGCCGCCTGCAGGGAGCGCGGATGCGCCAGCCAGTCGCTCATGCCGGGACGAAGGGGACGTTGACCGGCCAGCGCACGTAATTGCCCTCGGTGTATCGGACGCCGTCCGGATCCACGGAGAAGTCCGGGCACCGGGCCAGCAGTTCCCGCAGCGCGATGGTGGCCTGCATGCGGGCGGCGGCCGCGCCGAGGCAGTGGTGGTTGCCGTTACCGAAGGTGAGGATGTTCTTCGGGTTCCGCGTCACATCGAGTTCGCTTGCGTCCGAACCGTATTCGCGCTCGTCCCGGTTGGCCGACGCGTACAGCATCAGCACCCGCCGTCCCGCCGGAATGGTAACGCCCTCGATCTCGACGTCGCGGGTGGTGGTGCGGGCCAGACCCTGCACCGGCGAGGTCAGGCGCAGGAATTCGTCGACCGCGCCCGGGATCAGGCTCGGATCGTCGAGCAGGCGCTGCCGCTGCTCGGGGTAGCTGGTCAGCAATTGCACCGCGCCGCCCAGATTTCCGGTGGTGGTGTCGTTGCCGCCGGTGATCATCGTGAACGCGAAACCGATGATCTGCAGAATTTCGCCGAAGTCGCCGCCGACGCCGAGTCCCGAGGCCACCAGATGGGAGACGGTGTCGTCCGCAGGTTCGAGTTTGCGCTTCTCGATCATCGCGATGAAGTACTGGGTCAGCTCACCGACCGCCTCCTGCGCATGCTCGATGCCGCCGGTCGCCGAGGCCGCCACGATCGCCTCGCTCCAGCGATCGAACTGTGCCCGATCCTGCTCCGGCACACCGAGATAATGCGCCACCACCATGGTCGGCAAAGGTTTGAACAACTCCATCGAGATGTCACCGCCACCGGCCGCGCGCAGCTTCTCCAGCCGCTCGATCACGAACGCCTCGACCGCGGGCCGAATCTCCTGGACCTGCCGCGGGGTGAACCCCTTGGCCACGCGGCGCCGGAAGACGGTGTGGTCGGGCGGATCGGTGAAGACGAACGGCCGGTTCTCGCCGAGCCCGATCTCACTGAGATTGTTGTAGTCGACCGTCAGGCCCTGAGCCGAGGAGAACGTCTCGGGATCGCGCACCGCCGCGTAGATGTCGGCGTAGCGCGAAAGGACGTAGTAGTCCTCGTGCGGGCGGTTCTCGGGAACGACGTGGTGCACCGGATCGGATTCCCGCAAGGCGGCGTACATCGGCCAGGGGTCGCGCCAGGAGTCGCCGGAACACAAGGTGAAGCGTGCCTCGTGAGACATCGTCGTGCTCATGTATCGACGGTAAGACAAATGGTCGAGTATGTCTAGAACTTGTTTCATCGGTGGCGGTCCGCCGCTCGCGCACCGGGACCGATACCGGGCGACCGGCCGGTGAGATCGGTACTGTGGGCTGACCAGCGCCGCCCGTCGGACAAGGAGCGCCCATGCGAACCGGTCCCGCTCTGCGAGAGTTCTTCCGGCGCAAGCCGATCGACCAGATCCAGGACGAATCCGCCACCACCCTGCACCGCACGCTGGGCCTGTGGCAGCTGACCGCCATCGGGGTGGGCGGCATCATCGGCGCCGGCATCTTCACGCTGGCCGGTGCGGTCGCGAATCAGACCGCCGGCCCGGCCGTCCTCGTCTCCTTCCTGATCGCCGGCGTCGCGAGCGCCGCCGCCGCGCTGTCCTACGCCGAATTCGCGGGACTCATTCCGCGCGCCGGTTCGGCCTACACCTACGGTTACGCCGTACTCGGCGAACCGGTGGGCTGGTTCATCGGCTGGGATCTGCTGCTCGAATACACCGCGATCGTGTCGGTGGTGGCGATCGGCATCTCCGGCTACATCCAATTCCTGTTGGGGCAGTTGGATATCGAGCTCCCCGAGTGGATGCTGGGTGCGCCGGGAACCGGGCACGGCCATGTGGTGGATCTGTTCGCCGCGATGCTGTGCCTGCTCATCGCCGCCCTGCTGAACTTGGGTATCCGGGCCGCGGCGCGATTCGAAACCTTCGTGGTGGGCCTGAAGATCGTGGTCGTCGTGGTGGTGATCGCGGTCGGGTTCTTCCACATCGATTCCGCCAACTACCACCCGTACTTCCCGTTCGGCATGTCCGGCGCGGTCACCGGGGCGGCGACCGTCTTCTTCGCGGTCTTCGGCTACGACGCGATGTCGACCGCGGCCGAGGAGTCGGTGGACGCGAAACGTCATCTGCCCAAGGCGATTCTGTTGTCGCTGGTGGTGTCGATGGTGCTCTATGTGCTGGTCTGCCTGGTCCTGACCGGGATGCAGCACTACTCCGACATCGACCCGGAGAGCGGGTTGTCCACCGCCTTCGAATCCGTCGGCCTGCCCGGCCTGGGCAGTCTGATCGCGGCCGGCGCCATCGTCGGCATCATGACGGTGCTGTTCACCTTCATGCTCGGCGTCACCCGCGTCTGGTACTCGATGAGCCGGGACGGCTTGCTGCCCCAGTGGTTTGCCAAAACCCACCCGGTACGCCAGGTGCCCACGCGGATCACCTGGATCGTCGGTGTCGCCTCGGCGGTGATCGCGGGGCTGCTGCCGATCGGCCAGGCCGCCGAGCTGACCAATATCGGCATCCTGCTGGCCTTCATCGTGGTCTGTGCGGCGGTGATCGTGCTGCGCTATCGCCGTCCGGATCTGCCGCGCGGCTTCCGCACGCCGGGAATGCCGGTGGTGCCCCTGCTCGGCATCGGCTTCTCGATCTGGCTGATCACCTACCTGCAACCGGTGACGTGGTTGCGCTTCGCCGTCTGGTTCGCCGTCGGCGCGATCGTCTACCTGACCTACAGCCGCCGCCATTCCCTGCTGGCGACCGGCCCGGATGCGTCCGCGACCCCCGCCGGACGGCCGTAGGGATTATATCGAGATACCAGCGATATCTGAGGTATTTCGCTAATTTATCGTTTTGTTATTCGAATTGGCGCGTTCGGTATTTGGTTTCTCCCCGACTGTGGCGAATCATTGCTCCCCGGACCCAACGATCGACTGATCACCGTGGTGTTTCGGAAATCTGCTCTCGCTACGAGATTCGGAGGAACGCATCATGGCAGGAACCGAGGCGGGTCGATGTACCCGCTTTCCGGGTCGTAGGGCCTGGTCGACCGCGGCAACGCTGGTCGTTCTGTTCGGCGCGGCGGGCACGATGGTGGCGACCGCGGGCCCCGCACACGCCGACTCGCCGATACTCGCCCCGGTCGTACCGGGAATTCCACTACCGCCGCAGTTCACAATTCCCGGGCTCTTCCCGGAAATCCATCCGGCCCCGCCGGAGCCCATGAAATCGGTCGGTGAGCGGGCGCTCGAGGCCGCCGAGTCCAAGATCGGCTCGGCCTACCGCTCGGGTGCCACCGGACCCGATGCCTTCGACTGCTCGGGTCTGGTGCAGTGGGCGTACCGGCAGGTCGGGGTGGACCTGCCGCGGACGAGCTACGACCAGCTGACCGCCGGCACGCCGGTCGACCTGGATGCGCTGCAACCGGGCGATCTCGTGTCGTTCTACGGTGGCGGACACTCCGCTCTCTACGCGGGTGACGGCACGGTCGTGCACGCCGCGACGAGCGGTGAGGGTGTCATCCGATCGGCGCTCGCGCAGATGCCGGTCACCGGCGCCCGCCGCTTCTGACGCCGCCGGCGGGTGCGCCACGCGGCTCGCCGATCCAGGGGTTCGAATCCGCCGCGAGGATATGTTGCGCGACAATGTGCATCGAGATCGAGTATCGAGATCGACCAGCATTGGACTGCAACGTGAATCGCGGAGGAGGGGGCCGGTGGCCGAGACTCGGGCGAATGCCGACGAGCCGTTCGGGCCGGTGCGCCCCTCGGATGCGGTCGACGGCTGGGAGTTGGCCGGTGACGGCACCCGCTGGTGGCTGGTCAAGGCGTTCGGCGATGCGCGCGGTCTGGTGAAGCCGACCACGCGGACCACCTGCGCCTGGCGTATCGAAACCGCCGACGGCCGGATGTTGCGCGAGGTCAGCGCGCGATCGGTCGCGGAGGCGAAAAACGCTGCGGAAGAATGGATCCGGAGGACGATCGGCTGAGCGTTCGCTCGGCCGATCGTCCGTATCGTCCGGCTATCGACGGGTCGACTGCCGCTTCGAAATCGCCTGCAGGCTGAATGCCGGTGCGGGCTGATCGGGTGCGGGAGATTCCTCGGTGTAGGCGCGCGGCCACGCGCGGCCGCTGTCGGCGAGATCGAGATCGTTCGTGCCATCGGCATCGTCGCGTCGCGAGGGTCCGTCGACCTCCGCGAGTCCGACGAGCACCACGAGCATGATGGTGACGAGCGTGACCACCATGATCAGCGGGGTGAGCAGCTGCACCGAGTCGACACCGCCGGTCGGCTCGGCCATGTTGTCCATGCGGTGCGCCGTCATGGATGCCATTCCGGTGTAATGCATTCCGCAGACCGCCAGACCCATGATGGCCGCCGCGCCGATGGTGGCGGCGAACCCGCGCACGTGCAGGACGAACCACAGTGCCGCGGTCGCGGCCACCACGGCGATCAGCAGCGACAGGGCCACCAGTCCGGTGCTGTATTCGATGTGCGCGCCGGCGTTCATGGCATGCATGCCGAGGTAGTGCATGGCCGCGACGCCGAATCCGGTGATCATGCCGCCGAGGGGGAGTGCGATCACTTCCCGGTGCCCGCGCACCACGATCGACAGTCCGGCCCACACCACGACGATCGCGATGGCCGCGCTGAGCAGCGTCATCGGCACGTCGTAGCGGATATTCGCGCCGTGGATCGAGAAACCGAGCATGGCGGTGAAGTGCATGACCCAGATGCCGGCGCCGCCGAGCGAGACGGCCGCGGCGATCAACCAGCCGCCCGGCCAGCGCGAGGCCCGGGCGTGGGTGGCGCAGCGCAGCGCCAGAACGGATCCGATGAAGGACATGACATAGGCCAGGACCGGGGTTACCCAGCCGTGGCTGAAATGGTCGAGCTCGAGCACGAGGTCTCCCGAAGCGAAAGAGGGGTTATCGATTCGTGACCGGACGATAGTTCACATTGCTCATGATCGTTACCCGCGCCCGTTCGTGTCCGGGTGCGGCCGACCTCCCTCGCCGTCCGGCAAATGTGCAGGTGACACAGGTTCACGGGGTGTGTGCACGGGGTTTGCCGGAGTGTCGCCTGATGGACATCGAACCGGAGGTGTGTTCTGGCGCACTTGAGCCACTTTGGGGACCTATGGCCCTTGACAGGTCTATCGGACGAATCCGGACGTTCGGGACTATCGCAAGACGATACTGTATGGATACGATATGAAAATCATAGAATATGGTTTCGGGAGTACTGGAGGTGCCGGAATGGATGCGCAGCGGTATCGGCGGATGGTCAATCGGGTCAATCCGCTCGTGGTCGGGCTGCAACGGCTGGGAATCGGTTTCGGTCCGATGCAACTGCTCACCGTCGCCGGTCGGCGCACCGGGCAACCGCGCACCTTCCCGATCGCGGTCAGCGAGTTGAGTGGGGCGCACTACATCGTGCAGGCCTATCCGCGGGCGGCCTGGGTGGCCAACGTGCGGGCGGCCGATTCGGTCACGCTGACGCGCGGACGGAAATCCTCGACCGCGCGACTGGTCGAGGTTCCGGTCGAGCAGCGCGGGGCGCTGCTGCGGGAATTGGTCGGAGCCGGGCCCGCCAGCGTCGGAAACCGTTTCGTCACAACCGGTTTGGCCGATGCGGCAACGCCCGACGGGGTGGCGGCGGCGGCCGGGCGCATCGCGGTGTTCCGGGTCGAACCGCACTGACCTGCCGGGTTCGTCCGCGCCGGGGATATCATATGAAAATCGTATGAATCGACCGGAGGGTGCCGATGAGCTCGGAGGCGGATCGCGCGGCCGCGCAGCAACGGCGCCGGCTGGCCGTCGACGTCAAGGATGCGTTGCGCGACTTGAACATTCAGCTCGCCCTGCTGAATCGCCGGTTCGGCGGCCGGGTGGAACTCCGCGACGTGGACTGGACCTGCCTGGACCTGATCAACCGGCGGGGCCCCGTCTCGCCGACCGCCCTGTCCCGGCTCACCGGCCTGCACCCGGCCACCCTCACCGGTGTCCTGGACCGGTTGCAGAAGGGCGGCTGGATCGTTCGGGAACGCGACCCCGAGGCGAGCGACCGGCGCGCAGTCACCCTGCGCGCCGTCCGCGAGCGCAATTCCGAACTGTTCCACGTGTTCTCGGGCATGAACCGGCGCATGGACGAGGTGCTCGACCGGTACTCGGAGCCAGAACTCGAGGTTATCGCCGACTTCCTCCGGCAGACCGGTACCGCAGGCGCGGACTCCGCCGCCGAACTCGGCAGCTGACCGGCCGCGCGCTCCTCGTCGGCGGCCCTGCGAGGGCGAGTTCTGGTACAAGTAGGACGTGAAATTGCTTCGTGGGGGGATCTTTTCAGCTGTTGCCGCTCTGCTTCTCTGTAGTTGTGCGACGGCCCACTCGCCGGATCCCGTCGGCTCGCCGGCCGTGCCGCAGGCTACGGCGCGGTCGACGCCCGACGCGACGCCGGTAGCCGGCAATCGTCAGCACACCGGCACCGGCCCGGTGAAAACCGACCCGGAACTCGGCAGTAATCCGGTGCTCAGCGAGCAAGGCGTGGGCCTGTCGAGTGTCGACTGTCGGCTGCCCGGCTGGCGCAACACTCCGGATGGCGCGGAGGCGTACTACCGCGCGGCGATCAGCTGTCACGATGCCGCATGGGCGCCCACCCTGGCGCACTTCCGGATCCCCATGTCCTCGCCCGCGCTCTGGGCGGGCGCCCGAATCGGTGATTACCACGGTGCGTGCAGTTCCACCGGCAGCAATCGGGAAGCGTTCTACTGTGCGGCCGACCGGATGATCGTGATGCCGTTCGACACCATGGCCCCGGTCATCGGCTACGGCGTCGGCAACGTGCTCGCGGTGCTCTCGCACGAATACGAACACCACGTGCAACAGCTCACCGGAATCATGGCCGCCTTCCAAGCCAGGGCCTCGGCGCTGAACTGGACCGGGCCGGAGGTCGACCTGCTCAACCGTCGGCTCGAGCTGCAGGCGTGGTGTTTCTCCGGGATGTTCTACGGCGTCAATACCGGACGCGGTGCCATCACCCAGGGCCTGGCCGACCGGGCCTACGCCAACAACGCCGGCGCGGGTGACCGGCCGGGCGAACGACGCTGGCACGGGACCAACCAGAACGTCGCCAACTGGTTCGGGTGGGGAATGCACCCGAGCAGTGACCCGGCCTCCGCCGCTGCACCCTCGCTGTACGAATGCAATCCGTGGGCGGCTCGCAGCGACGCGTGGCTGGAATGAACACGCGGCCGCGCGGCCGGGCTCGGTCGTCTCGCGGGCTGTTCAGCGAGGACGGGTAGGCTCGGGTGATCGGCGGGTCTCCGCATATGTCCTCGTCGGTGGGCGTTCGCGCCACCACACACAAATCCGAGGATGTAGGTCATGGCTATTACCGAGATCGGCGCGTACGCACATCTCAGTCCCGCCGATATCGAGGCGCTGGGGCGTGAGCTCGACCGGATTCGCGCCGATGTCGAGGCCGACCTGGGTACTCGTGACGCGAACTACATTCGCCGGACGATCGTTTTTCAGCGCACCCTCGACGCCGCCGCGCGACTGATCATTCTCGCCGGTCGTGGCCGCTTCGCCTGGCTGCTCGGTACGGCGGGCCTGGCGACGGCCAAGAGCGTCGAGAATATGGAGATCGGTCACAACGTCTCCCACGGTCAATGGGATTGGATGAACGACCCGGAAATTCACTCCAACACCTGGGAGTGGGATATGGCCGGGCTGTCCGCGCAGTGGCGCTACGCACATAATGTCCGCCATCACCTCTACACCAACGTGCTGGGAATGGACGACGATATCGGCTTCGGCGTGATGCGGGTGACCAGAGACCAGCATTGGCGGCCGCGCCTGCTGCTGCAACCGTTACAGAATGTGCTGCTGGCGGCGACCTTCGAATGGGGTATCGCCTGGCACGACCTGGACTCCGTCCACGATCGGGTGACCGATACCGCCGAGCGCGCCGGTCAGACCCGGGCGTTGCTCGGAAAACTGGTCCGGCAGGCCGGCAAGGATTACGTGCTGTTCCCCGCATTGAGCGGAAAGCGATGGCGGCGAACGCTTTTCGCCAATCTCGGCGCCAATGTGCTGCGCAACCTGTGGGCGTACCTGGTGATCTTCTGCGGCCATTTTCCCGACGGCGCGGAGAAATTCACTCCGTCGGTGCTGGAGTCGGAAACCAAGGCGGAATGGTATTTGCGCCAGATGCTGGGCACGGCGAACTTCGATGCCGGGCGGGTTCAGGCCTTCATGAGCGGCAATCTGTGCTACCAGATCGAACATCACCTGTTCCCGGACCTGCCCAGCAACCGGTACCGGGATATCGCCGCCCGCGTGCGTGCGCTGTGCGAAGAATTCGATCTGCCGTACACGACGGGTCCTCTGCTGCGGCAGTATGCGCTCACCCTCCGGACGATCCACAAATTGGCGCTGCCGGATCGCTTCCTCACCGCGACCTCCGACGACGCCCCGGAAACCGCGTCGGAGCGGAAGTTTCTCGGATATCGACCGTTCGCGGCCGCCGAGGGCGCACCGTCTCGTTCCCGCCGGGGGCTGCGCACCGCGCTGCGCGTGGTGGCGGCCAAGACCGCACTGCCGACCGGATGATCCGGCGGGTTCACCTCATCCGTGGGGGCGCACCGGCAGTTCGGTGAGTCCCCGCATGAGCAGGCTCGGCTGCCACCGCGGGGTGAACGACGGCGCCAGGGCCAGCTTCGGGAAGCGATCCAGCAGCGCGGTGAAGGCGACGGCGGCCTCCATCCGGGCCAGCGGAGCGCCGACGCAGAAGTGGATTCCGTGGCCGAAGGCCACATGTCCGGACGGCTTCCGGCCGATATCGAGTTCGTCGGGTGAACGGTATCGATCGGGATCGCGATCGGCCGCCGAGAGCGCGACGTAAACCAATTCCCCTGCGGGGATGACGATTCCGCCGATGTCGACGGGTTCCTCGGTGTACCGGACCGTGGCCCAGCCGACCGGGCCGTCGAGTCGCAGAAACTCTTCCACGGCGGCGGGGACACCGTCCGGATCCGCCCGCAGCGCATCGAATTGGGGCCGGTTGCGCAGCAGGGCGAAGGTGCCGTTGCCGATCAGGTTCACCGTCGTTTCGTGACCGGCAACCAGCAGCAGGAAAGCCATCGCCACCAATTCGGGATCGGTGAGGCGGTCGCCTTCGTCCTGTTCGGTGGCCAGTCCCGACAGCAGGTCGTCGCCGGGCCGAACGCGTTTGTCCGCCAGCAGCGCCGTCAGATATCTGCCCATATCGGCGGAGGCGCGGTCGCGGTCCGCCAGATCTCCGGAGGCCCCGACCAGGATCTTCGTCCACAGCTGGAAATCGTCGCGATCGGTGAAGGGAACGCCGAGCAGTTCGCAGATCACGGTGACGGGTAGCGGGGTCGCGAACGCATGAAGCAGATCGACCTCGTCGTGCGCGGCCACTTCGTCGAGCAATCCGGCGGTGATCTCCTCGATGCGCGGGCGCAAGGCCGCCACCCGCCGCGGCGTGAAGGCCTTGTTCACCAACTTCCGCAGTCGCGTGTGTTCCGGCGGATCGGTATTGAGCATATGGGTGCTCAACGCCTGCGCATCCGAATTCGACAGCACCGCAGAGCCTTTGCGCCGGAACAGTTCGAAGGTGCCGGCCGAGTTCTTGCGCAAGCGCGGATCGGCCAGTGCCGCACGCGCTTCCGCATGGCCGACGACGACCCAGCACGGAATCCCGCGCTCGTGCGTGAACCGCACGTGGTGCACCGGCCCCCGGGCCCGCCAGCGCTCGTAGTACTTGTGCGGATCGTCGTGGAAGTCGTCTTCCACCAGTTCGATCTGCTCGGAAACCTCGGCCTCGGTCATGCTCCCTGCTCCCTGCTACCGGCGCCGATCGGCGCTACCCACGGTGTCGGACCGGTCCTGACGGTGACCGTATCCAAAGTACCGAAAATCAGGCCGAGCCGCGGATGTCCGATTCGCGTAGAAATCGTTCCGCCCGAACCACTTTCATGGTCAGTGCGGTGACAGCCGGTGTTCCGTCCATTGCCTTAGCTTCTCCGGATTGCGGATCGCCCAGATCCGGGTGATCCGGCCGTCGGCGATATCGAAGGCGTAGACGGTTGCGATGGCGCCGTCGATCTGTGCCACCAGGCCGGGCTGGCCGTTGACGGTGCGCTCGAGAAGTGTGACTTCCGCGGCGCGGGAGGCGATTTCGATCCATGCGCGAGCGATCTGCTCGCCACCGGTGATCGGATGACGGAAGGCGACCACCCGGCCGCCGCTGTCGGCCGTCGCGACGGCCCGTGGATCCAGGATCTCGATCAGTGCCTCGATATCCTTCGTCTCCCACGCGCGTTTGAAGTCTCGGACGACCTCGGCACGCTCGTCCCGAGAGGGACGTGCCGAGGTCTGGATACGACGGCGTGCGGAGGAGGCCAGCTGTCGGCAGGCCGCGGGAGTGCGGCCGACGATATCGGCGATCTCGGCGAAGGAATACCGGAAGACATCGTGCAGGACGAAGGCCACGCGCTCGGCCGGCGTCATGGAATCGAGTACGACGAGGAACGCCATGCTGATCGATTCGTCGAGCGTCACCCGGTCGGCCGGATCGGCCGGTGCGGGCACGCCCCACTCGCTGCGGTCCGGGACCGGCTCCGGAATCCACTCACCGACGTAGCGCTCGCGGCGAGCCCGCGCCGAACCGAGCAGATCCAGACAGATGCGGCTGGCCACGGTCCGCAACCAGCCACCCGGCGCCTCGACGGCCTGCTGTTGTTCCGGGGACAGGGCGTACCAGCGCGCATAGGTCTCCTGCACCACGTCCTCGGCCTCCGCGAGGGAGCCGAGCAGCCGGTAGGCGAGGTTGAGCAGCGCCCGCCGCTCACCCACCACCGCGCTCGCTTCCGGATCGGTCATGATCTCACTCCCTCGTTCGGTACAGGTCCTTCCACTGTTGGACGACACAGCACGCCGAAATGTGAGGTCCAGGTTGTATGCTGCCGTTCGCCGGTGACAGTCGGGGGGAGTACCCAGTGAAAAGAGCAGTGTGGGTGGCAATCTGGTTCGGCGTGGCGGCGCTTTCGGCGTGCGGTACGGACGATGCCGCTGATGGACCGGCCGTGGCCTCCTCCGAACCGGTTGCTCAGCAGGTCAGCGGATCGCCGGATCAGCAGGCCGGGTGCCCGCACTCGCCCGTGGCCTCGGCAGGGCCGTACACCGCCACCACCGTGCCGGTGCGGGAACAGACCGCGACGCTGACGACGGACGTGACGCTGCCGCAACTCGAGGGCGGTGAGCAGGCGGTGCGCGATCGGTTCAACGCGGCGATGCGCGCCTCGCTGGCCGATACGAGCGGCGGCGACGCGAGCGGTGCGCTGCACGACGCCCGGCTGCGCTGCGGGGAAACCAGCCGCGTCACCCGGATCGGGACGAAGGTCGTTGCGGGCGTGCTGATCACCGACCACACGTGGGAGGGCGGCCCGCATCCGGTCAACCAGATCGGCACCGTGGTGATCGACACCGGAACCGCGCAACCGGTCATGTTGCCGACGGCCTTGCGCGACCCGGCCCAGAGCTGGAACGCCCTCGCCGCGACCGCCCAGAGCCTGGTGCCCGCGGACGGGCCCACCCTGTTCACACACGCTCCCGGCGGTGACGATTTCGCCAACTGGGTCCCCTCCCCGGAGGGACTCACCGTCTACTTCTCCGTCGCGCACGCGCGGGGCGACTACTACCCGGTTCAGCTCCCGTGGAACCGAATCCGGGACCTGTTCGACCCGGCCGCGGTGGTGACCCTGTCGAGCTGACGGAGCATCGGAACACCCGTCGGTCCCGCACCGGATTCACACCGTCGCTCCGACCAGCTGTCGATAGTCGGCGTTGCGGGCGACCAGTTCGTCGTGGGGCCCGCTGTCGACGATCCGCCCGTCCTTCAGGAACATGACGATGTCGGCCTCGCGGATGGTGGACAGGCGATGGGCGATCACCAGGAGGGCACATTCTTGTCGCACGTTCTGGATGGTCACGTTCAGCGCCTTCTCGGTTTCGGCGTCGAGCATCGCGGTGGGTTCGTCGAGCATCATCAGGACGGGCCGGCGGATCAGCGCTCGGGCCAGTGCTACGCGTTGACGCTCGCCGCCCGAGAGCAGGACGCCGTGCTCGCCCACGGGAGTGTCCAGCCCACGGGGGAGCCGGGAGACGAGATCGGCCAGCCCGGCGAGCTCTGTCGCGCGCTGCAGATCGTCTTCGCCGAGGCCCGGCTGCCGGTAGGTCAGATTGTCCCGGAGGCTGCCGAACAGCAGCGGCGCGTTCTGCTCCAGCAGGCTGATTTCCGAGCGCCACGCCCGCCGTGGTCGACCGGCGTAGGACCGGCCGCCGAGCAGAATGTCGCCGCCGTCCGGATCGTAGAACCGGCTCACCAGGGAGAATACGGTGGATTTCCCGGCGCCCGAGTGCCCGACCAGGGCCACATGTCCCCGCGGAGGTACCGAGAAACTCACGCCGTCGAGAATCGGCCGCTCGTCGTAGGAGAAACGCACCTCGCGGAATTCCAATGCGGGACGCCCGTTCGCCGAGGCGGGCTCGATCGCCGAATCACCGTCGACGCCGACCTGCGGAATCTCGTCGACGTCCTCGGTCGGCAAACTCAGCGTCGATTCGATCCGGCTCAGCGCGCCCAAGGCCTTCTGCAATCCGACGGAGCCGTTGAACAGATCGCCGACCGGAATGAGCAGGTTCATCGCGAGGAGCATCATCGTGACGAGGCTGCTCAACTCCATCTGATGATTGGCCACCCGCACACCGCCGACCAGCAATGACACCACGAACGACCCGGTCACCGCCAGGTGCATGGCCGGATTTCCCAGCGCCTTCAATCGGGCCGCGCGCACGCCGGCGGCGAATGCGGCACCGGCCAGTTCGGTCAACCGCTCGTGTTCGCGGTCCTCGGCATTGTTGACCTTCACCGTGCGCACGCCGTTCAGCGCGCGCTCGATATCCGCGGACAGCGCGCCGACGCTCTCCTGCAAGCGCACCGAAGCCACTTCGATTCGCGTCATGACCAGCAACATCGCCGCCGCGGCGACGCCCACGGTGACGAAGACGATCGAGAACAACAGCCAGTCGAGATAGATCATCACCGCCACGGTGCCCACGAGTGTGATTGCGCCCGTGAGTATTTGGACGAGGCTGCTGCCCACGGCGTTGCGGATCACGGTCGAATCGAGCGTGACCCGGGAGATGAGATCGCCGACCCGCTGTGACTCCAGAGTGGGAATTCTCAGCCGCAGCAGATGCCCGGCCAGACGATGACGCACGGACAAGAGTACGGATTCGCTGGACCGCTCGAGTATGTAATTGCCGCCGGTATCGGCGACGGCATACAGGAGATAGGCCCCCACCAGCGCCGCGAGCGACCACGCGATCGTCGCGCCCGCCGAGGCATCGCGGACGACCTGTCCGGCCAGGAGCGGTTGCGCCAACGACAAACCGGTGCCGACGAGAAGCAGTGCCGTCGCCGCGAGCAGCGAATTACGTTGTGGTGCGAGAATTCTCAGCAGCGCCCCGACCCGGCGCGGCCAGGACTCGCGCTCTCGAATCTCACCGTCGTCAGCTGACATCGTCACCCACGTTCACATGCCGGCCGACCACGATCAGTCGACTGAATGTCGTCATGTCTCCCGCCTCCCCGACAAGCTTTCCGTCTGCTTCGACCCATGCGTGTGCGGCGAACGGCAACTCGGTGCGCACGCCGACACACCAGGTTGTCCACGCACCGTAGCGTCGGCTCAGCAGCGTCGTCGCCACGGACCTCGTCAGGCAGCCGTATCTTCCGGCGGCGTCGGGACTCACCTCGACGACCCGGCGCCGCCATCGCTCGGCATCGTCGAACGGGGCCGGACGACTTCCTCGGTGTAACTGCTTCAGGATCCATTCGATCCGTCGCGGTGGCAACCTGACGAGGACCCTCGCGGCGCGAACGGCCCAGGCCGCGGCCGAGCGCTCACCCCTGCGTCCGTCCTCCTCGAATTCGGTCCCGAGCGCCATCTGGTGGCTCACGACGGCACCAGCCCCACTGCTCGGAGGTGGCTCACCAGTTCGGCGACGTCTCGCTGCGCGGTAACGGCATCGACGTCGAACCGATCGAGCACTGCCGCAACGGGATCGGCGGCGTCGCCGGCGAGGAGCGAGGCGAACACTTCCGCTCCGACCGGATTGAGCCGCCAATACTCGCCCTGTTTCAGATCGAGAACGACGCCCCCGTATTCCGTTCGCACGAAAGACAAGCCGGGCCTCGGTGTCGTGGTATCCATGGTCCCTCCCACTCCTCAGGCTTTCCGCGCGCTACTGTCGCGCGGATCGAGAAAATTCCGTTCCAGATCGCGCAGCCAGAGTTCGCAGGCGATGGTGCTGAACATCGTTCCGTCTTCCAGTTCGAACGAACTGGGGCTGGCGCACAAATGCTTCAGTCGCTTCGAGTCGATCAGGCCCATGGCGCCGAGCCGCGAGTTCTCCCACAGAGCCACGAGTTCGTCGCGATGCTTGCGCAGGCCCACTTCGACGTCGTGTGATCCGCTGTCCTTGGTCTGCCGGCGTAGTACCTCGGCGGGCACGATTCCGCTGACCGCGGCCCTGAGCAGAGGCTTGTACGTCCAGGCGCTGACCCGATCCGGAACCGCCACCGACAAGGCAGCGGAAATAACTCGGTCATCGAAATAGGGTGCGGACAGGGGCGGCCCGCCGGATGCCAGTGACATGCGGTTCAACACGGCCACCGTCCGGGCCCCCTCGACGATCGACTCCAGTTCGACGTGGCGCCCACGAGCGGGCGCCAGCGGTTCGGCATCGGCGGCCATCCACGAGATTCCCTCGTGCACAGCATCTTTCGCCGCAGTCGTGGCCCACACCGGAATGGACGGAACAAGGGCCCAGCCCAGCATCGGTTTGCGCCGTTCCGGCACACCGGCGATCGGTACAGAATTCCTTTTCCACCACGCCCGGAAATCCGCGGGCTCGACCGCGCCGCGCAGGAGATCTCGTGATCGCCAACCGCCGAGGGCGCCGAAACTGCGCAGTCCCCGCCATGCGGTGAGCGGGCGACGCCACAGTAGATCGCGGTAGAGCGTCGGCAGTCCGGTGAAGAGGTGATCGCCCCCGTGGCCGGTCAGGTGCACGGTGGGACCGAAGGTTGCCGCCAGTGCCGCGAGCGCACCTACCCGGCTTCTGCCGGCGATGAGCGGTGAGGGCTCGTTCAGCCAGGTCGGCCCGTCCTCCAGGCCGGCGTAGGTGAAAGGCAGTTCGGAATCGGGAAGGATCGTGTGCCGCACATGTGGCAGGTGCCGGGCGGCGAGCAGGGCCCATTCGAGGTCTTCATTGGCGGAATCGCGTCCGCGTGCCGTCAGCAGCGTGATCTCCGCCGGTCCGCGGGCGGCGAGAAAACTGATCGACGTCGAGTCGTAACCGCCGGAAAGTTCGCAGGTAACCGTGCCACCCGCCGCGGTCCGAGCCCGTACCGCCGCCTCGAGTCGGCTCCGTACCTCGTGTGCGCCCTCCTCGAGGCCCCGGACGGCGGTCCTTTCACTCGCGCTCCGCACCATCCGGGACGTTCCGGTCGGTGTGATCACCAACCCGGTACCGCGGGCGAGCGGTTCGATTCCCGTGAGCAGCGGACGTTGTGCGAGGTGATGCGGAACGGGTTCGAGCAGATGTGCGGCGAGGGCACCGGCGTCGAGTTTGCCGCCGACGAGGTGCCGCAGGGCGTGCACGGTATCGGCGGCGATGTCGATGCCGTCCACGCGGGCGCGGTACAGGCCGCGGGATCCGTATGCGGCACCGTTCAGGTGGATGTCGCCGTTCACCTCGACGATCGAGTGAAACGATCCGTCGATCGCGTCCAGGATCACTCGCCATCGAGCCGGTGAACCTGTCGACATCGCATAGTCGAGGACGGCCTGCTCGCTGATCAGAGCGTGGCCGAGGATCACCACCTGCGCCGCACGGCCGTTGGTGTGAATGACCGGCCGGTCCGGGCAATGTCCGACGACCATCGGACGTCCCGAACGGTGCTCTGCCAACACCCGCGCCCACGGGAGGAGACGCCTGGCGATGCTCACTGCCGCCCCGTGGTCGGGCAGAACGACAAATCCTGTCCGAGCATCGCCAGTCATCCTCCAACCCCCTATGATTCGAGCTCGGTGGTGACGGCTCAGATCATTCCGCGGCGTCCGACCAGCAGGTCGGATTCCGTGGTGAAAACGCCCCGGTGAGGTTGCGGAAATCGCCGCATTTGGCGATCACCGGCTTCTCGTAGATCTTCTTGTCCGAGCTGTCTGCCGCGTTCTCCATCTTCACTTTCCTTCCTTTCCTCGCACTCCCCTTGGAGGCGGTCTCATTCCGAGTCGTTCTGTTCGACTCGGACGTGTGCAACCGAGAATTGATGGAGTCGTGGATTCGAGGAAAGCGGATCGCGCCGGAATTTCGACGCACTTGATCAGTCCCCCCGTGCTGCCGGTCCGAACGAACATGTCGTTCCGGATGTAAGTCGCTATCCCGCAAGGAATTTCGGGCCTGTTCGAATCCTCCCCCGATATCGCCCGGCGACCTGCCCCCGTCCCCGCCCGCTATTCTGCGCCGTATGCCACAGCCCGTCAAGGATCTTCGCGAATTGCCATCGAAAATAATTGCTGCGCTGCACTTTTCGATGTGGTGTGATCAGTCGCCAGGGGCCCTCGGCTCGAGCTCTCGCACGTCCTGAGCGGCGACGTCGGTGAGCGCCATCGAGGGCTTCGGCCACCGACCACGCCACCGGGTTACGGCGGTCGAGCCGTGCGGAAACGGTGCATCCGGACATCTCGACGCGGAACCGGGGGCGTTACTCTCCCGCGATCGGGGGTAGTTCCCGAGTGGATCGGACAGCTGCCTCGCGTCGTCGTGCGGGCGTCCCGTGTGCAGGGGATGCCGGCTCGACCGGGGGCGTCGGTAGTGCGGCCGGTTCCCGCCGTCACCCACACGGCAGAGCGGTTGTTTCGTATGCTCGTTGGTAGCGAATGGGGAGGGTCGTCGGTGCCGGGCCTCGCGGGTCCGGCGATGGAGGAAGGTCCTCGCGGATGGACAGGCGCGAGGTTGCCGACATGGCGCGAGACTGGTCGGCGGCCCTGGTCGATTGCGGTGGCGTGCCGACATCTCTGCCGCGCGTCGAGCAGTTGACCACGTGGATCGTCGAACTGGACGTTGCCATGTCGGCCGATCCGTTCGATCCGTCGCCCGCATACCGCGTCGGGGTCGAGATGGTGCGGTGGAAGCTGACCGACCCCGCATTGATGACCCCGTCCGCGACGGTGCTGGCCGGTTTGCTGGAACGGTCGCAGCGGCCGGATAGCACGCGGCGGTTCGGCGCGCTCCTGGGCGAACTCGGCCGCGGCTACAGTGCCGAACTGTTGAAGGTCCACGCGGACAGCCGCGAGGTTGCCGACCAGCGCTTCCGCGTGGTGTTCGACAATGCTGCGGTGGCGATCGCCCTCTACGACAGCAACGGCATCACGCTGGAAGCCAACCGGACCACGGCACGGATGGTCGGGATGAAGCCGGAGGAACTGCCGGGCGTGGCTGGTCTGGATCTGATGCATCCCGAGGATCGCGACAAACTTCAGCAGGTTGTCGTCGATCTGTACCAGCGCCGGTATGGCACTGTGCACTTCGAAGGCCGCTTCTGCCGCCCCGACGGCACCGTCTGCTGGGGTGCCTGGACGATGACGCTGGTGCGCGGAGCGGGTGGGCGCGATCTGCGGCTGCTCGCCGTCGGAGAGGACATCACCGAACGGCGCGCGATGGAGCGGAAACTGTGGTGGCAGGCGCGCCACGACCCGTTGACGGGTCTGCCCAACCGACACTGCCTGCTCGAGCAGTTGGAGGCCATCGTCGCGACGGCCGGTCCCGCCGACCACATCGGTTTGTGTTTCCTCGACCTCGACGAGTTCAAGCTGATCAACGACCGGTACGGCCACCGCGCGGGCGACAGCGTGCTGGCCGAGGTCGGTCGCCGGCTGGACGCGACGATGACCTCACCGGCGGTCACGGTCACCCGCATCGGCGGAGACGAGTTCGTCGCGCTGCTCGCACCTCCGTGTGACGAAGAGGCGGCGCACGCCGCCGCCGAGACCATGCTTGCGACCCTGCGGGAACCGGTCCCGGTCGGTCCCACCGATCTGCTGGCGATGTCGGCCAGCATCGGCGCCGTCGTCGCCCCGGTGGCGGGCGCGAACGCCGAGAAACTGCTGAACGATGCCGACGTGGGCCTGTACCGGGCCAAGGCCGCCGGCCGCGGCACCTGGGTGCTGCATCGCGACGAGAGCAGTCGCGCCGCCGAGTAGATCAGCGCCGAACAGATCAGCGCCGCGGCATCGCGAGTTCGCCGCGCCGCGCCGCTCGCCACCACCGCTGCCCGGAATCGATACCCCTGCGCATCGTGCGCACGGCGGGAACCTGTGTGAGCAGGTGCATCTGGTATCGCCACGGCATTTGCAGCCCGTGCCGAACCGCCATCGCATAGGCGAACTGCACGGCGTTGCGGTCCAGATACCGGTCGGCGTGTTCGAACCAGGTCATGCTGGCACGGGCGGCGGCCTGGATCGGGCGCATCGCCGCGCGCCGCTGCGCATCGTAATTCTCCAGCGCATCGGCGATCTCGCCGTGCTCGTACAGGCTCTGGGCGAGCACGATGGCGTCGATGATCGCCAACCGGGTGCCCGAACCGATGGTGAAGTGCGTCGTGTGCGCCGCATCGCCGACCAGCACCACATTGTCGTGATACCAGGATTTGTTGGTCACTTCGGGAAAGCAACTCCACCTTGCGAATTCGCCTCGTGTCTTGCTGATCAACGAGTGACCGTCGAGAACGCGCGCGAATATCTTTTCCAGAAGACGCACATTCGCGGCGCCGTCCAGGGAATCGAATCCCGATTCGCGCCACGTCCGCGGTTGGCATTCCACGATGCAGGTGCTGATCTTTCCGGCGATCGACGGGTAGGCGTGGAACCAGATCCAACCGGCCGGCGTGTGTTCGAAGGCGAAAGTGAATCGGTCGAAGACCTTGTCGGTGCCGAGCCAGATATATCGATTCTCGCCGAGGTTCACCGATGTTCCGAAGCGATGATCCTCCAGCTGCCGTACCCGGCTGTTCGCGCCGTCGGCAGCGATGACGAGATCGGCGTCGTCGAAGCCGGACAGATCGTGAATTTCCCGGCCGTGCTGGACATCGACGCCGAGGTCGGTGGCCCGCTGCGACAGCACATCGAGCAATGCCGCTCGCCCCATGCTGAATCCGTAGCCCGGGAAATATGCGGTCCCGTCGTCGCCGACGTGGATCGCCTGTTCTCGCCAGAGCACAGATCCGGCCCGCACCGTCTGTGCGCTGTCGGGGTCGTTCCGGTACAGGATGTCGAGCAGATCGTCCCAGTAGACGACGCCCCAGCCGTAGGTGGACCCGGGAGGATCTCGGTCGATCACCGTGACGGCATGGCCCGGGTCGCGCCGCTTCATCGAAATGGCGAAGTACAGTCCGGCGGGCCCGCCACCGACACATACGATTTTCATTCGGTCACCAGTTCCGGCCCGGTCGGTCTATCCCGGCATCACACGATCGGTATCGGACGCGGCCGAGCCCGGCACGCTGTGCGTGTCCGGGCTCGGTCGTCGGCACTAGAAGCTTCCCCAGCCGCCGCCGAACGGGTTCCACCAGTTGCTGCCCCAGCCGCCGTTACCCCAGCCGCCGTTACCCCAACCGCCGTTACCCCAACCCCAGCCGTTGCCCCAACCCCAGCCGTTGCCATGGCCCCAGCCGTTGCCGTGACCCCAGCCGTTGCCGTGACCCCAGCCAGGGCTGTCGACGGGTTGGGTGGCGGATGTGGGCGTCGCCGTTTCGGTGGCGGACGCTTGTGTCGCGGCTGCGACGACCGGAACCGCAGCGACTGCGGCTATTCCGGCTGCTGCTGCCAACCGGGCGAATTTCGAGTGTGAATTCCTTTTCTTGATCATGATGGGCTCCAGATAGCTGTCCCGACCTGGTGGAATTCTACGCGTTTCCGCCGTGTGTCAGAAAGTTGCCGAATCAACCCTTTTACAATGTCCGGCCGCCGCATTCGGCAAGGTTGGCGGGTCCGTAAATATTTCGGTTTCCCGGGCAGCGGCAGACCTGAACAGGCCGAACCGATGTGTGCCCTCGGCAGGATTCGAACCTGCGACACCCGCTTTAGGAGAGCGGTGCTCTATCCCCTGAGCTACGAGGGCGCGGACCGTGCGCGGAAATGTGGAAAACCCCGTTTCGCAACGGAATTCGCACCTGCCTCGCAGTGGTCCACGATGCCTGTGCCTCCCGGGGGTGACGATCAGGCGTGGTCAGTCTAGCGTGTGGCGGGCCGGTGGCCACCCCGCCATGGGGCGACCGGTCTCCGGCGCCTCAATGCGGCAAGGACAGGAAATCCTCGACCGGGCGGCGCGGGGTGGGCGGGACGAAGGTGTCGTGGGGTGCGGTGCCCAGGCGGATGAGTACCTGGGGGATCCGATCCGGGTCGGGGAGGAGCGCGCGGATCGCGCGGACGGCGGCCGGGATTTCGGTGATGTGGGTGAGGGGGCAGGTCGCCAGTCCGGCCGCGGTGGCCGACAGCAGGGCGGTGGACAGGGTTTCGCCGGTCGCCAGCCATTCGTGCGGAGTGTTCTCGGCGGTGCTGAGCACCACCAGGGTGGCGTGATCGGGTTCGCCGGTGCGGTGCGGGTCTCCGGACGGGACGGGAAAGTCGCGGCCGACGTCGACCAGTGCCGCCTCGCGGGCGGTGGGCAGAGCGTAGGACGGTATCCCTTCGGGAAGATCGAAATTGCCTGTCCACCAGCGTAATTCGTTCTGGTAAGGGGTGTCGAACTGTTGCAGGGCGGCGGTCTGCTCGGAAGCGGCGGCGAGCCGGGGCCGCACCGAATCGTCGACGGCGTTCAGGTGCACACCGTCCACCTCGGACACCTCACGCAGCTGTCGCACCAGCTCCGGCCGGTCCGGCGCCGACATCGGGAGCCGGTCGGTGCGGCGCGCGCGGATCGCGGCGGCGAGGGCGCGTTCGCGATCCGAAGGCGCGCGGGGCGGCTCGAATTCGGCGACGGCCAGCAGGTCGTGCAGCCCTTCCTCGGGCACATAGGACACCGCGATGGGATGCCCCTGCTCGGCGAAGGCGATCCGGGCGTGGTGCAGGTTGGCGCCGCAGCTGATCAGCTCCTGGCGCCCGCTCGGATCGGCCACCTTCAGTTGCCGGGTGGAATCACTGAACAGGTGCAGCCGGGTGCCGTCGAAATCCCAGCGCCAGGGCTGGGTGTTGTGCACGGACGGGGCGCGGGCGGCCAACTGCAGGGCCGCGACGATCGTCGAGCGGTCGGGAACGTGCTGCATGATGCCTCCCAGAGCGATATTTCGTCGGGTGCATTCGTCGGAGTATCGCCAGTATCGCAGTTGTCACCATCCCGGCCGGTAGGGTGGGGGTGTCTTCGCCCTGGAACGTTCGTGAACCGCTCGGAAGGTGGGACGCATGGCCTCGAAGGCGCCCGTGGTGGTGGGAGTCGACAGTTCCGACGATGCGCTGCGGGCCGCGCGCTGGGCCGCCGATGATGCGGCGCTGCACCGGGTTCCGCTGGAGGTGGTTTCGGCGGTGCCGCCGGTTCCGGAGGACCGCGCCGGCGACGAGGGCGTGTGCGCCTACCACGAGCGCACCCGCGAGCAGGCCCAGCGCGCGGTCGCGGCGGCCGCTCGGGTGGCGGCCGATATCGCCCCGAAGATCGATATCGACACCGCCGTCATCGATGCGCCGATCATTCCCGCGCTGCTGTCCCAGGCCGACGAGGCTCGTCTGGTGGTGGTCGGCGCGCGAGGACTCGGGGCCTATCAGCGCAGCCTGCTCGGTTCGGTCAGCACCGCACTGGTGCGGCACGCTCGCGGCCCGGTCGCCGTGGTGCCGGCGGATCCGCTGCTCGGGTCCGAGCGGCCGGTGCTCGTCGGATACGACGATTCCCCGTGCAGCGCACAGGCTCTCGCGATCGCCGTCGACGAGGCGCGGCGGCGCCGGACCGATCTGGTGGTCGTACACACCTGGCAGCGGTTCGGCGACTACCCGTCCCCGGCGGCCCTCGAAGAGGAGGGAAATCGGCTCCTCGACGCCGCCCTGGCCGCGCACGAGGATCCGGACGAACCGATTGCGGTGCGCCGGGTCGTCGTCGAGGATCGGCCGGTGCGGCGCCTTCTCCGCGAATCCGCCGCGGCGCAGCTCGTCGTGGTCGGCAGTCACGGTAAGGGCGGATTTCCCGGAATGACGTTGGGCTCCACCAGTCAGGCGCTGATGCACAGCGTCGAATGCCCGATCATCATCGCCCGGCCCCGGAGCGAATGATCAGGCGGTGAGCTCGGCAAGCAACTTCCAGGTGCGCAGCTGATCGTCCTCGCCGGCGAGATCGGTCTGGATCAGCAGCTCGGTGGCACCGGCATCGACATACGCCTGGAGGCCGCGGGTGACATGGTCCTCGTCGCCGATCAGTGCCACATCGACCGCGTGGGTGAGGCCCTCGCGGTCGAGAACCGCGCGGTAGGAATCGAATTGTTCGTAGAACGCCAGCGCGTGCGCCGCGGTCTCGCGCACCTGCTCGGCGCGATCGGTGACGATCGCGACCACACCGGCGACCACCTGTAGCGGCCGCACCGGATTCGCCGGGCGGGCCTGCTGCAAAGTAGGCACGATATGCGATTCCAGCGTGCGCGGCCCGGCGAGGAACGGCAATACGCCGTCGGCCGATTCGCCCGTGGCCCGCAACGCTTGCGGCCCCATGGCTGCCACGAGCAGGGGGATATCGCTGCCGCCGTGCACCGTCGTCGGTATCGGCGGGCGGGCGTACACCCGCTCGCCCTGTACATCGACGGTGCCGTCCTCGATGGCCTGGCGCAGCGCGATCAGATATTCGCGCAGCCGCCGCACCGGCTTGTCCTCGCGGATGCCGAATGCCGCCGATTCCAGTGGGGGAGCGCCCAATCCGATGCCCAGGCGGAAGCGGCCGCCCGACGCGGCCTGTGCGGTCTGGGCCTGCGACGCGACGACCAGCGGATGGCGCGGATTGATCGGCACCACGGAGGTGCCCACCCCGATCTCCGGTACGGCGAGCCCGACCACCGCCGCGAGGGTCAGCGCATCGAGATCGAATTTCTGTCCGAACCACACCGAACGCACACCCGTGCGCTGCGCCTGCGTGGCGAGCCGGAGGACCTCGTCGACGTCGTTGGCCGCATCGGGCCGCGGCCAGACCGAAACCCCGATCGGAACTGAAAGACTCATCGGATCGAGGCTAGTGCGCGCATCGGGCGATCCCACCCTTGTGTTCGGACGGATCGAAACCGTTGCGGTGCTGCCCTTTGCGGGTCGCGGGCGCTCGGCCTGTCCGATTTTCGCGGTTTTGCCGGGTTACCATCGCACGATGGGGCGTCGAGTATCGGGTGTGCTGGCCTTCGCTGTCCTGGTCCTGATCGCGATCGCGACGGCCTGGGAGCAACAACCGCACGGATATCACGACGCCGCGGCCCCTGCGACGGAATTCGGTGCCGCCCGTGCGCTGGCGACGATCCGGGAGATCGCCTCGCGGCCACACCCCGTCGGCACCGCCGAACACGACCGGGTGCGCGAGCATCTGGTGGGCAAGCTGCGAGAACTGGGGCTGGACACCGATGTTCGCTACGGCGTGGGCAAGTATCCGGTGGATCCGCATCGTGCGGTAGCGGTGCTCGGGCAGACCGGAAATATCGTCGCCCGCTGGCCGGGACGCGCCGCTACGGGAACTGTTTACCTTGTCGCGCATTATGATTCGGTGCCGTCCGGTCCCGGTGCGAACGACGACGGGGTCGGTGTCGCCACCGTTCTGGAAGCGGTGCGTGCGCTGCGGGCGAGCGGACTGCAACCGCGCAACGATCTCGTGGTGCTGCTCACCGACGCCGAAGAGGTGGGTCTGCTCGGCGCCGAGGCCTTCGCGACCTCCGGCGGCGCCGACCCGCGCGGCGGAGTGGTGATCAATCACGAGGCGCGCGGCGCCGGTGGTCCGCCGATGCTGTGGCGAATCAGTCACCCCGACGCCGGGCTGATCAGTGTGGTCACCGGAGTACCGCATCCGAACACCGATTCGCTGTCCACGACCCTGGGCGGGGATCAGACCGGGAGCAATACCGATTTCGCGGCGCTGGACCCCCACGGCTTCCGGGTGCTCGACTGGGCCTTCGCCGGTCGGAACGCCTACTACCACAATCCGTTCGACGACCCCGACCACGTCGACCTGGCCACCGTGCAGCAATTCGGCGACAACACCACCGCCGCGGCGCGCGAATTCGGGGCGCGGGATCTGCGGACCGCGGCCGATCAGCCGAATCGCGCGTACTTTCCGCTGCCGTTCGGTGAGCTGGTGGTGCTGCCGCTGTGGCTGGTGGTCGTGGCGGCGGTGGCTTCGGTGCTGCTCGCGGCATGGGTGGTGTGGCGGATCCGCCGGACCGGTGAGGCGACGATCGGCCGGACTCTGGGCGCGGCGGCAACCGCTCTGGTGGCGGTTCCGATCGGAATGGGCGTCGTCTACGGATTGTGGAAAGCGATCACCGCGATCCGCCCGGAGTATCGCCCGCTGTTCGTCGATCCGTACCGCCCGCAGTTCTACGCCGCGGCCGTGGTGATGGCGTGTGTGGCGGTACTCGCCGCTTGGTATGCGCTGTCGCGTCGGCTGTTCGGGCCCTCCGCGACCGCCGTGGGCGTGCTGTGCGCGGTGACGGCGATCGGTGCGGTGGTCACGGCTGCGGCGCCGGCCGCGGGTGTGATGGTGGTGGTTCCGGCCCTCGCCGCCGTCGTCGGCGTCGCGCTGACCTTCGCGGTGCCCGACCGCCTGCGGTTGCCGGTGCTCACACTGTTCCTCGTCCCGGCGGCGGTCTTCGCCGGCGGCACCGCGTACGCGGCGCTGCAGACCGGACTCGCCGCCGCCGCATATCTCACCGCGCCCGTGGTGCTGATACTCGGCGGCTCGTTTACCCTCACCCTGACCCACGCGTGGCCGAGCCGTCGGGGCGTCCTTATCCCCGCGGCGGCGGTGGTCCTCACGGTGGCGCTCGCGGCGGCCGGGACGGTCGTCGACCGGTTCGACGCGCGGCATCCGCTGATGTCGCAACTGTCCTATGCGCTCGATGCGAACAGCCGCGAGGCGCAGTGGATTTCCGCCGAGGCCCCGGATCGATGGACCCGCGGTTTCGTCGAATCCGGCTCGCCGCCCGGGGCATTCGCGCAGTTGTGGACCGACGCGGCATCCGCCGGCGCCGCCCCGGCGCACGATCTCCCCGGTCCTGTCGCCGAAGTCCTTTCCGACCGCACCGAGGCGGATCTGCGCACCGTGCGGCTGCGGCTGCGATCCACCCGTGGGGCCACCTCCGTCGCGCTGCGGTATACCGGGCCGGTGCGCGCACTCACGGTCGCGGGACGCGACATCAACCCGGTGCCTGCCCAGGGGGTCCGGTTCTACGCGCCGCCCGCCGAAGGGGTCGATATCCAACTCACGGCGCCGGCCGGACCGCTCACTCTCCGGGCGGTCGATTACAGCCGGCTACCCGATGCTCATCTCGCCGACGCACCGGCCGACATCTACTACCGCCAGGACAGTACGGTCGCGGTGTTCACCACCCTCCGGTTGTGAACACCGTGCCGGCGAATCAGGCTCCGGCCACGCCTTCGGCATAGTCGGCCGGGTCGAAACGCCGTGTCTTCCATCGGAAGAGCAGCGTGGCGCCGGGCCAGTTGTTGGTGATGCGGCCCGAGGCGTTGCGATACCAGCTGGAGCAGAAGTTCCACGGCGTATCGGCCAGGCGCTTGCGCAGCCAGTCGTCCCAGGCCTGTTCGGCAGCGGGCTGTGCGGCGAGGAAGTGTCCGGGTTTGGCGGACAGATACTTCACCACCTGCCGGATGTAGCGGGCCTGTGATTCCAGCATGTAGATGATGGAGCCGGACCCCACATTGGTGTTGGGCCCGTACATCATGAACAGATTCGGGAAGCCCGGCACCGACATGCCCAGGAATGCCCGCGCACCCTCCGGCGCCCATTCGTCGGACAGCTTGCGACCGCCGAGGCCGTAGATGTTCATCGGCGCGAGGAATTCGGTGCCCTTGAATCCGGTGCCGTAGATGATCACGTCCACCGGATGCTCGACGCCGTCGGCGGTGCGGATTCCGTTCGCCGTGACCGCCTCGATCGCGGTGGTCTCCACGCTGACATTGGGCTGGGCGAGTGCGGGAAAATACTCGTTGGAGAACAGGCCGCGCTTACAGCCGGCGGCGTAGTCCGGAGTGAGCTTGGCGCGCAATTGTTCATCGGGCACGGCGTTGGCGCGATGCCGGTCGGCGATCGCGACCACCGGATGTTTGATCCACGGCACGTCGGTCAGCGCCAGCGCCATCACCTCGAAGAAGGTCCAGATGGCGAAGCGTTCGGCCCACCGGCTGGGCGGAAAGTACTTGAACAGCGCGTGATGCAGGCCCGTGTATTCGGTGTCGAATTTCGGCAACACCCAGGCGGCGGAGCGCTGGAACAGGGTGAGATGCCCGACCGTCGGCTGAATGGCCGGAATGTATTGGATCGCACTGGCTCCGGTGCCGATGCACGCCACCCGCTTGCCCGTGAGATCGACGCTGTGGTCCCATTCGGCGGAGTGGAAGGCGGGACCGGTGAAGGTGTCGATGCCGGGGATATTCGGCATCGCCGGCCGCGAGAGCTGGCCCACCGCGGGAATCAGCACGTCGGCGGTGAGGGTCTCACCGTCCGCGGTGCGCACCTGCCAGACGCCGCGGGCCGGATCGAATTCCGCGTCGGTGACCTCGATGCCGAAGCGGATCTTGCGCGGCAGATCGTGCTTCTCGGCGACCGCGCGCATATACGCGTGGATGTCGCGCTGCTGCGAAAACCGGCGAGGCCAATCGGATTTGGGTTCGAACGACCACGAGTACAGCGGCGAGGGCACATCGCAGGCCGCGCCCGGATAGGTGTTCTCGCGCCAGACGCCGCCCAGATCGGCGGCCTTTTCGACGATGGTGAAGTTGTCGATACCGGCGCGCTGTAATTCCAGCGCCATGCCGAGGCCGGCGAATCCGGCGCCGATGATCACGATGGACGGCGTGGCAGTCATAGTCGAAGAGTAGAGCGCCGGGCGGTCGGTTCCGAGAGATCAGCGGCCAATGAATCAATATTTCCGGCCACGCTGCGGTGGCCGCAGTGGACCGGACATGTGACTCCGCTGGACAGTTCCGGCCCGCCGAACCTACTATCTATACCAGTTCCTCTTCAAAAAGCCTGTCCCGGTGGGTATTTGGCGTTTCGACGGCGCTGCAGGGGGTGTCGTCGCGCGTCCGGCGGCCATTCGGGACGGATCTGCCGTATCCGGGTGCACCCGGACGGCAGGGACGGCTGCCCGTGGCGATCAGGGGTTCGCCACGGGCAGCCGATTCATCCCCATGCCCGCGCTGTTCGCGCCGTGTGTCGCGGGAAAAGGGGACCATCTGGTCGGCCCGATAATCGCTACGTCCGGTTTCGACTATCCTCGCGGCAGGTGTGACGTCGTTCACCGGTGAAGGAGTGCGGTTACTGATGTTGAGCACGATGCAGGACGAGCAACTGTCGCTGGCCACTCTGCTGCGATATGCGTCTACGTTCCACGGCGATGCCACGGTGTCGACCTGGACGGGCGACGGGGTTCGGACCATGACCTATCGGGAATTGGGCGCGGAATCGGCGCGGCTGGCCAACGCGCTGCGCGGGCTGGGAATCGACGTGGGCGACCGCGTCGCCACGTTCATGTGGAACAACAACGAACATATGGTCGCCTACGCCGCCGTGCCCGCGATGGGCGCCGTGCTGCACGCGCTGAACCTGCGGCTGTTCCCCGAGCAGGTCACCTACGTGGCCAATCACGCCGAGGATCAGGTCGTGATCGTCGACGGCTCGCTGCTGCCGATGTTCGCCAACTATCTGCCCACGCTGAAGACCGTCCGCCACGTCATCGTGGCCAACGGCAATGCCGCGGATCTGACCGCGCCCGAGGGCGTGCAGGTGCACTCCTACACGGAACTGCTTGCGGGACAACCGGATACCTACGATTTCCCGGTCGTCGACGAACGCTCCGCGGCCGGCATGTGCTACACCTCCGGCACCACCGGCGACCCTAAGGGCGTGGTGTACTCGCACCGGTCCAATGTCCTGCACGCCATGCAGGTACTGACCAACGCGAGTATGGGATTCACCTCCTCCGACACCGTGCTGGCCATCGTGCCGCTGTTCCACGCCAACGCCTGGGGTCTGCCCTATGCCGCGATGCTGTCGGGGGCGAGCGTGCTGATGCCCGACCGCTTCCTGCAGCCGGCGCCGCTGCTGGAGATGATGGCCGCGGTGCAGCCGACCTTCGCCGCCGCGGTGCCGACCATCTGGGGTGGCGTGCTGGCGCAGTTGGACGCGAAGCCGCAGGACATCAGGCATCTGCGCGAGGTGGTCGTCGGCGGGTCCGCGCTGCCGCCGTCGATGATGCGAGCCTTCCAGGAAAAGCACGGGGTGCGACTGCTGCACGCCTGGGGAATGACCGAGACCTCGCCGCTGGGCAGCGTCGCGCACCCGCCGAAGGGTGTGACGGGCGAGGACGAATGGGAGTACCGCTACACGCAGGGCCGGTTCCCGGCCCTGGTCCAGGCGCGCCTGGTCGGCGACGACGGCTCGGTGCTGCCCAACGACGGCGAGGCCGTGGGCGAACTCGAGGTGCGCGGTCCGTGGATCGCCGGGGCCTATTACTCACCGGAGGGTGCGTCCGTCGACCCCGACAAATTCGACGACGGCTGGCTGCGCACCGGCGACGTCGGCAAGATCACGCCCAACGGCTATCTCACGCTGGTGGACCGGTCCAAGGATGTGATCAAGTCCGGCGGTGAATGGATCTCCTCGGTGGATCTGGAGAACGCGATCATGGGTCATCCGGCCGTCGCGGAGGCCTCGGTGATCGGGGTGCCGGACGAGAAGTGGGACGAGCGGCCGCTGGTCGCGATCGTCCTCAAGGAGGGCGCGAGCGCCGACCCGGCCGAGCTGCGTGATTTCCTGGCGGACAAATTCGCCAAGTGGCAGCTGCCCGAGCACTGGACCTTCATCGACGAGGTGCCCAAGACGAGCGTCGGAAAATTCGACAAGAAGCGGTTGCGGGCGCGCTACGCCGACGGCGAATTGAGCGTCACGACACTGTGACATAGGGCGTTCCGACGCTGTGACACTGAGCGTCCCGACGCTGTGACACTGAGCGTCCCGACGCTGTGACACTGAGCGTCCCGACGCTGTGAACGATCCCGCAGCCGCGGCCGGAACATCCGGCCGCGGCTGCGGCGTGAGCGGGGCCGGTGGTGCCCGTGCCCGCCCGTGCCGGTCGGCGGGAGATCACCGAACCTGTTGGCGCTATGTCAACAAGGTGTCGTAGGCTGAGCATCGACGTCCGGTGGGCGTCCGATCACGTGCAGAAAGGGTTGGCGATGACCGAGGCGAGCAGCGCCGAGACGAACAACGACACCCCCGCGTTCGCGGATGTCATGAACGGCGCGCTGGAGTTCACCATCCCGATCGCGCACAAGATGGGTGTAAAGGCACTCGAGGTGCGGCCCGGATTCGCGGCCACCACCGTGCCGATCGAGGGCAACGGCAACCACTTCGGCGTCATGTACGCCGGCGTGCTGTTCACCGTCGCGGAAATTCTCGGCGGTGCGATTCCGATCGCCACCTTCGACAACGCCAAGTACTACCCGCTGGTGAAGGACCTGCAGATCTTCTTCCGCAAGCCGGCGAAAACCGATGTACGCGCCGAGGCCTCGCTGTCGGAGGAGGAGATCGCGCGGGTGATCGCCGACGCCGAGGCCAACGGTAAGGCCGATTTCACCCTCGAGGCCACGGTGACCGACGCCGACGGCGTGGTCGTGGCCGAGACCCGCGGGCTCTACCAGTTGCGCGCACACGGAAAGTAGGAAGTCCGGCAGGAGCGACTCCGCCCGCACGGCTGCGGTCGACCGATCGTGCGCGGCGGGGTTACGGTGAGGGCGCGTACCGTCGAAGGGGCGGTGTTGTATGCGCCCGACAGGGGAGCCCGCGTGGCCAGGCAGCCGTAGCCTCCCCGCGGACCCCCGGCTCCACCGGGCGGGGACAGAGAGGTCCGGGGTCATGGGCGTGCACCGCCATCCGATGCGAGACAGTCGGCGCGGCAGGGGGATTCGAGCATGACGGTGAATCTGTTACGCACGGTGATCGCACGGGCGTGGTCCGAGCTGGATTATCTGCGGCTGGCAATCGGCAGTGGCGTGGTCGGCATCGACTCGCCGTTGACGTTGCTGTCCGCGGGTGACGCGCTACTGCGTCACGGTGCCCTGCCCGCGCTGCTGCGGCTCGCCGCCGGCCGCTACGGCGATCGCGCCGCCGTGATCGACGACCTCGGCACGCTGAGCTATCGGGAACTCGACGACCGCTCCAACCGGCTGGCCAACGAATGGCGCAAGCGCGGATTGCGCACCGGCGAGGGCGTGGCGATTCTGGCCCGCAATCACCGCGGTCTGCTCGACGCGGTCTTCGCCGCGGCCAAGTGCGGGGCCCGGATCATCCTGCTGAACACCGACTTCGCCGGGCCGCAACTGCGCGATGTGACCGCCCGGGAGGGGGCGGATCTGCTGGTGTACGACGAGGAGTACGAATCCATCCTCGGCGATCTGAGCCCCGAGCGGGGAGCGTATCGGGCCTGGTCGGAGACCGGGCACACCTCCAGCCTGGAATCGCTGATCACCGCCGGCTCGCCCGCTACGCCGCCGTTCTCGCGCTCCGGCGCCAAGATCATCCTGCTGACCAGCGGCACCACCGGCACACCCAAGGGCGCGCCGCGGTCGGAGCCGCGTTCGCTGGAACCGCTCGGCGCGATTCTCAGCAAGGTGCCGTTCCGGACCCGCGAGGTGACCGAATGCCCGGCGCCGCTGTTCCACACCCTCGGCTTCGCGATGTCGTTGCTGGCCATCGGTTTCGGCTCGACACTCGTGATCCGGCGGCGATTCGATCCGCAGCGGGTGATCGACAGCATGGCCGAACATCACGCGACCGCGCTGATCGTGGTGCCGGTGATGCTCGCGCGCATGGTCGAACTGGGGCCGGAGGCGGTGAGTGAGCGGGATCTGTCGGCGCTGCGCATCGTTTTCGTCGCCGGATCGCAGTTGGGCGCCGAGTTGTGCCGGCGGGTGACCGCCATCTTCGGGCCGGTCGTCTACAACCTGTACGGATCCACCGAGGTCGCTTACGCCACCGTCGCCACGCCGGAGGATCTGGCGGAGGAACCGGGATGTGTGGGCTCACCCGTGGCGGGCGCGGTGGTCGAGATCCTCGACGGGCAGGGCGAGCCGGTGCCGCCGGGGACCACCGGGCGGATCTTCGTCCGCAACGCGATTCCCTTCGACGGCTATACCGGTGGCGGCGGCAAGGAGCAGATCCGCGGGCCGATGTCCACCGGCGATGTCGGTCATTTCGATTCCGCCGGAAGACTTTTCATCGACGGCCGCGACGACGAGATGATCGTCTCGGGCGGGGAGAACGTGTTCCCGGCCGAGGTCGAGGAATTGCTCGACGCGCATCCGGACGTGCGAGAGGCTGCGGTCATCGGCGTGCCCGACGACGAATACGGCGCCCGGCTGGTCGCTTTCGTCGTCCGCACCACCGAAACCCTCGGCGCGGAGGAGATCAAAGCGCATGTGAAGTCGAACCTGGCGCGTTACAAGGTGCCTCGCGAGGTGGTGTTCATCGACGAGCTGCCGCGCAACCCCACCGGAAAGGTCCTCAAGCGCAGGCTGCGGGAATGGGGAGCGGGCGGCGAAGCGTAACGCCGGTTCCGGCGCCGGACGCGCCGGCGCCGGAACCGTACGGGTCAGCAGTTACGCAGTTCCGGGCTCTGATTGAGCAGTTGAGCGCGGGTGGAGATGAAGGTCGAGTAGGTGTCGCCGCCGACGGCGGACAGCGGGAAGGCCGCCACCCGATGGCAGTTCTGGAAGGCCAGCTTGATGCCGAAATGCCGCTCCAGGCTGCCGCGAATCGAATCCGACGCCATCGCGCGCAGCAGTTGGCCGCGGGCTGTCTCGTCCGGCGGGGGTACCTGGTTGTCCGCGAATTCTGCTGTGCCGGAACGCAAGTCGGCGGCCACTCGGCTGACGACCTCGTAGGCGTACGGCAGGGAGGTGCGAACGCATTCGACGAATTCCTCGTCGCTGACCGGACCGCTTTCGGCGCGTTCGAGCAATGCGGCTGGGACATCCAATGACATGACGCTCTCCTCGTGGGATGGCGGGTGATGTCCCACGAGTCTAAACGAAAAACGTTGTCAACAAGACGGGAATGGCCGCGAAAGTGCCGATTGCAGAGCGGCTTTCGCTTCTTCCGTGAGCTTGCGTACCAGGTCGGCCGCCGGAACGGCCTCCGCGAGGGTATGTGCCTGCCCGGCCCACAGATTCACCGCGTCCGGGTTGTCGGCGGCGCGGGCCTCGGCTCGCAACGGTCCGGTGGCGTAATGGATTTCGGGGTAGGCCGCAGGCGCGTCGGGGTTGTCGAGCATGAATTGATTGCGCAGGCCGCGGGCTCGGCGGCCGCTGAAGGCGCGGGTCAGCATGGTCGGGGTTTCGATCTCCAGCGCATCGCGGTGCAGTGCCGAGGTGCCCGCCTCCGGACAGCGGAGGAAGGCCGTGCCCAGCTGTGCGGCCGCGGCGCCGGCGGCGAGGACCGCGGCGATACCCGCGCCGGTGGCGATGCCGCCTGCCGCGACCACCGGCGTCTCGACCGCTGCGCGCACCAGCTGCACCAGTGTCAGGGTGGTGAGCGGATCGGCCACGTCCTCCTCGGGCCGGTCGGCGAAACCGCCCCGATGTCCGCCGCCCTCCGCGCCCTGGGCGATGAGGACGTCTGCACCGGTCTCGGCCGCGACCCGGGCCTCCGGCACCGAGGTCACCGTGACCCACACCTCGGATCCGGCGCGATGCAGGCGCTCGATCTCGGCCTCCGAGGGGCAGCCGAAGGTGCACGAGACCACCGCCACCGGCTCGGCGGTGAGCAGGTCGAGCTTCTCGTCCCAGGCGTCGGCGTCGAAACGTGCCTCGCCGAGCGGGAAGCGGCGGCTGAGCCGGTCGAGGTAGGCCGCGAAGTGTTCCGGCGGCGTGGGCGCGCCCGGAACGAACAGGTTCACGCCGAAGGGCGTCTCGGTGAGCTCGCGCAGCGCCGCGATGCGCGCGGCGGTATCGGCGGCACTCAGATATCCGGCGGCGAGGAATCCCAGGCCGCCCGCCTCGCCGACAGCGGCGGCGAGTTCCGGGGTGGACGGGCCGCCGGCCATCGGCGCCAGCACGATCGGGGTGCGCACGTTGTCGAGGATCACCTGTTCAGTCTGGACCCGGCCGTGGTCCTCGATAACAGCGCCCACGGCACCAAGATCAGCCTTCCACCTGCGAATTCCTCCGAGGAGGTTGCGAAAAGGTCACGACGGAGTACAGTTTCCGTCACAACAGATGCCGAATCGTTACCGAATGTGAGGTTTCGACCCGGCGCCGCCACCGAGTTGATCGACGCTAGGACGAGCCTTGCCGCAGCACCGTGAGACATCCAGTTCCGTATCCGTTCAGGACCTCCTCGGTGACATCTACGCCGGTGACGGCGCTGCCGAGCGTCCCACCCGCCACCGCGCCCAGCCGCGCACGGGCGACCGGATGAAGCTCGCCGCCAGCGCCGCCGTCGCGACCGGCGCGCTGATCGGCACCGCCACTCAGTTCGCGCACGCCGCGCCGCTGCTGCCCGGCGGCCACAACGACACTCCCGAGCCGGTCGCGCTGAAGTCGGCCTCCGAACCCGCGCACGAGGCCGAACAGCAGGCCTCGCCCGTCGCGGCCCCGGTCGTCGCCGAGACGCCGGCCGCGCCGCAGGCCCAGCCGGTGGCCGCGCCCGCGCCGTTCGGTCTGCAGAATCTGCCGCCGGAGGTTGCCGGTCCGCTCTCGCACGCCGAAGAGGTGCTGAAGGGTATTCAGCAGCAGCTCGCACCGGCCCAGGCCGTGCGACCGGTGGCCGGGGTCGTCAGTTCCGGCTTCGGATCCCGCTGGGGCGCCATGCACTACGGTGTCGACTTCGCCGACGCGATCGGTACTCCTATTCATTCGGTGGAGAACGGCACGGTGATCGATGCCGGTCCCGCCTCGGGCTTCGGGCTGTGGGTCCGGGTGAAGCAGGACGACGGCACCACCGCGGTGTACGGCCACGTCAACGACATCCTCACCCACGTCGGCCAGCGGGTGAACGCCGGCGACGTGATCGCCACCGTCGGCAACCGCGGCAACTCCACCGGCCCGCACCTGCATCTGGAGATCTGGGATCCCAGCGACGTGAAGATCGATCCCGCTCCCTATCTGGCGAGCAAGGGCGTCGTCCTGTCCCAGCAGTCGTGGGGGGCGGGCGAATAGCGCCCGCGCTGTCGTCGGCCGCCCGGCTCGGCCGGCCGCGGGGGGTTGATGCATTGCCTGGTTTGTACGAGCTGTTCGACTCCGGATCCGTGCACGGCCGCACCTATACCGCTCTGGTGCAGCATCCGCGGTCCAGCCTGTCGGAGCTGGCGCAATATCTGGAGTGTTCCCGCGAGTCCGTCTCGGCGGCCCTGGACGAACTCTGTGAGATGCAGGCCGTGGTCCGCATCGAAATCGGTGACTCCGTCCGCTGGGACGCGCATGCCCCCGAGGCCCTGTCGGAAGCCGAATCCCGCCGCCGCCAGGCCGAAACCGCGCGCATGCACGAGGCCGCGGCCCGGCTGGGCGAGACCTTCCGCTCGGTGCGCCGCACCACCCGCGGCGACGGCACCGTCGTGCCGATGTACGAGGCCCGCGAGGTGGTCGCCGAATTCGAGGATCTGCAGCGTGCCGCGCGCAGCCGGATCCGGATGATCGACCGGGGCCCGTATCTGTGCGAAGGCGAACGCGCCGCACGGCTGTTCGATCTGCGCTCGGCGCGGATGTCGGCGGGCGTGCGCTACCAGACGCTCTATCAGGACACCATCTATCAGGATCCCGATCGGCTGCGCTTCGCGCTGCAGGCCAATACCGCCGGGGCGCAGGCGCGCACGTTGCCCGATCCGCCCTTCAAGGTGATCATCGCCGACGACGACCGCGCGGCGCTGATGCTGCACCACGACGAACGCCGCGGCGATCCGATGGGGCTGCGCATCACGGCCTGTCCGACGCTGGACGCGATCGTGCACACCTTCGAGGTGTTGTGGTCGCTGGCCGCGCCGATCTCGGTGAATCCGGACCAGCCGCTGGACGAACGCGACCGGGCCATTCTGACCCTCATGGGCCTGGGCGCGACGGACGACACCATCGCCCGGCGGCTGGGCATGTCCCGGCGCACGGTGGTGCGGCGGACCGCGAGCCTGCTGGAGCGACTGGGCGCCAGCACCCGGTTCCAGGCGGGCGTGCAGGCGATCCGCCGCGGCTGGCTGTGACAAGCTGGGGACCTACTGTGACCAGTGCCACGGAAGTCGACACGAAGCGCAACATCGAGGCACCCTGGCAGCGATGAGTACTAGGAGTACCGGCGGGTCACCAGTTCGATCCGGCGCACCACGCCGTGCTCGCCATCCTTATATGATTGCTCGGACCGCGCGAGGGGGTGTTCGACCGTGCGGACCTGCTGGACGCGAGAGGTGAAGACACTCGAATGGATACTGCCCGCCGTTCCGCTCGTGGAGGTCGTCGCCGCAGGTCGGGCAGCCCCCTTTTCGGCCAGCTGCTGACCGCTGCGGTCGAATCCGCCGCCGATGCGGTGGCGATCCGGTTCGCGCCGACCGATGATCCGGCCGACACGCGGCAGCTGACCTATCGAGAGCTCGACGAGGGATCGTCGCGCCTGGCCCGGGAACTCATCTCCCGCGGCATCGGCGCCGGCGACGTGGTGGCTATCGGCATCGCCCGCTCGATCGAATCCGTCCTCGCGGTCTGGGCGGTCGCCAAGGCGGGCGCGGCCTACGTTCCGGTCGACCCGGCCTATCCGACCGAGCGCATCGCGCATATCGTCGCCGACTCCGGCGCGGTACTCGGCCTGACCACCGGAGCCCATCGCCGGGCGCTGGGGACGGGTGTGTACTGGCTCGAACTCGACGATCCGGTCGTGTCGGAACGCATCGGCGCGCGCCCCGCCCATCCGATCTCCTACACCGACCGGGTCCGCCCGCTCACCGAGGATCACCCGGCCTACGTGATCTACACCTCGGGCTCCACCGGTCGTCCCAAGGGCGTCGTGGTGACCCATGCCGGACTCGGCGGTCTGGTCGCGGCCGAGCGCGAGCACTACGGCGTGACCGAGGATTCCCGTGTCCTGCACGTCTGTTCGCCGAACTTCGACGTCTCCGTTCTGGAACTGCTGTTGGCCTTCTCGTCGGGTGCGACCCTGGTGGTCTCGCCGCCGGAGGTGTTCGGCGGTTTCGAGCTGGCCGATCTGCTGCGCCGCGAACAGGTTTCGCACATGCTGATCACCCCCGGCGCGCTGGAGTCGGTCGATCCGGCCGGACTGCCCGACCTCGAGGCCGTCGTCGTGGCCGGCGACAAGTTCGGCCCGGAACTGGTGGGCCGCTGGGCGCGCGACGGGCGGCGCTTCTACAACGGCTACGGCCCGACCGAGGCGACGATCCTCGCCACCTCCAGCGCGGAAATGATTGCCGGCGAGCCGATCACGATCGGCACCCCGGTCGCCGGCGTCGGCGCGTTCGTGCTGGATTCGCGGCTGCGACCGGTGCCCGCCGGGGTGGTCGGCGAGCTGTATCTGGCGGGTCCGGCGCTGGCACAGGGATATCTGGGCCGCCCGGGGCTCACCGCGGAACGGTTCGTGGCCAGTCCCTTCGGCACCGAAACCGGCAGGCCCGGGGCCCGGCTGTACCGCACCGGCGACCTGGTGCGCCGCAACGAGTCCGACGGCACCATCGAATATCTGGGCCGCTCCGATTTCCAGGTCAAGATTCGCGGCTTCCGCATCGAACTGGGCGAGATCGACAACGCGCTGACCGCGCATCCGGATATCGATTTCGCCGCCACCATCGGCCGCACGCTGCCCTCCGGCGCGACGGCGCTGG
This sequence comes from Nocardia sp. AB354, assembly GCF_049538315.1. NCBI lineage: Bacteria > Bacillati > Actinomycetota > Actinomycetes > Mycobacteriales > Nocardiaceae > Nocardia > Nocardia sp. AB354. The sequence continues at coordinate 463,263 of NZ_JBMVFU010000001.1, read as the reverse complement.
TGTCGTACGTGTTGCCGCGTCCCGGTGCGGCGCTCGATATCGCGACCCTCGACGATTTCCTGGCGGCCTCGTTGCCCGCCTACATGATTCCCGCGGCGATCATGCCGCTGGACGAGATTCCGCTGACCCCGGTCGGCAAACTCGACCGCGCCCGGCTGCCGGAACCGACCTTCGCCGCACGCGAATTCCGCGCTCCCGCCACCCCGGTGGAGGAGATCGTCGCCGAGGTGTTCGCGGCTCTGCTCGTTCCCGGCGAGGGCGGCAATCCCGGCCGGGTCGGCGCCGACGACGACTTCTTCGAACTCGGCGGCAACTCCCTGCTGGCCGCGCAGGCGGCGGCCCGGATCGGCTCGGCCCTGGGCGCCCGGGTGCCGGTGCAGCTGTTGTTCGAGGCATCGACCGTGGCCGCACTGGCCGAACAGGTGGAACGGCACGCCGGAACCGACACCGGCGAGCGGTTGCGGCCGATGCCGCGGCCCGAACGCATCCCGCTGTCCTATGCCCAGCAGCGGATGTGGTTCCTCAACCGCTTCGATCCGGCGGGTGCGGTCAACAACATCCCGGTCGCGGTGCGGCTGAGCGGACGCCTCGACGTGGACGCGCTGCGGTCCGCGGTGCGCGATCTGGTGGAGCGCCACGAAGTGCTGCGCACCATCTATCCGGAACTCGACGGCGAGGGCTACCAGCGGGTGCTGCCCGTCTCGGATCCCCGGGCGATCCCCGAGATTCCCCTGGTCGAAGCCCGCGAGAACGAGCTGGCCGCCCTGGTCGCCGAAACCGTCTCGGGCGGCTTCGATGTGACGGCCGCGCCGCCGGTGCGCCTGCGGGTGCTGCGCGCGAGCGAGACCGAACACGTCCTGGTGTGCGTGGTGCACCACATCGCCGGTGACGGCTTCTCGATGGGCCCGCTGACCCGCGATCTGATGACCGCCTACCTCGATCGCGTGCGCGGCGGTCATCCGGAATGGACGCCGCTGGCCGTCCAGTACGCCGATTACGCCCTGTGGCAACGGGAAACGCTGGGTAGCGAGGACGATCCGGAGTCGGTGCTCGCCGCGCAGATCGACTTCTGGCGGCGCGAACTCGCCGCGCTGCCCGAACAGCTGGACCTGCCGGCCGACCGGCCGCGTCCGGCGGTCGCGTCCTATCGCGGCGCCACGCTCGACTTCGAGATCGCCCCGGATGTGCATGCGGCGCTGAACCGCCTTGCGCACCAACATCATTCGACGTTGTTCATGGTGGTGCACGCCGCGCTCGCGGTGCTGCTCGCCCGGCTGTCGGGCACCCGCGACATCGCGATCGGCACCCCGGTCGCCGGGCGCGGTGAGGCGGCGCTGGACGAGCTGATCGGCATGTTCGTCAACACCCTGGTGCTGCGCACCGAGATCGACCCGGCGCACAGTTTCGAGCAGGTGCTGGCCGACGTCCGCGGCACCGACGTGGCGGCGTTCGGCCACGCCGATGTGCCGTTCGAGCGGCTGGTCGAGATCCTGGATCCGGCGCGTTCGGCCGGGCGGCATCCGCTGTTCCAGGTGATGCTGACCTTCCAGAACCTGGCCCGCACCGAATTGGAGCTGCCCGGGCTGGCGGTTTCCGGTGTCGACCTCGACATCGAGCTGGCCAAGTTCGATCTGCAGCTGGCGATGGCCGAGCGGATCGACGCACATGGTGTGCCGCAGGGGATTTCGGCCGCCTTCAGCTACGCCACCGACCTGTTCGACGAGGCGACGGTGCGCGATTTCACCGATCGGTTCACGCGCATCCTGAATGCCGTCGCCGCCGACGCCGCGGCCGTGGTGGGCGATATCGATGTGCTGGCCCCCGGTGAGCGCGAACTCGTTCTGCACGAATGGAATTCGCCCGGCGCGCCGGTGCCGCCGGTGACCCTGGTCGATCTGATCACCGCACAGGTCCGGCGCCGGCCGGGCGCGGTGGCGGTCCGCTTCGGTGACACCACCCTCACCTTCGGAGATCTGCACCAGCGCGCGAGCCAGGTGGCCCGGGCGCTGATCGCCCAGGGCGTCGGGCCGGAATCGCTGGTGGCCGTGGCGGTGCCGCGCACCGAGGAACTGCCGGTCGCGCTGCTCGGCGTGCTGCTCGCCGGTGCCGCCTATCTGCCCATCGACACCGGTTATCCGGTGCAGCGGCTGGAATTCATGCTCGGCGACGCCGCGCCGGCATGTGTGCTCACGACCGCCGAGCTGCGGGAGGCGGTGCCCGCCGCCGGCCTGGCGACGGTGCTGCTGGAGGAGACCGGCAACTTCGCCGGCGGTCCGATCACCGACGCCGAGCGGCTCGCCCCGCTGCGACCGGCCGATCTGGCCTACGTCATCTACACCTCGGGCTCCACCGGTGTGCCCAAGGGGGTCGGCGTCACCCACCGCAACGTGCTGGAACTGTTCGCCAACACCCAGCTGCTGTTCGACTTCGACGAAACCGACGTGTGGACGCTGTTCCACTCCTTCGCCTTCGACTTCTCGGTCTGGGAACTGTGGTGTTCGCTGGCCAACGGCGGTGCGGTCGTGGTGGTCGACCACCTGACCTCGCGATCGCCGGAGCTGTTCCGCGAGTTGCTGATTCGCGAGCAAGTCACCGTGCTGAACCAGACGCCCTCGGCGTTCTATCAGCTCGCCGAGGCCGACCGCGCGGCGCACAGCCACACCGGTGACGCCGCGGTGACGGTCGCGGCCAAATTCGCGTTGCGCTACATCGTCTTCGGCGGTGAGGCGCTGGATCTGCGTCAGCTCGCGCGCTGGTACGAGCGGCACGGCTCCACCACCCCGCAGCTGGTGAACATGTACGGCATCACCGAGACGACCGTGCACGTGTCGTTCCTGGCGCTGGACGAGGGTCTGGCCGACCATCCGGCCAGCGTCATCGGCCGGGCGCTGCCGGGCCTCGAGACCTATGTGCTCGACGAGCGGCTGCATCCGTCGCCGGTCGGCGTGGCCGGTGAGATGTACATTGCTGGACAACAACTGTCGCGCGGCTATCTCGGCCGTCCGGGCTTGACCGCGGCGCGGTTCGTGGCCAATCCGTACGGTGCGCCCGGTTCCCGGATGTATCGCTCCGGCGATATCGGCCGCTGGGCCGGCTTCGACGGCGAGGCCGCGCTGGAATACGCGGGACGCAGCGATCAGCAGGTGCAGCTGCGCGGCTTCCGCATCGAACTCGGCGAAATCGAGGCCGCGCTGCTGCGCTGCACCGGTGTCGCGCAGGCGGTGGCGATGGTCCGCACCGCAGAGCACTCCGGTGAGCGGCTGGTGGGTTACGTTGTGCCCGAGGCTGGTTCGTCGCTCGATCCGCTCGCGCTGCGCGCCGAGGTCGGCGCCTTCCTGACCGGCTACATGGTGCCCGACGTGGTGGTCGTGCTCGACGCGTTGCCGCTGACGCCGAACGGCAAACTCGATCGTCGCGCCCTGCCCGAACCGGCGGTCGTCAGCGCGGCCGCCTTCCGGTCGCCGAGTACGCCGATCGAACAGGCCGTCGCCGACGTGTTCGCCGATCTGCTCGGTGTCGCCGGTGCGGAGACGGCCGGCGTCGGCCTCGACGACGACTTCTTCGCCCTCGGCGGCAATTCGCTGCTCGCGACCCGTGCGGTGGCTCGCATCAACGAGGCGCTCGACGCGAACCTCGTGGTCCGGGAGCTGTTCGAAGCCTCGAGCGTGGCAGCCCTCGCGGCGCGGATCGTGCCCGGTGCGGCCGCCGGTGCGGTGCGCCCGCGCCTCGAGCCTGCCGCGCGTGGGGAGCGGATTCCGCTGTCGCCGGCCCAGCAGCGGATGTGGGTGATCAACCAGCTCGATCCGCAATCGCCGGGCTACAACATTCCGCTGGCGATCCGGCTCACCGGCGATCTCGATGTGGACGCGTTGCGCCAGGCGGTCGCCGATGTCGTGGAGCGGCACGAGGTGCTGCGCACCCGCTATCCCGCGGGCGGTCCGGGCGGGCTGCCGTATCAGGAGATCCTCTCGGTCCGCGAGGCGCTGCCGGAGGGCCTGCCGGTCGAGGACACCGCCGAGCCGATCGACCGCATCGCCGCGCTCATGGCGACCGGATTCGATGTGACCCAAGAGGTTCCGGTGCGCGCCCTGCTGCTGCGCAGCGGGTCCGACCAGGTGCTGGCGCTGGTGATTCACCACATCGCCGGCGACGGTTCCTCGATGGCCCCGCTGGCCCGCGATCTGATGACCGCCTATGTGGCCCGCACCGGCGGCCGCGAACCGGGCTGGGCGCCACTGGAAGTGCAGTACGCCGATTTCGCGATCTGGCAGCGCCGGGCCATCGGCACCGACGACGATCCGGATTCGGTGGCGGCGAAGCAGCTCGCCTACTGGCGGGATCGGCTCGCCGGAGTGTCCGGTTCGGCGCTGCTGGCGCCCGATCATCCGCGTCCGGCCGTGCCGTCGATGCGCGGCGAATCGATCGGTTTCGCGATCCCGGCCACGGTGCACGAAGGCCTGGTCCGGATTGCGCGAGAACACAATTCGTCGCTGTTCATGGTGGTGCACGCCGCGCTCGCGGTGCTGCTGGCCCGGCAGTCCGGTACCGCCGATGTGGTGGTCGGCACGCCGATCGCGGGCCGCGGCGAGCGCGCACTCGACGATCTGGTCGGCATGTTCGTCAACACGCTGACGCTGCGCACCGGTGTCGACACCACCGACACCTTCGACGCGCTGGTGGAAACCGCCCGCGACACCGATCTGGCGGCCTTCGCGAACTCCGATATCCCGTTCGAACGGGTCGCCGAGGTGGTGGCTCCGGGACGAGGTGGTGCGCAGAGTCTGTTCACGGTGGTGCTGTCGTTCCAGAACACGCAGCAGCCGTCGCTGGAACTGCCGGGCCTGTCCATCGCCGCACTCGACACCGATGCCGTAGCGGCGAAGTTCGATCTGCAGGTCACGGTCGAGCCGCGCCACGAATCCGACGGCTCACCGGCGGAACTGGTCACGGTCTTCACCTACGCGCGCGAACTGTTCGATCCCGCGACGATGCGCACCCTGGGTGATCGATTCGAGCGCATCCTCGCGGCGGTGGCTGCCGACCCGCAGATCCTGCTCGGCGCGATCGACCTGCACGACGAGTCGGAGGTTGTGGTCGAGGCGGCCCGCACCGGACCGGCCGAGACCGGCTCCACCGTCGGCACCGCGCTGGCGCAGGCGCTGGCCGCCGCCGTCGAGGACGACCCCGAGGGGCCCGCGCTGGCCTGGGGTGAGGAGGCGGTCTCGTATCAGGAGCTCGACGCCCGCTCCTCCCGGCTGGCCCGGGCCCTCATCGGTCGCGGCTGCGGTCCGGGTAGCGGGGTCGCGGTGCGGCTCGAGCGCGGTATCGAGTCGGCGGTCGCGGCCTGGGCGGTGCTCAAGGCCGGTGCCGCACTGGTCCCGGTCGTGGACGGCGGCGAACTACCGTCGGAGCTGGAGATCAAGACCGGCGTCACCGTGGCCGCGGCCCGGCCGAAGGCGGGGCCGAACGGTATCGACTGGCTGGTCCTCGACGATGCGGCGGTCGCCGCCGAGATCGCGGGTGAGTCGGCGCGGCCGGTGACCTACGCCAACCGCACCCGGGCGCTGCGCGGCGCCGATCCGGCCTTCGTCGGCGCGGAGGGCACCCACAGTTACGACGCGCTGGCCGCCGCGGTCGACCGGTTGCGGGCCCGCACCGAGCTGGACTTCGAATCTCGCACCTTCCGGCAGGGCCGGGCCGACGGTGTCGCCGCCCTGCTCGAGGTGGTCGGCGCGGGGACGACCGGTGCCTCGATGGTGTTGCCGGCCGAGGTCGGCACCGACGGGCTCGCCGACGAATGGGTCACCCACCTGTTCACCGATCGTGCCGGTCTGGACCGGATGGATCCGGAACCGCTGGAAGACCTGCGGGCCGTGGTGCTCGAGGACGGGCCGGCGCCGGCGGCCTTCGGCTCCGCCGGGCTGGTACTGCTGCCGGACAATGTGCTTCGCTGAGCAACCGGTGGCACGATCGCGGGAAAGTAACGCCCGCCGCGGCCGGAATCGATGGACAAGGGTGGCCTGCGTGCAGGCGCATGCGGCGACGACAGGCAGGATGAGATAGGTGGTACGGGTGGTCAGCGGACAGTACGCGCTGGAAGTGACGGCATGACGCGCCCCGCTCGGGTCCGGCCGACACGCACTCGCCGGCCACGCGTCACCACCCTGCCCCAGCTCATGGCCACCGCGGTCGAGGCGGATCCGACCGGTACGGCCCTGGTGTTCGCCGATGCCACCACCACGCTGGCCGAACTCGGCTACGCCGAGCTCGACGAGCGTTCGACCCGGCTGGCCCGGCTGCTCATCGCTCGCGGCATCGGCCCGGAGGATCTGGTCGCCGTCGGTATTCCCCGGTCGGTGGAATCGGTGGTCGCGGTGTGGGCGGTGGCCAAGACCGGCGCCGGATTCGTGCCGGTGGATCCGAACTATCCGGCCGATCGCGTCGCGCACATGGTCTCCGACTCCGGTGCGAAACTGGGTCTCACGGTGTCGCCGGTGCGGGAGGACCTGCCCGATTCGGTGGAGTGGCTGACCGTCGACACCGCTGATTTCGCCGCGCGGCTCGAGGAGTTCTCCGGTGACCCGGTCACCTATGCCGATCGGTTGCGGCCGTTGCGGGCCGAACATCCGGCCTACGTGATCTACACGTCCGGCTCGACCGGCAAGCCGAAGGGTGTCGTGGTCACCCAGGCCGGGCTGTCGAGTTTCTGTGACGAACAGCGCGAGCGGTACCGGGTCGGAAACGACTCGCGCACCCTGCATTTCGCATCGCCCTCGTTCGACGCCTCGGTGCTGGAACTGCTGCTGGCCATCGGCGGTGCGGCGGCCATGGTGGTGGCCTCGCCGTCGGTACTCGGCGGCGACGAGCTGGCGAATCTGCTACGGCGCGAACGCGTCACCCACGCCTTCGTCACGCCCGCGGCCCTGGCTTCGGTGGATCCGGCCGGACTGGACGACCTGCGCGTCGTGGTCGCCGGTGGGGAGGCCTGCCCGCCGGAACTGGTGCGGCGCTGGGCGATCGCGATCGAGGGCGGCACCCGCGAGTTCTACAACGGGTACGGCCCGACCGAGACCACGATCATGACCAACATCAGCGCACCGCTGGTGCCGGGGGAGACGGTCACCATCGGGGCGCCGGTGCGCAACATCACCGAATACGTGCTCGACGAACAGTTGGCGCGGGTGCCGCGCGGCGCGGTCGGCGAGTTGTACATCACCGGGGCGCAATTGGCGCGCGGCTACCACCTGCGCCCCGGCCTGACCGCGGCGCGCTTCGTCGCCAATCCCTTCGACGCCAACGGTTCGCGGTTGTACCGCACCGGTGACCTGGTGCGCTGGACCGCCGCCGGTGAACTGGAGTATCTGGGCCGCAACGACTTCCAGGTCAAGATCCGTGGCTTCCGGATCGAGCTCGGCGAGATCGACGCGGTACTGGCCGCCCACGATTCGGTCGACTTCGCCGTCACCGTCGGCCACACCCTGCACAGCGGCGCCACGATTCTCGTCTCGTACGTGCACGCCGCCGAAGGTGCGAAGGTCGACACCGACGAGCTGAGCGAGCATGCGGGACACAGTCTTCCGGCCCACATGGTGCCGACGACGATCATGGTCCTGGACGCGATTCCGCTGACCCCGGTCGGCAAACTGGACCGCGCGGCGCTGCCGGAACCCGTCCTGGCCGCCCGCGAATTCCGCGCGCCCTCGGGTGCGCTCGAGGAGATGGTGGCGGCCGTCTTCACCGATCTGCTCGACCCGCCCGGACCGGTCGGCGCCGACGACGACTTCTTCGAACTAGGCGGAAACTCGCTGATCGCCACTCAGGTCGCGGGCCGCCTCGGCGCCCAGATCTCGGCGCGGGTACCGGCCCGGCTGCTGTTCGAGGCGGCCACGGTCGCCGAATTGGCACAGCGGCTGGAACCGCTGAAGGGTGCGGGCGGGCGCCTGGCGCTGGCGCCGATGCCGCGTCCGGAACGCATTCCGCTCTCGCTGGCCCAGCAGCGGATGTGGTTCCTCAACCAGTTCGATCCGGAATCTGCGGCCAACAACATTCCGTTCGCGATCCGGCTCACCGGCGCGCTGAACGTGGAGGCGTTGCAGGCGGCCGTCGCCGACGTCGTCGAGCGCCACGAAACCCTGCGCACCGTCTACCCGTCCGCGGACGGCGCCGGACACCAGGTGATTCTGCCCGCGTCGCAATCGGTTCCGGATCTGGCGCCGAAGCCGGTGGCCGAGGACGAACTGCCGCAGTGGCTGGCCGGCTATCTGCTCGCCGGATTCGATGTGGCCGCCGAGGTGCCGCTGCGCATCGCGGTGGCCGAACTGGCGCCCGACGATCATGTCGTGGCGGTCGTGGTCCACCACATCGCCGCCGACGGCGCCTCGGTGGCGCCGTTCATGCGCGATCTGCTGGCCGCCTTCCTCGCCCGGCGCAACCGCGCCCGGCCGAGCTGGCAGCCGCTGCCGGTGCAGTACGCCGACTACGCGCTGTGGCAGCGGGCGCTGCTCGGCGACGAACACGATCCCGACTCCCTTGCGGCCCAGCAGATCGACTACTGGCGCACCACCCTGGCCGGCATCCCGGACCGGCTGGATCTGCCCGCGGATCGGCCGCGCCCGCAGATCGCCTCGGGGCGCGGCGCGGAATACACCTTCGACATCGCGCCCGAGCTGCACGCCCGGCTCGAGGAACTCGCCCAGCGCACCAGCACCTCGCTGTTCATGGTGGTGCATGCGGCGTTCGCGATCCTGCTGGCCCGCTCCAGCGGCACCGACGACATCACCATCGGCACCCCGGTGGCCGGGCGCGGTGAGGCCGAACTCGACGCGCTGGTCGGCATGTTCGTCAACACCCTGGTGCTGCGCACCCGCATCGACGCCGCGACGACGGTCGAGCAACTGCTGGCGGCGGTGAAGGACACCGATCTGGGCGCCTTCTCGCACGCCGAACTGCCGTTCGAGCGCCTGGTCGAGGTGCTCGACCCGGTGCGGTCGCAGGCGCATCATCCGCTGTTCCAGGCCGCGCTGTTCTTCCAGAACATGCAGAAGCCGCAGCTGCGGCTGCCCGGACTGGTCGCCGAAACGGTCGAATTCGACGGCGCGGTGGCGAAATTCGATCTGCAGCTCACCGCCGTACCGCGAACGGACGCGGGTGCCCCGGCCGGCGTATCGGCCATGTTCACCTACGCGCTGGATCTGTTCGACGAGCCGACCGTGGCCACCTACGCCGACCGGCTGGTGCGGGTGCTGGAGGGCATCGTCGCCGATCCGGCGGCTGCCGTGGGCGATATCGAGCTGCTCGATCCGGCCGAGCGCCTGCGCATCCTGCAGGACTGGAACGACACCGCCCACCGGGTCGAACCGGAGCTGCTGCTCGACGGCTACCGGCGCACGGCGCTGCGCAACCCGGATGCGGTGGCGGTCACCTACGAGGGTGCGCAGCTGACCTACGCCGAATTCGACGCGCAGGTCAATCAGCTGGCGCGCCTGCTGATTTCGCGCGGTGTCGGCCCGGATGCCCTGGTCGGCCTGGCGATCCGCCGATCGCTGGATCTGGTGGTCGGCATGTACGCGATCGTGGCGGCCGGTGGTGCGTACGTGCCGCTGGACCCCGATCATCCGGCGGACCGCATCGCGCACATCCTCGATACCGCACAACCCGTCTGCGTCGTGACCACCGTCGCCGATACCGTCGCGGTGCCCGCGCGGATTCCGGTGCTGCGGCTGGACACCATGGATCTCGGCGGCTTCGATCCGAGCCCGATCCGGCCCGGCGAACTGCTCGCGCCGGTGCGGCCGGACCATCCGGCCTACGTCATCTTCACCTCCGGCTCCACCGGCCGGCCCAAGGGCGTCGCGGTCTCGCATGCCGCGATCAACAACCAGATCGAGTGGATGCTGGCCGCCTACCCGCTGGGCAGCGGCGACGTCTATCTGCAGAAGACGGCGACCACCTTCGACGTCTCGCTGTGGGGCTATTTCATGCCGCTGCGGGCGGGTGCCGAGCTGGTCGTGGCCACCCACGACGGCCATCGCGATCCGCTGTACGTCGCGGAAACCATTGCCGCGCACGGGGTTACGGTCACCGACTTCGTCCCGTCGATGCTCACCGTCTTCGCCGCGCACATCGCGGCGGGCAGCTGCCCGAGCCTGCAGGACATCTTCGTGATCGGCGAGGCGCTGCCGCCGGAGACCGCCGATGCCGTGCACGCGGTGTGCGATGCGCGCATCCACAACCTGTACGGGCCCACCGAGGCCGCGGTGTCGGTCACGTATTGGCCGGTCGGTGAGGACGACCGGCCGACCGTGCCGATCGGCCTGCCGCAGTGGAACACTCGCGTCTACGTGCTCGACGGCCGCCTGCGTCCGGTGCCGGTGGGCGTGCCCGGTGAGCTGTATCTCGCGGGTGACCAGCTGGCCCGCGGCTATGTGCGCCGCCCCGACCTGACCGCGGACCGGTTCGTGGCCAACCCGTTCGGCCACGGCGAGCGGATGTACCGCACCGGCGATCTGGTGCTGTGGCGCGACGCCGACGAGACCCGGCCCGCCCGGCTCGACTACATCGGCCGCACCGACTTCCAGGTGAAGTTCCGCGGCCAGCGCATCGAGCTGGGCGAGATCGAGACCGCGCTGCTGGCGCTGCCGGGCGTGAGCCAGGCGGTCGCGCTGGTGATGGGCTCGGCACTGGGCGATCAGCTGGTCGCCTATGTCGTCGCCCAGCCGCGCACCACCCTCGATCCCGAGCGCCTGCGCAACGGCGTGAAGGATTCGCTTCCGGCCTATATGGTCCCGGCGGTCGTCGTGGTTCTCGACGCCTTCCCGCTCAATCCGAGTGGCAAACTCGACCGCAAGGCGCTGCCCGAACCCACTTTCAGCAGCCGCGAATTCCGGGCGCCGAGTACTCCGGTGGAGGAGATCGTCGCCGAGGTCTTCGGCTCCGTGCTCGGCCTGGAACGGGTCGGCGCCGACGACGACTTCTTCGCCCTCGGCGGCAATTCGCTGATCGCCACGCAGGTGGTGGCCCGGCTCGGTGCGGCGGTCGGCGGCCGCGTGCCGGTGCGGTCGCTGTTCGAGACGCCCACGGTGGCCGGACTGGCCGCCACCCTCGATTCGCAGACCCACATCCGGCGCGGCGTGGAACTGGGCTCGATCGAGCGTCCGGAACAGCTGCCGCTCTCGCTCGCGCAGCAGCGCATGTGGTTCCTCAACCGCTTCGACCAGGCCGAAACCGCCGAGGAGGCGGTGCATTCCGGTTCGGCCGCCTACAACCTGCCCTTCGCGCTGCGGCTGACCGGCAGCCTGGACGTGGAGGCGCTGGGCGCGGCCCTCGACGATGTGGTCGCGCGGCACGAGGTGTTGCGCACGGTCTACCCCGAGACTCCAGAGGGTCCCGTCCAGGTGATCCTGCCGGCCGACACCCGGCTGGGCCTGCGGCCGGAACGCACCGCCGCCGCCGCGGTCGCCGATGCGGTATATGCCCTGGCCGCAACGCCTTTCGATGTCACCTCCGAGGTTCCGCTGCGGGTGCGGCTACTGGAGATCTCCGACCTCGCCCCCGGTTCGCGACGCGAATACGTGCTCGCCGTGGTGGTGCACCATATCGCCGCCGACGCGTCCTCGATGGGCCCGCTGGTGCGCGACGTGATGACCGCCTACGCCGCCCGCACCTGCGGCGCCGCGCCGGACTGGGCGCCGCTGCGCGTGCAGTACGCCGATTACGCGCTGTGGCAGCGTGCCGTCCTGGGCTCCGAGTCGCAATCGGATTCCATTGCCGCCCAGCAGATTTCGTACTGGCAGCGCGAGCTGGCCGGCCTGCCGGACGTGCTCGAGCTGCCCACCGATCGCCCACGTCCGCCGGTGGCGACGCTGGCCGGTGCGCGCGTGGACGTGCGGATCGCGCCCGAGGTGCACGCGGGCCTGGTCGAGCTGGCCCGCGCCCACGGCGCCACGCTGTTCATGGTCGTGCATTCGGCGTTCGCGCTGCTGCTGGCCCGGCTGTCGGGCGGCGACGACATCGCCGTCGGCAGCCCGGTCGCCGGTCGCGGTGAGGCCGAACTCGACGATCTGATCGGCATGTTCGTCAACACCGTCGTCTTCCGCACCCGTGTCGAGCGCGGCGAGCCGTTCACCGAGCTGCTGGCCCGCCAGCGCGAAACCGATCTGCAGGCCTTCGCCCACGCCGACATTCCGTTCGAGCGGCTGGTCGAGGTGCTGAACCCGCCGCGTTCCACCGCGCACCACCCGCTGTTCCAGGTGGGCCTGTCGTTCCAGAACCTGGCGCGCACCGAACTGGAACTGCCCGGATTGAGCGTCGCCGGTGTGGACGCCGATCTGGACGTCTCCCAGTTCGACCTGCATCTGATCGTGGCCGACGCGTACGACGCGGACGGAAATCCGGACGGCATCGGTGGTTTCCTCACCTACGCCACGGATCTGTTCGACGCCGCGACCGCCGAATCGATCGTCGAGCGGCTGTCGCTGCTGCTCGCCGGGGTGGTCGCCGAGGCCGCCACTGCGGTAGGCGATCTCGACATCCTGACCTCGGCCGAGCGGGCCGCGCTGGAGCGTGCCGCGACCGGCGCGTCGCATCCGGTCGCTGCCGCGACGCTGCCGGAACTGCTGGCGGCGACGATCGCCGCACGGCCGAACGGGGTGGCCCTGACGGCCGATGCCGACGAGCAGTTCGGCGGTACGCCCGCCGAGCTCACCTACGGCGAACTCGGCGAGCGCGTCCACCGCTTGGCCCGGCATCTGATCTCGCTCGGCGTCGGCCCCGAATCTCGGGTCGCGCTGGCCCTGCGGCGCGGCGTCGATCTGGTGGTCGCGATGTACGCCGTCTCGGTGGCCGGTGGCGCGTACGTGCCGCTCGATCCGGATCAGCCCGCCGAACGCGTCGGCTACATCCTCGATTCCGCCGACCCGGTGTGCGTGCTGACCTCCTCGGATGTTCCGAACCTGCCCGGACGTACCGCACCCTCGGCAGCCGCCGCGGCGACCCGGGATTGGCGCGGTCGCTCGCAGTCCATGCCCGCGCTGGCCGATTCCGGCCGGTCCGCGGCGCGCGAGGACGTGGTGCGCCTCGACGAGCTGGATCTGTCGGGCCTGTCGGCGCGGCCGGTCACCGACGCGGACCGGATCGCACCACTGCTGCCGCAGCACACGGCCTACGTGATCTTCACCTCCGGTTCGACCGGCCGCCCCAAGGGCGTCGCGGTGCCGCACGGCGCGATCGTCAACCAATTGGTGTGGAAGACGGCCGAATTCGATCTCCGCGCCGACGACGCGGTACTACTGAAGACCGCCGCGACCTTCGACCTGTCGGTCTGGGAGTTCTGGTCCGCGGCGGTGTCGGGCGGACGGCTGGTGATCGCCGCGCCCGACGGACATCGCGATCCGGCCTACCTGAACGATCTGATCCGGCGCACCGGCGTCACCACGCTGCATGTGGTGCCGTCGATGCTGGACGCCCTGCTCACCGAGGCCCGGACGAATACCGCACCCGAGGCGACGAGCCCGCTGCGGCGAGTTCTCGCCATCGGTGAGGCGCTGCCCGCGGCGCTGGCGCAGCGGTTCGCCGCCGCCCATCCCGAGGTCGAGCTCTACAACCTGTACGGTCCGACCGAGGCCGCGGTCTCGATCACCGCGCACCGCGTCGGCGCGGCCGACGAACTGTCGGTGCCGATCGGCGCACCCGAGTGGAACAGCAGTGTCTACGTGCTGGATTCGCGCCTGCACCCGGTGCCGGTGGGCGTCTCCGGTGAGCTCTATCTGGCCGGTGCGCAGCTGGCGCGCGGCTACTTCGGGCGGGCGGATCTGACCGCGGATCGCTTCGTGGCCGACCCGTTCGGCAGCGGTTCGCGCATGTACCGCACCGGCGACCTGGTGGCCTGGACGGCGAACGGTGAGCTGGAATATCGCGGCCGCACCGACTTCCAGGTCAAGGTGCGCGGTTTCCGCATCGAACTGGGGGAGATCGAGGCGGCGCTGCTGCGTCTGCCGCAGCTCGCCCAGGCGGTCGTAGTGGCGAAGTCCGACCCGCGCACCGGCGATCGGCTCGTCGCGTATCTGGTCTCCGCGGACCGGGAACTCGATGTGGCACAGGTGAAGTCGGCACTCGCCTCGGCGCTGCCGAACTACATGGTGCCCGCGGCCTTCGTGGTCCTCGACGCGCTGCCGCTCACCGTGAACGGCAAACTCGACCGCAAGGCCCTGCCGGAGCCGGAATTCGAGACCACCGCCTTCCGTGCGCCCTCGACTCCGGTGGAGGAGATCGTGGCCGGCACCTTCGCCGAGGTGCTGGGGATCGACCGGGTCGGCCTGGACGACGACTTCTTCGCCCTCGGCGGTAACTCGCTGCTGGCCACTCAGGTGGCCGCGCGGATCGGCGCCGCGCTCGAGGTACGCGTGCCGGTGCGCGCGCTGTTCGAGGCGGCGACCGTGGGTGCACTGGCCGCCCGGGTGGAGCGCACCGGAACCGAACGGCCGCGGCTGCCGCTGGTCGCCGGTCCGCGTCCGGACGCCGTTCCGCTGTCCTACGCCCAGCAGCGGATGTGGTTCCTCAACCAATTCGACACCGCCGCAACGGTGTACAACATCCCGGTCGCCATCCGGCTGTCCGGTGCGCTGGACGTGGCCGCGCTGGGGCAGGCCGTCGCGGATCTGGTGGCCCGGCACGAGGTGCTGCGGACCATCTATCCGGAATCCGAGTCCGGCGGCGCGGTGCAGCAGGTGCTGGCGCCGGGCGCGGTGAGCATCGACCTGGAGCCGGTGCAGATCGGTGAGGAGCGGGTGGCCCACGAGGTGGGGCGTCAGGTCGCGAGCGGATTCGACGTGACCACCGAGATCCCGTTCCGGATCCGGTTGTTCCAGCTCTCGGCGAGCGAGTTCGTCCTCGTCTTCGTCGCCCACCACATCGCGGCCGACGGCTGGTCGATGGGCCCGCTGACCCGGGATCTGATGACCGCCTACGTGGCCCGGGCCGCCGGACAGGCGCCCTCGTGGGCGCCGCTGCCGATCCAGTACGCCGATTACGCGCTGTGGCAGCGCGCCGCACTGGGTGCCGAGGACGATCCGGACTCCCTGGTCAGTGCCCAATTGTCTTACTGGACACAGGAACTGGCCGATCTGCCGGACGAGCTGCGGTTGCCCGCGGACCGGCCGCGGCCCGCGGTGCAGAGCTTCGCCGGCGCCAAGGTCGACTTCGCCGTCGATTCGCAGGTGCACGCCGGCCTCACCGCACTGGCGCAGCGGCACAATTCCACGGTGTTCATGGTGGTGCACACCGCCCTGGCGGTCTTCCTGGCCCGCATGTCGGGTACCGAGGACATCGCCATCGGTGCGCCGATCGCGGGCCGCGGTGAGGCCGAACTCGACGATCTGATCGGCATGTTCGTCAACACACTGGTACTGCGCAGCCGGGTGGCGCCGGGCCGCAGTTTCGCCGAACTGCTGGCCGACAACCGGGAAACCGATCTGCGCGCCTTCGCCCACGCCGACGTGCCGTTCGAGCGGCTGGTCGAGGCGCTGGACCCGGAGCGCTCCACCGCCCGGCATCCGCTGTTCCAGGTGGCGCTGTCGTTCGAGAATCTGGCCGGAACCAGTTTCGAACTGCCGGGCCTGAGCTTCACCGCCCTGGATCCGGCCGCCGACACCGCGAAATTCGATCTGCTGCTGACGCTGCGCGAACAGCGCACCGGATCCGGCGGCGAAGCCGGCATCTTCGGCGAGTTCACCTATGCCACCGATCTTTTCGACCGGGACACGGTCGTCGACTTCGGCCGGCGGCTGGGCCGGATCCTCGCCGCGGTCGCGCGCGACGCCGATATCGCGGTCGGCGATCTCGACATCCTGGTCGGATCCGAAACCGAGGATCTCGCCGCTCGCACCGGACTGCCCGCGGTGGCGCCCGCCACGCTGCCGGATCTGATGGCGGCCGCGGTCGCGGCGAATCCGGACGGTCCCGCGGTCGTCGTGGGCGGGCGCGCGTTCACCTATGCCCAGCTGGATCTGGCCTCGACCAAACTGGCCCGCCGGCTCATCGAACTGGGTGCCGGGCCGGACAAGCATGTGGCGGTGGCCATTCCGCGCTCGCTCGAGGGTGTGGTGGCGCTGTGGTCGGTCGCCAAGTCGGGTGCGGCGTTCGTGCCGATCGACCCGACCTATCCGTACGACCGCATCGCGCACATGGTCGCCGACTGCCGCGCCGACCTCGGAGTCACCGTGCGGGCCGAGGTCGCGGACCTGCCGGATACCGCCGGCGGCTGGATCGTGCTCGACGATCCCAACTTCGCCTACGAGGTCGATTCCCTGTCCGGCGCACCGGTTTCCGATGCCGAACGCCTGGTCCCGCTGCGCCCGGACAACACCGCCTACCTCATCTACACCTCGGGTTCCACCGGTCTGCCCAAGGGCGTCGTGGTCACTCATGCGGGTCTGGCGAACTTCAGCGCCGAACAGCGGGAGCGTTACCGGCTGAATCGCGATTCGCGGGCGCTGGCGTTCGCCTCGCCGTCCTTCGACGCCTCGATGCTGGAGTTGCTGCTGGCCATCGGCGCGTGCGGGGCGCTGGTGATCGTGCCGCCGCGCACCTTCGGCGGTGAGGAACTGGCCGAGGTGATCCGCGGTCAGCGGGTCACGCACGCCTTCCTCACTCCGTCGGTCCTGGCCTCGCTGGATTCGGATGCGCTGGCCTCGATGCAGGTCATCGTCGCCGGTGGTGAGGCCGTGCCGGCCGATCTGGTCGCGAAATGGGGTGGCGCGCCGGATGGTTCGGGCCGCCGGTTCCACAACGGGTACGGGCCCACCGAGACCACGATCATGACCAACATCAGCGATCCGCTCTCGCCCGGTGACGTGGTGACCATCGGCGGGCCGATCCGCGGCATGCGGGCACTGATCCTCGACTCGCGGCTGCGGCTGGTGCCCGAAGGCGTCTCCGGCGAACTGTATCTGGGCGGCATCCAGCTGGCCCGCGGCTACCACGACCGGCCCGGCCTCACCGCCGCCCGGTTCGTCGCCGATCCGTACGGCCCGCCCGGGCAGCGGCTCTACCGCACCGGTGACGTGGTGCGCTGGCGTCGCGGCGAGCCGGTGGTGGAATATGTGGGCCGCAACGACTTCCAGGTCAAGATCCGCGGCCTGCGCATCGAACTGGGCGAGATCGACAGTGCGCTGATCGATCAGCCGGGCGTCGATTTCGCGGTCACCGTGGGGCATCGCACCGCCACGGGCACGACGATTCTCGTCTCCTATGTGCGTTCGACCGCCGGTCTACCGCTGGATACCGAGACGCTGACCGCCGAACTCGCCGCGCGGCTGCCGGAGTACATGGTTCCGACCGCGATCGTGGTCCTGGACGAGATTCCGCTGACCCCGGTCGGCAAACTCGATCGCAAGGCCCTGCCGGAACCGGTCCTGGAGGCCAAGCGCTACCGCGCACCGCAGACCGCCACCGAACAGGTGGTCGCCGAGGTGATCGGTGAGGTACTGGGCGTCGATCGCGTCGGCGTGGACGACGACTTCTTCGCCCTCGGTGGCGACAGCATCGTCTCCATCCAGGTCGTGTCCCGGGCTCGGGCGCGCGGCGTACACTTCAGCCCGCGCGACGTGTTCACCGCGCGCACGGTCGAGGCGCTGGCCCGCGCGGCCACCGTCGAGGCGCCGGCCGCCGCCGAGCAGTCCGGGCCGATGCCGTTGCCGCCGGCCGCGATTCGCGCGCTGGAACTCGACCCCTCCGGTCGCGAACTCCGGGCGATCGCCCTCGATATTCCGGCCGACTGCGATCCCGAGCGGATCCGTGCGGCGGTGACCGGCGTACTCGACCGGCATGCCGTCCTGTCGGCTCGCCTGGATGTCGAGGCCGGCGCCCTGGTGATTCGGGAAACTCCCGTCCCGGCGATCCTGCGGCAGTTCGCGCCGGGCCCCGACGCCGTCGACCTGGCGGTGCGATCGCTGGCACAGGAGCTCGATCCGGCCGACGGGCGCACCATCGCCTTCGCGCTGATCGCGCCCTCCGACCCGGGGGAATCCGCGGGCGCCGCAACGAGTCTGGTCGTGGCCGCCAACGGTCTGGTGGTGGACGACACTTCGTGGCGCATCGTCGTCGACGAACTGTCGGAGTCGTGGGCGGGCGGACATTCCGCGCCCGCGGCCGTCGATGCCGGTCCGCTGGGCGTGGGTCGCGCGCTCGCGGCCAGTGCCGTCGCGGCCGAGACCGTGGCGCAGCTCGACTGGTGGCAGCGTCATCTCGCCGCCGCACCCGCCGACGCTCCGGTCGAGGGCATCGATCTGGCGGCGCGCGGCCGGGTCTCGCTGGTCATCACCGCCGAGGGCGCGGCCGCCGTCGACGCGGTCGCGCACGCCTATCACGCCACCATCGAGGATGTGCTGCTCACCGCGTTCGCGCTGGCGCAGGAGCGGGGCGCCCGTGCCGATGCCGGTGATCTGATCGGCACCGTGGTGCGGCTGGCGGCCGACGGCCGTGCGGTCGCCGGCGCCGAATCCGCCGGTACGGTCGGTGGTTTCACCTCCACCTATTCGCTGCTGGTCGGCCTCACCGATATCGATGTCGAGCAGGCGCTGCTCGGTAACCGCGCCGCGGGCGACGCCATCGCGCAGATCAAGGAACTGCGGCGCGGGGTGCCCGATTCGGGTGTCGGCTACGGTCTGCTGCGGTATCTCAACCCCGACACCGCGTCCGCGCTGGCCGCGGCACCGCAGGGCCGCACCGCGTTCCGCTACCGCGATCTGCGTCCGGCCCGGCCGTATCCGCACCTGCCCGCGGCCGACCTGCTGCTCGACATCACCGTCGACGCCACCGAGGACGGACTGCTCGCGCGATTCGACTACGCGGCAGCCGTTTTCACCGTCGACCAGGTGAAGGAGTTCGCCGGACTGTGGGTGCGTGCGCTGGGCGGCCTCGCCGAGCACGGAACCCACGCCGACGCCGGCGGTTTCACCGTGTCCGACTTCGAACTGGTCCGCCTGGAAACCGCCGATATCGCGAAGTTGTCGCAGGACTACCCGGATCTGGCCGATGTCTGGCCGGTGACGCCGTTGCAGTCGGGCATGCTGTTCCACGCCCTGCTGGCCGACACCTCGACCGACGTCTACATCACCCAGTTCACCCTGGATCTGGGCGGTGCCGTGGACGAGCGGCGGCTGCGCGCGGCCGCGCAGGCCGTGCTGGACCGGCACGACAACCTACGGGTCGCCTTCGCCGCCGATGCCGCCGGGAATCCGGTGCAGGTGGTGCTCGATCACGTCGACGTCCCATGGCGCAGTATCGATCTCACCGATCTGGCACCCGAGGCCGCCGAGGCCGAAGCGGTCCGGATGTGTGAACTCGACTACGGCCGGCGGTTCGCGATGGACCGGGCGCCGCTGCTGCGGTTCACCCTGTTCCGGCTCGGCGCCGACGCCTACCGGCTGCTCGTCACCAGCCACCACATCCTCATCGACGGCTGGTCGACGCCGCTGCTCATGCAGGATCTGCTCACGCTGTACGCGGTGGGCGCGCGGTCGCGGCAGCTGCCGCCGGCCGGATCCTACGGTGACTATCTGCGCTGGCTGATCGCGCAGGATCCGGCCGCCGCGCGGGCGCAATGGCAGCGGGCGCTGGACGGGATCACCGAGCCGACACCGCTGGCGCCGGTCGACCCGAGCCGGGAGATCTCCGCGGGTGTGGGCGAAATCGGCTTCGAGCTGTCGGTCGCCGACACCACCGAGCTGACCCGGCTCGCCGCCCGGCTCGGTGTCACGGTCAACACCGTGGTGCAGGCGGCGTGGGGTCTGCTCATCGGCCGCAGCATCGATCGCGACGACGTCGTCTTCGGCGCCACGGTATCCGGGCGCCCGCCCGCGCTGCCGGGTGTGGAGACGATGGTCGGATTGTTCCTCAACGCCATTCCGGTGCGGGTGCGTCTGGGCGCCACCGACACGCTGGCCGGACTGCTGAGCCAGTTGCAGGCCGAACAGGCGGCGCTGCTGGACTTCCACTACCTGGGCCTGAGCGATATCCAGCAGGCCGTCGGAGTGGAAGGGCTGTTCGATTCGCTGGTCGTGTTCGAATCCTTCCCGGTCGATCGCGACGGACTCGACCGGGTCGGCTCGATCGACGGTATGCACGTCACCGGCATCGGCGCGGTCAACGGCACGCACTATCCGGTGACGGTGATCGTGGTGCTGGACAACCAGCTCCGGATCAGCCTGAAGTATCTGCGCGACGTCTTCGACGAAGCGGCGGCGCAGGCGCTGTCGCAGCGGCTCGCGGCGCTCATCGGCCGCTTCACCGATACGCCGCAGGCTCGGGTCGCCGATGTCGACGCGCTGCTGGACGGCGAGCGCGCCGCACTGGAGGCCCGCAACGCCACCGAGGTGCCGCAGCTGCGCGATCAGGCGACCCTGCTGAGCCTGTTCGACGAGCAGGTGGCTCGCACCCCGCAGGCGCCGGCGCTGCACTTCGGCGCCGTGACGCTGAGCTACCGCGAGCTGGATCTGCGGTCGCGTGCCCTCGCCGCCGAACTGCTCGGCCGCGGAGTGGAACCGAATTCGCTGGTGGCCGTGGCCATGCGGCGTTCGATCGACCTGGTGGTCGGCATCTACGCGGTGCTGCGGACGGGTGCGGGTTATGTTCCCGTCGACCCGGATCACCCGGCCGAACGCAACGAGTTCGTGCTGGCCAACGCCCGTCCGGTGTGCGTGCTGACCACGGGCCGGGACGGCTTCGCCACCGACAGCGAAGTCCCGGTCGTCGATATCTCCGGATTGGACGGCGAGCCGGAATCGGTTGCGGCGCTGCGATTCCCGTACGTCCATCCGGATGCGGTGGCCTATGTCATCCACACCTCCGGCTCGACCGGCCGGCCGAAGGGCGTGGTGATCACGCACCGGCAGATGACCAACCAGTTCCGGTGGGCGCAGCGGACCTATCCGCACGACACCGGCGACGTCGTCCTGCACAAGACGCCGATCACCTTCGACATCTCGACGTGGGAGTTGTTCTGGCCGTTGCAGACCGGTGCGGCGATCGTGATCGCCGAGCCGGACGGCCACCGCGATCCGGCGTATCTGTCGCAGGTGATCGAGCAGCGCTCGGTCAGCACCGTGCACTTCGTGCCCTCGATGCTGGACGCGTTCCTGGACCCGGCCGCGAATGCGGCGGTGACGCGCGGTTATCCGTCGCTGCGACGGGTGTTCGCCGCCGGTGAGGCGCTGTCGGGGGAGACCGCGCAGCGATTCCGCGCCACGCTCGCGGACACGGAGCTGGTGAACTGGTACGGCCCGGCCGAGGCCACCGTGGTCACGGCCTGGCCCGCCGGCGACAGCGACGGCGTCGCGGTCCCGATCGGCACACCGGTCGCCAACACCCGGGTGTACGTGCTGGACCGGCAGCTGCGGCCGGTGCCGCCGGGCTCGCCCGGTGAGCTCTACGTGGCCGGTGTGCAGCTGGCCCGCGGATATCTCGGCGCACCGGCGCTGACCGCCGAACGGTTCGTCGCCCACGAGGGCGGGCAGCGGCTCTACCGCACCGGCGATATCGTGCGCTGGCGCGAAACCGGCGCCGGCGCGGCACTGGAATACCTGGGCCGCAGCGATTTCCAGATCAAGCTGCGTGGTCAGCGCATCGAGCTCGGGGAGATCGAGGCGGTGCTGGCCGGCTTCGCGCCGGTGCGCCACGCCGTGGTGTCGCTGGTGCGCAGCTCGTCGGGTGACCGCCTGGTCGCCTACGTGGTGCCCGACGCGGGCGCGATCGACGAGGCCGAGTTGCTGGCCTACGCGCGGGAATCGTTGCCCGCGTATATGATTCCGGCGGCCGTGGTGGTACTCGACGCGCTGCCGCTCAACGCCAGCGGCAAACTCGATCGCAAGGCGCTACCGGTGCCGCAGTTCTCCGGACGCCCCTACCGGGCGCCGTCGACATCGCTGGAGGAGGCGATCGCCTCCGTCTTCGCCGAGGTGCTGGGCGCCGACCGGGTCGGCCTGGACGACGACTTCTTCGATCTGGGCGGCAATTCCTTGGTCGCGACCCGTGCGGTGAGCCGCTTGCGCGCGCTCACCGGTGTCGAGGTCCGGGTGCAGTGGTTCTTCCTCGGATCCACCGTCGCCGCACTCGCGCAGCGCATCGTCGCGGCGATGAGCGACGAGCACGACTACGACCTGGAATCGGATGCGGCACTGGGTGTGCTGCTGCCGATCCGCGCGCAGGGCGAGGGCGACACACTGTTCTGCATCCACCCGATGTACGGATTGTCCTGGTGCTACGCGGGTCTGACCCGGTATGTCGCGGACCGGCCGATTCTGGGTGTGCAGTCGCCGGCGCTGTCGGAGGACGATTACCTGCCGGAATCGTTGCAGGAGATGGCCGATCGCTACGTCGCCGAGATTCGCGCGGTGCAGCCGCACGGCCCGTACCACCTGCTCGGCTGGTCGCTGGGCGGTGTGCTGGCCCATGCCGTCGCGACCACCCTGCAGGCGGCGGGCGAGCGGGTCGGCTCGGTGAGCATGCTCGACAGCCACGCCGAGATCGACGTCGCCGATTTCCGGACCGCGATCCGAGAAGCGCTGGCGGAGATCGGGATCGGCGCCGAGGCCCTGGTCGGCAACGGCGACATCCACGACCTCAGCGAGGAGGCGGTGGCCGCCCTGCACGCCACCATCCCGCCGGATATGGCCGTGCTGACGCCGGACCGGGTACGCCGTATCTACCGCAGCGCGGTACGGTCGGCGGAGTTGATCGCCGAACATCGGCCGGACGTATACCGTGGCCGCCTGGACTATTTCAGCGCGGCCGGTCACGAAACGGCGGCGCAGAACTGGCGGCCCTATGTCGAGGGCGAGATCGCCGATCATCCGGTCGGCGTCTCGCACGACCAGATGACCTCGCCGCCGGCGCTGGCCGAACTCGGTCCGGTGCTGGCACAGGTACTGGCGCGCGGGGGCGGTCCTCGCCCGGACGGGTCGTCTCCGGCATGATGGGGCGGCGCATACGTAACGGACCGGTCTGGTCAGACGACTAGATAGGCCGTAGGGTCGGGCGAGTTCTCGACCGTCCGGGGTGGCGCCTCGCCGGGCGCCCCACGGAAGAGCTGAAACCGAATTCGAGCAGATAGCGAAGGTGTGAACATTGATTCGTCGACACTTCCGGCGTAGTGGCCTGAGAGCTGCTGCCGTGCTCGCGGCCACCGGGGTCCTCACAGGCGTCGTGGCCGGAGTCGGCGCAACGTCCGCCTCGGCGGACGATCCGGTCATCGCCTCGAAGTCCCTGTTGGCCGACCCGCAGTCGCCCGACGGATCGCGTATCGAGAAGGCCACCTACAAGGACGACCGCAGCATCCGGCTGTACGTCCACTCGGCGGCGATGAACCGCACCTTCCCGGTCGATGTGCAGCGCCCCGCCGACGCGTCGGTGCCGCGCCCGACCCTGTATCTGCTCAACGGCGCGGGCGGCGGCGAGGACGACGCGTCGTGGCAGAAGAAGACCGATATCGTCAACGGCTTCCTGTCCGACAAGAACGTCAACGTCGTGCAGCCCATCGGCGGTAAGTGGAGCTACTACACCGACTGGCTGAAGGACGACCCGAACCTGGGCCGCAACAAGTGGAAGACCTTCTTCACCGAGGAGCTGCCTCCGCTGATCGACGGCGCGCTGGGCACCAACGGCGTCAATGCCATTGCGGGCCTGTCGACTTCGGGCACCTCGGTGCTGAACCTGGCGATCGCCAAGCCGGGTCTGTACAAGTCGGTGGCCGCCTACTCCGGCTGCGCGGAGAGCAGCACCGACGTCGGCCGCGAAGCGGTGAAGCTCACCGTCAACACCTGGGGCGGCGGCGACGTGCGCAACATGTACGGCGACGACGACAACCCGGCCTGGCAGGACAACGACCCACTGCTGCACGCCGATCAGCTGCGCGGCGCGAACCTGTACATCTCCTCGGGTAACGGCCTGCCCGGCCAGTGGGACACCCTCAACGGCCCCTACGCCCTCCCCGGCGCCTACGGTCTGGGCAACCAGCTCGTCATCGGCGGCGTGATCGAGGCCGCGACCAACTACTGCAGCCACAACCTGCAGACGAAGCTGGACTCGCTGAACATTCCGGCGACCTACAACTTCCGTAACTCCGGCACTCACTCGTGGGGCTACTGGCACGACGACTTCCTCGACTCGTGGCCGGTGCTGGCCCGCGGTCTGGGCATCTGACCGGCCCGAACGAACCACCGAATCCGCCTCGATCGCCGTCGCGATCGGGGCGGATTCGCCATTTTCCGGGGGCCGTCTCACTAAAAAGTTCGGTTGGCCGTAAACTATTTTTCATGAATGCGATCACCGTCGAGGCCGGGCCCACGCGCCGGAATCGGCTGCGTTCGCTCGTGGTGCTGCTGGGCCCGGCTTTCGTGGCGGCGATCGCCTATGTCGATCCCGGGAATGTGGCCTCCAATATCAGCGCCGGCGCGCAGTACGGCTACCTGCTGGTGTGGGTGGTCGTCATGGCGAATGTGATGGCCGCGCTGGTGCAGTACCTGTCGGCGAAACTGGGGGTGGTGACCGGCCGCTCGCTACCGCAGATCGTGCGCGAACGAGCCGGGCGCCCGGTCCGGCTGGCCTATTGGGGTCAGGCCGAATTGACCGCGATGGCAACCGATCTCGCCGAAGTCGTCGGTGGCGCGATCGCCTTGAACCTGCTGTTCGGCCTGCCGCTGCTGCTCGGCGGCGTGATCACCGGCGTGGTGTCGATGGCCCTGCTGGCCGTGCAGAACCGCCGCGGGCAACAGCCGTTCGAGCGCGTGATCATCGGCCTGCTGGCGGTGATCGCGATCGGGTTCCTGGCCGGTGTGGTGATCTCGCCGCCCTCGCCCGCCGGGGTGGCCGGCGGGCTGGTGCCGCGTTTCGACGGGGCGCAGAGCGTCCTGCTCGCGGCCGCCATGATCGGCGCCACGGTCATGCCGCACGCCATCTATCTGCACTCCGGCCTGACCCGCGACCGGCACGGCCGCACCGAGCCGGGCCCGCGCCGCAGTCGCCTGCTGCGCGCGACCCGGATGGATGTCGGCCTGGCCATGATCATCGCCGGCGCGGTCAATCTCGCGATGCTGCTGATGGCCGCCGCCACGCTCGGCGGCCGCGATGTCGACTCGATCGAATCCGCCCACGCCGCGGTCCGGGAGGTTCTCGGCCCCTGGGCCGCGCTGCTGCTTGCCGTGGCCCTGCTGGCCTCCGGGCTGGCCTCCACCTCGGTGGGCGCCTACGCCGGCGCGATGATCATGGACGGGCTGCTGCGCCGCAAGGTGCCGCTGCTGCTGCGCCGCGTGGTCACCCTGATTCCCGCTCTGCTCATCCTCGCCGCCGGCGTGGACCCGACCCGCGCGCTGATCGTCTCGCAGGTGGTGCTGTCCTTCGGCATCCCGTTCGCGCTGATCCCGCTGGTGCGGTTCACCGGTGATCGCAGCCTGATGGGCGCGGACGCCAATCGACGGGCGACCACCGTGGCCGCGTGGCTGATCGCCGCCGTGATCAGCGCGCTGAACCTGCTGCTGATCTATCTCACCGTGGCCCGGCGCTAGCGGCCGTCGTCCGCCGATAGTGCGCGGCGATCTCGTCGCTGGTGGTCACCCACACGCCCGGATGGTTCACCACGTACTCGAGCGCCTCGTCCAGATAGCGGTGCCGGAACGCTTGACCGGTGACGAACGGGTGCAGGGCCAGCGCCAGCACCCGGCCGCTGTCGGCGGAGTCGGCGTAGAGCTGGTCGAGTTGGTCGCGGACCATGCGGACGAAATCGGGGCCGGTGAGCCCCTTGCTGACGAAGATGCCGATGTCGTTCAGTTCCACCGAATACGGAACGCTCAGCATCCCCGGCACATTCAGCCGATAGGGCTGATCGTCGTTGGTCCAGTCGAGGACGTATTCCAGCCCCAGTTCGGCCAGGAGCCCGGGCGTGTGGAAGGTTTCGGTGAGTCCGGGACCCATCCAGCCCCGCGGCCGGCGGCCGGTGGTCTTCTCGATGGTCGCGACGATGTCGGTCAGAACGCGGCGCTCCTCCTCCAGCGACAGTCCGGTGTGCAGGTGGCTATTGCTGCTGCCGTGCGCGAGCCAATCCCAGCCGCGTTCCCTCCCGGCCGCGATGATCTGCGGATACCGTTCGCCCACATCGGAATTCAGCAGCGCGCTGGCGCGGATCCCGTATTTGTCGAGCAGCTGGATCTGGCGCCAGATGCCCACCCGCGGCCCGTAGTCGCGCCAGCCGTAGTTCAGCGCGTCCGGCGTCAGTGCGGTGGTGCCCTCGTAGGTCGCAGTACCCGGCAGGTCGACGTAGAAATGTTCGATATTGAGGCCGACGTAGAACGCGACTCGCTTACCGTCGGGCCAGTGGATCGGCTCGCGCTCGGTGATCGGGGAGTAGTCGTACAGTGTGATGTCCGTGCTCATGCCGGTATCGTCGGACCTTGACATAGATGTGAAGGTCAACCGAAAGTCGTTGTGAGGTAGAGCATATGCGAATCGGTGAGTTGGCGGAGCGGACCGATACCTCCCGGCGGCTGCTGCGCTACTACGAGGAGCAGGGACTGATCCGGGTGCGCCGCTGCGATAACGGCTATCGCGACTACGACGAGCGCCTGGTCGATCAGATCCTGCACATCCGCGGACTATTGGACGCGGGCCTGCCCACGCGGATCATCAAGCAGATCCTGCCCTGCCTGGACGATCCGCGCGACATTCATTTCGCCGACGCCACACCGGAAATCATCGCGACCCTCGAACATCAGCGCGACCGCCTGACCCAGCGCATCGACCTGCTCACCCGCAACCGCGACGCCATGACCACCTACATCGGCGAACTACGCGGCTGCGCCCGCCCGGCCTGAGGAAGCCGCTATCCGGCCGCAGCGACGGGGCTCAGCTCGCCTGCGCCTGCTCACGAGTCTTGGATGCCGTCATCTGCCCGATTCGCTGGAAGGTGTACCCGGTGAGACTTGCGATGTCTCGCAAGGGAATCCCCTGCGCGGCGAGTTCGACGGCCAACGCCTGTGCCTCAGCCTGATTCTCGCGCTCGATGCGCTCGATTTCGGCACGCCCGGCGCGGATCCGGGCGGCGCGTTCGTTGATGTTGCGGACGCCACCGAGGTCATCGATCACTACCTCGATGTCGATGGTCGAAGGGGCCACATCGAGGGCCACGGTGACATAGTCTCGCGCCTCGTCCGCGACGTCGTCGAGCCTGCGTGCCTGGGTCTGTGCGTCCTCGCCGAGCGCGGGAATGGTCACCGCCCACCACCGGCCCTCGCGTCCGGTCACGTGTGCCTCGTATTTCATCGCCGTCTCCTCTCAGCAACTGCAGCCGTCGACCGCTTTCCGGATGCTCCGCACCACGCCGGCTCGGATCGTCGTATGCCCATCCGGAACAGTCACCGAATGTTGCCCGGTCGGACACTGCCACAGACTGTGACTGCCCTTGCCCTGGCGCTTACGGCTCCATCCCGAACGGATGAGCTCCTGGAGGATCGTCCGGGTCGGCTGTTCGCTGATCACCAGTGTTGTCTACTCATTGGACAATTACAAGTCAAATGAGTAGACGTTTTGACCCGGTCGGATCAGGCGCCCGTCTCTGCGGCGCGGCGGTAGCCTCGCACGGCCGGGTAGCCGAAGACCACGATCATGCCGAGCACCCAGGCGACGGTCTTCCACAGGGGTTCGGCGACGGGGCCGTCCCAGCAGAGTCCGCGCATCGCGTCGATGGCGGTGCTCATGGGCTGGTTCTCGACGACCTTCTGCAACCACGTGGGGTAGGCGAAGACCGGGACGAAGCCGGAGTTGAAGAACATCAGCAGGGTGTTGATGATGCTGACGATGTTGACCAGCATCACGCCCTCGGAGACGGTGGCCAGGGCGGTGACCATCACCGCGAAGCCCACGCCGAACAGCACCGGGATGCCGATCATGGCCAGGGAGGCCAGCGGACCGTTCCAGAAGCGGAAGCCGATGCACACGCCGACCGCGATCACGAACAGCGTGGTCACCAGGACGCGCAGCGCCTCGGCGAGCAGTCGCCCGGTGAGTCCCGCGGCCCGGTGGATCGGCATCGTCCAGAAGCGGCCGAGCAGGCCGGTGTACTTCTCGGTCTTGAAGCCCAGCGCGCTGACCACCGCTCCGGACATCGCCGCCACCAGGGTGATCAGGGGGACCGTGCCGTAGACGCTGGGCATGCCGGTGGCCGCGGTGATCGAATCGCCGAGCACGATCCGGAACATCAGCAGGGTCAGCGCGGGATAGATCAGCGTCTGAATGGTGGTCGCGGGGTCGCGCGCCCACACCATCAGCAACCGCTTGCACTGGATCAGGCTGTGCCGTGCCCAGGTCGCGACCGACCGCTCCGACTGAGCCGCGACCCTCGGCAGCGGCGTCTTCCAGCCGAGAGTTTCCGGAGACGCCTCGGTGGCATCGATGGTCAGACTGCTCACGATCGCCTCACACTCGCCCACACCGCCAGCGGAACGAAGGCCGCCGTCAGACTGATCAACCACACCAGCGGCACCCACAGCACATGCCAGCTCACTCCGCCCGCGGCCATATCCCGCAGGGCGAAGGAGAACTGGGAGACCGGCTGATTGCGGGCGAACGGACGAATCCACGCCGGGAATCCGGATTCCGGCACGAAGCCGCACGAGAGCATGCCGAGAATCAGCGTCGGCAGCGTCAGCGCCTGACTCAGCGCCTCCGGACTCTTGGTGAAACTGCCCAGCGCGTCCGCGCCGATCGCCAGCACGGTCCCGACGGCCAGCGAGAACGCGCAGAACAGCACGGCCTGGCCGAGTCCGGCGGTGAACCGGAAACCGATCATGTATCCGAAGATCAAGGCCGCGATCAGTGAGGTCACCGAACGCACCAGGCCCGCGCAGATGCGGGAGACCAGCGGAACCATCGGCCCGATCGGCATGGTCTGCATGCGGGTGTGCAGACCGGTCATCGATTCGAAGGCCGCGATCTGCGCATTCGACATCATGGTGAACGACATGGTCTGCAGCACGATGATCGGCATCACGAACTGCGCGTAGTCGATGCCGCGGAACTGCATCACATACCGCAGCGGCAGATAGAACCCGAGGGTGAACACCAGCGGCGTGATCACCGCGACGACCAGTTCACCCTTGGTCGCCATCGTGCGCACGATCCGCCCGGTCAGCGCCCGCCACTGGGCGAAGCTGGAGATTCGCGCCTCGGGCATCTGCGCGAAGAGGCGGGCCTCGGCGGCCACCGGCGCGCTCATTGATGTCCGCCGGAATGACCGGTGATGGACAGGAACACGTCGTCGAGCGAGGGCCGTCGCAGCGCGATATCGGCCAGTTCGAGGCCCGCGGCGTCGAGGCGGCGTACCGCCTCGGCGAGGGTGCTCGCCCCGTCGGGGGCCGGAATGGAGATCCGGTCGCCGGCGAATTCGTGCCGCAGGGCCTCGGGTACCAGCTCCCCGAGGGCGGTCACCGCCTTGCGCAGCTGCGTCGGATCCAGCGGGACCACCTCGCAGTAGCTGCCGCCGGTCTTCTCCTTGAGTTCGTCGGCGGTGCCCTCGGCGATCACCGTGCCCTTGTCGATGACGATGATGTTGTCGCTGAGGACGTCGGCCTCTTCCAGATACTGCGTGGTCAGCAGCACCGTGATGCCCTGCTCCTTGAGCGCGTTGACCAGATCCCAGACGCCCTGGCGGCTGCGTGGATCGAGGCCGGTGGTCGGCTCGTCGAGGAAGACCACCTCCGGGCGCACCACGAGCCCGCAGGCGATGTCGACGCGGCGGCGCATACCGCCGGAGTAGTGCCGGACCGCGCGCTTACCGGCGCCGACCAGGTCGAACTCCTCGAGCAGGGTGTCGGCGCGGCGGCGGGCGTCCTTCTTGGGCAGACCCATCAGCCGGCCGAACAGTTCGAGGTTCTCGCGGCCGGAGAGATTCTCGTCCAGTGCCGCGTACTGCCCGGTCATCATGATCGAGCGCCGCACCCCGGCCGCATCGGCGACCACGTCGTGCCCGGCCACCGAGGCGCTGCCCGAATCGGGCCGCAGCAGGGTGGACAGGATCTTGACCGTGGTGGTCTTGCCGGCGCCGTTGGGTCCGAGGATGCCCAGCACCGAGGCGCGGGCGGCGGTGAAGCTGATGCCCTGCAGGGCCTGCACCTCGCCGAAGGATTTGCGCACATCGTCGACCACGACGGCCGGATCGGCACCCGATACGCGCACCGCGGTATCGGCACCGCCGGCGGCGTCGGAACCGGCCCGCGTTGCTGCCGCGCCGGTACCTGCCCGGGACGCTGCCGCGCCGGTGTCGGCGTGGGACGCTGCCGCGTCGGTACCTGTCCGAGACGCTGCCGCGTCGGTAGCGCCCGAATCCTCACGCGGTGTGTGTGATCCTGCGTTGTCCAAACTCGGCATCAACTCTCCACTATCGGCCGGGCCGCGACCGGATTGTCCGGAACGCTGATCTTTGTCCCGGTTGATGGATACCTTCCACCGGGCGCGATGTTACTTCGTCCGGCTGCGCGGCTGTCGGTGCCGCGAGCTCGGGACGCCGCTCGCGGTCCCGAATTTTTCCATCGCGGTAGGTTCTACCGCGATCTGAAACGTGGTGAAGTCGAAATGCGGCAGCGCCCGTAGTCTGTGGCGTTGGTCACACTTCCGGTGCCCAACCGGCTCCGATCACCATTGTCGCTGGTCCGGACGCGGACCGGGTGGTTCGTAGGATGTTCGCGGTTGTTGTCGCCCGCCCGGAGGGCACCATAGTCTGACGACCAGGGGAGCGGTATCCGATCGTCCGCACCCTCCTGCGGCATCGTCGCCCGCCCGCTGCTGGTGCGCACGTCGAACGACTGCCGAGGTCTCCGCCGGCGAGAGGGTGGCCAATGGCCGAGATGCTGAAGTCCCACGATCCGCGCACCGGCGAGCTCATCGGGGAATATCCGATCCTGGACGCGGCCGCGGTCACCGACGTCGTGCGCGCCGCCCGGTCGGCCGAGACCTGGTGGGCGGCAATCGGATTCGCCGGGCGCAAGCGCTGGCTGCTGGAATGGAAGCGCAGTATCGCCCGCAATGCCGGCGAGCTCGCCGAATTGATCTGCACCGAGTCGGGTAAGCCGCGCGTCGATGCCGCGATCGAGATCATGCTCGCCGTGGAACATCTGAACTGGGCCGCGCGCAATGCCGAAAAGCTTTTGGGGCGAAGCAAACTCGCCTCGACCTGGCTCACCCGCAATCAGCGCGCGTCGGTGGGCTATCTGCCGCTGGGCGTGGTCGGGGTGCTCGGCTCCCCGAACAATCCGGTCTTCACGCCGATGGGCTCGATCGCCTATGCGATGGCCGCCGGCAACGCGGTGGTGTTCAAACCCAGTGAGCTCACCCCGGGTGTCGGCGTGTGGCTGGCCGACAGCTGGGCGGCACTGGCGCCGGACAAACCCGTCCTGCAGGCGATCACGGGAACCAGCGCCACCAGTGCCGAACTGTGCCGCGCTCGGGTCGACAAGATCGCCTACGCCGGCTCGGAGGCCGGTGCGCGCGAGGTGATCGAACTGTGCGCACCCACCCTGACGCCCGTCGTGGTCGAGAAGGCCGGCAAGGGCACGATGATCGTGCACGTCGACGCCAAACTCGACACCGCGGCCGAGGCGGCGGTGTTCGGTGCCATGTCCAACGCGGGGCAGAGCCCGGCCGGTATCCAGCGGGCCTACGTCGCGGACTCGGTCTACGAACCGTTCCTGGAACGGGTCGTCGCCCGGGCGCGTTCGCTGCGTCCCGGTGGCGACCGCAAGGCCTCCTACGGGCCGATGATCATGGATGCCCAGGTCGACGTGGTCCGCCGTCAGGTCAAGGACGCGATCGCGCGCGGTGGCCGGGCCGTGGTGGGCGGTCTGGAATCGATTCGCGAACCGTATATCGAGCCGATCGTGCTCACCGACGTGCCCGAGGACAGCCAGGCGATCACCGCGGAGGCGGTCGGGCCGGTGCTGATCGTGAATCGGGTGGCGAATATCGACGAGGCCATCGACCGCATCAACGCCGCCGATCAGGGACTGGCGGTCTCGGTGTTCACCCGCGACGTGCGGAGCGTCGCCGACTTCGCCGAACGCATCAGAACCGGTGTGGTGACGGTGAATTCGACCATGGCCTACGCCGCCAATCCGGCCCTGCCCTTCGGCGGTGTCGGCGAGTACGGGCAGGGACATACGCACGGCGAGGCCGGGTTGCGCGAATTCAGCCGGACGCTGGCGATCGCGGAGAAGCGCTATCGGGCGCCGGTGGATCTGTCGAGTTTCGACCGGCACCCGCGCCATCTGCGGCTGACCCGGGCGATCTTCCGGATTCGTCACAGCCGCTTCTAGCCGCGGCCGCCCCGCCTGGACCGCTACGCCTGGACCTGTTCGCCCTGCGCTGTCTCGAGCGGCGAATTCCAGCCCAGCAGAACCGCTTCCATCAGCGCGCACACCCGGGCGACATGTTCCGGCCGATTCTCGAAGCGCACCCGCCGCCCGACATCGACCACCTGGGCGATGGCGGCATGGACGCGGCAGCGCGCCTCGGCCGGGTCGTCGTCGAGCAGATGCGCCCACTCGAGCACGTTCTGACGCTGCACCGAACGCAGTTTCTGCTGTTCGGCCGCGGGCAGATTAGAGAATTCGGCGAAGTAGACCGGCAGGATCTCCGGCGTCGAGAAGGTCAGCCGCGCGAACCGGGCGGCGATGCGCAGCGCGGCGTCGGAGCGGCTGGTCGCCTCCGCCAGCGCCTCGGAATTCGCGATCGCGACGCGTTCGCCGGTGCGGTGGAACGCGGCGGCCAGCAGATCGGACTTACTCGCGAAATAGCGGTAGACGCTGGACGCGTTGATCCCGACCGCGGCGCCGATCTCCTCGATACTGGCCTCGTGATAGCCCTGGCGGCCGAAGATGCGGATCGCCTCGGTGAGCAGCTGTTCGCGTTTGGAACTCAGCGGCAATCCGCGCACCGGCGCCCCGGTGGCCGCCGGATCCGGCAGCGGCGGCAGTTCGGTGTGCAGGAGCGACCAGCACATATCGAGGATCAGATCGGTGAGCCGCGCGTTGGACAGGGCGGTGCGATGGGCGGTGATACTGCCGATCACGCCCAGCATGCCGGTCGCCAGCAGTTCGACATCGGCGGGCGGCGCATCCGGTCGCAGCGCGGCGACCGCGGATTCGATCAGATCCTGCAGTTCGTCGTAGATCACCCGGATGCGGGCGCGGTCCGCCCGCTCGAGGTAGCGGCGCTCCCAGCGGTACAACCCGCCCTCGCGGCGGACATCGATGGTGTGCTCGGCCAGCGCGCGGATCAGCGCGGTGAGGCGCGATTTCGGATCGAGCCCGGGTTCGTCGGCGGCCTTGGCGGCGTCGAGCAGTTGCTGGGCGCCGGCCTCGGCGGCGGCCACCAGCAGTGCGTACTTGTTGGCGAAGTGGCGGTACAGCGCCGGTCCCGAGATGCCCACCTCGGCGGCGATCTCGTCGACGCCCACCGGGTGATAGCCACGTTCACTGAAGGCGCGGGCGGCGACCCGCACGATCTGTGCCTTGCGATTCTTCGGCCGACGCCGGGGCGTCGTGGTGGTACCCGGTCGCGCGGATGCGAGCCCGGCCTCGCTGCGATCCGCGACCATACACCTCTCCTTCTGCGTTTCGGCTCGTCGACGGCGCCGACTGGTTGACAGCGCCGGACAAGTCAACATAAGTTAACCACAATTCGCAAAGTTAACCATCATTCTCGTCTCGTCGCCATTGGCGGCGGCCCACCTGGGAGTAACCATGAGCGATCACGACCACACCCCCGGCCTCACCATCGTGCGGGACGATCGCGTTTTGCGGGTGACCATCGACAATCCCGGTCGCAAGAACGCTCTCAGCTACGACGCGATGATCGCTCTCGGTGACACGCTGAGCAACGTGGCGCAGGATTCGTCGATCCGCGTGGTCGTGCTGACCGGGGCGGGCGGCGACTTCTGCACCGGCGCCGATCTGGCCGCGGCGGCCGCCGAGAAGGAGCGGGGCATCACACCGGAGATGACCATGGACGGCGCGAACCGCATGGTCCGCTCGATCATCGACGCGCCGGTGCCGGTCATCGCGCGGGTGCGTGGCGCCGCCGCGGGAATCGGTGTGGCGCTGGCGCTTTCCGCCGATTTCACCTATGCGAGCGAGGAGGCCTATCTACTGCAGGCCTTCATCAACATCGGCCTGATGCCCGACGGTGGCGCCGCCGCGCTGGTGGCCGCGGCATCCGGGCGGGCGCTGGCGGCGGAGCTGGCGCTGCTCGGGGAGCGGCTGCCGGTCACCGAGGCGTACCGGCGCGGGCTGCTGGCCGGGGTCCTGCCCGTCGACGAACTCGATGCGAAGGTCGAAGCGGTGGCGGCAAAACTCGCCCACGGCCCGCGCCGCGCCCTCGAACTCACCAAGCGCACCCTCAACCGCGCCGCGCTGGCCTCGCTGGACGAGGCGCTCGCCGCCGAGAAGGCCGGGCAGGCCGAGTTGCTGCGCGGACCCGATTTCGCCGAGGGTGCCGCGGCGATGCTGGGCAAGCGCAAAGCGGTATTCGCGCACTAGGACGCTCGAGCCGAACCAGCGGCCGCGGAGAGCGCTGCGCCACAGCGTCTCTCGGTGGCTGAAGTAGCCGGTGGGGGAGATGTTCGGGCGGACGCGGCCACCTACTCGGTCACGGAGCGTGTTCGATGGCGTCGCTGCCGGGGTGGCTAGCCGCCCTCGCTCCCGTCCTCCGGAAGCGCCGCGTCGAGCGTCCGGTCCGACGTCGCCGCCGGATAGGCGTAGCCCACCCAGCGGTTGCGGTTCGCCCAGCCGACCAGGTCGTATCGCCAGCGGAACGGCCAGGTCCGCGACACCGTCATGAACAGCACCGCGCCCAGTGCTGCGTAGTCGTCGTGCGCCGACAGCAGCGCCCGCTGCCGGCTCGGGGAGGCGGTGAAGAAGGCCTCGAACATCGAGATCGACTGCGCGGTGGTCAACCGCCCCAAGCCGTAGAGGCCGCGCATCCGCATCCAGTACACCAGCCGGGCCTGCCACGGCCACAGCGCCGCGACCGGATCGGAACCCGTGCGCACCGCATCGACCAGCGAGTCGACCAGGGCGAACGAATCGGCGACGCTGTAGCCCGTGCACGGATGCATCATTCCGCCGCGGGAGCCGAACGGAACCGGGTCGTTTCCGCGCACCGAACCACGCATCGGCGGCGGTGGCTGATCCAGCGGATAGTGCGCGGCCTCGGACGGCTCGTCACCGCGCAGCCGGATGCCGTGCGCGGCGAGCCGATGCAGGGTGCGCCGGCGCAGTTCGTGCTGCGGCATGCCGCCGCGCAGGCCGAGACTGGTCTCCTCGAAGATCACCGTGCCGTCGCCGAGCGGGACGGCGTACAGGAACGAGGGCGGCTCGTCCGGACCCGCGCCGTTCTCGTCGCGCCAATCCAGCAGCAGCCCTTCGCCGTCGCCGACCATCGGCGCCGCCCGTTCGGCGTCGACGAAGATGCCGTGCGCGCTGGCGGTGCGCCGCGCCCCCGGCGAGGCGAGCCCGCGGGTGTCCACCACCGTGGCGGCCGTGATCGTGCTGCCGTCCTGCAGGTCGACGCGATGAGCGTCGACAGAGGTAGCGCGACCGGCCAGCACGGTGGCATCGTCTAGAGGTAGCGCATCGCGTAGCCCGGGCTTGGAGAGTACGCAGTACGGCCTTTCGATTCGATGCGGCGTCTGCGTCCAGACGGTGGGCGCCTCGATGCGCTGGGCGATCGCGCTGTGTGGCAGCCACGCGGGAAGTTCGTCGACCCAGCAGGAGAAGGTCGGCGGCCACAGCCGCTCGGGCCGCGGGTCCACCGCCACCACCTGGAGCCCCGCCCGCATCGCGCGGTGCGCGACGGCACGGCCGGTCGGCCCGAGCCCGACCACGCACAGATCGGCTCGACGGACATGCTGCGCACTCATGGCCGCATTCTCCCAGCCCGGCCCCGCATCGCCGCGGGGGCCGTAGATGTTACGCCCCGAAAACTCGTGGCGTAGCAATTCGCGTCGTGAAATGCATTGGGGCAGTTCATAACCTGAGACCACGGGCGCCGTCGGGGGGTGCTCGCCGATTGCTGGTGGCCAGGGAGAACGATATGCGAAGTTTTCGAGACACGGGGCGGGCTCCGCGGCACAGATCCATGCCGCGGATGATGAGTACGGCGGTGGTGGCCGCCGCCGCCCTGCTGATGTGCCAGGGGAACGGTGCGGCCGATCCCGCGCCGGCGCCCGGTCCGACCGGCTCGGACTCGGCGATCGTCCGGGTCCGCACCGACGATCCGCGCCATCAGTCGTTGTTCGTGCACTCCGCGGCGATGGGGCAGGACATCGAAGTGCAGGTGCAGCGGGCCGCCGATACGAGCGCCCCGCGTCCGGTGCTGTATCTGTTGCTCGGCGCCGGCGGCGGTCTCGACGGCTCGACCTGGGCGACGAAAACCGATGCGCTGAAATTCCTCGCCGACAAGAACGTCAACGTGGTGACGCCGATCGGTGGCATGTTCAGCTATTACGCCGACTGGCAGCGCGACGATCCGCACCTGGGTCGCAACAAGTGGCGCACTTTCCTGACGCAGGAACTGCCGCCGCTTCTGAACACGTATCTGGATGCCAACGGCCGCAACGGAATTGCCGGCTATTCGATGTCGGCGACCACGACCTTGGCGCTCGCAGCGACCGCCGGAGACCTGTTCTCCGCGGTCGGCTCCTACAGCGGATGCGCGCAGACCTCCGATCCGGTCGGACAGGAATTCGTCCGGCTCACGGTCGAGACGTGGGGATGGGGCAATGCCGAGAACATGTGGGGTCCGCCCGGCGATCCGGACTGGGTCGGCAACGATCCCTACGTGCACGCGGAGGGCCTGCGCGGCAAGGCCATATATATCGCGAACGGCAGCGGACTGCCCGGGCCTTACGACACCTTGAACGGCGAATACTCGCTGCCCGGGGAATGGGGTTACGCCAATCAGCTCGTGCTCGGCGGCATCATCGAATCGGCGACGAACTACTGCGCCCACAACATGCAGGCACGGCTGGACTCGCTGAACATCCCCGCCACCTATGACTTCCGGCCGACCGGCACGCACTCCTGGGGTTACTGGCAGGACGACCTGAAGAAATCGTGGCCGGTGCTGGCCTCGGGCCTGGGACTGTAACCGATGCGTGGCGATCGCAATCCCACTGCGCGCGCGATACTCGCGCTGGTCCTGGGGGCGTTGATCGCCTGGGCCGGCGCCCGTGCGCCCCAGGCCGCGGCCTTCCCGGCCGAAGTGCCGTATTTGCCGGGCGCCAACGATTTCGGCTGCCGGACCACCGCGGACAAGCCCTATCCGGTGATTCTGGCCCACGGCGCAGCCACCGACGCCGGGCGCAGCTTCGCCGTACTCGCACCGCAATTGCACCGGCTCGGCTTCTGTGTTTTCGCTGCCGATGTGGGACGACTGCCGTTGTCGAATCTGGGCGCGAACGGTGTGCCCGATCCGAAATGGGCGGGATTGGGTCCGGCGGCCGCGGCAGTGGAGGGCAACGGCATCTACGGCGTGGCCGATATCGCCACGCAGGCAACGGAATTGGGTGCCTTCGTCGCACGGGTCCTGGATGCGACCGGAGCGGCGAAGGTTGTCATGGTCGGCCATTCCACCGGCGGCACGGATATTCGTGAATTCGTGCGCCACCGCCCCGGGCAGGTGGCGAGCGTGGTCACCGTCGGCACGCCGTATCGCGGATCGACCTTCGCCGGCCTGCCGGCGATGTTCCCCTTCTACGGCGCGCTCGGTATGGACGGGCCGGCGGTTGCGGCGCAGGTCTTCGGACCCGCCGGAGCCGAACAGGCGCCGGGAACGCCGACCCTGAACCGGTTGAACGCCGACGGTGAGACCCATCCGGGAATCCGCTACACCGCCATCGCCAGCCGCGACGATACGGTCATCACCCCTCCGGAGACGGCCCTGTTGAGCGATCCGCAGGGCGGCAACCGAAACATCTGGCTGCAGGACGGATGCCCCACCCTCGTCGTCGCCCACGACGCGATGCTGTCGGATCCGCGCGCGCTCGCCGAAATCACCGCCGCCGTCGCGGGCACGCCGCCCCCGCCCTGCTGAGGGCGTTGATTCGTCACCGGGCGCCCAGGTGCGGCCGGACGGCGGCGAGCAATCCTTCCGCTACCCTGGGCTGCCATGAGTGCGGTGCGGTTCGCCACGATCTCCGTGCTCCTGTGCGCGCTGATCGCCGTCGCGGCCGGCCGCGCGCCGCGAGCGCACGCCTTCGCGATGGACGTTCCGCCGCTGGCCGGCGCGAACGATTTCTCCTGTCGCCCGACCCGTGACAAGCCCTATCCGGTGATCCTGGCGCACGGTGCGGCGACCGACGCCCAGCGCAGCTTCGGCGCGCTGGCCCCCGCGCTGCGCAGCCAGGGCTACTGCGTCTTCGCCGCCGATGTGGGACGGGTACCGCTGCCGACGCTCGGACTGAACGGTGTCTCCGAGGCCGGCTGGCCCGGATTGGGCCCGGTCGCCGCGGCCGTACAGGGCAACGTCGTCTACGGCGTGGCCGATATCGGCTCGCAAGCGGTGCAACTGGCCGCGTTCGTCGCCATGGTGCGCGGGGTGACCGGCGCGCCGAAGGTCGAGATGGTGGGGCATTCGACCGGCGGCACCGAGATTCGGGAGTATGTGCGCCGCCATCCGGGCGTGGTGGACAGCGTGGTCACAGTCGGCACGCCCTACCGGGGTTCGACCTTCGAAGGCCTGCCGAAGATGTTCCCGTTCTACGGGGCCATCGGGATGGACGGCGAGCAGACCGCGGCCCAGGTCTTCGGTCCCGCAGGCGCCGAGCAGGTTCCGGGCACGCCGACATTGACCCGGCTCAACGCCCACGGCGAAACCGAGCCCGGGATCCGCTACACCGCGATCGCGAGCCGCACCGACGAGGTGATCACCCCGGCGGAGACCGCATTGCTGGCCGATCCGCAAGGCGACAACCGCAATATCTGGATCCAGGACGGGTGCCCGGCGCTGGCGGTCAGCCACAACGATCTGCTGTCGAATCCGCGCGCGATCGCCGAGATCACGGCCGCGGTCGCCGGCGCGCCGCCGCCTCCGCCCTGCTGAGCCGGGCCGATCGGCTACTTCGGCGTCACCCAGGTGGTGATGTCGGCGTGCACGACCTCGACGCCGTGTTTGTCGTAGATCGACACCGGGACGACCACTTCCGTCCCTTCGGTGAGGGTCGCGAAATCCGGAATCCGGTCGAGTTTCGCGACCGCGCGCAGGCCGGATTCCGCCTTGGCCAGGTATTGCACGTTCATCGCCTTGGGGATCCAGCGGTGGGTGGTCGGAACCGTGGCCTCGCTCAGCATGCCCATCGCGACCTCGGCCAGATTGCAGGCCGCGATCGCGTGGAAGGTGCCCAGGTGATTGTGGATCCCGAACCACTTGGGCGCGGTGACCTCGCACAATCCCGGTTCCAGCCGCACGACGTTCGGCACGACGGTGCCGAAGTAGGGGACGCGGGCGATCATGCCGACCGAGAACAGGGCATGTCCGAGGCGGTTGTCGGGGAGCTTCTTCCAGCCGCGGTAGGTAGCGGTCTCTGTGGTCATGGCAACACCTTACTCTGGAGTAAGTTCGACGCGCCGCCGCGCGGTCCGGTACCGTCCGACCAGGGCCGCGGCGCGTCCGCGGGGACGGACGACCCCCGATTTGGAGTGGGTGGGGGGCCTCGGGCATACTGTTCGGGTTGCCTGCAGCGGTGGTGTGTGTCCATCGCCCGTAGGTGAGCAGGACCCACTGAGTATCGGCGTCGAGTCCGGCGCGGGTACGTCCGGGACGAAGTTCCGAGACCCAACAGGTGAAATATGCCCGGGGTCGAAGAATGAGCGGAGGGGCGACACGCCCGACCGCGTGGACCGGAAGAACCATGACAGATGAACAGCGGCGATGGATCGGGTGCGCCCCGGTCGTGTTGGTGGCTGATGCGTCTTCGTGTGTTCGGGCTGTGCAAATGAGGGTGGTTCGGGAGCGAAAGCTCCTGGGTCACAACGTAAGCGGAGAAAAGGACACTCAGCGTGGCGGGACAGAAGATCCGCATCAGGCTCAAGGCCTACGACCATGAGGCGATCGATGCGTCTGCACGCAAGATCGTCGAGACGGTGACCCGCACCGGTGCCCGCGTCGTCGGGCCGGTGCCGTTGCCGACCGAGAAGAACGTGTATTGCGTCATCCGCTCGCCGCACAAGTACAAGGACTCGCGCGAGCACTTCGAGATGCGCACGCACAAGCGGCTGATCGACATCCTCGACCCGACGCCGAAGACGGTCGACGCGCTCATGCGCATCGATCTGCCGGCCAGCGTCGACGTCAACATTCAGTGACGGGGATTGCAGATATGACTGACAACAAGAACAGGCCGGCGGCCGGCATCCTGGGCACCAAGCTCGGCATGACCCAGGTGTTCGACGAGAAGAACCGCGTCGTTCCGGTGACCGTCGTCAAGGCCGGACCGAACGTCGTGACCCAGATCCGCACCGAGGAGCGCGACGGCTACTCCGCCGTTCAGCTCGCCTTCGGCGCGATCGACCCGCGCAAGGTGACCAAGCCCGTCGCCGGGCAGTTCACCAAGGCCGGTGTCACCCCGCGTCGCCACGTCGCCGAGATCCGCGTCGCCGACGCCGCCGCGTTCGAGGTGGGCCAGGAACTGTCGGCGGATGTCTTCGAAGAGGGCACCTACGTCGACGTGACCGGCACCAGCAAGGGCAAGGGCTACGCCGGTGTCATGAAGCGCCACGGCTTCCGTGGCCAGGGCGCCGCCCACGGTGCGCAGGCCGTGCACCGCCGGCCGGGCTCCATCGGTGGTTGCTCCACCCCCGGCCGCGTGTTCAAGGGCATGCGGATGGCCGGCCGGATGGGTAACGACCGCGTGACCACGCAGAACCTCTCGGTCCACAAGGTGGATGCCGAGAACGGCCTGCTGCTGATCAAGGGCGCGATCCCGGGCCGCAAGGGCGGCATCGTGATCGTCAAGAGTGCTGCGAAGGGTGGTGCCCGGGCATGAGCACCGACACTAAGACCAACCTGACGCTTCCGGTGAAAGAGCCGGGCGGCAAGACCAACGGCACCGTCGAGCTCCCCGCGGAGATCTTCGACGCGACCGCCAACATCGCGCTGATGCACCAGGTCGTCGTGGCCCAGCAGGCCGCGGCTCGCCAGGGCACGCACGCCACCAAGACCCGCGGCGACGTCCGCGGCGGTGGTAAGAAGCCGTACCGCCAGAAGGGCACCGGCCGCGCCCGCCAGGGTTCGACCCGCGCGCCGCAGTTCACCGGCGGTGGCACCGTGCACGGCCCGCAGCCGCGCGACTACTCGCAGCGTCTGCCCAAGAAGATGAAGGCCGCCGCCCTGCGTGGCGCCCTGTCGGACCGGGCCCGCAACGAGCGCATCCACGTCATCACCGAACTGGTCTCCGGCCAGACGCCGTCCACCAAGGCCGCCAAGAACTTCCTGGCCGAGCTGTCGGACCGCAAGAAGGTGCTGGTCGTGGTGGGCCGCGAAGATGTCACCGCGTGGAAGAGCGTGGCGAACCTGCAGGGTGTGCACCCGATCGCGCCGGACCAGCTGAACACCTACGACGTGCTGCTCAGCGACGACGTCGTGTTCAGCGTCGAGGCGCTCAACGCGTTCGTGCACGGCCCGGCCGAGTCTGCACAGGAGGAAAGCAAGTGACCACCATCGCCGACCCCCGCGACATTCTGCTCGCGCCGGTGATCTCCGAGAAGTCCTACGGGCTGATCGAAGAGGGCACCTACACCTTCCTGGTGCACCCGGACTCGAACAAGACGCAGATCAAGATCGCCGTCGAGAAGGTTTTCGGCGTCACGGTCACCAGCGTCAACACTGCCAACCGTCAGGGCAAGCGCAAGCGGACCCGCTTCGGTTACGGCCAGCGCAAGAGCACCAAGCGCGCGCTCGTGACCATCTCGGCCGACAGCAAGCCCATCGAGATCTTCGGAGGCCCGGTCGCCTAAGCGGTCGGATCTTCAGAAAGCAGAGAAGAACTCATGGCAATCCGTAAGTACAAGCCGACTACGCCGGGTAGGCGCGGGTCGTCCGTTTCGGACTTCGCCGAGATCACCCGGTCCACTCCCGAGAAGTCGCTGCTGCGCCCGCTCACCAAGTCCGGTGGTCGTAACGCGCACGGCCGGATCACCACCCGTCATCGCGGTGGCGGTCACAAGCGGGCCTACCGTCTGATCGACTTCCGCCGGTTGGACAAGGACGGCATCCCGGCCAAGGTCGCTCACATCGAGTACGACCCGAACCGGACCGCCAACATCGCCCTGCTGCACTACGCGGACGGCGAGAAGCGCTACATCATCGCGCCCAAGGGCATCGCCCAGGGCACGCGGATCGAGTCCGGCGCCGGCGCCGACATCAAGCCCGGCAACAACCTGCCGCTGCGCTCGATCCCGACCGGTACCACCATTCACGCGGTGGAGCTGCGTCCGGGCGGTGGCGCCAAACTGGCTCGTGCCGCCGGTATGAGCATCCAGCTGCTGGGTAAGGAAGGCGCCTACGCCGTCCTCCGTATGCCCTCCGGCGAAATCCGCCGCGTCGACGTGCGCTGCCGCGCCACCGTCGGCGAGGTCGGCAACGCCGAGCAGTCGAACATCAACTGGGGTAAGGCCGGCCGTATGCGCTGGAAGGGTCGCCGCCCCACGGTCCGTGGTGTCGTCATGAACCCCGTCGACCACCCGCACGGTGGTGGTGAGGGCAAGACCTCCGGTGGTCGCCACCCGGTCTCGCCCTGGGGTAAGCCCGAAGGCCGTACTCGTAAGCCCAACCGTCCGAGCGACAAGCTCATCGTCCGCCGCCGCGGCAAGAAGCGTTAAGGAGGAGGTTAAAGATGCCACGCAGCCTCAAGAAGGGCCCGTTCGTCGACGAACACCTCCTCAAGAAGGTGGACGTCCAGAACGAGAAGGGCACCAAGCAGGTCATCAAGACCTGGTCGCGTCGTTCGACCATCATCCCCGATTTCATCGGCCACACGTTCTCGGTCCACGACGGCCGCAAGCACGTGCCGGTGTTCGTCTCGGAGAACATGGTCGGGCACAAGCTCGGTGAGTTCGCGCCGACCAGGACGTTCCGGAGCCACGTCAAGGAAGATCGGAAGAGCAAGCGGCGATGAGCGAACAAGACACCACGCTTCAGAACCCGACCGCGCGCGCGACCGCGAAGCACGTTCGCGTCACTCCGATGAAGGCTCGCCGCGTCGTGGACCTGGTCCGCGGCAAGCGGGTCGAGGATGCGCTGAACATCCTGCGCTTCGCACCGCAGGCCGCCAGCGAACCCGTCGCCAAGGTCGTGGCCAGCGCCGCGGCGAACGCCGAGAACAACTTCGGCCTGAACCCCGACACCCTGGTCATCTCGACGGCGTATGTCGACGAGGGCGCGACCATGAAGCGTTTCCAGCCGCGCGCCCAGGGCCGCGCGTTCCGGATCCGCAAGCGCACCAGCCACATCACGATCGAGGTCGAGAGCGTCGCCAGCGCCGCCCCGGCTCGTAGCCGCCGGAAGGGAGGGGCTAAGTAAATGGGACAGAAAATCAATCCCCACGGCTTCCGCCTCGGTATCACCACCGATTGGAAGTCCCGCTGGTACGCCGACAAGCAGTACAAGGAATACGTCAAGGAAGACGTAGCCATCCGCAAGCTGCTGAGCACGGGTATGGAGCGGGCCGGCATCTCGAAGGTCGAGATCGAGCGCACTCGTGACCGCGTCCGGGTGGACATCCACACCGCGCGTCCGGGCATCGTGATCGGCCGTCGCGGCGCCGAGGCCGACCGCATCCGCGCCGAGCTGGAGAAGCTCACCGGCAAGCAGGTTCAGCTGAACATCCTCGAGGTCAAGAACCCCGAGTCGGATGCGCAGCTGGTTGCCCAGGGTGTGGCCGAGCAGCTGTCCAACCGTGTGGCGTTCCGTCGCGCGATGCGCAAGGCCATCCAGTCGGCCATGCGTTCGCCGAATGTCAAGGGCATTCGAGTGCAGTGCTCGGGCCGCCTCGGCGGCGCCGAAATGTCGCGCTCGGAGTTCTACCGTGAGGGTCGGGTGCCGCTGCACACGCTGCGCGCCGACATCGATTACGGCCTGTACGAGGCTCGCACCACCTTCGGCCGCATCGGCGTGAAGGTGTGGATCTACAAGGGCGACATCGTCGGCGGCAAGCGTGAGGTCACCGCCGCCGCCGCGCAGCCCGAGCGTCGCGAGCGTCGGGAGCGGCCGAGCCGTCCGCGGCGGTCCGGTTCGGCCGGTACCACCGCGACCAGCACTGAGGCCGGACGGGCCGCCACCGCGGTGGCGGAGGCTCCGGCAGAGAATCAGGAGGGCTGACCCATGTTGATGCCCCGCAAGGTCAAGCACCGCAAGCAGCATCACC
The DNA here is from genome assembly GCF_049538315.1 of Nocardia sp. AB354. NCBI lineage: Bacteria > Bacillati > Actinomycetota > Actinomycetes > Mycobacteriales > Nocardiaceae > Nocardia > Nocardia sp. AB354. The sequence goes on along the minus strand of NZ_JBMVFU010000001.1, from coordinate 418,811 downwards.
CCCGTCGTACCGGTATGGCCAAGGGCGGCACCTCGGTGGCGTTCGGTGACTTCGGCATCCAGGCTCTGGAGCCGGCGTACGTCACCAACCGGCAGATCGAGTCGGCGCGTATCGCGATGACCCGCCACATCCGTCGTGGCGGCAAGATCTGGATCAACATCTACCCGGATCGCCCGCTGACCAAGAAGCCGGCCGAAACCCGCATGGGTTCCGGTAAGGGTTCGCCGGAGTGGTGGGTCGCGAACGTCAAGCCGGGTCGCGTGATGTTCGAGATGTCTTACCCGAACGAGGAGACCGCTCGCGAGGCCCTGCGCCGCGCGATGCACAAGCTCCCGATGAAGTGCAGGATCGTGACCAGGGAGGAGCAGTTCTGATGGCTACCGGAACTCCGGCCGCAGACCTGCGCGAGCTCAACGAGGACGAGCTCGTCGCCCGCCTGCGTGAATCGAAGGAAGAGCTGTTCAACCTGCGCTTCCAGATGGCGACCGGCCAGTTGCAGAACAACCGGCGCCTGCGTGTGGTTCGTCACGAGATCGCGCGCATCTACACGGTCATGCGTGAGCGCGAGCTCGGCCTGGCCTCCGGTCCTGAAGGCAAGGGAGACGCGGCATGAGTGACGCCAAGGGCCCGGCCAAGACGCCGGCCAAGCAGGAGGAGCGTGGCTCGCGCAAGGTGCGCATCGGCTACGTCGTCTCCGACAAGATGAACAAGACCATCGTGGTCGAGCTGGAAGATCGTGTGAAGCACCCGCTTTACGGCAAGATCATCCGCACCACCTCGAAGGTGAAGGCGCACGACGAGAACGAGATCGCCGGTGTCGGCGACCGCGTGCAGCTGATGGAGACCCGTCCGCTGTCTGCCACCAAGCGGTGGCGGCTGGTGGAGGTCCTGGAGAAGGCGAAGTAAGCCTCTTCTCCGCCTCGGCTGTGTAGTCGAATCGCGAAGGCCCGCTTCCCGGTTGGGAAGCGGGCCTTCGTGTGTTGCGGGGCGGCCCATCTGTGGTATCTACCCTGGTATCATCGTGCCATGGCGTGGACGATGCGGTTTCCCGAGGACGAGGGAGCGGAGCTCGATGCGCAGGCCCAGGAGGAGGGGCGTGCCAAGAGTGAGATCGTTCGTGATGCGGTCCGGATGTATCTTCTGGCCCACCGGCGCTGGGACGTCGCGTTCGTCGACGAGGATGACACGGTGGATCTGGGCGGCCCGATCCGTAAGGAGGAAATCCGGGGCGCGATGAATCGGTCCGCATGATCGTCGTCGCCGATACCTCGGGTCTGCTCGCCCTGTTCAATCGCTCGGATCCGGAACATTTCGCGGTGCGGCGTGCCGCCGATAGCGCGAGCACGCTGGTGACCAGTCAGCTGGCGCTCACCGAAGTGCATCATGTGGCGAGCGTGCGCGGCGATCGGAAAATTGCCGACCGCATCGTCGCGTTGCTCGCCGATCGGATCGAGGCAGGACGACTTGTGCTGGGCGAGATGGGCGCCGATCGCCTGAGAACAGCTCTTCGTGTCCGGGCCGCATACGAGGGGCTGAATCTTGATCTGGTCGATGCTGTAAGCGTCGTGCTGGCCGCCGAATTCGACACCGACGCCATTCTGACGTTGGACCGCAGGGATTTTCGGGTGCTGCGCCCGCTGAATCGCTTCCGTGCATTTCGGTTGTTTCCGGATGATCTCGATGAGTGACCGTCGGCGGTCGCTGTGAGCTGGAAGGGTTGGCCCGACTCCATCCGGGCCGATGTGCGCACCCTGTGGGAGTACAACCTCATGGGTCATGATGTGCGGCCGGTGGATGTCGGGATCGGGTTGGGGAGCCATGACATCGGGGTGGCGACGTATGCGGCCGAGTTGTTTCGGCGGGGGATCTTTTCGACGATCGTGTTCAGCGGCGCGAACGCGCCCACGACGGTCGCCGAGTTTCCGGCGGGGGAAGCGATCCACTACCGCGAACACGCTGTCGCGCTGGGGGTTCCGGACGACGCCGTGCTCGTCGAGCCTCGGGCCACGAATACCGCTGAGAACATCGACTTTTCGCGTGCGATGCTGCGCGAGTGCGGCCGCGTCGTGACATCCGTTCTGCTGATCTGCCGGCCGTATCAACAGCGGCGCAGTTATGCGACCTGCCGGATGCGGTGGCCGGAGGTCGAGGTGGTGTGCGGTTCGCTGCCGGAATCGCTCGACGATTATGTGGCGCGGATCGGTGATGTGGAGCGGGTGGTCACGATGCTGGTGGGGGATACGCAACGTGTGTGGCGATACGCGGCCGAGGGCTGGGCGATCGAGCAGGACGTTCCGGAGAAGGTTTGCGCCGCATACGACCGGCTGGTGGCAGCCGGGTTCACCGGGCGTCTGCTGCCACCGCGGGGGTAGCGGCGATGCCGATATCGAATACCTCGAATGGGTCGAGGAACAGTGGTGCCGAGTGCGCGGCATTTCCACCACCGGTGAACGACCGCTCTGCATCGCGTACCGCGAATCGGTAGATTCGGGTCGTCGGGAGGAGCGGAATCGTGGGTGGGGCGCCGGCCATCGACGAGCCGGGGGTGCGGTGATGCGGGTTCTGATCGCAGGCGCCGGAATCGCCGGATTGACCGCGGCGGCATGCTTGCACCGGGTGGGGATCGAGGCCGTCGTGCTGGACGCGGTCGGTGAGCTTCGCCCGCTCGGCGTCGGAATCAATCTGCTCCCGCATGCGGTGCGGGAGCTGCATGAACTGGAACTCGGTGCGGCACTGGACGATTGCGCGATCGCCACCTCCACCGCGGTGCATCTCGACCGGTTCGGAAATCACATCTGGAGTGAGCCGCGCGGACTCGCCGCGGGGCACCCGTGGCCCCAATACTCGGTGCACCGCGGCGAATTGCAGGGTCTGCTCCTGGATCTGGTGCGCCGTCGACTCGGATCCGATGCCGTGCGCGAAGGAATGGTGCTGCAATCGTTCGCCGAGGATGGCGACGGCGTGCGTTGCCGGTTCCTCGACCGCGCCGCCGGCACCGACGTCGTGGAGACCGCGGATGTGCTGATCGGCGCCGACGGTCTGCATTCCACGGTCCGCGCGCAGTTGCATCCGGAGGAGGGGCGGCCGTTGTGGAACGGCATTCGAATGTGGCGCGGAGTCAGCGAGATTCGTCCGTTCCTGGACGGGCGGACGATGGTGCTCGCCGGTTCCAATCGCGCCGCGAAATTCGTGATGTACCCGATCTCGGGTGGTGCGCACCGGCGTGGGCGTGCGCTGGTGAACTGGGTCGCCGAGGTGCGTGTCCACGATGCCGGGGTGCAGAACCCCGACTGGAATCGCGCCGGGCGGTTGGCGGATGTGCTGCCGCACTACGAAGGTTGGCACCTGGCCGGTGTCGATGTTCCGGCACTACTGCGCGCCAGTGCCGAAGTGCTCGAATATCCGATGGTCGACCGGAACCCTTTGTCGCGCTGGGGTTCCGGACGCGTGACGCTGATGGGTGACGCCGCGCATCCGATGTATCCGGTCGGTTCCAACGGCGGGTCGCAAGCGATTCTCGACGCCCGCGCCGTGGCGTGCGAGCTGGCAGCGGCCGCCGACCCGATCGCCGGGCTCGCGCGATACGAACGGGTCCGGCGGGAGGCGGTGAACACCATCGTGCTGGCGAACCGGGATATGCCCATGGACCGCGTCCTGCACGCCGTGGCGCAGCGGGCGCCGAACGGCTTCGATCGGATCGAGGATGTTCTCACCGCCGCCGAACTCGCCGCCCTGGCCGATGCGTACCGCCACACCAGTGGCTCTGCCCCCGCCGTCCCGGACGCCGCCGCGCGTTACGCCGCCGGCGCCTCGGCGGACGACTGCCGTCCGTACGACTCCGAGAGTGCGTGACCGGTGTCGAGGGCGGTCACACGCCGCGGCGATGCCGGGCCGATCGACCGCAATCGGCGAACGAGCGGGATCGGGCCGTCGATCCGTGCCCGGCCGGTGAGATAGATACTGCCGGGTGCGTGGCGCACCGCGCCGACGACCGCGAGGGTGACCGCCAGGACCGCGACGAACAACAGCACCGTCGCACCCGCCGCGCCGACCGCGTCGTGCAGCCGGGGATAAAGGGGGATCAGCACTTCCAGCACGATCGGATGCATCAGGAAGACCGCGAAGGAGCGATCGGAGCCGTAGCGGGAAATACGGCCGACGATGCGGTACTTCGGGCGCAGCCAGGACCACCAGGTGCTCACGGTGTAGAGACCGACGATCAGCGCGAGAAAATAGACGGCCATGTAGGGGTTGAAGACATTGTCGGCCTGCCACGGTGTGGTGCCGCCCGCGACCGCGCGCCGATACAACCACTCGGCGCCCGCCGCCCCGAGGAGGGTGCCGACGATCAGCAGCGGGCCGAAGCGGCGCACGGCACGGTCGACGGTGCCGATATGCCATGCGGCGACCGCGCCGAACAGAATGTAGAACTGGTACGGCAGTACCGTCACGTAGAGGTGATTCCACAGTTGCGCCGGCATTCCGGTGAGGGTTGGCGGATGCGTCAGCGCCCACAGCATGCCCAGTTGCACGAGCGCGCTCGTCCCCAGCACCCACCTGTGGTGGCCGGCCGTCCAGCGCACGAATCGGAGCAACAGCGGGAACAGCAGGTAGATCTGCATCGACACCAGCAGGAAGTACAACTGATACCAGGCTTCACCGGTCGCCAGTTCGACCGCCAACCGCCGTATCGCGCCCGCCACGGACTCCTGATGAATGCCGGCGACCACCGAATAGCCCCAGTAGAACACCGACCAGATGACGTAGGGGATGCCGACCAGCGCGAAGCGCCGGCGCCAGAAGTGCGGCGCGTCGAAGGACCGGTCGGCGTACTGGTAGATCAGGACGAATCCGGTCAGCGTGAAGAAGGCCTCGCGGGGAAAGTGCAGCAGCACCATGGCCCCGTTCGCCGACACATTGTTCGGGTCACTGGATCTGTCGATCACGTGGACGGCGATCACACAGGCGAAGGTCAGGATCCGGAACAGGTTGACCTGATGCAGGTAGGGCCGCGACGGCTGAGGCCGCCCGGCCGCCCCCGATTCGGTCGTGACGGTGGTGGGCTTACCTCGGACCGATGTCGCAGTCGCCGTACTCATCGTGCCGTGATCCGTGGGCAGGAGCACCGTCCGTCGCGCAGCAAGGTCGCCGACGAATGCGCTCGCGGAAAGGTGTCGATCATCTGCTTCCTCGAGTCGGTCGTCGCACTCCATGATTACGACCGAGCCTGTGAGGTTCCTTATCAGCCCCTTCGAGGCGCCTGAACCGCCTGGTGGTGGCGGTGCGAATCGGCGTTCAGCCGCCGACCGCCACCGGCGTGGTGATGCGGCGCGCCGCCTCCAGAATTCCCAGGATCCGGGAGCCCGGCAGGCCGATGGCGGCACCGATCGCGGCGGGAGTCCACGATTCGTCGGTGAGGGTCAGGATTTCGGCGAGCTGGTCGACCGACAGCTTGGACAGGCCGCGACGGCGGATCTCGTGCGCGACCGACCGGATGGCGACCTCGCCGGTCTCTTCCTCCGCGGCATCGATAGCGGCGGAATCGACGGCGATGGATTCGACATCGGCGAATTCGGCCTCGTCCACCTCGGCCACCTCCGCGACGCCGGGAAGGTCGGTGGAGTCGTCCGGTGTTGTCGTGCGGTCGACGTCGGCAGCGGCCGGTCGCGGTGCTTCGGTGACCGGCTCACCCAGCACCAACTGCACGGCATCGTCGACGGCTCGCCGCGTGCGCGTCTTGTGCGGTTCGTCGGACACGATCCGCAGCCCGGCGCCGTGCGATCCCGACCGCTCATCGGATCGCGCGGGCGCCTCGGCCTCCTCGAATTCCGTTGGTGCCGTGGTCTTTGCCGGTGCCGCGTCGGAAGAGTCGTCGATCGCCGTCGCCTCGGTGAGGACCTCATATGCCGCGGCAGGTTCGACGGGGGCCGCGGCCTGCGTGGTCGGCGGTGTCTTCGCTGGGGGCACGGCCACGGCCGCAGCCGGCGGCCGGCCGTTCTCCACCGCATCCGCGAGCCGCAGCGCGGCATCCCATCCCGCCACCGAAACCGGTTGCGGTGCAGTCGTCGACGGGAGCTGGGGATAGCTGGGGAATTCCACGGATCCCGCGCTGTCGGGCAGCGGACGTGCCTCCGCCCACTCCGGAAGATCGTCCGGGCGGTAGCTCGGGCGGTAGCCGGTCGGCGGGAGATCGGAGTCGATGTCTTCCATCGGGATGTCGTCGATGAGCTGCGCATAGCGCGCGGAAACCCAGGCGTGCAACCAGATTACGACGCCGACCATGACCGGGGCGACGGCGGCCTCGGCGGCGCGTGCCGGTTCGCCCGCCACCAGATGCGGGCCGGCGTTGAGCGCGATGGTGACGCCGAGCAGTGCGGTTTCCAGGAATACGACCTTGCCGCGGTCGATGTCGCGACCCCATCGGGCAGCGGTCGTGGCGACGACCATGATCGTGATGATCGGGATCGAGATCATCGCCTCGAAGCCGTAACTGAGCCAGTACAGCGGATCCGACATGTCGCCGCTGGGGACGAGGTTGTGCTGGACGTTCACGCCCGCCCAGACCATGCCGAGCACGACGACGCCGATCAGCGCCCGCGAGGACCATTCGGCGCGGCGGAACAGTTGGGCCAGGCGCGCATCGGGATTCGACACCCGCATGCGGGCCGCGCGGGCGCGCCGGTGCCAGCGGGCGTCCGCGTCGTCGGCCCGGCGCAGTGCCAGGGCGACGCGGCGATCACGCTTCTCGGCCGACAGCTGCGCCGTCACCGCGCGTTTGCGTTGCCGGCGGCGCTGGGTGCGAATCCATTCGGCGAGATCGCGTTCGGCGGCGATCTCCCGATCGGACAGTTCGGCGAACAGCGCCGGGTCCGCTTGCAGGGGCAGCTTGCCCCGCGCGGTCGCCACCCGCCGCGCCAACGCGTTCAGCTCCGCCTGCGGGGAATGTTCGGCGGTGCGCCGGCGTCGGGCCGCGCCATTCGATGGTTCCTCCACGGAGATCTCCCCGAAGTGTGCGTCTGCGCCGGTCCGTTCCGTGTCGCGGAGCGGAAGGTGCGCGGAGTCCGCCGGAGGGACGGCGGTCGTGGTGGTCGACTGCTCGTCGAGCATGGCGTGCCTTTCCCGGCAGCGGCCGCGCTACCGAGGTCGATTACCCGAGTACTCGAACATATGTGTGATCGAGGTGAGAGAGTAATCGCCGACCATCGGCGGGGTCAACGCTTTCACCGAACATCAGTTCGGGTGAATATGCAAATGGGCTGTTCGGCTCGGCGATTTGCGAATTCGGCTGGGACAGCGGAATTTCAGTGCACCGCGGTGTGCCAGACAATGGCCGCCGCGAGCGCGCCCGCGCCGTTGAGGGACCAGTGCAGTGCGATCGGCGCCAGCAGACTTCCGCTGCGCCGGCGCAACCAGGTGAAGATCACGCCGGCGGCCGCGGTCGCCAGGACGGCCAGGGCGATTCCGGCGATCCGGCCGCCGACACCGCCGCCTAACAGTGTGCTCAACCCGCGATTCCCGCTGGTCAAGCCGAGCGACGAGGCGATATGCCAGCAGCCGAAAAGCAATGAGCCGACGATGAATACGCCGCGCGCGCCGGTCGCCCGATCCAGTGTCCCGTGCAGTACGCCGCGGAAGGCGAGTTCCTCCGGAATCACCGTTTGCAGCGGAATCACGATCATCGAGGCGATCAATGCCCCGGACAAGGTCGCATATCGATTCGCGAGAAAGAACGGCCGCGTAATCGGCAGTAGCGCGCCGATCGCCACGGCTCCCACGACAATCGCGACCGCACCGAGCGCATAGAGCGTTCCGCGGCGCCACTGCCGCGGTGAAAGTCCCAATTCCGCCCAGCCGAGCCCGCGTTGTCGCATCAGCAGCACGAGAATCACCGCGGCCGCGGGAACGGTCGCGAAATTGGCCCATTGCGAGGTGAAATGCGCGATGAGATTCGTCCCGGCGAGCACCGTCACCACGACGGCGACGTCGAGGTAGGCGTGTAACCGGCGCCCCGGGCCGACCGGGGCCGAGGACTGCGCAACCCCGTTATCGTTTCGAGACATCGTCGCCAGTCTACGTTCATCCGGGCGGGTGTGCCGTGTTCGGCGGGTCACCGTCGCCGCGCCGCCGGTCGCGGCTCGCAGGCGGAACGAGTCGCTGCTATCCGGTCCCTCCGCCGCACCAGCCCGCGTGATCCGTCCACGCCTGCAGCGTCCGGGTGGTGTCGAATACCCGCTCCGCCCCGCTGATCGGGTCGGTGAAGGCGAGCCGTGCGGCCAGCAGTTGCAGCGGCCGGGTGAAATCGTCCACGGGGCGATCGGTGAGGTCGGGATAGAAGTCGTCCCCGAGGATCGGGATTCCGAGCCCGTTCATGTGCAGCCGCAGCTGATGGGTGCGGCCGGTGTGCGGGCTCAGCCGGTAGCGGCCGAGGCCGTCGCGGTGCTCGATCAGCTCGACCAGCGTTTCCGCGTTGGGCTCGCCCTCGACCTCGAAGGCGCGAAGTACGGTGCGCTCCTTGACGATCCGGCTGCGCACCGTGCGGGGGAGGGGGAGTTCGGGATCGTAGGGTGCGATCGCCTCGTACTGTTTGTGCACCCGGCGCTTGTGGAACAGAGTCTGATACGCCCCGCGCCGCGCCGGATCGACGATGAACAGGATCAGTCCGGCCGTGGTCCGGTCCAGCCGGTGCGCGGGCACCAGATCCGGAAGGTCCAGATCGCGCCGCAACCGGACGAGTGCGGTCTCGAGGATGTGCTGCCCGCGGGGAATCGTGGACAGGAAATGCGGTTTGTCGACGACGAGCAGGTGGTCGTCGCGATGCACCACGGTGACGTCGAACGGCACCGGTGTCTCGTCGGGGAGATCGCGGTGGAACCACACCGCGCCCCCGGGCACATAGGGTGCGTCCGGCACGATCGGTCCGTCGAGATCGACGATGTCGCCATCGGCGAGCATCTCGTCGATGCGCGCGGCGGGGACCCGGGGGAGCCGATGGACCAGATGGTCGCGGATGGTCGCCCAGGTTCCGTCTTCGGGTAACCGCAGCCGCGCCGGATCGAGTCCGTGGCGCTTGGGCAGCGGCGGCTGTTGCCGGCGTCGCACACATCGACCCTAGTCACCGCCGCGATCGGGGGCCGCGGCGGCCGCCGCGTGGAGACGGATCCTGCCCGGGCTGTCATCGCGCCGGCGCCGGTTCCCGGAGTGCGCGTCGGCCGCGCATCCGGGACCGGCACTGCGCGTGCCGCACTAGACGGTGCAGGGCAGGTTCGCGTAATAGGCGATCGTGCACTCGGATTCGCGGGTCAGCTTCCAGGTGCCGTCGATGTCCTTCCACTTCAGCTCGATGTACATGGCATCGAAGCCGGGGACGTTGATCTGCAGGTTATGGGTGAGGGTGTCGCCCTGGACGTTCACGGGCGCGACGGCCTGCCACTGGAATCCGGGCACCGTGGCCATCACGCCGCCGACCTGGTCGACCAGGCCCAGCCCGGCCTCGCCGGCCTCCAGCTCGTTGGCGCGGGCGGACCGCGAACCGTTCGGGTCGAGCACCAGCTCGAGCTTGCTCTGCAACTCGCCGACACCCGGGGCGGCGGCGTGGACGGGGGCGGCGATCGGCGCGGCGACGGCCGGGGTCACGGAGGCGACGCCGCCGGCGAAGACCACGGCGGCCAGCGAAAACGCCGCAACGGCACGGGATTTGATCTTGATCATGGTCGTATCCGATCAGTTGTGGGACAGGAGTGCCGTGCCTCGCAATCGTTCCGCAAGGGCTGGCACCACTAAGCAATATAAGGTAAGCCTATGCAAAGGTAGGTAGTACTCAGTCGACTTCGGGCGGATCCGCTCTTCCCGATATGTCGGATCTGCCCAGCTGAACGCCCCGGCGCCCGGCTGAGCGGTGGCTGGAATCACAGAACGGGAGTACCAGTGAAGACGCTTCTCGTGGTCGGAGCCGGGCCGAAAGCGATGGCAGTGGCGGCGAAGGCCCGGGTGCTGCGGGACCTGGGGCTACCCGCTCCACGCGTGGTGGTGGTGGAACCCCATGCGGTGGGCGGCAATTGGCTGCCCAGCGGCGGATGGACCGACGGCCAGCACCGGCTCGGCACCAGCCCCGAGAAGGACATCGGCTTCCCGTACCACTCCACCTGGGCACGCGGCCACAACCGCGCGATCGACCGGTCGATGATCGCCTACAGCTGGAATTCCTTCCTGGTCGAGAACGGCACCTATGCCGAATGGGTCGACCGGGGCCGCCCCAATCCGCACCACCACGTCTGGGCCCACTATCTGCAGTGGGTCGCGCGCCAGGCCGAGGTCGAGATGGTCGTGGGCGCGGTGCGCCGGATCCGCCCCGCTGCCGACGGCTGGCTGGTCTCGGTGGCCGACGGTTCCGGTGTGGAGACCGAAATCGATTGCGACGGACTGATGATCACCGGCCCGGGCGACAGCCGCCGCGCGCTGGCCGAACATCCGAAGGTGCTGAGTATCGCGGACTTCTGGGATCTCGCGGGTAAGCGCCGGCTACCGGTCTCCTCGCGGGCGGCGGTGATCGGCGGCGGTGAGACCGCGGGCTCGGCGGTGGACGAACTGGTCCGCCACGACGTCCTCACGGTCTCGGTGATCTCGCCCGCGGCCACCATCTACACCCGCGGTGAAAGTTATTTCGAGAACGCGCTGTTCAGCGATCCGGCGAAGTGGCGGGCGCTGAGCCTGCAGGAGCGCCGCGACGTCATCCGCCGCACCGACCGTGGTGTGTTCTCGGTACGGGTGCAGGAGAACGTGCTGGCGGACAATCGCGTTCATCATCTCCAGGGCCGCGTGGTCCGGGTCGCCGAGCGCGGCGAAGGAGTGGCGCTCACGCTGCGCAACGAACTGCGCCCCGACCAGATGCATGCCTTCGATCTGGTGGTCGACGCCACCGGCGGCCAGCCGCTGTGGTTCCTGGATCTGTTCGATTCAGATACCTCGGATCTGGTGGAACTGGCGGTGGGCGGGCCCATCACCCATGCCCGGCTGGAGGCGGCGATCGGCCACGATCTGGCGGTGTCCGGCCTCGACGCCAAGCTTTATCTGCCGAATCTCGCGGGGATGGCGCAGGGGCCGGGATTTCCGAATCTCAGTTGCTTGGGCGAGCTTTCGGATCGCGTGCTGGGTGAGGTGCCGACCCGCCCGGCCGTCGTGGCGGCCCGGGTCGCGGCCGGTCGGCGCCCGGAATGATTACCGAGCTAACAGTAGGCTAGGCTACCCTTAGTTCGAGGGAAGAGGTTCGGTTCATGCGTATCGTGTCGTTCGGTTATCAGACCTGGGGTCGTACCACGCTGCAGGCTCTGATCGACTCGGAACACGAGGTGGTGCTCGCGGTCACCCATCCCGCGAGTGAACATGCCTACAAGGGCATCTGGTCCGATTCGGTCGAGGAGCTCGCCCGCGAACACGGCATTCCGGTCCACCTCACCGAGCGGGCCGATGCGGAGACCATCGATCTGGTCAAGCGTGCCGAGCCCGACATCATCGTGGTCAACAGCTGGTACACCTGGATGCCGCCGGAGCTGTATCTGATGCCGCCGCACGGCACGCTGAACCTGCACGATTCGCTGCTGCCGAAGTTCACCGGTTTCTCGCCCGTGCTGTGGGCGCTGATCAGCGGCGAATCCGAATTCGGCCTGACCGTGCACCGGATGGACGAACAGCTCGACACCGGCGACATCCTCGTGCAGCGTTCGCTGCCGATCGGCCCGACCGCCACCGGAACAGAACTCGTCCTCGCCGGAATGGAATTGATTCCGGGAGCGCTGCGGGAGGCGCTGAGCGCGATCGAATCCGGCACCGCGGTCTGGCGGCCGCAGGACAAGGCCGAGCGCACCTATTTCCACAAGCGTTCCGAGCGTGACAGCCGCATCGACTGGCATTGGGACGCAGTGGATCTGGAGCGGTTCGTGCGCGCGCTGTCCGAGCCGTACCCGCGGGCGTTCTCCTACTATCGGGGCGAGAAGGTGGAGATCACCGCCGCCGCCCTGTCGCAGGCCCGCTACGGCGGAACCCCCGGGCGAGTCGTCGTGCAGGAGGGCGGTGGCGTGGTGATCTGCGGGCCGGACGCACATCGCGGCGGCAATCTCGGTCTGCTCGTGACCCGGGTGCGCACCGCCGACGGCACCGAACACGACGGCGCCGCTTTTTTCGCACGCGGTGGTTATCTCACCGACGCCCCGCGATGACCGCGCTGTCGGCGCAGAAGCCGGCCGCGGGGAAGTTGTCGGCGGGGCAGCGCCGGATCTGGTTCCTGCAGACCCGTGATCCGCAGGACACCACTCTCAACTGCTGTGCGGTCTACCGGCTCGCCGGTGCCGTGGACGCGGACCGGTTGCGCTCGGCGATTGCCGAAACCATCGCGCGGCAGGATATTCTGCGCACCATCTACACCGTCGGCGAGGACGACGAGCCGCGGGCCGTGGTGCGATCCGACGCGACGCCGTCGTGGCAGGAGGTGGATCTTCGTGATCTCGCCGATGCCAGTCGCGAGCGCCGGGCCGAGGTGCTGATCCGCCGCGAGGCGGGGCGACCGTTCGATCCGTCGTCCGAAACTCCGTTGCGCTGCTTGCTGATTCGCACGGACGAGCGGCGGTTCCTCCTCACTCTCGTGGTGCATACGATCGCGTGGGACGAGGCCTCCTGGCAGATCTTCTTCGACGAGGTCGGTGCCCGCTACGACGCGGCGACGGTTCCGGCCGCACCGGAGAGTCGTGGAGACGACCGTGTGCGCAGCCTTCGTGATGCCGAAGGCAGTGGTGCCCCTGCGCCGGCGACCGAGGTCGCTCGCAGTTATTGGCGAAACGCGCTCTCGCCCTTGCCGCAGCCGTTGGAGTTGCCGGGCCGCGTCGTCGCGCCCCTGCCCTCGCTGCGCACCGCTCGGATCCGCGCCGAATTGCCGGCCGACGTGGCCATGCGGGTGACGGAGTTCGCGCACCGGGAAGGAGCTACACCCTTCACGGTGCTCCTCGCCGCCTTCGACGCGCTGATCCACCGCTACACCGCCGCAACGGATTTCCTCGTCTGCGTACCGGCCACCGTGCGGAGCGCCGACGACACCGGTATCGGCTACTTCGGCAATACGCTGCTGCTGCGTACGACGGTCGACCCCGCGGACAGCTTCCTCGATTGTCTGCGCGAGGTGAACGACCGTGCGGCAACAGCTTTCGGGCACCGTGGCACGCCGATCGATCAGGTGATCGCCGACCTCAACCCCGAGCGCGGCAGTGGTCGCGACGGGCTGGAGCAGGTGGCCCGCATCGAATTCGGGATCCGCCGGACCGCGTCGCTCACCCTGGACGGCATCGCGGCCACAGCGGTCGATGTCGGCAGCCCGACGACCCGGATGCCGCTGTCGCTCACCGTGATCACCGCCGGCGACGTAGCCGAGCGAATCGAAATCGTCTATCAGGCAGACGAATTCGACTCCCGTATCCTCGAGCAGTTCCTCACCCACTATGTACGCGTGCTCACCGTGGCGACCGCCGAACCCGAGCGTCGCATCGGCGAGCTGGACATTTTCGGAGTCCGCGACCGCGCGGACATTCTGGAGCAGTCCCACGGTGAACTCGTCCCCGTCGCACCCACCACGCTGGTCGATCTGTTCGAGCGGCGGGTGGCGGCGGATCCCGGTGCGGTCGCACTCGTCGATGCCCGCGACGGAGATCGCGAGCTGAGCTACGACTACCTGAACCGGCGTGCGAATCGGTTGGCGCACCAGCTGATTCGACAGCGGATCGGCGCCGAGGACGTGGTAGCGCTGCGGTTGAGTACCTCCGTGGATTTCGTGGTCGCCGTCGTCGCGGTGCTGAAGGCCGGTGCGGCCTATCTGCCGATCGATCCGGCCTATCCGGCGGATCGGGTGGAATTCCTGATCGCCGATGCGCGGCCCGCGCTGGTCCTGGATGCCGAGGATCTGCGGGCCGCGGAACGGGCCGCGCGCACATCGTCGCAGCACGATCCGCGCGACAGCGATCGCGTGCGTCCGCTGCGTCCCGGCAACCTCGCCTACGTCATCTACACCTCCGGCTCCACCGGAACGCCGAAGGGGGTCGCGGTATCCCACGCGGCGATCGCCGAACATCTCGTGGGGTTCTGCGCGCAGTGGGGGGTGGGCGCCGAGGATCGGCTGCTGCAATCCTCGTCGATCAGCTTCGACGCCTCGCTGCTCGACATCTTCGTACCCCTCACTCTGGGCGCCGGCCTGGTGATTCCGAAGGTGAACGCGTTCGACGACATACCGTATGTGGCGGAATTGATTTCGCGCTGCGGCGTGACCGTGCTGCATATGGTGCCGTCCATGCTCAGCACCTTGCTGATGCTGCCGGAGGTGAGCCGGTGGCGCGTGCTGCGTCATGTGCCGGTCGGCGGCGAGGCGCTCTACGGTGAGGTCGCCGACCGCTTCGCCGGCATCTTCGATGCCGAACTCCGCAACCATTACGGGCCCACCGAGGCGGTCGTCTCGGCCACCCATCACACCGTGGAGGGCCCGCAGGGAACCCGGATCGTCCCCATCGGCCGTCCCAACCGCAACGTCGCCCTGTATCTGCTGGACGAGCGGCTGCAACTGGTCCCCACCGGCGTGGCAGGCGAAATCTACCTCGGTGGTGCGCAATTGGCGCGCGGCTATCTCGGCCGCGCCGCGGCAACCGCCGAACGCTTCGTGGCCGATCCGTTCGCCCCCGGACAGCGGCTCTATCGCACCGGAGATCTGGCGCGCCGCAACGGAAACGGTGAGCTCGAATTTCTCGGCCGCGCCGACGAACAGGTCACGGTGCGCGGCCACCGCATCGAACTCGCGGAGGTGCAGGCCGCCGTCGGCGCCCATCCGGATGTCGCGCACTGTGTGGCAGCCGCGGTGACCGACGACGTGCTCGGCACGGTACTCGCCGCCTACCTCGTGCCTGTGCGCCGCGAAAACGGCAGCGCCGCAGTGGATCCGGAATCGGTGCGAGCGCATGCGGCGGCGGTGCTGCCGCCGTACATGGTGCCGGGCGCCTTCGCGATCATCGACGAGATTCCGCTGACCGAACACGGAAAACTCGACCGCCGCGCCCTGCCGGTGCCACAGCGGTCGCCGGTGGAGCCGTATCGGGAGCCGAATACGGCGGTGGAGACGCGGATCGCGGAATTGTTCGGGCGGATGTTCGGCCGCGAGCGGATCGGCGCCGAGGATTCGTTCTTCGAACTCGGCGGTCATTCCCTGCTGGCGGTGCGGCTACTGGCCTGGATCCGAGCCGAATTCGGCGTGCGGATCGGTGTGCGAGCGCTGTTCGACACTCCGACGGTGGCTGGATTGGCGGCCCGAGTCGAGGTATCGACGGCCAGTGTTAGCTTAGCCTAAGCTACGATTCCGACAGGGTCGGGATCGCGAGTCGCCCGGAGCGAAGTACAAGGAGCTGTGCAATGAACCCAGGTCGAACATCCGCGCGTCGCGGAGTCCGAGCACGCGCCGCGGTGCTGCGAACCACGTTGCCGGCGCTGATCCTGGGGCTGGTGACGGCCGTGGCCGCCTGTGGATCCGGCGCGGACGACACCGATTCCGGTGCGGCCGTGACGATCGAGCACAGCATGGGGAAAACCACCGTCGACGGCACGCCCAAGCGCGTGGTGACCCTCGGCCCCGCCTGGCTGGACGCGGCCGTATCCCTCGGGGTCACCCCCGTCGGCTATCTGGTGCCCGGCGCCGGGGCGGGGATGACCGTGCCGTGGTTGCCGCAGTCGCTGCCGCAGCAGTCCAAGGCGCTGAACATGGGCGGCGACGTCGTCGAGCAGATCGCGGCACTCGAGCCCGATCTCATCGTGGCGCCGGGCTACCTGATGGACAAGGCCATGTACGACAAGCTGTCCAAGCTGGCCCCGACCATCGGCCCGCTGACTTCGGCCCAGATCGATCCGTGGGAGGACCAGGTCCACGCGCTCGGTAAGGCGCTGCACAAGCAGGACCAGGCCGGCAAGGTCGTCGCCGACGTGCACGGCAGGATCGACGCGGTCGCCGCGAAGCATCCGGGCCTGAAGGGCAAGAGCTTCCTCACCTGCATGCTCACCACGCCCACCCAGCTGATGGTGCTGGCTGATCCGAAAGACGGTTCCGCCCAGGTGTTCACGCGGCTCGGGATGACCATGCCGGCGAAACTCGTCGCCGAGGCCCCCTCGGGTGGACGGCTGGCGCTGTCGCCGGAACGGCTCGGGGATCTGACCTCCGATCTGCTGGTGTGCGGCGCGGCGCCGGGCCTGCAGGAGAAGTTCACCCAGCTGCCCGGTTACGCGGATCTGCCGTCGGTGCGCCAGGGCGGAATCTCGTTCGTCGACATGATCACGATCAACGCCATCAACCAGCCGACCGCACTGTCGGTGCCGTATCTGCTCGACAAGCTCGAACCGACGCTCGCCACCGTCGGCAAGTAAGGACTGATGACCCATGTCTGATTCGCCCGTGCCGAACACGACCGCGCCGGCCACGACTGCTCCGAACAACGCTGCGGCCGCGCCGGAGTCGCGAACGGGCGGGCGTGGTATCCCGTTGTCCCCGGCCCAGCAGGCAGCGCTGCTGCCGGAACGGCTGCGCGGCGTCGCGGCGACGAATCTGTTTCTCGCCCTGGAGATCACCGGCGACCTCGAACCGGCCGCCCTCGACCGCGCCGCGGTGGCCGCGGTGAGCCGGCACGAGATTCTGCGCACGGTCTATCCGGACGATCGCCGGATTCCGTACCAGCGCGTCGTCGACGCACCCGAGATGGTGGTCGAAACGGTCGCGACCGCGTCGTCGGAACTCGACGCCGCGCTGTGCTCGGATGCCGCGCACCGCATCGATCCGGTGCGCGAGCTGCCGATCCGAATCAGACTGCACCGCACGCCCGATCGGGACGTCCTGTCCCTCACCGCTCATCCCGTAGCCGCCGACGACCGCAGTCTCGAGCTGCTGGCGGCGGAACTGCTCGGGGAAACGACAGCCGAGCAGGTGACGCAGTACCGCGGCCACGCGATGGCGCAGATGAAGTCGCTGGTCGCCGATGCCGCCGCCGATCCCGACCTGGGGTACTGGCTGGACCGGCTCGCCGATCTGCCGGAACGGGCAACCCTGGCAGTGGCCGGAAATCCCGGCGCGGAATCGGATCCGGCCGCCGCCGCGACCGCGACCCGCACCCTGCGGATTCCGGCGGCTGCCTTCGGCGACCGCGACGCCGAACTGTCCGTGGTCGCCGCGCTGGCCGCAGTGCTGGGCGCGGCGGGTCTGGGTGGTGATGTGCCCGTCGCCATCGTCGATGCGGGAAGGTCCGAGGCACACGCTGATTCGGCGCTCGGTGCGTACGCGAACCATCTGGTGTTGCGGATCGATACCGGCTCGGCGCCCACCGCGCGGGCGCTGCTGGAGCAGGTCACGGAGCTGGCCGTCGCCGCCCGCGCCCACGCCGCGGCCCGGATCGAGCGGATCACACATCAGCTGCGTGGCGCCGTCGCCGTCGCCGCCGGTGCGCCGTTCCAAGCGCTGGTCACCCTCCGAACCGAGGTGGTCGGTGCGAACGCGCGCGAGATCGCCCGGCGGGTGGCGCGGCCGCACGGAGTCGATATCGTCGCCGACGTCGTCACCGGAGGCGAAGAGGTAACGGTGATTCTCGAATTTCCGCCGGTACTCGCCGGGCGCACCGAAATCGATGCGCTCGCAAGCGGTCTCGAGCGGTGGCTGCTGAATCTCGCGGAGCCGGAGACCGCGCTGCCCGATGGCGAGCTTCCGACGGTGTTCGAACGCGCCGCGGCCTACCCGGGCGGCACCGGGCTCGGCGGACAGCCCAGCACCGATGCCGAACGGCTGATCGCCGACACCATTCGCGAGGTGCTCGAACTCGACGCGGACGACGAGGTGGGCCGCGCCGACACCTTCTTCTCTCTCGGCGGTGACAGCATCGCCGCGCTGCGCATGGTCACCCTGCTCGGCGAGCGCGGTTATGTGCTGGACGTGCAGAAGGTGTTCGAATTCCCGGCCGTGCACGAGATGGCAGCCCAACTGACCGAGGCCGAGGCCGCCCCGGCCGCCGAACAGAGCGCACCCGTCGCGCCGATGAGCGCCTCCGGACTGGACTCGGTCGCGCTGGCGGCACTCGGCAAGAAGTTCGCCGCGCGGTGAGCGAGGTGGAGATTCTCGACGTCGTCGCGCTGTCACCGCTGCAGCGCGGGCTGTATTCGGTCAGTTCGATGGCACAGGGGATCGATCCCTACCTCGTGACATTCGCGGTGCGAGTGGAGAATCTGGCCGATCCGGCGGCCTTGCGTGCGGCCTTCGACGGCGTGCTGCGACGTTATCCGCATCTGGGCGCGGCCGTACTCGCCGAGGATGTGCCGCATCCGGTGCTGGTCATCACCTCGGAGGGGCGAATCGGCTGGCGCGAGGTGGATCTGCGCTCGGCCCGCGATCCGGAGGCGGCGGCGCGCGATCTCTACTGGCAGGAGGCGCGCCGGCGGCTCGATCTGGACCGCGGCCCGCTGTTCCGGGTGGTCGCGGCGCGCGTCGGCGAGCGCGA
The DNA here is from genome assembly GCF_049538315.1 of Nocardia sp. AB354. Lineage (NCBI taxonomy): Bacteria > Bacillati > Actinomycetota > Actinomycetes > Mycobacteriales > Nocardiaceae > Nocardia > Nocardia sp. AB354. The sequence goes on along the minus strand of NZ_JBMVFU010000001.1, from coordinate 400,269 downwards.
TTACGAAGTGGTCTGCACCGCACACCATATCGTCGTCGACGGCTGGTCGATTCCACTGTTGTTCTCCGATCTGATCGCCCTGCATCGCGGGGAGGGCGCGGCGCTGCCGCCGGCTCCGCCGCTGCGCGAGCACGCGGCGTGGCTGGCGAGCCGCGATACCGCGGCCTCGGCACGGGCGTGGGCCGCCGCGCTCGACGGTCTGGCGCCGATGCCGATGCTCGGTCCACCGGCCCCCGCGGACCTCGACCTGCCCGTGGTGGGCGAGGCGCGCCTGGACCCCGCCGGCACCGACCGGCTCGTCGGCTGGGCGCGCGCCAACGGCCTCACACTGAACACCGTGCTCCAAATGGCCTGGGCCCGAATTTTTTCCGGGCTCACGGGCCGCGACGACGTGGTCTTCGGTCAGACCACCTCCGGCCGCGATGCCTCGCTGCCGAATGCGGAACGCCTCGTCGGCGCGCTGGTCACCACCATTCCGGTGCGGGTCCGGATCGACGAGCGCACGCCGGCGCGGATCGGCGCCGAACTGCAGCGTTCGGTGGCGCAGTTGCGGGCGCACGAGTATCTGGGCATCGCGGAGATCACGCGGCACGCCGGGGCCGGGCAGTTGTTCGACAGCCTGCTGGTCTTCGAGAACTCCCCGGTCGGCGCGGTCGCGCCGCGCATGCCGATGGGCGGCGGCGCCACCATGACCGCCCGCCGCGTCGACTCCCCGAGCCACTATCCGATCGCCGTCGTCCCGGTGCTGGAGCAGGGCGAGCTGATCTGCCGCGTCGAAACCCGCCCCGACCTGCTCACCACCTTCGACCCCGACCGGATGGCGCGCCGGCTCCTCGCGGTCGCCACCCGGATCGTGGACGCGCGGCAGTGTAGTGCGGTAGACGTGCTGCTCGACGACGAGCCCGCCGTGCTGATCGCTGAATACGACTGTGGTGCAGAGTTTTCCGATACGGCAAAGGAGGCGGTCAGCTCGTCCGATGTGTCCGGCGTACCGGCTTCCGTCGAGCCCGCGCAGGCGCTGCCCGCTGTGCCGGCCGTGGAGGCTACGACGGTTCCCCAGGCATTGCTGCTTGCGGCGCATGCGGCGGCAGACCGGGTGGCGGTAGTCGACGCGGCGGGCGAGCAGAGCTTCGCCGAATTCGGTGTCGCGGTATGCACGCTGGCCGACGAACTGCGGGCCGCTGGGGTCGGCAGCGGCGACGCGGTGGCGGTCATGCTGCCCCGTGACCGTCGAGTCCTCCACGCTCCCTTCGCCATCGGTCTCGCCGGTGCCACCTGTGTCCACATCGACCCGGCAACCCCCGCCGATCGTGTGGCCTATCTGCTGAGCACCAGCGGCGCGCGGATCGTCCTCGCCGATGCGGATCGAGCCGAGGTGCTGACCGAGGTCCGTGCCCAAGGGGCGGAGTGCCGCCACGGGATCACGGACAGCGACGGCCGCCTCCGATTCCCGGGCATCACTGCGGTTACGGCGGGCGACCGTGGTGTGCAGCGAGCGACGATGTCGGCGGATGCCGCGTTCTACGTGGTGTTCACCTCCGGCACGACCGGCAGGCCCAAGGGGGTCGCGGTATCGCATCGCGCACTGCTCAACCACTGGGGCAATCACGAGCGGCGGATCTTCGCGCCCATCGCCGCCGCCACCGGGCGCACGCTGCGCATCGGCCACGGCTGGTCCACCGGATTCGACGCTGCCTGGCAGCCCACGGTCGCGCTGCTGAGCGGTCACACCGTGGTCCTGCTGGGTGACGATGTGCGTACCGATGCCGAGCGCATCGTCGGCGCCATCGGCGAATTCGGGATCGACATCTTCGATACGTCGCCGTCGATGCTGAACCGGCTGATCGCCGCCGGACTGTTCCGCACCGATCCCGAGACCGGATCCGAGCGCTGTCCGCTGGCCGTGCTCGCGCTGGGTGGTGAGGCGATCGGTCCGGACACCTGGCGGCGCCTGCAGGGATTGGCGACCACTCGTGTCATCAACTTCTACGGCCCGACCGAGGCGACCGTCGAGGCGCTGATGGCCGAGGTGGACGATCACGCCGCGCCGACCATCGGCCGCCCGTTCGACGGGATGACCGCCGAGGTGCTCGACCATCGGCTGCGGCCGGTGCCGCCCGGTGGGCAGGGCGAGCTCTACCTTTCCGGGCCGCAACTCGCGCTCGGGTATCTGGGGCGGCCCGCCGCCACCGCAGCCGCCTTCGTCGCGGGCGAGGCGGGCGAAAGGCGTTATCGCACCGGCGATCTCGTGCGTCGGTCCGACGACGGCACCGTCGTCTACGAAGGCCGTGTCGACCGGCAGGTCAAGATCAACGGATACCGCGTCGAACCCGACGAGGTCAGCGTGGTGCTGCGCGAACTCGACGGCGTACGCCACGCCGCGGCGCTGGCCTTCACCGAGAACGGGCGGATCCGGCTGGGTGCGCTGGTGGTCGGCGAGGGCACCGTCGCAGGATTGCGCTCGGATCTGGCCCGCCGGCTGCCGCAATTCCTGGTCCCCACCCGCATCGCGTTCGTCGACGAGATTCCGTTGAACCGCAACGACAAACTCGATGTGCACGTGGCGACCGAACTGCTGACCCGCCCGGCCGACACCGCCGCCCGCGCCGAACCGCGAACCGAGACCGAAGGCACCGTGCTGGCGCTGATCGAGGCGATGAGCGCGGGAGCGGGGACGCGGGTCGGCATCCTGGACAGCCTGGTGGATCTGGGTATCGACAGCATCGGCGTCATCGATCTGGTGTCGCGGCTGCGCGGCGCCGGTTACCGCATCTCGGCGCGAGAAGTGCTGGCCGCGGCCGATCTTCGCGATCTCGCCGCGCGTCTGGACGATCCGTCCGGGGACGCTCCCGGGAATGCCGAGGTGACGCCGGCGGGCACGGTGCTGCCGCTCACCGCGTTGGCCCAGGAGATCCTCGGACACGGCGATTACCGTTATCTCGCCCAGTCCCAGGTCTTCTCGCTCGATGCGGCGGTCACTCCCGAGTCGGTCGTCCAACGGCTGGAGGCCCTGGCGGTCGCCCATCCCACGCTGCGCTCGCGGCTGGTCACCGGCGACGACGGCCGCGCTGTGCTCGTCGCGCAGGAGCAATCCGGCGCCGCCGAACTGCTCACTGTCGCCGATGGAATCGAAAGGCACAGTGCGGCAAACTATCTCGCTGACGCTGTGCAGCGCCTGGACCCCGGCGCCGGCCGAATGATGTCGGCCACGCTGCTGCGCGGAGAGCAACCGCGGCTCGTCCTGTCCATCCATCACCTCGCCGTGGATGTGGTGTCCTGGCTCATCCTGGTCGACGACCTGCGCCGGCTGGAACATGGCGAGCAACCGATGAACGAGGATCGGCCCGAGTCGGATCCGATTCCGACGCGGTCCGACGCTCCACCGACGCTGGGCACCCCGCTCGGCGGCCGCTACACCGATCCACGCCGCGACCGGGCGGGCAAGGCGATCCGGCGGATCGTGGAACTCGGCCCCGACGACACCGAGGCCCTGCTCGCCCGGTGCGCGGAAACCGATGTGCCCCTGGATGATCTGTTGCTCGCCGCCTGCGCCCGGCTGGTCGCCGATACCGCCGACGTTACCGGTCGTATCGCGGTCACCCGGGAATCGCACGGCCGCGACCCCGGCGACGACACCCGCCGCGTCGGCTGGTTCACCGTCGAGGAGACGGCACTGGTGCCGGCGGCCGAACTCGAGACCTGGACTCCGGCGGCCGGCCGTGCGCCGGTCCACGATCGAACCCTGCATGCGCGCGGGCAGATTCGCCTCAACCACCTGGGCCGCTTCGATGTGCTGCAGTTCGGCAGCGGCCCGTGGACGCCGGTGCCGCTGCCGGACCTCACCGCCGAATTCGGTGCGGCCGGACATCCGGATCTGCCGCTGCGCTTCACGATCGACCTCAACACCGCGGTGGTTCCGAAGGATTCGCGCCCGGTTCTGGTCGCGCATATCGACGTGAACTCCGCGGTGCTGGACGAGGCCGGGGCCGACGCGCGCGCCGAGCGCTGGCGCACCATACTGTGTGATTTCGCCGCCGGAATGTCCGAATTCGGCGCCCAGCGACAGGCAGGGTGACAGCTATGGGAGGGAAGGACCGATGACGGTTCAGACCGTGGATCCGGCCGAGCCGGAGGCAGCGCGGCCGGTGCCGCCCACCACGCCCGACGCGCCGCTGGAACCGGACCGGGTCGCGCTGAAACAGCAGCGCCGCGCCGACGGCCTGGCCCGCAAACAGGTGCTCGCGCCGGTGAACGGTGCGTTGTCGCTGGCGAGCCTGGTCGTCGTGGCCTCCTCGATCTGCGCCGTGGTGCCGTTCATCCTGATCGTCGAGGCGTGCCGCGAACTGCTGTCCGCTCCGATCGACACGGATCGGGTGTGGACGCTGGTGATCGCGGCGGTCGTGGTGCTGGTGCTGCGCGGACTGTTGCAGGCCGCGGCGCTGGTCCGGACCCATATGGTCGACGCGAAGTTCCAGCTCACGCTGCGACAACTGCTGGCGGCCAAGCTGACCCGGGTGCCGCTGGGCTGGTTCACCGACCGCAGTTCCGGTGAGGTGAAGAAGTTCCTGCAGGACGATGTGGAGGCGCTGCACTATCTGGTCGCGCACGCCCGGCTCGAATTCGTCGGCGCGGTGACGGTGCAGGTGGTGGCGCTGATCTACCTGTTCACCGTCGACTGGCGGCTGACCCTGATCCTGCTGATTCCGCTGGTGCTCTACACGCGCGGCCTCGCGGCCATGATGGGTAAGGCGCATCAGGAGCGCTTCGCCGTCTTCGACGCCCACGAACGCGCCATCGAGCAGTCCATCATCGAATTCGTCGACGGCATTCAGGTGGTGCGGGCGTTCGGCCGGGCTCGCAAGGCACACAGCACCTTCCAGCGCGCGGTCGACAACACCGCCGAAAGTCTGCTGGCCTGGAAGACGCCGATGACCAAACTGCAGTCGGCCGCCGAGATCCTGCTGACCCCGGTGCTGCTCATGCTCGTCGTGGTGGTGGCCGGTGTGGGCTTCGCCGATCTGGGCTGGACCGATCCGGTCGACATCCTGCCGTTCCTGCTGCTCGGCATCGGGCTGGGTGGCGCGCTGCTGGGCATCGGCTTCGGCGGGCAGGCGCTGCGCGAGGGCGGTGCCGCGGCGTTGCGCCTGCACCAACTGCAGCAAACACCCGAACTCGAGGTGCGAGCCGACGCCGAGGCTGCGGATGTGGCCGGCAACGGCGTCGCGACGGGACTCGCGGTCCGGTTCGAGCAGGTGAGCTTCGGCTATCGCGCCGATCGAACCGTGCTGCGTGCGGTCGACTTCGAACTCGCTCCCGGTTCCATCACCGCACTGGTCGGCCCGAGCGGTTCCGGCAAGTCGACCCTGGCCCGGCTGCTGCCGCGCTTCTACGACGTGACCGCGGGGCGAATCACGATCGGCGGCAGAGACGTCCGCGAGTACTCCACCGCAGAGCTCTACCGCACCGTGGGTTTCGTCCTGCAGGACGTGCGGATGATTCGCGGGACGATCCGTGACAACATCGCGCTGGCCCGGCCCGATGCGGATGCGGCCGCCGTCGAGCGCGTCGCGCGCGCCGCCCAGATCCACGATCGGATCCTGGAACTGCCGCGCGGCTACGACTCCGAGATCGGCGTCGACGCGGTGCTGTCCGGTGGTGAGGCGCAGCGCCTGTCGATCGCCCGCACCCTGCTGGCCGACACCCCGGTGCTGGTGCTGGACGAGGCCACGGCCTTCGCCGACCCGGAATCCGAGGCCGCGGTTCAGGACGCGCTCGCCGTCCTGGTCGCCGGCCGCACCGTGCTGGTGATCGCGCACCGGCTGCACACCATCACGGGAGTCGACCGAATCCTGGTGCTGGACAACGGCGAACTCGCCGAAACGGGCGACCACGCCACGCTGTCGGCCGCCGGCGGACTCTATCAGCGCCTCTGGGAACAGAATCAGGCGTCGGTGGGCGCGCTGACCCGGCGGGGCGCCGATGCCGCGGCGACCGGTTCCGACTCCGAAGGAGAACTGCGGTGATCAGGAAGATCTTCGCCCTCGTTCCGCCGGAACTGCGCCGCTACGTGCCGCGCCATGTGGCTCTCATCGGCGCGGGCGCGCTGGGACAGATCGCGGCCTATCTGCTGCTGATTCCGGTGTTGCAGGCGCTGTTCGACGGCGATTTCGGCCGCGCGTGGCGCTGGACCGCCTGGCTGGCGCTCGCGGTGCTCGTCGCCTCGGTGTGCTCGTATCAGCAGCTGCTGGTGGGCCTGCGGATCGGCGTGGGAATGCTGCGCGGCGTGCAGACCCGGCTGGGCGATCATCTGAGCACGCTGCCGCTGGGCTGGTTCGCCACCGCCAACGCCGGCTCCCTCTCGCGGATGGTCGTCGGCGGCGTGCGCGAAATCCTCAGTGTGGTCAACTATCTGCTCGCACCCGTGCTGACCGCGGTACTGGTTCCGGTGGGTGTCGCCATCGGGGTCGCCTTCATCGACTGGCGGATCGCGCTGGTGATGCTGATCAGCCTGCCGGTACTGCTGCTGGTCAGCCGCTGGGCGAACACCAGCTACACCCGCGCCGACCGCAGACTCGATGCCGCTGCGGCCGAAGCCAATTCGCGCGTCGTGGAGTTCGCGCAGGCACAGCCCGTGTTGCGGGCCTTCGGTGCGGTGGGCGCGGGCAACCGGGCACTCACCCGGGCACTGCGCGAACAGGAGGCGGCTTCCAAGCGCATGATCGTCGCCAGTGTGCCGGGGCTGATGGTGTTCGCGCTGTGCGTGCAGATCGTCTTCCTGATCGTGGTGTCGGTGGTGGTCGCCCGCGGGACCGGCGGCGACCTCTCCATCCCGGCCACGATCGCGCTGATCGCGGTGACCTCCCGGTTCATCGAACCGATCAACCGGGCCGCGCAGCTGAGCACCGCGATCCGCAGCGCCGCCGACGCCGCCGACCGGATCACGAACTTCCTCGCCGAGCGCGATTTGGCCGAGGCTGCCGAATCCGTGACGCCGGGTGCGCCGGAGATCGTCTTCGACAATGTCGACTTCGGCTACCGCGAGGGTGAAAAGGTCATCGACGGCGTATCTTTCACCGTGCCGAGCGGCACCACCACGGCCATCGTGGGACCGTCCGGGGGCGGGAAGACCACGCTGCTGAAGCTGGCCTCCCGGTTCTACGACGTCGGTTCCGGCAGCATCACCGTCGGCGGTCACGATGTGCGCCGGCAGCCCTCGGAAACCCTGTTGCGCCAGGTGTCGCCGGTCTTCCAGGACGTCTATCTGTTCAACGAGACCATCTCCGACAACATCCGCGTCGGCAATCCGGACGCCACGACCGAGCAGGTGCGCCGGGCCGCGGAGATCGCCCGGGTGGACGAGATCGTCGACCGGCTGCCCGACGGCTGGGATTCGGCGGTCGGGGAGGGCGGTGCGGCACTGTCCGGCGGTGAGCGCCAACGGGTTTCGATCGCCCGTGCACTGCTCAAGGACGCGCCGATCGTGCTGCTCGACGAGGCGACCAGCGCCCTCGATCCGCACAGCGAGGCGGCGGTGGTGCGCGGCATTCACGAACTGACGCGGGACAAGACCGTCGTCGTGGTGGCGCATCGGCTCGACACCATCGCCCACGCCGATCAGATTCTGTTCGTGGAGGCGGGCCGGATCGTCGAACGGGGCACGCACGCCGAACTTCTCGAACTCGGCGGCCGCTATGCCGGATTCTGGTCGGAGCGGTCCCGCGCGACCGGCTGGCATCTGGTGTCGGCCTGAGGATTCGGCGCCGAACGGGCGGCGGTCACGCACCTATGCCGTGACCGCCGCCCGGTGCGTGGTGGCGCCCGGTGGCAGCGTGCGGGTCACCGCCAGTAGCCGCGGGCGGCGATATTATGTTTCGGCAGTTTGGCTTTCAGCGATTTGGTGATCGCGCGCGTGGTGGCGGCATCGCAGGCGGCCCAGCCGAAGGCATCGGGGGAGCAGGTGACCGAGTCGGCCGCCTGCCGCAGCAGCTGGCCGTAGTTGACTCGCTGTACCCAGGTCACCTCGGTCTTCGGTCCGGTGCGCACCGGCAGCGACTGCTCGGACTCCTCCTGCCATTCCAGCCACACCCGGGCCGGCGTCTCGCCGATCGCGTCCAGCAGCGAATTGATAGCCGGCAGTGAGGCGCTGTCGCCGAAGATCAGGAATTCCGACGGAACCGGTTCGGGCACCGCGAATTTCGAGCCCATGACGGTGGCGTCGATCTCGTCACCGACCGTGGCCCGCGCGGCCCACTGCGAGGCCGGGCCGCCGTGCAGCGCGAATTCGATATCGAATGCGTCGTTGCCGGGATCGGGGTCGACGAGGGTGTATCCGCGCTGTTGCAGGTCGCCGTCGTCGTCGGGGAACCAGATGCGGATCCACTGCGTGGGATGGACGGGATGGTCGGCCAGCAGCCCGCCGCCGGTGAAGCCGAGCCGCAGGTATTTGTCGCCGATCTGCCGCACCGAGGTGACGGTCAGCCGGTAGTCGTCCGCGCGCAGTGCCTTGAGGATGACGCCGTTGATGCCTTTGCCCATGGGGTTAGGGTAGCTGGGTTAGGTTAGCCAAACCACACCCCTACGGTAGATGGAGGCTGTGGGCTACTATGCTTCCAGGTTAGGCAAGCCTAGCCTTTGAAGTAGGTGGTGAGGCCCGATTTCCGGCCGGTGAGGAGTTTGTCTGATGCTCGGCAAGGCTGACGTTCGTGACATCGTGGCGGCGGAGCTGGGGATCCAACCCGAATCGATCGGATACGACGACGATCTGGTCGGCCTGGGCATGCATTCGATGAAACTGATGCGACTGGCCGGTCGCTGGCGCAAACAGGGCCACGAGGTCCGCAGTTCCGAACTCGCGCTCTCACCCACGATCTCGGCATGGGCCGAGCTGCTCGGCGCCACCCCCGAACCGGCCCCCGCCGACAGCGGTGCCGACTCTGCCACCGACGGTGCGACATTCACCGAGGGCGAGGAATTCGCCCTCGCCACCATGCAACACGCCTACTGGGTCGGTCGCCGCCAGGACCAGCGGCTCGGCGGTGTCGCCGCCCATCTCTACGTCGAATTCGACGGCCGCGGCCTGGAAGCCGATCGGATGGGCCGCGCGGTCGGCCGCCTGGTACGCCGCCATCCGCAGTTGCGGGTGCAGTTCACCGACGCCGGCACACAGCGCGTGCTGCCCGAGCCGCTGCTCCCGGTGTTCCGGGTGCAGGACCTGCGCACGTCCGACGATCCGGACGCGGAACTGGAACGCCTGCGCCAGGCCAAGAGTCATCAGCGGATGGATGTCGAATCCGGTCAGGTCGTCGACATCACCCTCACTCTGCTGCCCGGCGGCGCCCACCGCGTGCACGTCGATGTGGACATGCTCGCCGCGGACGCGTTGAGCTACCGGCGCATTCTCGACGATCTGGCCGCGCTGTACGACGGCGACGCCGATCCGGCCGACACCGTCGGCTACACCTTCCGCGAATATCTCGACGCCAGAACGCGCCACGCGCCGGACAATTCGGCGGCCAAGGCCTGGTGGGAGGGGCGGCTCGCCGATCTGCCCGATATCCCGTCGTTGCCGGTCCTGGCCGAGGACGAGCGCACCGATCCCAGCCGCAGCATCCGGCTGCACCACTGGTTCGAACCCGAGGCCAAGGCCGGATTCGACACACTCGCCCACAGCCACGGCGTCACCCCGGCGGTCGCGCTGGCCACGGTGTTCGCCGAGACCATCGCGCGCTGGTCCGCGCGGCAGCGCTTCCTGCTGAACGTCCCGCTGTTCGACCGGGAGCCGCTGCACGACGACATCGACCGCGTGGTGGGTGATTTCACGAACTCGGTGCTGGTCGACGTCGATGCCCGCGAGCCGGAATCGATGGTCGCCCGCGCCAAGCGCCTGCAGCGCGAATTGCACACCTGCGCCGTGCATTCCGTATACGAGGGCCTGGATGTGCTGCGTGATCTCGGCCGGTTGCGTGGTGGTCCGGTGACGCCTTCGGTGGTGTTCACCTCGGGGCTGGACCTGGGTGAGCTCTTCTCCGATCGGGTCACCGCGCTGTTCGGCGAGCCGGTGTGGATTCTGTCGCAGGGCCCGCAGGTCGATCTGGACGCACAGGTCGCCGAACTGGGCGACGGACTGCTGGTCAACTGGGATGTGCGCCGCGATGCCATGCCCGAGGGCGTGGTCGCGGCGATGTTCGCCGAATTCCGCCGCCTGCTGCTGACCCTCGCCGAGCCGGGCGCGGACTGGAACGCACCGCTGTCGATCGACCTGCCGGTGCGGCAGCGCGCGGTGCGCGAGCGGGTGAACGACACCTTCACCGACTGGCAGGCGCGCACCCTGCACGGCGAGTTCTTCGACCGGGCCCGTCGCAAGCCGGAAGCCGAGGCCCTGCGCTGGCGCGGCGGCGCCTGCGACTACGGCGACCTGGCCGATCAGGCGCTCGCGGTGGCCGCCGCGCTCACCGATGCCGGCGTGCGGCCGGGCGATACCGTCGCGGTGATCCTTCCCAAGGGACATCGGCAGATTCCGGCCGTACTCGGTGTGCTGGCCGCGGGGGCGGCCTACGTGCCGATCGGCACCGGCCAGCCGCCGGCGCGACGCGATCGCATTCTGGCCCGCGCGGGCGCCCGGGTCGCGCTCACGGATGCGGCGCTCGAGCTGCCGGCCGATGTCACCCCGATCGCCCTGAGCACCGCGCTGACGGGCCGTCGCCTCGATCGCGCCTACGCCAGCGATCCGGATGCCGTCGCCTACGTGCTGTTCACCTCCGGATCCACGGGTGAGCCCAAGGGGGTTGAAGTCAGCCATCGGGCGGCCGCCAACACCGTCGACGCCCTCGCGGCGTATTTCGGCCTGGGCGCGCACGCTCGCCTGCTGGGCCTGTCGTCGCTGGAATTCGATCTGTCGGTCTTCGACATCTTCGCCCCGCTCGCGCTGGGCGGTGCGCTGGTGTGCGTGGACGCCGAGATCGAGCGGGACGCCCGGGCGTGGGCCCGGCTGATCGCCGAACACGAAGTCAGCGTGCTCAATTGCGCGCCCGGCTTGATCGGGATGTTGCTGGACTCGGCCGACGCGCAGGACCTGCGCAGCCTCCGGGTGGTCGTCACCGGCGGCGACCGGGTCGAGGCCGAACTCGCCCATCGCCTGCGCGCCCTGGTGCCCGGCCTGCGTTTCGCCGGTCTGGGCGGAGCCACCGAGGCCGCGATTCATTCGACCGTCTGCGAAGTGACCGAGAACTTCCCGGCCGACCGCGCAGCGGTGCCCTACGGCACGCCGCTGGCCAATGTGGCGATGCGCGTGGTGAACGAGCGCGGCGAGGACTGCCCCGACTGGGTCGTCGGCGAATTGTGGATCGGCGGAACCAGTGTGGCCGACGGCTATCGCGGCGATCCGGAACGTACCGCGCAGCGTTTCGTCGAGTACGGCGGCCTGCGGTGGTACCGCACCGGCGATCTGGCCCGCTATCTGCCCGACGGCACCGTCGACTTCCTCGGTCGCGCCGACCATCAGGTGAAGATCCGCGGCTACCGCGTGGAACTCGGCGAGGTCGAAACCGCCCTGACCACACTGCCGTCCGTGCAGCAGGCCGTCGCGCTGGTGACCGGTTCCGGCCGGTTGGCGGCCGCGGTGCGGGCCGGCGGAGCGGTCACCGCCGACGAACTGCGGGCCGCGCTGCGGGATCTGCTTCCCGCCCACATGATTCCGGACCTGATCGAAACCGTCTCCGAGATCCCGCTGACTCCCAACGGGAAATTGGACCGGGCGGCGATCCGGCGGCTGGTGGAGGCGGGCGCGCCCGATGCCGGCGCATCCGCGGCGCCACCGGCGAACGAGGTCGAGGCGGCGCTGGCCTATATCGCGGCGCAGGTTCTCGGTGTGGACACCGTCGGTGTGGAAACCGACTTCTTCGAGATCGGCGGCAATTCGATTCTGGCAACCACGCTGACCGCCAAGGTGCGCGGATTGCTCGCGGTCGAGAAATTCGGTGTCACCGCGGTATTCGCCGGCCGGACGGTGCGCCGCATCGCCGCGCGGTTGCAGGCCGACGAGACCATCCCTGGTCGCTTGGCGCAGGTCTCGCGAATCCTGCTGGAGCTGGCCGAAGTGCCGGTGCCCCAGCCTGATTCGGCACAGGCCGATTCGGCTCTCGCCTCGGCGGGGAACTGAGCCACCGCAGCACAGGCCCCCGAGTTTTCGTTGTAGACAGATTGGTTCGTCAGATGCGTTCGCTGGAAGACCTGCAGGTAGCGATGGCCGCTCGGCTCGCCGAGGAGGGTTTGGCCGCCGCCGCGGCCGTGCCGGTGCGCCGGAATCCGGAGCGGGCGCCGTTGTCGTTCGGACAGCGTTACGTGTGGGCGCATCAGCAAATTTCGCCCGGCAGCTCCGCCTACAACCTGTGCCTGGCGCTGACCTTCGAGGGCGCGGCGGGCGCCGAGCCGATCGATGTGGGCGCCCTGCGCACGGCCTTCGCCGCGCTCGTCGAGCGGCACGAGGTGCTGCGCACCACCTATCACACCGATGAGGACGGTGAGCCCTATCAGCGGATCCATTCCGACCTGCCGCCCCGGCTGGTGGAGGAGGATCTGTCCGGTCTCGCCGAGGAGCAGGCCCGGCAGCGGTTGCGTGAGCTGACCGAGGCCGCGGCCCGCGAAAGCTTCGATCTCACATCGGAGTCCTCGCTGCGGGTGACCTTCGTTCGCATATCCGCCGGTGAACTGGTCGCGGTGGTGGTGATTCAGCACATCGCCTGGGACGGTATGACACTACCCGCGCTCTCGCGGGACGTGGAGAACTTCTACCGGCAGGCACTGACCGGCCCGGTCACGGTGGAGCCGCTGCGGTTGCAGGTCGCCGATTTCGCCGAATGGGAGGCCGACCGGTTCGCCGCCGACGACCACGCCGAGGATATTCGCTTCTGGCGCAACAGCTTCGACGGTGAGCTGCCGGAACTGCAGCTGCCCTACGATCGCCGCCCGGTCGCGGCCACCGAACGCGGCGCCCGCCGCGATCGCCCGCTGAGCGCGGCCGCCGACGCGACGCTGCGCCGCCTCACCGCCGACCTGCGCACCACCCCGTTCTCGGTCTTCCTCGCCGCCTACTATGTCGCGCTGCGCGAGATGACCGGGCGCACCGACATGGTCATCGGCACCACCGTGGCCAACCGCGAAGAGTCCGGGATGGAACTGCTGATCGGCAATCTCGGCAATATGCTCCCGCTGCGCATCGCCGGCCGCGACGATCAGCGCTTCGCCGAGCTGGTCGAGCAGGTGCGCGGCGTGATCACCGGCGCGTTCGGGCACAAGCATTTTCCGCAGGAAGGCATCGTCCGCGCGGTGAACGCCGCGACCGGCAACGTCGGTTCCCAGCTGTTCGACACGATGGTGCTGTTCCTGCACCAGAAGATCGACGGCCCCCAGCTTCCGGGCGCCACCACCAGCTGGGAGTTGATGGACAACGGCGCGGCCCTGCTGCCGCTGGTGGTGGAGACCTTCATGCACGGCGATCGAACCGACGTCCAGATCACCTATCGCACCGATCTTTTCGATCCCGTCACGATCGACCGCCTGCACGAATACATCGACCTCGTGCTCGCCGCCGCGACCGCCGACCGAAAGGTATCGGAGCTCGCCACGTTGTCGCCGACCGATCGTAAGGCGCTGGCGCAGTGGTCGCACGGCGCCGCGGTGCCGATCGAGGCGGAGACCGCCGACGCGATGATCCGCGCCTCCGCGCGCACCTACCCGGACCGTACGGCCGTGGTGTTCGGCGATATCGAACTGACCTACCGCGAATTCGACAGCCGGGTGAACAGGCTCGCACGCCTGCTGCTGGCGGAGGGCGTGCGGCCCGGCGACCGAATCGGCGTCTACGCCGAACGCAGTGAGCGGCTGCCGATCGCGTTCGCGGCGGTGCTGCGCGTCGGCGCGGTGTATTTCCCGATCGACCCCAGCTATCCGCTCGACCGCATCGAGTACATGCTCGGCGATGCCGAGCCGGCGCTGCTACTGATGTCGGCCGACAGGGAACTTGCCATCGAAACCCATGTTGCGGCACTCGATCTCAGCGACAAGTCGGTGATCGAACGGCTGTCCTCGCTGGACGGCTCGGAGCTGTCGCCGGGCGAGCTGCCGCGGCCCCTGCATCCGCTCGACCCCGCCTATCTGCTCTACACCTCCGGCACCACCGGCCGCCCCAAGGGCGTCGTGATCCACCACCGCGGTATCGCCAACCATGTGCAGTGGATGCGCGACTACCTCGGCTTCGGCGAGGAGCGCATCCTGCAGAAGGCGCCGATCGGCTTCGACGTCTCGGTCTTCGAGCTGGTGAACGCGCTGTGCACCGGATCGGCGACGGTGCTGCCGCCGCCGCAGTGGTGGCAGGCCGATGTGGAGGCGCTCGCCGACATCATCCACCGGCACCGCATCACGCAGATCTCGTTGGTGCCCAGTGTGGTTCGCGCCTTCATCGATGCGGGGCCGGACCCGGCGCGGCTGCAATTCATGCGCTACGTGTACCTGGGCGGCGAGGCGGTGCCGCCGGCGCTGGTCGAGGAATCGAGCCGCTTCTTCGGCGGTACGGTGCTCGGTCTCTACGGCCCCACCGAGGGGTCGATGGACCTCATGCACGAGGACTTCGCCGGGCGGACGAACACCGAGGGGGCGGCCGGCGCCGCGCTGGAACCGGCGCTCATCGGCCTGCCCGAATGGAATTCGTCGGTCTACGTGCTGGACGAGTGGTTGCGGCAGGTGCCGCCCGGTGTGATCGGTGAGCTCTACCTCGGCGGCGTGCAGCTGGCCCAGGGCTACCATCGCCGCCCCGATCTGACCGCCGGGGCCTTCGTGGCATGTCCGTTCGCCGGTGAGCCCGGAGCCCGGATGTATCGCACCGGCGATATCGTGCGCTGGAACTCGCAGGGCCGCATGGAATATCTGGGCCGGGTCGACGATCAGGTCAAGGTGCGCGGACATCGCATCGAGCTGGGTGAGATCGGCACCGTGCTGCGCCGCGTGCCCGGTATCGCCTCCGCCGTCGCGATCACCGTGCCGCAGGGCGAGCCGAGCCACGACCTGGCGCTGGTGGCTTACTATGTGCCCGAGGCGGATTCGGAGCTCGCCACCGCCGGCGACGCCGAGAACACCGAGCGCATCAAAGCCGCACTGGCGCAACGTCTGCCGGAATACATGATCCCCACGGCACTGGTGAAATTGGCGGCACTGCCGCTGACCGCCAACGGCAAACTCGACCGCCGCGCATTGCCGCAGCCGGATCTGGGTGGCAGCACCGGGCACGGGCGGGAACTGCGCGAAGGCGCCGAAACCGCGGTCGCGGAGGTGGTGCGCGCGGTGCTGCACCTCGGCGATACCACCGCGCTGGCGGCCGACGACGATTTCCTTTCCCTGGGCGGCGATTCCATCAGCGCGATCCGGATGGCGTCGGCGTTGAAGAAGTACGGATTGCTGATCACCACCAGCGCGCTGTTCGAGGCGCGCACGATCGCCCGCATCGCCGCGGCGTGCGAGCCGATCGCCGAAGGCAGCGGCCCGGCCCTGATCGAGGCGGAGAGCCCGGCCGGCTGGATCCCGCTCAGTCCCATCGCGGCGCTGCTCACCGAACAATCCGACGACTACCGCTCCTACACCCAGGCCACCGCGGTCGTCGCGCCCGCGCACAGCACTCGCGAGCAGATCGCCGAGGTCGTCTCGGCGCTGGCCGCACGCCATCCGATGCTGCGTGCCCGGCTCGGCACCGATCCCCAGGGCGCCACGGCGTATTACGTCCCGGAACCGGACGAGCCGACCGTCGCGCCCGCTTTCGCCGAGGTCGTGATCGATGACGAGAACTGGGACCGCACCGCGGGTGCGCAGCTGAATGCGCAGTTGGCCGAGCTGAGCGCGCAGCTGAACCCCGGCGCGGGCCGCATGCTCGCCGCCGCCTGGGTGCACTCCGCCGACGGAACCCAGGGGCGGCTGCTGCTGGTCGTCCACCACCTGGTGGTCGACGGTGTGTCCTGGCGTGTGCTGCACGACGATCTGCGTGGACTGTGGGGTGTCGGGGCCACGACGGTCGAACCGCAGCCGGGGACCTCGGTCAAGACCTGGAACACCGGCCTGGTGCAGGTGGCGAACAGCGACGCCGTCCTCGCGACGCTGCCGTACTGGCGCGCGGCCGCAGAAGCAGTGGATCCGCTGCTCGGCAGTCGCGCCCTGGATCCGGCCGTCGACACCGTCGCGACCGTGCGTGAGATCACCGCCACCCTCGACGCGGACGACACCGCGTTCCTGATGAGCACGGCCACAACGGCTTTCGGCTGCGATTTTCTCGACATCCAGGTCGCCTCGCTCGCGGTCGCGATCCATCGCTTCCGCCGCCGCCGCGACCGCGATGCGGATGCGGTCGCGGTGACGATGGAACGACACGGCCGGATCGAAACCCTCTTCAGCGGAGTGGATCTCGCGAACACCGTCGGCTGGTTCACCACCACCTACCCGGTCTCGCTGCGCATTCCGGAGGCGGGCGAGCAGGTCGAATCGGCGGTGAAGGCGGTCAAGGAGCAACTGCTCGCGGTGCCCGAATCGGGGATCGGCTGGGGACTGCTGAGCCGGCTCAACCCGGAGACCCGCGCCGAGCTGGCCGGTTCGCGCTCGCCGCAGGTGAGTTTCAATTACATGGGCCGGTTCGCCGAATCCGCCGCGGACCGCGACTCGGTCCGAACCTGGGACGCCGCACCGGAATTCGGCTATCTGGGTGGTCATGCGGATCCGGCCATGCCGGCCCCGGCGCTGCTGGACGTCAACACCGTGGCACTGGCCGACGGCGACAGTGTGCGGTTGCACGCCTCCTTCCGGTTCCCGGCGGGCCCGCTGTCCGAGGACGAAGCCGGCGAACTGGCCCAGCTGTGGGCCGAGGGTCTGGGCGAACTCGTGAAGACGGTGCGCGACAACCCGATTCGCCGCCTCACGCCCAACGACGTGGTCGCCGACGAGGTGACCCAGCCGGATCTGGATCGCTGGCAGGCGCTGTATCGCGGATGCGTGGACATCTACCCGCTGGCCCCGCTGCAGGCCGGTCTGTACTTCACCGCGCTCGGCTCCGCGGGCAACGACGTCTACAACGTGCAGACGCTCATCGGGGTCCGCGGTGAACTCGACCTGCCGCGGCTGTCCGCGGCCTTCGACACCGTGCTCAACCGCTATCCCAATCTGCGCGTGTCGATTTCGGTGTCGCATGCCGGACAGCCCTATGCGGTGGTCGCCGACCACATGAGCATCCCGGTGCGCGAGATCGACTTCGCGGACCTGCCGGACGCGCAGGAGCGGCTGCACGAGTTCTTCCGGGCCGACCAGGCGGAACATTTCGACCTCACCCAGGGCCCGCTGCTGCGGGTCACCGTGGTGCATCTGCCCGGCAACCGGCACACGGTCGTGCTGACCTCGCACCATCTGCTGACCGACGGCTGGTCCGGGCAGCTGCTGCCGCGGGAGATCTTCGCCGAATACGCCGGGCGCGGGGGCGAGCCGCTCGGCGATCCGGATACCTTCGCGCGCTTCCTGCGCCTCACCCGGGACCGGGAGGAGGCCACCGAGGCGGCGTGGCGGAACTACCTCGAGGATGTGCGACCGTGCCTCGTCGCCCCAGCCCGCACGCCCGACGCCGGCGGCGTACCGGAGGGGCGCACGTTCGTTCTCGACGACGACACGGTCGCGCGTGCCACCGAACTGGCCGCCGAGCAGGGCGCCACCTTCAGCCTGGTCTGCCGGCTCGCCTGGGCCAACGCGCTGCGATACGTCACCGGCGACCAGGCAACGGTTTTCGGTGAGGTGGTGTCGGGCCGGCCCGCCGACCTCGACGGCGTCGACCATGCGGTCGGCTGTTTCGCCAACACCATTCCGGTCGCGACCGACCTGGCCGGCGACCGGACCTGGCGCGACCATCTCGCCGAAATGCAGCGGCATCGGGTGGATCTCATGGAGTACCACCAGTACCGGCTCACCTCGGCGATGCGGGCGGCGGGACGGTCGGGTCCGGCGGCGCGCAAGCTGTTCGACAGCATGTTCGTCTTCCAGTCCTATCCGCCGGGCCGCGACGAACTGGAAACCTCGTTGCGCGAGGGCGGTTTGGAGCTGGTGTCGTTCGAGGGCGGCGGCGCCACCGACAACGCGCTGCTGCTGATGATCTTCCCGGCCAATTCCCTGCTGCCCGGCGACGCAGTGCAGGCAGTGGTGTTCTACGCCGAGGACAGTTTCGAAGCCGACGACGCCCGGATCATCGAGACCGCGTTCCGGAATACGTTGCGCGCCATCGTCGAACAGCCCGACCGCGCCGTCGCCGACACCACCGTGCTCGACGACGAGGATCAGGGCCTGCTGGTGATGCGGCGGATGTGGCAGTGACAGATATGAGGAGTCAGACGAGCATGGCAGCACCCGGTTGGATCCGGCAGTTCCACGCCCCGCGCGGGGCGAGCGCACCGTTGATCATCTGCCCGCACGCGGGCGGCGGCGCGTCGACCTATCGGCCCTTCTCGAAGCAGTTGCGCGACCATTTCGACGTCGGTGTGCTGCAGTACCCCGGCCGCCAGGACCGCGCCCGCGAGGCCGCGCTGCGGACGCTGCCGGAGATCGCCGAGGGCGCCTTCGACGAGTTCGCGCTCTCACCGTGGAACCGCGACGAGCCGATCACGGTGCTCGGCCACAGCATGGGGTCGATCGTGGCCTTCGAATTCGTACGCATCGCCGAATCCGAAGGCGTGCCGGTGCGATTGCTGGCCGTCTCGGGTGCGGTTCCCCCGTCGCGGGTGGCCGAGATGCCCAACCATCCCACCGAGGACGAACAGTTGCTCGACCATATGGCCGGGCTGGAGGGCACCGGCTCGGATCTGCTCGGCAATCGCGACCTGATGCGGATGGCGCTGCCCGCATTGAAGGCCGACTACGCCGCCTTCGACCGCTATACCTGCCCGCCGGACGTGCGGGTGCAGGCTCCCGTGCAGGCGATGGGAGGCAGCGACGACGAGTACGTCACCATGGGCGACCTCTACGGCTGGCAGCAGCACACCGAATCGCAGCTGGCGGTATCGATATTCGACGGTGGCCACTTCTATCTGCACGACCACGTCGAAGGCATCGCGGAGCTGCTCGTCGCCGAGATGGAGACCCGGGCATGAGCGACGCGACCGGAGGCGGCAGCGTGCGTAACCACGGAGGGAGCCGGGAATGCCCGCAGGTGACCACAGCGTGAGTGATGCGGATTCCATCGTCGTCAGCGGCCTCGCCGTCGAGGCGCCCGGCGGCATCGAGACCCCCGGCCAGTACTGGGCGGCGCTGTCGCAGGCCCGCGATCTGACCGGGCCGTTCCCGCGCGACCGCGGCTGGCCACTGGCCGAACTGCTGAACCTGTCGCGCCACGAAGGCTGGGCCACGGTCCGCGACGCGGGCGGATTCCTCGATCGCGCAGCGGAATTCGATCCGATGTTCTTCGGCATCACACCGCGCGAGGCGGTCGCGATGGATCCGCAGCAGCGGGTGGCGCTGCGGGTGGCCTGGCGGGCACTGGAGAACGCCGGCATCAACCCCGCGGCCGTCGACGGTGACGAGGTGGGCTGTTATATGGGCGCCTCGCCGACCGAATACGGTCCGCACAGCGCCGAGGTCAACGACTATTCCGGCTATCGTGCGGCCGGTGCGGCGCTGGGAGCGGTGGCCGGGCGGATCTCCAACTGCCTCGGCCTCGGCGGCCCGTCGATCGTGGTCGACACCGCCTGTGCCTCGTCACTGTCGGCGCTGCATATGGCGGCGGCGGCGATCCGCGCCGGGGAATGTGAGTGGGCGCTGGCCGGTGCCGTCTGTGTGATGGGTTCGCCCGCCGCGTTCTTCGAATTCTCCAAGAACAACGCGTTGGCCGCAGACGGGCAGTGCAAACCGTATTCCGATGCCGCCGACGGCACGCTCTGGGGCGAGGGCGCGGGGGTGGTCGTGCTGGAACGCGAATCGCGGGCCCGCGCGGCCGGTCGCCGGATCTACGGCCGGTTGCTCGCCACCCGGGTCAACCACAACGGCGCCGGAGCGCCGATCGCCGTGCCGAGCAGCCGCGCGCAGGAGCGACTGATCCGCGCGACGGTTGCGGCAGCGGATATTTCCCCCGAGGTCGTCGGCATGATCGAAGGCCACGGCACCGCGACGGCGGTCGGCGATCCGCTGGAACTCGAGGCGCTGGACCGCGTCTACGGATCGGGCTCCGCGCGCCTGGGCTCGGTGAAATCGAATCTGGGCCACGCACAGGCGGCGGCGGGCATGCTCGGGCTGATCAAGGTGCTGCTCAGCGGTCTGCACGGACAGATCGCGCCGACCCGCTTCGCCGACAATCCGACCGGCAAGGTGGATTGGGACGCGACCGGCTTGCGGCTGGCGGCGAAACTCGAGCACTGGCAGCCGCACGACGGCGTGCGCTACGGGGCGGTGTCGTCGTTCGGGGTGTCGGGCACGAATGCCCATGCGCTGCTGGCCATTCCGGCCGAAGAGGAGAGTCATGCCTAGCTACCGCCTGCCCGACGGCAGCGTCCCGATCCTGCTGTCCAGCGACAACCCGGACCTGCTGGGACCGGAGGCGGCCGCCGTCGCGGACTACCTCGCCGACCATCCCGAGGTGACTCCGGACCGCCTGGCCGACATGCTGTTTCGCACCCGCTCACCGCGCCGCCATCGCGCTGTGGTGATGGCGGATGCGCAGACCGATGTGATCGCCGCGCTACGTGCCGTCGCCGACGGCCGCCCGCATCCGGCGGTGGTGCGATCGGAGCGCGCCGCGACCGCGCAGCGCGTGGCCTACGTCTTTCCCGGCCAGGGCAGCCAGCGCCCCGGTATGGGCGCGATGCTCTACGAGCACTCTTCGGCTTATCGCGATGCTGTCGACGAGTGCGACAAGGTCTTTCACGATCTCTACGGCTGGTCGCCGCGCCCCTATCTGCTCGAGGCCGGGCAGGACGCCGACGACAAGGCGCTGACCGTGCAACCGGCGCTGTTCGTGCAGATGGTCGGTGTGGCGGCCATGTGGCAGGCCGCCGGGGTCGGCCCGGGTGTGACGGTCGGGCATTCGCAGGGTGAGATCGCCGCCGCCTACGTCAGCGGGGCGCAGACCCTGCGGGACGCGGTCCGGATCGTCACCACCCGGGCGCGGATCGTCGACGACCGTCAGCTCAGCGGCTATTCCATGGCGGTGCTGGGCATCGACCGCGACGAGTGTGAGGACCTGATCGCGCGCCAGGCCGATTTCGTGGAGTTGTCGGTGATCAACTCCCGCCACATCATCGCGATCTCCGGAGAACGTGACGCCGTGGTCGCCATCGTCGAGTCACTCAATGCCGCAGGAAAATTCGCCAAGGAGATTCGCGTCCGATATCCGGCGCACACCTCCTATGTGAGTGCCGGGCGCGAGTTGCTGGCTGCCACGGTCGGTCCGGAAATGGACAACCACGCCTTCATCGACACCGAGATCGACTGTATCGGCGCCACCATGGGCGACCGCCTCCATCCGGGTCTGTCCATCGTCGACTACTGGTATCTGAACCTGCGTAACCGGGTGCGCTTCGACCTGGCGATCCGGAAAGCCGTGGAGGCCGGGGCGAGCACCTTCATCGAGATCTCCGAACATCCGACGCTGATGCTCGCGATTCAGGAGAATCTGTCGGAAATTCCGGGGCAGCGGGAATTTCAGACGTTGGGCACCTCGCGCCGCACCGCCGAGGATCTGCGGGAGTTCACCCGTAATCTGGCGACCGTCGCGGTGCACGACGCGAACTATCGGTGGGAGGCGCTGCGCGAACCGGGCGACGGCGGTGTGCCCGCGCTGCCGCTGCTCGATTTCCCCAATACGCAGATGAGCGCCAAATCGCTGTGGGCGCCGTTCGATTACGCTCGCACTGGCGAAAAGAGCACCGCCGGAGGCGATTCCGACGATACGGTCGTCCCGCAGCGGGTGCTCGAGACCTGGACCAGATTGCGGCGGCGCACGATGGTGCCGCCGCGGACCCTCGCGGTGGTCGATCCGAGCGGCGCCCACGCCGAACTCGCGGCCGCCGTCCGCGCGGCCGCGCCCCGCCAAGGCGCCACGGTGATCGAGCCGGGTACCGGCGCGCGGCCGGATACCCTGGTGGTGCTGGCCCCGCCCGCGTCGCCGGACGGTCCGGTGCACGATGTGTCCGAATTCCTCGGGGACCGCGGCTGGTTGGCCGAACTCGACGGCATCGGCGATATCTGGCTGGTGACCGGCGGCGGCGAACAGGTCGTCGACTCCGATCTGCCGGATCCGTTCCATGCCGCCGCACAGGCCGGATTCCGTTGTCTGGCAGCCGAACACATCGGCGTCGCCTTCCGGCACGTCGATCTCGGCGCCGGGACCGATGCCGCCGCGGCGGCGAAGGCGCTGCTCGGCGCGATCCATATCGCGGGGGAGCCGGAATTGGCCGTGCGCGACGGCGGCTACTACGCGAAACGGCTGATCCTCGACGACACCGCGGGTGATCTTCCGCCGCACGGGGAGGAACTGCGCGAGGTCGTCATCGTCGGCGGCACCGGCAAGGTGGGGCTCGACTTCTGCGAGCAGTTCGCCGCCGCGGGCGCGGGCCGGATCACGGTGATCAGCCGGTCCGGCGGTTCGGCCGCCGCCGCGGCGCGCATCGCTGAGATCGGCGCCCGGCACGAATCCGAGATCGTGGTGCGCCGCTGCGACGCCGGTGACGCAGACGCACTCGCCGACCTCGCGGCGGACTACACCGCGAGCCCGGCGACTCTCGTCGTGCATGCCGCCGTGGATTACGACGCCGCGGCCGCCGATCCGGATCCGGCGGCCATTCGCGCGGCCGCGAACGCCAAATCCGTCGTGCTGCACAACCTCACGCGTATCTTCCCGCGCACCGACGACGGTCGCATCGTAGTGTGCTCGTCGCTGTCGGCCACACTGGGCGGGCGCGGGCATATGGTCTACTCCGCGATCAACCGGATGCTGGACGCGCAGGCCGCGCACTACCGGGCCGAAGGCATCCGATGCTCGGCGGTGCAGTGGGGCCTGTGGCGGGCGGTCGGCGCCGACCATGCCGAAGCGCTGGCCCGCATCAATGGCACCGGATTGCTGCCGATGGACCCGGCGGTGGCGGTCGCCGCCGGCTTCGCGCCACGCGCGGCCACTGTGCTGGTCGCCGCCGCCCAGTGGGGTCGCATCCGAGATCTGTTCTCGGTCTTCGGTTTCGCGCCGCTGTTCGCCGAACTACCCACCGACGAACCGGAGCCGGAGGCGGCTACGGTGGCCGAACCGGTGACCGAACCCGAGCCCGCCGCCGACACGGCCGCCGCGCACGGCACCGCCGACACCGTGCGCGATGCCCTGCGGGTGGTGATGGGGTTGGAACCGAGCGAGGCCGTCGACGGATCGGTCCCGCTGGTGGCGCTGGGCCTGGATTCGCTGCAGGCGCTCGACCTCCGCAAGCGGGTAGAGGCCGAATTGCGGCGGGATCTGCCGGTCACCGCCATTCTCGGCGGCGCCTCCCTCGACGAGGTGGTGGCGCTGCTCGGCTGAGGCCGAGGCGGTGGAGTTCATCGAATTATCAAGTTAGCCTTACCAAAGTAAATGGGCGGGCGCTCGGACGGAGAGCATGGTGTCGAATTCAATGGGTGGTCCGGCGGATACGGACAACGCGATCGTCGTCGACGGTGTCGAGAAGACCTTCGGCGCGGTGCGCGCGTTGCGAGGCATCAGCTTCAGCGCCCCCGCGGGCAGTGTGCTGGGCGTGCTCGGGCCCAACGGCGCGGGTAAGACCACCACGGTATCGGTGTTGTCGACGCTGATTCGTCCCGATGCCGGTACTGCGCGGGTAGCCGGCTTCGACGTCGTCACCCAGGCCGCGCAGGTCCGCTCCTCGATCATGCTGACCGGCCAGTACGCGGCGCTCGACGAAATGCTCACCGGCCGGGAAAATCTGGTGCTCTTCGCCCGTCTGATGGGCCTGCGGCGCAAGGCCGCCGCGCAGCGCGCCGACGAACTCCTGGAGCAGTTCGCGCTCACCGAGGCGGCGGAACGACGGGTCGGCCAGTACTCCGGCGGTATGCGCCGGCGCATCGATATCGCCTGCGGATTGGTCCGGCCGCCGCGCGTGGTCTTCCTCGACGAACCCACCACCGGCCTGGACCCCGTCAGTCGCCAGAGCCTGTGGGCGATGGTGCGCTCGCTCAAGGAACAGGGCGTCACGATTCTGCTCACCACGCAGTACCTCGAGGAAGCGGATGCGTTGAGCGACAACATCATTGTCGTCGACAAGGGCACCGTGATCGCCGAGGGCACCGCCGATCAGCTCAAGGCCCGCTCCGGCGACAGCTACTGCGAGGTCGTCCCGGTCGATGCCGGCGATGTGCCGGCCGTGGCCGCCGCGCTGGCGAGCCTGGGGGAGGTCACGATCGCCGAATCGCAGGACCGCGTGTCGGTGCCCGCGCCCGGTGGCGCGGTGACGCTGTCGGAAGCGCTGGACCGAATCAACAGCGCGGGAATCGAATTGATCGACATCGCCTTGCGCCGTCCCTCCCTCGACGAGGTCTTCATCCAGCTGACCGAACCGGCCGAAGAGATCCCGGCATGACCGCGGCGAGCACCGAAACCCCCGAACTGATCCGGGTTCCGGCCGGCCTGCAATGGACGGCATTGAGCGGCCGCATGATTCGCACCGCGCTGCGCGAGGGCGATCTGGTGCTGGCCTTCGCCGCGCCGGTGGTGTTCTTCGTCTGCTTCTACGTGCCGCTGAGGCAGTCGATGGAGGCCGGTGGTATCGACTACGCGCAGTACCTGCTGCCCTTGATCGCGGTCTTCGCCATGTTCTTCACCTCCATGTTCGCGGGTGACCGGGCGGCGCGAGAGGTCGTCGGCGGCATGGCCACCCGGCTGCGGGCGATGCCGGTGCCGCCGTGGGTTCCGGTGACCGCTCGGATGTCGGCGAATCTGGTGCGCGCCGTCGCCGCCTTCGCCGGAGCGCTGATCATCGGCACGATCTTCGGATTCCGATTCCACGGCGCGGATTCCACGCTGGTCTTCGTGCTGGTGGTGCTGGCGTTCGGCGCCACGCTCGTGATCGCCACCGACGCGCTCGGCACCATCACCCGTAACAGCGAACTCAGCGGCACCGTCCTGTTCGGCCCGCAACTGCTGCTGGTGATGACCTCCACCGGGTTCGTTCCGGTGCAGGGATTTCCGGGCTGGATCCAGCCGTATGTACGCAATCAGCCGGTCTCGCAGATCACCGACGCGCTGCGCGGACTGGCGGCGGGGAAGTACCCCGCCGAACTCGGCGTGGCCGCGATCTGGATCGCGGTGTTGCTGGTGGTCGCCGTGGTCCTGGCAGTGCGAGCGGAAGGGCACCGGCGATGAGTGCGACCGTTGTGGACGATTCTCCCGTGCTCGGCACCCGGATCGGTGATCTGTGGTCGCAGACCCTGATCGAGACCGGTCGCCTGCTGCGGCGCTGGTCACGGCAGCCGGAGGTGATCACCAGCACGCTGGTGCTGCCGATTCTGCTGCTGCTCATGTACGACCTGGTGCTCGACAAATCCCTCGGCGCCGCCGGCGGGGCCGACCCGATCTACGGGTTCGTGCCGATGATCGCCGTCGCCGGGGCGATGTACGGCGCGATGGGTACCGGCATGTCGTTGTACGCCGAGCGGGAAAGCGGTCTGCTGCGCCGATTCTGGGTGCTTCCGATGCATCGCTGGGCCGGACTGTCCGGCCGGCTGGCCGCCGAATGCGCCCGCGCGCTCGCGGCGACGGTCGTGGTCGTCGCCGTCGGCATGGCGCTGGGCCTGCGGTTCCAGCAGGGCTGGGGCGGTGCGATCGGCGTCCTGCTGGTACCGGTGATCGTAATCGCCGGATTCACCCCGCTGGTCATCGCGGTCGGGGTGAGCAGCGCCGGTGACAAGGTGGTGCAGCTGTTCGCAATCGTGGTGTTGGTCGGCATGTTCTTCAATTCCGGATTCGTGCCGGTGCAGAACTATCCGGGCCGGCTGCAACCGATCGTGCGGGCTCAGCCGATGAGCTGCGCCATCGAGGCGATGCGCGACTTCACTCTCGGTGGTCCGCTGCTGGTTCCGGTATTGCAGACCGTGGCGTGGTCGGTGGGGCTGATGGTGGTTTTCGGCGCCGTCGCCATTCGCGGTTACCGTCGCGCGGCCCAGAGCTGACCCGTCTTCCGCCTCCTGACAAGCCATTAGCCCGTCATTAGCGAGACACGCCGAGTGTCATTCTGATTCACCGAAGATCGATCCGTCTTTTTCGGTACTGTCGAGATCCGTTTGTTCGTTCCGATAGGCATCCCGAAGCTCAGGAAAGGACGAATCGTGCGGAGCCGGATACGCAGTTGTACCGCTGTCTTGTTCGGAGCTCTCATCGCCGTCGCGGGCGGAATGGTTTCCGCGCCGCATGCCTGGACGCAGCCTCCGGCGCAGGCCGCCGCCGATGATGATTTCTACGTTCCGCCGGCGCCCCTGCCCCCCGGTCCTCCGGGAGCCATCGTGCGAGCTCAGCCCGCATCGCTGATGTTCTCGGCGCCGGGACAACCCGGCGTCGTCCCGGCGATCTCGACACGCATGATGTATCTCAGCAACGACACGCACGACGCGCCGACCGCGGTGACGGGAACGTATCTGCAGCCGATGCTGCCGTGGACCGGTCCCGGTGACCGCCCATTGGTCGCGTACGCGGTCGGAACGCAGGGCCAGGGCGACCAGTGCGCGCCCTCGAAATTGCTGCCGCAGCTCGTCCGATACCAGCCGCCGTTCGACGTCATCGCCGAATACGATGTGTTGGCGCTGTATTCGCTGCTGTCGCGCGGTATGGCCGTCGTGGTCACCGATTACCACGGGCTGGGCACACCGGAAATGCACGACTTCCTGAATCGGAAAGCGCAATCCTATGCAGTACTCGACGCGGCGCGGGCCGCGGAGCAGTTGCCGAACAACGGTCTGGGGCCGCGGCCGCCGGTCATCGTGTACGGCTACTCCCAGGGCGGTATGGCCTCGGCCGGTGCGGCCGAATTGCAGCCGAGTTATGCGCCCGAACTGAATATGCGTGGCGCGTACATCGGCGGGCCGGTGGTCGATCCCGAATACTTCATCGGCTTCAACGAGGGCCAGCCGAGCCTGTCCGGCGCGGTCGGATTCACACTCAACGGCATCGCGGCGGACTATCCCGAGACGCGCCCGGAACTCGACGCCGAACTCAACGATGCCGGCAAGGCGCTGCTGAGCGACGCCGCGAACAAATGTGCCATCGCGGTATCGATCGACAATCCGCAGCGGCAGACGGCCCAGTTCACTTCCAGCGGACAGCCACTCACCACGGTGATCGATCGCTCCCCGGCGTTGAGCCAGGCCTTCGCCGATCAGCGCATCGGCGGCGGCACGCCGTCGGCGCCGGTGCTCATCGCCTCGGCGAAGAACGACGAGGGCGCGCCGTACGCGCCCATCCGAGATGTGGCCGCCGCGTGGTGCAGTCGCGGCGTCCCGGTGCAGATCGATGCGAACTCCCAGCTTCCGCCGATTTCCGGCGTCGTCGGCACCCACGATCTCGCCTTCTTCCCGTCCTTGGCGGCCTCGCAGATGTGGCTGACCGATCGGCTCGCGGCGGCACCCGCGGCGAGCAATTGCGCCGCGTTGCCGTAGCGGCCGACGTGCCCGGAGAGGCCGCAGACGCCCACCCGGGCCACCGATGTTCGATCGCTCGACGCTCGATGTATATCCGCTGAAAACGCAGGGAAGGATCGATCGTGAGGGGCTTGATCCGCAGATGGAACGCAGTTCTGTTCGGCTCGCTCGTCGTCATCGCGGGCGCGGCGATATCGGCGCCACCCGCGTCGCCGCAACCGGCTACGCAGGTCGCCGCCGATGATTTCTACATACCGCCGCCGCCACCGCCGATGCCGCCGGGCGCGATCCTTCGTACCCAACCGGCGGCGCTGGCTTTGTCGGCACCCGGCCAGCCGGGTGTCGTGCCGGCGGCGTCGACGCGAATGATGTATCTCAGCAGCGATACTCACGATGCCCCGACCGCGGTGGTGGCGACGTATCTGCAGCCGGCGGTGCCGTGGACCGGACCGGGCGAACGTCCGCTGGTCGCCTACGGCGTCGGCTCTCAGGGCCAGGGCGACCAGTGCGCGCCGTCGAAGGTGCTGCCGCAGTTGGCCCAGTTCCGGCCGCCGTACGACGTCATCGCCGAATACGACGTCATCGCGCTGGCCTCGTTGCTCGCCCGCGGTATGGCCGTGGTGCTGACCGATTATCACGGACTGGGCACGCCCGATGTGCACGACTTCCTCAACCGGAAGGCCCAGGCGTATGCCGTACTCGATTCCGCCCGTGCCGCATTGCAGCTGCCGGGCACCGGACTGAATCCGCATTCGCCGGTCATCCTGTTCGGCTATTCCCAGGGCGGTATGGCCTCGGCCGGGGCCGCCGAACTGCAATCGAGCTACGCACCCGAACTGAACGTGCGTGGTGCCTACATCGGCGGCCCGATCGTCGACCCCGAGAATTTCATCGGCTACAACTACGGCCAGCCCGGTGTCGGATCCGCCGCGCCGTTCACCCTCAACGGTATCGCCGCCGACTATCCCGAAACGCGGCCGATCCTCGATGCCGAAATCAACGACGCGGGTAAAGGGTTGATGCGCGACGCGCTGGACAAGTGCGCTATCGCCGCGTCACTCGACATTCAAATACGGCGAATAACGCAAATCACCAATAGCGGAGAACCTCTCACCGCTCTCATCGACCGGTCGCCGGCGCTGAAAGCGGCATTCGACGAGCAGCGCATCGGAACGATCGCGCCCACGATGCCCGTGCTCATCGCCTCGGCCGTGAACGACGAAGGCACACCGTATCCACCGGTTCGCGCCGTGGCCGCCGGGTGGTGTGCCGGCGGCACTCCGGTCCAGCTGGACGCGAATCCGCAACTGCCCGCTATCACCGGCGTCGTGGGCACCCACGACCTGGCCTATTTCCCGTCGCTGATGACCGCGCATTCATGGATGACCGATCGGTTGGCCGGTCTGCCCGCGCCGACCAATTGCGGCGCCCTACCGTAGCGAGCCCGGCAGACGCCGCCCGCCGACAGGGTGGGCGGCGTCGCGTCGTCTCGGATCGAGACCCCAGTCCGAAAAACTGCTGTCATACCTTGGCGATTTCGGGGTATCTGCACGTCGGTAGGTCTTTTTCGCTGATCTCTGGACAGCCTGGGAGGAGCGGCTACTCTGAATGTTTCAGGCCTACGCCGCTTTATATTTCAGGCCGGCGCCGCTTCGCGCGGCCGCATTCTCGATCTGGTGTCACTTCTGGATAGCGAGAAGTACATGGCGATCTTCGAAAACACCCGTGCCCGCGACCCCAAGCGCTACCTCTGGATGCTGGGGTTGATAGCACCGGCCTGTGCCCTGCTCCCCGGACCGCTGGTGGTAGTCACCGGCTCACCGGTGTTCTGGTGGATCGGGCCGATCATCGTCTTCGTGGTCATCCCCCTGCTGGACTGGGCGATCGGGAACGACGGCAGTAATCCGCACGACGAGGACTACGAAGCGCTCTCCAACGACCGCTACTACCGTTGGTGCACTTACCTGTTCTTGCCGATGCAATTCTTCGGCCTGTTCGTCGCGGGTTATCTGTGGGCGGACACCGTCCTGTCCTTCGCGGACAAACTCGGTCTCACCGTCACTCTCGGGGTGGTGTCCGGCATCGGCATCAACGCCGCCCACGAGCTCGGCCACCGGTCCGAGCATCTGGAACGATGGCTGTCGAAGATCGCGCTCGCGCAGTCCGCTTACGGGCACTTCTTCGTCGAGCACAATCGCGGCCATCACGCGCGCGTCGCGACACCGGAGGACCCGGCCAGCGCCCGCTTCGGCGAGTCCCTGTGGGTGTTCCTGCCGCGCAGCATGTTCGGCGGGCTCCGCTCGGCGTTCCGGCTCGAACGAGACCGCCTGGCACGCAGGGGAAAACGGTGGTTCAGCTACGAGAACCATCTGTTGCAGGCCTGGTCGATGAGCGTCGTGCTGTTCGGCGCCATGATCCTGTATTTCGGTCCGCGGGTGATCCCGTGGCTGGCCTTGCAGGCGTTGATCGGCGCCTGTCTGCTCGAGACGGTGAACTACGTCGAGCACTACGGCCTGCTGCGCGTGCGCCGCGCCGATGGCACATTCGGGCGCTGCTCGCCGCGCGACAGCTGGAACAGCGACAGTCTGGTCACCAACATCTTCCTGTTCCATCTGCAGCGCCACAGCGACCACCACGCGAATCCGGGTCGCCGCTACCAGACCTTGCGCAGCGTCGAGCAGGCGCCACAGCTTCCGATGGGCTATGCCGGGATGGTCCTGCTGGCCGCCGTGCCGCCGCTGTGGCGCGCCGTGATCGATCCTCGCGTGCTGGCCCACTACGGCGGTGACCTCGGCCTGGTCAACGTCAAAACGCGGCGCAAACAGCCGATCGAGGGGACTGGCGAGCGCTCGCGCTGAGTTTTTCGGCGATGCGCCGTGCCGTGCCACAGCGCGGATTTGCGACCTGGTCGAGGGATTGGCCGTGCCGAGCACCGTTCAGCGGTTACTCTCGATGATCGAGACGTTCTCGTGCGAACGTTGTCGGATAGGCCCACGCAAACCTCGAGCCGGATCGGTTGTCGCCGGTGATCAGGGAGGAGCCGTTCGCGATGGTGATGTTCGAGTCGACGAAACGATCTACCGTGCCTACCGCGGCGCCGCGACACCCCCGAGTGGGTGATGCGCGATGACCGGGCCCTCACCTCTCAACGGGGGCGAACCCGCCCTGCTGAACGGTTCGGTGACGCTGGTCGAGGGCAGCACCTTCTGCCTGTCCGACCGGGTCGGCGATGTGGAATCGGGAACCTCACAGGGCCTGTTCTATCGCGACGCCCGGGTGGTGTCGCGGTGGGAGCTGCGGGTGGACGGGCAGCGGCTCGAACCGCTGTCGGTGCTCAGCCCCGAGGCATTCACCGCGCGCTTCATCCTGCGGCGGCCGCCGCGGTCCGGCGCCGCCGATTCCAGTCTCCTGGTGGTGCGCGAACGACTCGTCGCCGACGGGATGCGAGAAACGGTCATCCTGGAGAATCTCGGCCGCGAACCCACCGCCGTCGTGCTCGAGCTGCGCGCCGACGCCGACTTCGTGGATCTGTTCGCCGTCAAGGAGGGCCGGGCCGGGCACGGACGCGCCGAAATACTGGTCACCGACAACGAACTGCTTCTCAACGACCGCTCCGATCGCGCACGCGGCCTGGCGGTGTCCTCCTCGGAACTCCCCACCGTGCTGCCCGGCTCGCTGACCTGGCGCATCGTCGTGCCCGCCACCGGCCGCTGGCAGACCGAGATCCTCGCGCAGCCGACCGTGGCCAATCAGCGGGTGCATGTCGCCCTGCGCCCCGGCGAGCACTATCGCAGCAGCGAACCGGGCCGCAAGATGGCGGCCTGGCGTGACACCGCCACCAAACTCACCACGGGTGATCCGCAGCTCACCGCCATTCTGCAGCGCACCGAAAGCGATTTGGGCGCACTGCAGATTCGCGAGGAACGCCGGCATCGCACCTTCGTCGCGGCCGGCGCACCGTGGTTCATGACGCTGTTCGGCCGCGACTCGCTGCTCACCGCGTGGATGGCGCTGCCGCTGGACTCCTCGCTCGCACTCGGCACCATGCAGCAGCTGGCCGAAATGCAGGGCCAGCAGGTCGACGCGCTGACCGAGGAGGAGCCGGGCCGGATCATGCACGAGATCCGCCGCGGCCCGGCGGGCGGACTGGCCCTGGGCGGGGAGGTGTACTACGGAACCGTAGACGCCACACCACTTTTCGTGATGCTGCTGGCCGAGACCCGGCGCTGGGGTGCGTCGCCGGAGGCGGTGCAGACGCTGCTGCCGGCGGCGGACGCGGCCCTCGACTGGATGTCGCACTTCGGCGATCGCGACGGTGACGGCTTCGTCGAATATCAGCGCGCGACCGACCGCGGCCTGATCAACCAGGGCTGGAAGGACAGCTTCGACGGCATCAACGACGCGGCCGGACATCTCGCCCAGGCGCCGATCGCGCTGTGTGAGGTGCAGAGCTACGTCTATGCGGCGATCCTGGCCCGGGCCGAACTGGCCGAGGAATTCGGGCAGTCGGACAAGGCCGGGAAGCTGCGCGAACATGCCGCCGAATTGCGCACGAAATTCGCCGAAGCCTTCTGGATTCCCGAAAAGGGCTGGTATGCGGTCGCTTTGGACGGTAACAAGCGCCGCGTCGATGCGCTCACCAGCAATGTCGGCCATTGCCTGTGGTCGGGCATCGTCACCGACGACCACGCCGAACAACTGGTGCACCATCTGGCGACCGCGGAGATGGACTCCGGATTCGGTTTGCGCACACTGTCTTCCGGGATGGGCGCGTTCAATCCGATGAGCTATCACAACGGTTCGGTCTGGCCGCACGACACCGCCATCGCGGTCGCCGGTCTGCTGCGGTACCGCCACATCCCGGGCGCGGTCGGGCTGGCCACCCGGTTGTCCAACGGATTACTCGACGCCGCAACCGCTTTCGGCGGCCGGCTGCCCGAGTTGTTCTGTGGTTTTCAGCGCTCCCGCTTCTCGGCGCCGGTGCCGTATCCGACCTCGTGTTCCCCGCAGGCCTGGGCCAGCGCCGCGCCGCTGTTGCTGGTCCGTTCGTTCCTGGGGCTCGAACCCGACGTGCCGCACCGCACGGTGACCGTCCTGCCGCATGTCCCCGCGCGCTGGGGCAGGGTAGAGCTCACCGATCTGCGCCTCGGCGGAACGGCGGTGGATCTGGCAGTGGACGGTGAGCAGGTGACCGCCGCCAACCTGCCCGAGGATTGGCGGCTGATCACCCACTGACCTCACAGACTCACGCGCTGGTCCTCGGGCAGGAAGAGCTTGTCCGAGGGCTGGACGCCGAAGGTCGCGTAGAACTCCGGCAGATTGCGCACCACCTGGTTGCAGCGGAATTCGCCGGGGGAGTGCGGATCCGTGGCAACCTGCTGTTCGAGCGACTGCTGGGTCTGCTTCTCCCGCCAATTGCGGCCCCAGGACTGGAACATCGGGGTGTAGTCGGGCGTGTTGCGGCCGTTCTTGGCTTCGTCGATGCGGAAGGCGGCCAGCGCGATCATCAGTCCGCGCAGGTCGGCGAGGTTCTCACCGACGGTCAGCTGGCCGTTGACGTGATCGCTGGGCGGCAGTCCCTCGGGCACCAGGGCGTTGTACTGATCGATCAGCTGCTTCGTCTTGGCCTCGAAGGCGGTCCGGTCCTCCGGGGTCCACCAGTCCTCGCGATTGCCGTCGCCGTTGTACTTCGAGCCCTGGTCGTCGAAGCCGTGCCCGATCTCGTGGCCGATGGTCGCGCCGATCGCGCCGTAGTTCACCGCCGGTTCGGCGTCGGTGTCGAAGAACGGGGCTTGCAGGATCGCGGCCGGGAAGTTGATGGAATTGGAGGTTGCCTCGTAGTAGGCGTTGACGGTCTGCGGCGACATACCCCATTCGGCCTTGTCCACCGGCGTCCCCAGCTTGTCCATCGACCGCTTCGCCTCGAAAGCCTCGATGGCGAGCAGGGATTCGACCAGCCGGCCGCGCGTGACCTTCAGCTTCGAATAGTCCACCCACTTGTCGGGGTAGCCGATCTTGACCGTGATCTTGTCCAGTTTCGCGATCGCGGCCTCGCGGGTCCGCGGCGACATCCACGGCGAGTTGCGGAAGTTGTCGCGATAGGCGGCCAGCAGATTGTCGACCAGCTCCTTGGCGCGCGTCTTCGCCTGCGGCGGAAAGTATTTCGCCGCGTACAACTTGCCCAGCTGCTCACCGAGATTGCCGTCGACCACCGCGACCGCCGACTTCCACAGCTCCGGGCGCTGCTCGATCCCGCTGGTGGCCTTCAGGAAATCGAAATTCGCGTCCGACAGATCCTTGTTCATGTACTTGGCGTATTTGCGCAGCAGGCTGAGCTTCAGCCACTCCCGCCAGATGTTGATATCCACCTCGGTCCACAGCTGCCCGGCCGCGGTGACGAACGACGGTTCGCCGACGACCATCTTCCCGAACAGTTCCTTGGGCCGGTCGGTGCTGCCGGCCAGCCACGGCTCCCAGTCGAAACCCGGTGCCAGCGTGGTCATCTCGTTCCACGCCATGAGGTTGTAGGTGGCATCGGAGTCGCGGGTGCGCACGTTGTCCCAGTAACCGGCGGCGATGCGCTTCTCGAGATCCAGTGTGCGTTCGGCCGCGTCGTCCGGATCGGGCAGGCCGGCGCCGGTCGCCAGTTTGTGCAGCAGCGTCTGGTACGCGGAAAGATATTGCGCGAATTCGGGTTTCCGGTAGTACTGCTCGCTCATTCCGAGACCGGACTGGCCCACGGACGGAATGTAGGCATTCGAATTCTTGCGGTCGATACTCACACCGAGCCCGATCAGGCCGCCCAGCGGCAGCGCGCCCATGACCTTCGCGAGATCGGCCTTGGTCTGCGCCCCGTCGATCCGCGCGAACAGCGGTTGCAGCGGGGTGGTGCCGAGCTTCTCGAGTGTGTCGAGATCCATCCGCGCGTCGTAGAGGTCGCGGATCTGCTGGCCCTCCGACCCGTCCTTAGGATCGTGGATTCCGTCGATGACCTCGCGCAGCTGCCCTTCGACCCGATCGGACACCTCGGCGAAGGTGCCGTAGGAGACCTTGTCCGGCGGCAGTTGGTAGGTGCGCAGCCAGGCGCCGTTGATATTGCGGTACAGATCGTCCTGCGGCCGCACCGCGGGATCGACGCCCGACAGATCGGGGCCGGTGAGGGGTTTCGGCTTCGCGTCGCTATTGCACGCCACCAGGGCGGTGGCGACCGGCACCGCGCCGAGGGCGATCAGGAACGAGCGGCGACCCAGGCGGACCTGGCGACCGGACGATGTCACAGAAAATCCTCTCCCCGACTCATCGTGCACCTGCGCGACGACCGTCACTGCGACTCCACGCGGAGGCCGGGCCGGTTGCGTCCGTGAGAGGCTAACCGAACCTGCTGAGACTCGGCTGAGTTCGACCGCCACCCGTGGGGTGGCCGTGCCGGACCCCGTTCGACCCTGATTTGGGCGCGACCTGCGGCTTCGCTACACTTGTCGGGTTGCCTGCGGGTATTGTGCCCGCACTTCGGCCGCGAACCCACAGTGGTTGATCCTTCCGATCATGCAAAACCGCTGGCAGGCGCTGCCCCGCTGAGCTTGCGGGAGCGGGCCGTCAAGGTCCGTCGAAGGGCAACTGACCATGCCCGTCGGGTCGGCAATCCGGCGTGCATTACGTCCAGGTCTAGGAGGAGCTGAAGTGATTCAGCAGGAGTCGCGACTGCGCGTCGCCGACAACACGGGTGCCAAGGAGATTCTGTGCATCCGCGTGCTCGGCGGGTCGTCGCGTCGCTATGCCGGTATCGGCGACGTCATCGTCGCCACCGTCAAGGACGCCATCCCCGGCGGCAACGTCAAGAAGGGTGACGTCGTCAAGGCGGTCGTCGTGCGCACCGTCAAGGAGCGTCGTCGTCCGGACGGCTCGTACATCAAGTTCGACGAGAACGCCGCGGTGCTGATCAAGGCGGACAACGATCCGCGTGGCACCCGCATCTTCGGCCCCGTCGGCCGCGAGCTGCGTGACAAGCGGTTCATGAAGATCGTTTCGCTGGCCCCGGAGGTGCTCTGACATGAAGGTGCACAAGGGCGACACCGTGATCGTCGTCTCGGGTAAGGACAAGGGCGCCAAGGGCAAGGTCATCCAGGCCTACCCGGCGACCGACAAGGTCCTGGTCGAGGGCGTGAACCGGATCAAGAAGCACGTCGCGAACTCCGCGAACCAGCGCGGCGCCAGCTCCGGCGGCATCGTGACCCAGGAGGCGCCCATCCACGTGTCCAACGTGATGGTTGTCGACTCCGACGGCAAGCCGACCCGGGTGGGTTACCGCACCGACGAGAACGGCAAGCGGGTGCGCATCTCCCGTCGCAACGGGAAGGACATCTGAGCATGACCACGTCTGAAAAGATTCAGCCCCGCCTGAAGCTGCGCTACCGCGCGGAGATCAAGGACGCGCTGAACAACGAGTTCAACTACGCCAACGTGATGCAGATCCCGGGCGTGGTGAAGGTCGTCGTCAACATGGGTGTCGGTGACGCCGCCCGCGACGCCAAGCTGATCAACGGCGCCGTCAACGACCTGGCCCTGATCACCGGTCAGAAGCCGGAGATCCGCAAGGCCCGCAAGTCCATCGCGCAGTTCAAGCTGCGTGAGGGTATGCCGATCGGTGCGCGCGTCACGCTGCGTGGCGACCGCATGTGGGAGTTCCTGGACCGCCTGGTGTCCATCGCGCTGCCCCGTATCCGCGACTTCCGCGGCCTGTCGCCGAAGCAGTTCGACGGCAACGGCAACTACACGTTCGGCCTGAGCGAGCAGTCGATGTTCCACGAGATCGACGTGGACTCCATCGACCGTCCGCGCGGTATGGACATCACGGTCGTCACTACCGCGACCAACGATGAGGAGGGCCGCGCCCTGCTCAAGCACCTCGGCTTCCCGTTCAAGGAGAACTGAGCACATGGCTAAGAAAGCTCTCGTCAACAAGGCCGCCGCGAAGCCGAAGTTCGCCGTGCGTGGCTACACCCGCTGCCAGCGCTGCGGCCGCCCTCGCGCGGTCTACCGCAAGTTCGGCCTGTGCCGCGTCTGCGTCCGTGAGATGGCGCACCGCGGCGAGCTGCCGGGCGTGCACAAGAGCTCCTGGTGAGCCGGCGCTGCTGACGCAGCGCCCGCGCTGAGCGCGACAATCGAATCGAGAAAGGGTACGGACTCATCCGAGTCCGTACCCTTTCTTGTGTTGGGGGTGAAGGTTTCGAACTCCTCGTGCAATCTCCGCGAAAATCCGGCTCGGGGATCGACGCGTCCATACTCCGCCGGAAATCCTGTGGCGCAAAAGATTTGCCGTTCGCGTCCTTCTCACTGCTGGCAACGAATCGCCGGCGCAGTTCATATCGCGCGGCTACCTTGTCCACCGCTCGGCTGTCGATGGAATGGGGAAGTGCGTGACGGAATTCGATGAACTCGTGCGGTTGCTGGGCGCTCCGGCGCCGCGGCGCGCGGCCGGCGATTGGGCGGAGGTCGAGAACTATGTGGGCGCCGCGTTGCCCGGTGACTTCAAGGCGTTTCTCGATGCCTACGGCAGTGGGGTGATTTCCGGAGAGCTCGCCGTCTTTCATCCGCAGGGACCGAGTCCGCTGCTGGAGCGCATGCAACTCATCCACGAAACATTCGGCGAATTGCGAGAAGACGATCCCGATGACGTGCCGTATCCGATTCACCCCGAGCCGGGGGGTCTCATTTCCTGGGGCTACGACCACAGCGGCGACGAACATTTCTTCCTGCCCTGTGATCCGGACCCGGAGCGTTGGAAGGTCGTGACGATGGTGCACGAGGTCGGCACCGAGGTCTTCGACGGACCGTTCACCGGATTCGTGCTTCGCTTCGTCGACCGGCTGCGAAATCCCGAACCCCGGGACGTCGCCGGTCCGGACGAGTTGACGTTCTTGGAGCCGGAGGATGTGGCGGAGTTGATCGCCGACAGGGCGATTCAGCCGAGCTTCGCACCGTTCTGACCCGGTTCGCGCCGCGGTCGTCCGATCTGTCCGGATGCCGGACCGGGTGTGCACCTGCGATTTGCTCGACTGTCCAGTTGGCACCCGGCCGGTGAATGGTACTGCCCGAAACATGGGTGCGGGTAGCGGGTTTCGGCTGTACCGGGCCTGATGCGGGCCGGATGACCTGCGGCGCAACAAATTTGCCGGAAATTTCCCCTCCAAATGGCCATCGCCGAATCAGTGTGTAACGTCACCGTTTCAAAAGGGCAGAAGTCGACGAGTGGTGGCGTGGGTGAGCAGCATAGACGAGTGCCTGAGACGGATCATGGAAGTTCCGGGTGCGCGCGGAGTGACGTTGGTGGACGGGGCGAGTGGGCTCGCCGTCGCCGCCGCCGGTAGGCACGATCCGATCGACGAGCACGAGGATGCCGCTGCCACAACGGATGTGGTGCGCGCCGTGCTGAATTGCCCGGCGCTGGGTGCGGAACCGGACGACGACGTCACCGAAATCATCGTGTCCGGCCCCCGCGGTTATCACCTGCTGAATATGGTCGACGGCGACTTCGACGGCCGGCTGTTCGTCCACGTCCTCTTCGACGAGGAGACCGGGAATCTGGCGATGTCCCGATACCAGCTGCGCGCGATCCTGTCCGAACTCGCCGAAGGCAGTCATGGGCGCTGACCTGGCCGTGGAAATGACACGGCTGGAGCAGGAGAGAAGTACCGGGGTGTTGCACGCGGGGGACGGTTCGTTCCACTTCGCTCGTGGCGAGGTGGTCACCGCCGACTGCCGGCGCACCACCGGATTGGGCCGGCTCGTGGTGGAGGCGGGTGTGGCCACCGCCGAGGATTGGCAGCGGGCCGGATCGGGAGACCCCGGGAATCTGCTCTCGCGGCCGCGTCTGGAAACCCTTGCCCTGCTGTCGGTTTTCGACGCCGCCTACTTTCTGCTCTCCGCACCGGCCATCGCCGAATTCGAACCCGCGCCCGAGCACTGGCTGGCGCCGATCTGCCGTATCAATCCCCGGTTGCTCGTCCACGAATGCGCACGCCGCGGCGATCCGGAAGCCGGTCCGTGGCCTGCCGAACTGGTCGCGCGGACCCCGGTCGTACCGGTGCGGCGGGTGCGGCGGCGGCGCATCGCGCTCACCGGCGGACAGGCCGAGGTGCTGGCTGCCGTCGACGGTCGGCGCACCGTCGCCGACATCGCCGAGGAACTCGGGCGAACGAGCTACGGCTGTCTCGAGGCGGTCCGGGATCTGACGCTGGCGGGACTGGTGCAGCAGCCGGTGCTGTCGGCTTCGGCCGCCGCCGATTCCGCGCACGCCGCCGCACCTCCGCTGGTTCGCCGTCGGCGCAACGCCGTTTCCGTTGCGCCGCCGGACCGTTGGGAGTCTCCGGTCGATGTGGACGTGCTCTTCCGCCTGCGGGCGGCACTGGAGGAACTTGCGTGACCGCGCGGAAGAAACTGCTCGGCGATCTGATGGGAAGGTTCAGCAAGGTGTCGATATCGGAACCCGAGCCGAACGAAGCGGTGCTGACGGAACTGAAGGCGTTGCGCGAGCGCGTCCCCGGATTGATCGGTGCGCTGGTGGCCTCCAGCGACGGGCTCCTGATCGCCCACGACCTGCCACCGGAGATCGAACCCACCGGAATGGCGGCACTGTCCGCATCGCAGCTGGCGCTGTCGGAGCGGCTCGCCGCGACCGCGGTCGGCGGCGGATTCCACGAGGTGGTCGTGCGTGGCACCGGTGGTCACGTGGTGGTCTACGCGGCGGACTGGACCTCGCTGACCGTGCTGGCCGAACCGCAGGTGAATGTCGGCCGGCTGCACCTGGAATCGCGTCCGGCG
Source organism: Nocardia sp. AB354 (assembly GCF_049538315.1). Lineage (NCBI taxonomy): Bacteria > Bacillati > Actinomycetota > Actinomycetes > Mycobacteriales > Nocardiaceae > Nocardia > Nocardia sp. AB354. The sequence goes on along the minus strand of NZ_JBMVFU010000001.1, from coordinate 360,789 downwards.
GCTCGTGCGATCGCCGACCGCCTGAGAACTCCGAGCGGCAAGCATCGCGCCGACCGGAACGTGTAACACCGAAAGAAAGGGAACATTTATGTCCAATTTGGATCTGGCACTGAAGGAAATGATGGCGATCGACGGCGCGCTCGGCGCATCGGTCGTCGATTACAACAGCGGCATGTCGCTGGGAATGCTCGGCAGTTCGAAGGCGCTGGACCTGCAGGTCGCCGGCGCCGGTAATACGGAGGTGGTGCGCGCGAAACTGCGGACCATCGAACAGCTGGGCCTCAACGAGGAGATCGAGGACATTCTGATCTCCCTGTCCACGCAGTACCACATCATTCGCCCGATGACCGGCCGCACTTCCAAGGGCCTGTTCCTGTATCTCGCCCTGGATCGTGGCCGGGCCAATCTCGCGCTGGCTCGGCACCGCCTCAAAGGCATCGAAGAGGAACTCGAGGTGTAAGTAGCGGCTGCATGACCGTCACCGACGGATCATGCGTGTACCACCGAGTGGCCGTCTCGAATTCGGGACCGCCCGAGGGCAGACCCGTCGCGGCCGGCAGCGTCTCGTGGTTCGGATTCGCCCGACGATGCCGGGAGGGAGCGACGGCGGTCGTAGGCGATTCCGGCGATGGCGATGACGACGCAGACCGCGGCGGGCAACAGCAGTGCCGCTTCGCCGATCCGGCCGCCCAGAAGGGTGCCCGCGATGCCCCCGGTGACGAACGTGATGACCGTGGCTGTAAGCACCGCGGCGCGCCATCTGTCGATACCGTGTCGACGTGCACGTCCGATGAGCAGGCCGAGGTCGGTGACGGTGCCGGTGAAGTGGGTGGTACGGATCTGCATCGTTCGCAGGCTCGAGGTGCTCCCGTTCTGTAGTCCGCAGGCAACGGCCGCGAGGAAGACCGACAGCGTGTCCACCGGGCAGGCGAAGGCCGCAACGAGTAGCAATGCCTCGCCGCTCATGATGACGCTGTGTCGAACTCCCGCAGGTGTCTTCGCCGGCGCCAGTATCGCGCCGGCGGACACGGCTCCCATCAAGAATCCGATGAGGATGATGGCGAGCAGGCTGCTTTCGAACAGCCAGGGGCTGGCGGTGTCCATTCCAAGTTGCATTGTCGCCGCGGTCACGTTGCCGACCGGGATGGCCAGGGTCAGGATGGCCACTGCATTGACGAAGCCCGCGACTGTTGCGAGCAGCGATCCGTAAGCGAGAACAAGCGCGCGATGCGGGTTGGTGAGGTTCATAGCAGGCATACAGATCCCCAAGTTGTCTGTCTGTCCTGGACTTATGGAGCAAAACGTACTAGCTACACCTCAGAAAAAGCTGTGAAATTTCCCCCCGACGATCCGGAAATATTGGATCTCAGAGTAATTTACTGACTGTGATGACCATCACATGACTCCATATCTGGGGGTCGGCGGGTGACGAGTCGCCTATCGGCGGTGGTCACCCCGATTTTGCCCGCTCATACCGCTCGCCTACACTAGACCGGTTGCTCGGGCACCCTCGTGCCCATATGCGTGCGCGCTGCTCCGGGTGACAGCATTCCAATCCGGTCGGCAACGGTGTCGGCCGGACCAGCCGAAATTGTCGTAGGCCCACGACCGCCCCGCGTGACGGTGCTGTATGGGAACCGCGGCGAGAAAGGTAACGGTCAACACATGACCATGACTGATCCGATCGCAGACTTTCTGACCCGTCTGCGCAACGCCAACTCGGCGTACCACGATCAGGTGAAGGCTCCGCACTCGAAGCTCAAGGCGAACATCGCCGAGATCCTCAAGCGCGAGGGCTACATCGCCGACTACCGCACCGAGGATGCGCCCGTCGGCCAGACCCTGATAGTCGACCTGAAGTACGGCCAGAGCCGGGAGCGCAGCCTGCAGGGTGTGCGCCGCGTCTCGAAGCCGGGTCTGCGGGTGTACGCGAAATCCACCAACCTGCCCAAGGTGCTGGGCGGTCTGGGCGTGGCAATTATCTCCACGTCGAAGGGCCTGCTCACCGACCGTCAGGCCAAGCAGCAGGGTGTGGGCGGGGAAGTCCTCGCCTACGTCTGGTAAGGGAGGTAGGAACAATGTCGCGTATCGGTAAGAAGCCGATCTCGGTTCCCGCCGGCGTCGAGGTGACCATCGACGGCCAGCAGGTGTCGGTGAAGGGGCCGAAGGGCACCCTCTCGCACACCGTCGCCGAGCCGATCACCGTCACCAAGGCCGAGAACGGTGAGCTGGAGGTGGGCCGTCCGAACGACGAGCGCCGCAACCGCTCGCTGCACGGCCTGAGCCGCACCCTGATCAACAACATGATCGTCGGCGTGACCCAGGGCTACGAGAAGAAGATGGAAATCTTCGGCGTCGGTTACCGCGTGCAGCAGAAGGGTTCGAACCTCGAGTTCGCCCTCGGCTACAGCCACCCGGTTCCGATCGAGGCCCCCGAGGGCATCACCTTCCAGGTCGAGGCCCCCACCAAGTTCTCGGTGTCCGGCATCGACAAGCAGAAGGTCGGCCAGATCGCCGCAGTGATCCACGGCCTGCGCAAGCCCGACCCGTACAAGGGCAAGGGCATCCGCTACGCCGGTGAGGTCGTTCGCCGCAAGGTCGGAAAGACGGGTAAGTAAGCCATGGCACAAACTGAAGCTCAGAAAGCCGCCCGCCAGCCGGTCGGCAAGGATGCGTCGACTCGTCGCCGGGTGTCGAAGACCCGTCGGCACTTCCGTCTGCGCAAGAAGGTCCTCGGCACCGCCGAGCGTCCGCGTCTGGTCGTGTTCCGCTCCTCGCGGCACCTGCACGCCCAGGTGATCGACGACTCCGTCGGCAAGACCGTCGCCTCCGCGTCCTCGATCGAGGCCGATGTGCGCGCGCTCGACGGTGACAAGTCCGCGAAGGGCAAGAAGGTCGGCGAGCTGCTGGCCGCCCGCGCGAAGGCTGCCGGTGTGGAGGCCGTGGTGTTCGACCGCGGTGGCCACGACTACCACGGCCGCATCGCCGCTCTGGCGGATGCTGCTCGCGAAGGCGGGTTGAAATTCTGATGCAGATTCGACTCGCGGACCGAATGAACACGAACGGAAGGAACGTCTGATGCCGGGACGTCAGCGGCGTGACGGCGGCAGCGGACCCGCCGGACAGGGTGGCAGTGGCAACGAGCGCGATCAGCGCGGCGGCGGTCGTGACCGTCGCGGCGGCGGTGACCGTCGTGACAATGCCGCCGAGAAGAACCAGCTCGAGCGCGTTGTCGCGATCAACCGCGTCTCCAAGGTCGTGAAGGGTGGTCGTCGCTTCAGCTTCACCGCCCTGGTGATCGTGGGCGACGGCAACGGCCTGGTCGGTGTCGGATACGGCAAGGCCAAGGAAGTTCCCGCGGCCATCCAGAAGGGTGTCGAGGAGGCTCGTAAGGGCTTCTTCCGCGTCCCGATGATCGGCAGCACCATCACGCACCCGGTGCAGGGTGAGGCTGCCGCCGGTGTCGTCATGCTGCGTCCGGCCTCGCCCGGTACCGGTGTGATCGCCGGTGGTGCGGCGCGTGCCGTGCTGGAGTGCGCCGGTATCCACGACATCCTGGCCAAGTCGCTCGGTAGCGACAACGCCATCAACGTCGTGCACGCGACCGTCGCTGCCCTGAAGATGCTGCAGCGTCCGGAGGAGGTGGCCGCTCGTCGCGGTCTGCCGATCGAGGACGTTGCCCCGGCGGGCATGCTGCGTGCGCGTGCCGGACAGGGAGTCTGACATGGCACAGCTCAAGGTGACCCAGATCAAGTCCACGATCGGCGCCAAGAAGAATCAGCGGGAGTCGCTTCGCACCCTCGGCCTGCGCGGTATCCGCCAGACCGTGGTCCGCGAGGACAACGCCCAGAACCGCGGGCTGATCAACGTCGTGCGCCACCTCGTTTCCGTTGAGGAGGAAACCGCATGACCCCCATCAAGCTCCACCACCTGCGGCCCGCCCCGGGCGCCAAGACCGAGAAGATCCGTGTGGGTCGCGGTGAAGGCTCCAAGGGTAAGACCGCCGGTCGCGGTACCAAGGGTACGAAGGCTCGCAAGAACGTGCCGGCCCGTTTCGAGGGCGGCCAGATGCCGATCCACATGCGCCTGCCGAAGCTGAAGGGGTTCACCAACCCGTTCCGCGTCGAGTACCAGGTCGTGAACGTCGGCGATATCGCGCGGCTGTTCCCGCAGGGCGGCACCATCGGCAAGGACGAGCTCGTCGCTGCCGGTGCCGTGCGCAAGAACCAGTTGGTGAAGGTGCTCGGCGAGGGTGAAATCGGTGTGGCCGTTCAGGTCAGCGCCGACAAGTTCTCCGGCTCCGCCAAGGAGAAGATCACCGCCGCCGGTGGTACCGCCACCGAACTGGGCTGACAGTTACTGGTAATACAGTCGGGGCGCCGGACGGGTGAGAGCCCGTCCGGCGCCGCTGTTAGAGTTCAAGTGTTGTCTGCCAACCAGTCTGCCCCGTTGTCGTGGCACAGGACCGGCCCTGCCCTGTAGGGCACCGGTATGTGCCGAGGTGACGGAAGTGGGCGTGACCCCCGTGTCGTCAGCCAGGAGGATCTGTGCTTTCCGCCTTCGTGTCGGCCTTCCGGACCCCGGACTTGCGGCGGAAGATTCTCTTCACGCTGGGCCTGATCGCGCTGTACCGCGTCGGCGCCTCGCTACCGTCGCCCGGAGTCGACTACAAGGCGATCCGCCATTGCATCGACGTCGTCTCCGGCGGTGACAATGCCGGCATCTACCAGCTGATCAATCTGTTCTCCGGTGGTGCGCTGCTGCAGCTGTCGGTGTTCGCGATCGGGATCATGCCCTACATCACCGCGAGCATCATCATCCAGCTGCTGACGGTGGTCATTCCGCGGTTCGAGGAACTGCGAAAAGAAGGCCAGTCCGGCCAGAACAAGATGACGCAATACACGCGTTATCTGTCGATCGCTTTGGCGATTCTGCAGGCCACCGGTCTGGTGGCGCTCGCCTCGCGCGGCCAGCTGCTGCGCGGCTGCCCGGACGAGATCCTGGCCGACACCAGCATCTTCGGCTTGATCATCATCGTGCTGGTGATGACCGCCGGCGCGGCGCTGGTGATGTGGTTCGGCGAGCAGATCACCGAGCGCGGTATCGGCAACGGTATGTCGCTGCTGATCTTCGCCGGCATCGCCGCCCGCATCCCGAGCGAGGGCAAGCAGATCCTCGACAGCAAGGGCGGCCTGATCTTCGGGCTGGTGTGTGTCGCTGCCTTCGTGGTGATCGTCGGCGTGATCTTCGTCGAACAGGGCCAGCGCCGAATACCGGTGCAATACGCCAAGCGCGTGGTCGGCCGCAAGATGTACGGCGGGTCGTCGACCTATCTACCGCTGAAGGTCAACCAGGCCGGTGTGATCCCGGTGATCTTCGCGTCCTCACTGCTGTATCTGCCGAATCTGGTCGCCCAGCTGACCCAGTCCTCCAACTCCGACAGCTGGTGGCAGAAGATCATCCAGAAGTATCTGGTGAACCCGGGTAACCCGGTGTACGTCCTGATCTACTTCGCGTTGATCGTGTTCTTCACCTACTTCTACGTCGCGATCACCTTCAACCCGGAGGAACGTGCGGACGAGATGAAGAAGTTCGGTGGCTTCATTCCCGGTTACCGTCCGGGTAAGCCGACCGCCGACTATCTGAACTATGTACTGAGCCGAATCACCCTCCCCGGTTCGATCTACCTCGGTGCTGTTGCCGTACTGCCCAACCTGCTGTTGCACATCGGTGCCGGCGGGGGCGGTTCGAACTTCCTGCCGTTCGGAGGCACGTCGGTGCTGATCGTCGTGAGCGTCGGCCTCGATACGGTCAAACAGATCGAGAGCCAACTGATGAACAGAAATTACGAAGGGTTCCTCAAGTGAGACTCGTACTGCTCGGACCGCCGGGTGCCGGTAAAGGGACACAGGCCGAACTGCTGTCGGACAAGCTGGGTGTTCCGCACATCTCCACGGGGAATTTGTTCCGTGCGAACATCTCCCAGCAGACCCCGCTGGGCCGCGAGGCGCAGAAGTACCTCGACGCCGGCAACCTGGTGCCCAGCGATGTGACCAACCGCATGGTGGAGTCCCGCATCGCCGAACCCGACGCCGTCAACGGTTTCGTGCTCGACGGCTACCCGCGCACCGTCGACCAGGCCGAGGCCCTGGAGAAGATGCTCAAGGAGTCCGGCCACGCGCTGGACGCGGTGCTGAGTTTCGAGGTTCCCGAGGAGACGCTCGTCGAGCGTCTGGTCGAGCGCGGCCGCACCAGCGGACGCACCGACGACAACGAGACGATCATCCGGAACCGGATGAACGTGTACCGCGAGGAAACCGAGCCGCTGCTCGAGCACTACGACGGTCTCGTGGTTACCGTCGACGGTGTCGGCGAGATCGCCGAGGTCAACACTCGCGCGCTCCGAGCCCTGGGTCGCTGAGGCGAATGGTTTTCGGCCTCAAGCAGAAGAAGGTGGTGCCGTTCCGCACCGCCGGTGAGCTCGATGCCATGGCCGCGGCCGGCGCGATCGTCGGCCGTGCGCTGGTGGCCGTGCGCGCGGCCGCCAAGCCCGGCGTGTCGACCTTGGAATTGGACGAGGTCGCCGAGCAGACCATTCGCGAAGCGGGCGCCGTCCCGTCCTTCAAGGGCTATCACGGTTTCCCGGGATCGATTTGCTCCTCGGTGAACGACCGGGTGGTGCACGGGATTCCGTCGAAGGACGAGGTGCTCGCCGAGGGCGATCTGGTATCCATCGACTGCGGCGCGATCCTCGACGGCTGGCACGGCGATTCGGCGTGGACGTTCGGCGTCGGTGAGGTCATCGAGGCCGATCGGCTGCTCAGCGAGGCCACTCGGCTGTCGATGGACGCGGGTATCGCGGCCATGCTGCCGGGCAATCGTCTGACCGACGTCTCGCACGCCATCGAACTGGGGACGCGCGCCGCGGAGAAGGAGCACGGCCGCGCCTACGGCATCGTGGACGGGTACGGCGGACACGGCATCGGCCGCCAGATGCATATGGATCCGTTCCTCGCCAACGAGGGCGCGCCCGGACGCGGTCCGAAACTGGTGGTCGGTTCGGTGCTGGCCATCGAGCCGATGCTGACCCTCGGCACCACGGAAACCACTGTGCTGGAAGATGATTGGACCGTCGTCACCACCGACGGCAGTCGCGCGGCGCACTGGGAGCACACGGTGGCGGTCACCGAGGACGGTCCGCGGATCCTGACCGTTCGTCCCGAATAATTCGTATCGCGACGCACCCGTGGCCTCGTCGGCGCGGGTGCGTCGTGCTGTCAGCGGGCTGTCAGGCGGTGCGCCCGGTCATGGTGGTGAGCGGCACCACGCCGGTCCAGCCGCACGGGCGGTCGCAACTGGCGACGACGGTGGGCGCCCCGGCGAAATCGGCGGAAGCCCGTGCGGGATAACCGCATTCGGGACATTTGCCGAAGTAGTCGAGAACCTCGTGCATTCCGGGGTTCATGGCGATACTGCGTTCGGTCACGGGCCCTCCTCACAGTCGGCGCACGGCGTCGAGACCGCACGTGGTGATGAATATCTGCTGGTCGAGAACCTAACTCTCGGGCCGGTCCGATCGTTCCGTTCCGGGTTGCGCATTGGACATCTCACAAGCGGTGCGGCGAGGCGCTGCGGGTGTGCCACAGCTACCCGGCGCCGCCGTCGCCCGCCCCGGCCCGGGTGCACGGCGGTAGCCGACACTGAATTTCCTTGGGCGCCACCGGATATTCAATCTGGTGTGCTGTTGTTGCTACTGCGCGCGTCGACGGTGGAGGTGGCAGTGGTCAACGAACGGCTCCATGCCGACATGATGACGGTGCTCGAGGGGCTCGACGAGCAATTGCGCGGCATCGCCGAGATCCAGTTGCGACGCTCCCGGCTGACGGCCACGGCGAACACCTGTGAGCAGCGAATCCAGGTGACCGTCAATGCCGACGGACTGCTCATCGACACGAAGTTCGCCGACGATATCGCGGATCTGACCTACGACGAGATCGCCGCGGGGATGACCGCGGCGGTGCAGCAGGCCGCGGCGGAGGTGCTGCGACTCGGCGCCGAACTCATGCGGCCGCTGCGCGAGCGGAAGCTGCAATTGCCGAAATTGTCGGAATTCGTCGAGGGCGCACCGGATCTCGGGCAGATGATGCCGACCGCGCCACCGGCGCCGACCCGGATCGAGGATTATCGCGACGTCCCGCCCGCGCATCCGGTGGACGGCAGCGCGCACCGCTCGATGGTGTCCGACGAGGACTGATCCCCCGTGAGCCTGTACCTGCCCCCGCCCGTACGTCCGATCGCTTGGGTTGCCGGCGCCAGCTGGCCCGACGGTGACGAAGACAAGATGTGGGCGGTTTCGCGGGCCTGGGAGCAGGCGTCCAAGGATCTCGCGGCGCAGGTTCCCGGTATCGAGAGCGCGAAAACGGCAGCGATGGCGGCATTTCCGGCCGGGGATGCCGCCGATCAGATCGGCAAGTTGTTCGATGCCTTTCTGCAGGGTGACCAGTCGCTCGCGACGCTGGCCGAATCGTTCAAGACCATCAGCGATTCGACCTTCGACGTCGGTACCGAACTGCAGTCGGCGAAGATCAACATCATCGTTTCGCTGTGCATTCTGCTGGTCGAGATCGCTTGGGCGTGGCTGTTCCCGCCGACCGCGCCGGCGGTGGAGGCCGCCGCGATCGGCACCACGCGATCGATCGTGAAATTCATCGCCGACGCACTGCAGAATGCGCTCGAACGTGCCTGGGCGAAACTGGGATTCGCCACCCGCGGCGAACTCAACGGCGCCTCGCGGTACTGGTTCAAGCACATCCTCTCCGCCGATACCTGGAAGGGGATGAAGGGACAGACCTGGAAGTACAAGGCCAAGACGATTCTGCCCACGGCCAAAGGCATGGGCGTGTATACGCTGAAATTCGGTGAGGGCGCGCTCTGGGCTCCGGTCACCAACGCGATCGTGCAGGGCGCGCAGATCGCGGACGGTAAGCGGCACGGATTCAACTGGAAGGAATTCGGCGCCTCCTGGGCGGCCTCGGCGTTGAGCACCATTCCCAGTCGCGAACTCGGCCGGTACATGGGCTTCGGGATCGGCAATCTCGACAAGAAGTTCGGCGGTGCGATCACCAATATGCCGTTCCGGTCGGGAATGTTCCTGCAAGGCGCGACGATCGGTGCCACGGCCGGTGTCTTCGGCAACATATTCGGCAATATCGGCGCGGGTGCGGTGACCGGTGATATCGCGGGCGCGTTCGCGGGACCGGAAGGCTGGGTAGGTAGTGCGGCCCGCGGCGGAATGGTCGGCGGTATGCGCGGTCTGGGAACGAAGACGACCACCGATACCGAGGGCGACCCGAGATTCAACCTCTGGATGAATGCGAAGGCGCCCTGGGCCCCGCCGAAGACGCCACCCACGAACAATCCGCTGACGCCGCGACCGGTGTCGGGGCAGACCGAGGCGGCGTCGACGACGAATACTTCGACGACGAACGGCGGAAACCACCAGCAAGGTGGTGGTTTCCGGGATCCGTCCGATCCGAATTACATGACGCCGTCGCGTCCTGCGCCGCAGCCACCAGTGAACGGCGGACAGGGGGGCGGTGGTTTCCGGGATCCCTCGGATCCGAATTACATGGTGCCGTCGCGCCCGGCCCCCGCACCGCCGACGCACGCAGCGGGGGCGGGCGGACAATCAGGAACGGGCGGAACGCATTCGGGCCCAGCGGGTTTCGGTGGACCGCATCAGTCGACGTCCACAGCGGGTGGTGGTTTTCGGGATCCGTCGGATCCGAATTACATGACGCCGTCGCGTCCGGCTCCTGCGCCGCCGGTGAGTGGTGGGCAGGGTGGTGGCGGTTTCCGTGATCCGTCGGATCCGAACTATATGGTGCCGTCGCGTCCGGCGCCGCAGCCGCCGGTGAATGGTGGGCAGGGGGGTGGTGGTTTCCGTTCGCCCTCGGATCCGAACTACATGGTGCCGTCGCGCCCCGCCCCCGCCCCGCCGGTAAGCGGTGGTGACGGATCGGTGCCGCATCCGATCGGCAATTCCGCGGGCGCGGCCCCCGGCTCTCGGCCGGCGCCTGCTATCAACGCTGCGCCGGTGGGGAATTCGAGCAATCCGCCGAATTTCTCCCGGCCGTTCACGCAGCCGGGTGCGTCGGGGGGCGGGCCGGTGAGCTCGTCGTCGGCGCCGGTTCACGCTGCGCCGGTGGGAAATTCGACGGGCAATCCGAGTGGCCCGCCGAACTTCTCCAGACCGTTCACACAGCAAGGGCCGCCGACTGCCCCGGTGTCGAATCCCTCCACCGGAGGGCAGGGCGGTGGTTTCCGGGATCCGTCGGATCCGAACTATATGACTCCGTCGCGTCCGGCGCCGCAGCCGCCGGTGAATGGTGGGCAGGGCGGCAGTTTTCGGGACCCGTCGGATCCGAATTACATGACGCCGTCGCGTCCGGCGCCGGCTCCGCCCCCGCCCGCTGACCCGGATGAGCCGAAGGATCCGGGGAGGCCGTTGGGGCCGGGCAAGGATTATCGCGCGAAGTCGCGGCCGAAGAAGGTGCCGGACATCGGTCCGATGCCGGCGCACTACGACGCCCCGGACGCACCGGGCGAGCAAGCGTGGCTGGACGCGGCCGATCCTCCGCCCGCGCCGCGCGCGGCGGCCTCGGACGATCCGGGCGCGAGCGACCCGGGTGGGGGCGACCCGAATGTCGACAAGCCGTTCCAGATGTAGGCACACAGGTAGGGACTGACAATGGCGGAGAAGATCGAGGTGGACGTCGACGCGCTGACAAGAGCCGCCGACCTGCCCGAGGAAGTCTCACACAAGGTTCGGGGCGTGATCGATACCCTGCACAGCACGCTGGCCGGAATCGAGAACGACTCCGCCAACCAGCCGTGGGGAAACGACAAGTCCGGCAAGAAGTTCGCCGACGGCGACAAGGGATACAAGGCGACGCGGACCAATATGGTCGACGGCGGCTACAGCATGGCCGATGCCCTGTTTCAATTCGCCGAGGGTGAGCGGTCGGCCGCCGACCAGTTCAGAGCCGCCGAACAAGGTTCGACCCAAGGCCTCGGAGGCTGATCATGACGTTGCCGAATGCGGATACCACCGAATGGACCCAAATTCTGGGTGCGGCGAATGCCGGTGTGCTGCAGTTCGATACGAAGGACATCAAGGCCGCCACCGATGCCGCGGCGCAGCTGATCGCCAATCTGGAAGCCCTGGCGCAATCGGTCCACGACACCCGCGCGCACGAGGTCGGCGCCTTCAGTATTCTGCAGTCCAGCCGCGATCTGGCCGGTGTCTACAGCAATCACGGTGCGGCACTGTACAACTCGCTGATGACCCATGCGAATGTGGTCCGCGATCAGTTCGACACCTTCGTCGCCGCGGGGAAGACCTTCGCGGCGCACGAGCACAGTTCGACCTTCAATTTCGACACGCTGGCCAAACCCAAGGACGTCACCAGCAATGTGACGCCGCCGAAACTCTCCTCGAACGGTGGGAGTCTGGTCGCCGACCTCAATCAGGATCTCGTCGACGACAGCTGGTCGATGCCGAGTTTCCCGGAAGCGATCCAGGGTTACGGCGGTAAGACCGATTCGGTCACCATCAATATCGAGAACCCGGACAGTCTGGACTGGGACCAGATGATCCAGCTGGGGCAGACGATTCACGCCCAGCCGCCGATGGATTTATCCGGATTCTGGGATTCGATGTCGAAGCTGCTTTCCAGCAATATGGCCACCTACGCGGACCAGATCGCGAAGTTGCAGGCCAGCTGGACCGGTACGTCGTCGGCCGCGGCGGTGACCGCCGTGCGCAATTACAAGGACAGTACGCAGGATCTGATCGACGCCATCAAGGTGACCGGTGCCAGTCTGCGGTACACCAGCGACTGGCTCGAGGCCACGCGCAAGTCGATGCCCACTCCCGGACAGCCGGAGAAGACGGGCTGCAAACATCACCACACCGACGAATACCGCGCGAATTACAAGAAGTACTACGCGGAACCGATGAAATCGACGATCTCGACGATTCCGACGATCGCCATCCCGGGCCAGGCGAGCGGTGGTAGCACGTCGGGTAGTGGATCCGGGTCGGGCAGCGGCTCGGGCTCGGGTTCCGGCAGTGGTTCGGGCAGCGGGTCGGGGAGTGGTTCGGGTTCGGGCTACGGCAGTGGTTCGGGCTATGGGAGCGGTTCTGGATACGGCAGCGGTTCGGGCTACGGCAGCGGTTCCGGATACGGGAGCGGCTCGGGTTACGGCAGCGGATCCGGGTACGGCAGCGGCTCGGGATATGACAGCGGTTCGGGTAACGGCTCCGGCAGCGGCTCGGGTTACGGCAGTGGGTCGGGCTATGGCAGCGGATCCGGGTACGGCAGTGGGTCGGGTAGTGGCGCCACATCGCAGCAGCTGCAGGAGGCCTACCAGCAGGGCTACCAGGTCGGCTACGAAGAGGGTTCGCACAGTTCGGGTTCCGGCAGTGGCTCCGGCTACGGAGGCGGTTACGACAGTGGTTCCGGTTACGGCGGCGGATCCGGTTACGGCAGTGGCGACGGCTACGGGAGTGGCCAGGGCTACGGCAGCGGCCGAGGCTATGGCAGCGGCCAGGGCTACGGCAGCGGTTCCGACTACGGCTCGGGCTACGGCGGTGGCACGGGCGGCGGTTACGGAGGTGGTACGGGCGGCGGTTACGGCGGCGGATCCGGGGCGAGCTCGGGTTCGGGTCGCACCGGCAAGAGTTCGCCGATGCCGAGCAACTACGACAGCATGCCGGGCAGCGGCGAGTCCAACCAGCAACTACCGAATCTGAGCGACCTGCTCAATTCCGCCGGACTCGGCGACACCGGCGGATCCTCCGGCGGCAGTTCCGGTCCCAGCAGCACGCCGTACTCCGGTCCGACCGGCAGTGGCACCGGCTCGTCGACCGGCACCGGATCCACCTCGGGGACGGGTTCGTCGTCGATTCCGTCGAGTCTCGGTAAGACACAGCAGTCCGGGGCGGGCGCGGCCAAGAACGGTCAGCAGCAGCTGCCGTCACTCGACGATCTCCTGTCCGGCCTTGCGGGAGAACAGAATACGGAGGCCGGAACCGGCACCACCGGCGACAGCGCCGGTCGGACGGTGCCGTCCTTCGGTAATTCGGCGACGACGGGAAGTGCGAATCCGCTGGAGTCGCTGCTGTCCGGCGGGACGGGCAACTCGAATCCGCTCGCGTCGCTGCTCGGAGGGAGCGCAGGTGGCACCAATCCGCTCGAATCGCTGCTCTCGGGCGGCGAACAGGCACTGAACCAGCTCGGGCAGACGGCCCACGACAGCCTGTCCGGCTTGGGGCAACTGCTCTCCGGCATTCCTGGGTTCGATCAGTTGCTGGCGAGCAATCCGGATCTGCGTCATCTTCTGTCCGGTATCCCCGGTCTGGACCAGTTGGTCTCGGGATCGACCGGGGTGGATCAACTTCTCTCCGGCAATCCGGATCTGAGCCACCTGCTTTCCGGGATTCCCGGCCTGGATCAAATGTTGTCCGGTACGGGCGATACCGATCCGCTGCACTCGCTGGCGGAACGGCTCCGGGACCTCAGCCACACCCCGGGTATGGAGGGGCTGTCGGATATCGCGGCACAACTGGATCCCGGCGGCGACAGCGCCGGCGGGGGAGGCGCCGATGCCGGTGGCGGGGCCGGTGACGGTGGTGGAGTCGGTGGCGGTGTCGGGCCCGACGATGCGACACCGCCCCAGCAACTCGATCAACCGCGGCAACCGGACAAGTTCCCGCGCGCATCGCTACCGGCGGACGTCTCCACCTATGGTGCCGGACACCACGATTCGTACGATCAGCAGGCCGGTCAGCCCGGACAACCCGGCCAGCCCGGGATGGCGGGTACCCCGGCGTCGAGCGCGGGCAATTCCGGACCTCAGGGTCAGCACCGGCGGCCGAAATACCTGACGTCCACGGACTGGCTCGACGACGCGATGGGCGACACCCCGTTCCGGGTCAAGCCGGTGATCGAACCATGAACGAGGAAATGTGAACAGGTGGACCCTGACGGACCTGGAATTCAAGGTGTTGTGCGATACCCGATTCTTCGGTCTGGTGCCGTCGATGTTCAGCATCACCAGCCGCATCCCGTATCTGGACGACTACGAGCGCGAATGGCGCCGCATCCGAGCGGAGTTGGAGAACCGCGGTGACAGCGCCTTCGAGGCGATCGTGGACACCATGGTGCTGCCGGAGGTGCTGGTCGGCGGCGAGGCGTGGGAGGATTCGGATTTCGACAATCCGAACACGCGGGTGCGCTTCTATGCTGGGCGGCTCGGCTCCCGTGGGTTCGTCGTGGTGCAGTTGCCGGGCGAAACCCTCAGACACGCCGAAGGTTTCACCATCACCGCCTGCGATCCGCGGGCGCTCGGTGAGACGGTCGTCGGACTGCTGCCGGCGGCCGGACCGGGTCGGCGCGGACCGATCGAGATCGAGATCGGCGAGAGCACCGGCCGGTCCTCCGGTGGCGGTTCGATGGTCGCCGACGACGATGACGACTACCGCGGGCTCACCAGTGCGGCCTTCTTCGACATTCCCGCGACTCACACCGGCACCGTTCGATTGACCCAGGGCAGATCGAAATTCGGTCCCCGCGGCCGCATCTCGGTGGCACGGCTGTGGCGCGATCTGCCCGACGACGGTCGCTATGTGATTCCCCTGGAGGAACCGGCGCCGGTGGCCGTCGGGATGGGCTCGGCGGGACTGGCCGACTGGATCGACACCGAGGCCGAGCACATCGTGCAGCGGATGAACGACTATCAGGAGGTGGACGAGTGAGCGCGCCGCTCACGCCTCGAGCAGGAGCGTGACCGGCCCGTCGTTCACCAGCGACACCTGCATGTGCGCGCCGAAGCGGCCGGTCGCGACGGTGGCGCCGAGATCGCGCAGTGCTGCGGCGAATTCGTCGACCAGGGGTTCGGCGACCGCTCCGGGTGCCGCGGCCGACCAGGAGGGCCGCCGGCCCTTCGCGGTATCGGCGTAGAGGGTGAACTGGCTGACCACCAGGATCGGCGCGCCCAGGTCGGCGGCCGAGCGCTCGCCCTCCAGAATGCGCAGGCGAAACAACTTGTCCGCCAGCGTCTTCGCGAGCGCGGCGGTATCGGTGCCGGTGACGCCCACCAGGGCGAGCAGGCCGTGCGGCACTCCCATCGCGGGCGGGTCGATCTCGCCCACCACCTCGTCGTCGACCGTGACCCGGGCCGAGCTGACGCGCTGTACCAGGATTCGCATGCCCCCCATCATCGGTTACCGGCCGCCGCGGTGGGTTCGCGGTGGCTTTCGGGACCGGCCACCCGGAGTTCACGTCGGCGCCACTGATGATTCTCCCGGGACTGCCATCGTCGAAGACCAGCGTCGACGGGCGCCGGCCGGCAGTGCGATGGAGGGACGGACGATGGCGGACGAGATCGAGGTCGAGGTGGCGAAACTCCGCACGGCCGCCGGGAAGACGCAGGACGTGCGTGACCACATCGAACAGGTGCTGACGAAACTGCAGGGTAAGACCACCGGCTACGGAAACTGCTGGGGGGACGACAGTCTGGGCAAGCAGTTCGCCGGTACCGGCAGCGGCGACGGCTACCTCGCCGCACACGACAACATGGTCACCGGGGCGCGTAACTTCTCCACCGCCTTCGAGAAGTTCTCCGACGGCCAGAACGACAGTGCCACCTATCTGGAGACCATGGAGCACGGCAACACCTACGGCTTCAAGTGATCGAACAGCCGCGGATCGAGCGCCCATGACGAACGAGCATATGAAGGCCGAGCTGGCGGGAATCATCGGCGAGGCCAAACAGCAACTGCGCGTGATCGCCGAAATCCAGCGTGACCGTGCGGAATTGACCGGCACCGCGTCGGTGCGCAAGAACCGGGTGACGGTCAGCGTGAATGCCGACGGTACCGTCATCGAGACCAAGTTCGGCGCCGGAATCGAGGATCTCAGTTATTCCGAGATCGCTCGGGCGGTGACCGAGGCCGCCCAGCAGGCGTCGAAGAATCTGGCGCAGCGGCATCGGGAACTGATGGCGCCGCTGCAGGAACGCCGGGCCCGGTTGCCCAAACTCACCGATCTGATCGAGGGCATGCCCGATATGCGCCTGCCGACCGCACCGGAACCCTCACTGGCGCCGCCGGATTCACCGGATCGAACCGCCGCCTACGGCGAGGACGAGCTCCGGTTCGCGGATGCGGAGACCTATCCGGTCGAACCGGAACGCCGGGTCACCGACTCCAGTTGGTGACCCGGGGTAACCGCGCATGATCGAGTTTCCCAGCTGGCTCGAGTGGCTGGGTGCGGCCATCGGGATGGAGTGGCCGCACGGCAACGAAGACGATATGTGGTCGCTGGCAGGCGACTGGCATACCGCCGCCGGCGAACTGCGCGACATCCTGAGCCTGATGGACGACGCCAAATCCGCGACACTGGCCGCGTACCCGTCCGGCGACGGCCAGCAGCAGATGATCGACACCTTCGACAGCATGCGCCACGGCAAGGATTCGCTGGAGGCGCTGGCGGGATACTTCGATCAGGTCGGGGATTCGGTCTTCGGCGGCGGTACGCAGATCGAATACACCAAGCTGATGTTCTATTCGACGCTGGTGATCACCGCCGCCGATATCGCCGCGGTGTGGATCTTCCCGCCGACGGCTCCCGCGGAGGAAGCGGGCATCATCGTCGCAACCCGTGTCGCGGTGCGGATGATGATGCGCCGCGTACTCGACGCGATGGCCGGTTGGGCGGGCCGGTTGGCCGAGAACGCGTTGGTGCGCTTCATGTTCCGCCATGTGCTGCTGAACGCGGCCCTCGGCGCGATCCAGGATTTCGCGGTGCAGCAGTGGCAGGTGTGGGAGGGGCACCGCAAGAGCATCGACTGGCAGCAGCTCGAGGTCACCACCTTCGCCGCGGGTGTCGGTGGCGCGGCCGGCGGCGCCTTCGGTGAGGCGATGGGCAAGAAGTTCGGCAACGCCTTCCGCAACGAGGTCGGCGACGTCACCTCGAAGTGGGGCGTCAATCTCACCCGCGCGGGGATCGGCGCCGGATCGGGCCTGGTCAACTCGGTGGCAGCCTTCGGGGGCTCGGTCGGCTGGCAGTTCGCCTCCGATCTGGCGCACGGTGATCTGGACACCGCGCTGAAGAATTTGAAGAATACGCACGTCGATTGGCGCATGTTCAGCGCCGGAGCGATCACCGGCGGGGCGTCGGCGGTGAATCACAATATGGCGCACAGTCATTTCGAGAACTCGCCGTTCTGGAAGCTGAACGCGCCGCGGCCGGATCTGGGCAATATCGGTGATCTGCACGGCTCCACCCACGACGGCACCGTGCCGAACGCCCATGTCGACCTGTCCGACAGCAATGACGCTGTGCCGCACGGTGATTCCGCTACCGGCGTGCACGGCGAGCCGGGATCCTCCGGGTCCGTGCGCGGCGGGGCGGTGACCAACGGTCACGACAGCCACGCGGGTGCGCCGACTACGACGGCCGGCACCCACGAGCGCCCGGCATCCGACGCCGGTGGTACGCCGGAACAGACCGCGCCACAAGACCGGTCGGATACCTCCGAGACCACACCGTCGACTCCGCCGGCGGAGCGTCCCGGGTCGGAGGGCTCGAGTACGCCGTCCGAATCCGCGACATCCACCGGACCGGTATCCGACTCGTCGCCGACTCCGCCGGCTCGCAGCGAGGTGCCGGGCGGCACGCACGATTCCACGACCGCGGGCACCGCCGCGCCGCCGAGCGGCGGTACGCACGAAAACGTCACGCCGACAACGACTCCCGCCTCCGAATCTGTGTCCCATGCGTCGGGGGCCGCACCCGCCGGCAGCGAAGCGGGCACGGCCGCCGGTCCTGCCGCATCGTCCGGACCGGCCGAGTCGGCGAGTTCCGCCGCCGCCTCGGGACCGGCCGCATCGTCCGGCCCGAGCGCTTCGTCGGGGCCGAGTACGTCGGGATCGAGCGCATCGTCGGGGCCGAGTGCGTCGTCGGGATCGAGCGCGTCGTCGGGCTCGAGCGCGACGGGCCCCGGAGCGTCGACCGGCTCGAGCGCGACAGCCGGTGCGTCGACGGGCTCCACGGCCGCATCCGGAGCGTCGCCGGTCGACGCTCGCGGACCCGCGTCCGGCGGTGCCGAGGCGCCCCGGACCGGGGAGGTGCGCACGCCCGACGCCAGGACCGGCGCCGACGGACGTGCCGCCTCCGATCTCGGCCGCGGTTCCGCCACCGATGCCCGGCCGCAGGGCAGAGCCGGTGCGGCCGACCCGTCCGCGGCCCGCCCCGCTGCCGATCCGCGGGTGCAGGCTCGAGTCGGCGACTCCGAGGGCCCGCGCGCCGCGACCCGGCCCGGCGCGAGCGAGGGCGAACGGGTCACCGCCAAACCGGACCGCGCGGAAGCCGCCCAGCCGCGAGACCGCGCCGGTGCCGGCCCGCGCACGGACCAACCACGCGGGTCCGAACCGACACGCGCGAGCGAACGTCCCGAAAACACCCGCACCCCAAGCAAATCCGATCAGCCCACCGCGCAACGGCCGGACCGACCGGCGTCCCGCGACGAGGTACGCGCACCCGAACGTCAGGCCGCGCCATCGAGGGATCTGGACGGCGCCGGAACGCGTGACGACGCCACGAGCGATGAGGCAGGAACTCGTGGCAAGGCCGGAACCGGAGACGACACCGCGAGGCGCGACGAAGCGACCGCGGGTGACGAGCCGGGGGCGCGTCGTGCCGACGAACCGGAGTCCAACGAACCGGATGCGGCGCAAGTCGATCGGCCCGCGCGTGCCGAAGATTCGCCGGAGCAGTCGGCCGAGCCCGCGCGCGGAGACGGCCGAGATCCGGGCGATTCGACCGAGCCCGCGCAACGGGAGTCCGAGCGCCGCGATGCCGACACGTCGACCCCGCGCGATACGGACGAGACGGTCCAACGCGACCCCGAGCGGCGCGATGCCGAGACCTCCACCCCGCGTGATACGGATGAGACGGTCCAGCGGGACCCCGAGCAGCGTGACACCGACGTGTCTGCCCCGCGCGATTCCGACAGCACCGAGCCTCCGGTCAGTGAGCATGCCGGCCCGAGGAATGCCGAGTATGCCGGTCCGCGTGATTCGGAAGGTGCGCGCCCGCTGGACGACCGCGCGCCTACCCGCGATTCCGACAGGGCTGTACCGGGGGCCGACGAGTCCGTTGCCTCCCGGGACGCCGACTCGGCGGTTCACGCGGATGCCGCCGCACCTCGCGACGCGGATTCGGGCGTCTCGAACCATCCGGACGAGCCGGGCGTGCGGCACGACCGGGCCGACGATGCGGGTACGCCGCGCGACGACACCGGCGATCCGGCGCGACACCCGTCGCATCCGGACGAGACCCGATCCGAACACGATGTCGCGCAGGACAAATCGAATGCGGAACCGGGTGGACCACGACGGCGCCCCGCCGCCGACGCGAACCACGACGGTACGGTGCGCAAACCGGTTCACGACGAGGCAGGCGAGGACGGCACCCGGCACGACCGCGACGAGACGAGCGATGACCGGCCCGAAGACCAGTTGGTGCCGGGCGCCCCGCCCATGCCGGCGCCGGTCGGCGACCATCAGCCGGCGCGTTCCGCGAGGAGCGAGCAGCCCGATCACACCGGGGCTCCGGAGGCGGCGAAACCGGCGACTCCGCGGCCGGAGTCGACCCGCGGCCGCTGTGCCGAATTGGCGCTGAGACTGATTCGCGATCTCACCGGCAGCAAGACGATCCGGCTGCCCGAGCGCGCCGTCGGACCGGAAGGGATGACCGCCGCGGAGGTTCAGGCGGACGCCGGTGGCCGGATGGTGAAGGTCGGCGACCACGACGCGATCGCCCGGCGGCTCTCGCGGATGCGCAAGGGGGCGTCGGCACTGGTGGTCGACGGTTATCACGCCGGTCCGGGTCGCCGAGTAGTCGGTGCGCACGCCTACGTCATGGTCCACGAGGGTGGCGGGCGGATCGTGGTGCGCGATCCGAGTACGGGGGTGGTGACCGACCACCCGGCGAGCGTGCCTTCGGATCTGCACGACACCCACATGATTCTGTTCGACCACCGTGGGCGGCCCATCCATCCGCTCACCCCGGAACATCGGGAAGCCCTTGCGCGGCAGCAGGATCCGCACGCCGTGCGCATCCGGCAGGCGCTCGACGACAATGTCGGCCGGGTGCACGAACTGCTGCTCCGAACACCTACCGGCAGAAGGATTCTCGGCGAACTCACCGATCGCCGCTATCGCGAGCACATCGATCAGGGGTCGCACGGCGACGGCAGATCCGGATCGTTCCGGCGCCGCGACATCACGGCGGTCCTGTACGCCGAGGGACGCGGCCAGATCGCTCAGGCACTCACCCTCGCACACGAGAGCGTGCACGCCGAGCGGTATCTCAACGGCGAATCCCCCGCCGATCGCCCCCTCGAGCTGTCGCGCGACGACTATGTGCGCGAGATGGTGCACGAGGAGGCGATGGCCTCCGGACGCCGCTTCCAGCTGGCGGCGGAGTTGCGTGAACTCGGCTACGACATCGCCGAACACCCCGCCGAGGTCGCCTACCGCCATGCCTACGAGCGCGCGCTGCGCGGACTCGAGGGCCCGGCAGCGCACGAGATCGCACATGAGGTGGCGGTCGACCATCTGCGCAACTACCTCGAGCACGTCCCGCCGAACGACAGTGGCCGAACCTACGCCGATCATTACCGCGATATCTGGGATCGCGCGCACGACGGCGCCCGCACTCCGACCGATCAGAGCATCCGCTACGTGCCCGACGATCCGGTGGTCCGCGACCGCATCCGCTCGGCCGCACTCGAGCGGCATATCGCCACCGTGCGGTTGAACGAGCATGCGCGGGAACTGGCCCACGTCGCCGACCGGGTGGCCGATCGCATCCCCTACGACCCGACGATGCGCCGGGATATGGTGCAGCACTTGATCTCCGATCAGCTGCGCACCGTCGAGCGCGAACTCGGCCGCGATGGGCTGCCACCGGAGCGCCGCGCCGAGTTGCGTCGGCTGGCCCACGATCTGCGACGGATGTCGGATCTGGTCGATCGGCATCACAACGCGCTGGCCGAGGTCGACCGGCTGCGGGCTACCGCCGCCGCGGACGTCGCGCGCCGGCTGCTCGGTGACATGATCGCCGATGCCCCGGGCGCCGAAGTGCTCGGTGACCACTTCGCGGTGATTCCCGGTGAACCGGAACGGATCATGGTCGCCGCGGGGCCCGGCGATCACGAGCGGGTCATGCGGGCGGCGCCGCCCGAGATCGTGGAGCGCGTGGCCCGCCCGGGTGTCGAGCCCGAATACCTGACCGTCGACACCCGCCACAACGGCGAGATCCGCTACGAGCGGGCCGACCAACCGGGGCCCGCCCGGGAAGAACCGGCCGAACCCGTCGAGCCGCAGGACCTCGCGGCGCGGGCTTCCGAGGCGATCGTCACCGAGCTGGAACGCACACTGGCCGATGTGCCGGTGGGCGCCTGGGCGGTCGACACGCTGCACGCCCGGGGCGTGACCATCGAACACGACTCCGGGGGTGGTCATCGGTACGAGCCCGCCCGCAACCGGCTCACCCTCGATATCGGCGGCACCGACGGCGAGCAGATGGCCGCGATGGTCCACGCCGCCATTCATGCCCAGCGGGCGCACGAGCGCAGTGCCGCCGACGGAGTGCTCGACCGCGATCGGATGTCGCGCGAGGAATACGTCGACCATATGGTGGACGAGGAAACCGACGCGCACGCAATGGAATTCAACGCGCTCGCACAGTTGCGCGAGGCGGGCCACGACATCGCGACCAGTCCGCTGGAGCGGATCTACCGCGACGCGTTCACCGCGGCGCGCGAACGGGCGGCCGCGCGCGACGACCTGCCGGGCGATGCGGTGGCGCGGGCCGCCGAACTGGACCGGATCGCGAACCAGGCCGGTGTCGACGCCATCCGCCCGGCAATGGGCGATCATGCGCCCGACGGCGGCACGAGCTACGCGCACGGTTACGGCGAGGCGTGGGATTCCGCGCATCCGCCCCGGGATGACTCGACCGACGGGCAGTCCGCTCGTCCGGCAGCCGGACCACCCGAACCGGGCGGATCGACCTACGTCAATACCTACGGCGGCGATACCGCCTACGGCATCAAGGGGTGGGTCGACGAGCACGGCGTGCTCCACTACGAGGTGAACGTCGGTCCGGACACGCCGTCCGGGCGGGAGATGTTCCGGGATCTGATGAACGAGCTCGGCGACCGGGTGGAAGCGATCCAGGACGAGTGGTACGACGGCGGGACGCTGACCGACAATCTGGACAGTTTCAACGCGGGAGTGCAAGACGGCTTCACGCCGGAAGAATCGGCGCGCCGGACGTTCACCGGCAAGCTCGCCGAAGAGTTGGGCTATACCGAGGTCACCTTCGGCGATCCGGAGCTGCCGGGTGATTCCGGTCTCGACGGCCGACTGGGCGAGAACACCGGCGTCACAGTGCTTTTCCGGCGCCCCGAAGGGTTCGATGGCGCACCGCACGTGGACAGTCCCGAGTTGCCCGACGGTGCCGGTGGTGCGGGTCGTCCACCCGGCGAGCCGCCCACGCCGGGCGCGGCCCCGGGCGAGCCGCCGCGGCGGGCCGAGGTCGTCGTGACCGTCGACGGTGAGCATGTGCGGTTGCGGCTGGTCGCCGACGGCGGCGGGCGGTGGCGGGTCGAATCCGCCGAGCGGGTCGGCGAAGGGGAGCACACGCCCGGCGGTGAGGTCGAACCGGCGAAGCCGGGGCGGCTGCGTTCGCTGTGGCAGCGGTTCACCGGCGGGTACGAGGGGCACTATCCGAAATATCCGTCGGGCAGTGGTCAGGACGGCAAATATCAGACCGAGATGACCGAGGATTTCGGGCATCTGTTCGACATCCACGCGCTCGAGACCCTCGGTGACCACGACATCAGCATCAATTACGCGCGGTTGCTGAAGGAGTCGTTCACGCTCTGGATCAACCGGGAACACGCACCGCTGCTGAACCACCTCACCGCTCGCATGGATCTGCAAGCGGGCGAACATATTCCGATGCGCACCCGCGACGGGCGGGAGTACGCGTACTGGAACGAGGACGCGGACCCGGCCGAGGTCGCGGCGATGCACAAGTATCTGCGCGATATCGGGCTGGGCCACCTGGTCGATGAATCACAGCCCCATGACCTGCCCGGCCATTCCGCGCCTCAGCACGGCGAAGCCGAAGCGCCGCAAGGCAATCCAGCCGACGAGTTGCGGGCCGCCGCCGATCGACTGGGCATCGACCTGACCGATATCAGCCCGGAGACGCTGCGCCGCGCACTCGATACCGCCGAATACCAGAATCTGCGCCGGGCCGCCGTCATCGAGGCCCTGCGCGACGCCGCGCACCGCTACAACGCCGAACACGCCGATATCCCGTACCGGCCGCAGTCGATCACCGACCACAATCCGCTCGGCCGATTTCTCAAGGAAGTGGTCATCGCCCAGGGCGACGACCCCGGCCTGCTGAACTGGCGCGGCGTGAACAACGGCGCCGAATCCGGCCGCGACTTCGATGTGCTGAACGTCGAAAACCCCGACGAGCGTATCGAATACGACCCCGAGGACGAGTCGGGCCGCGACCAGGGCCTGCGGACCTATTTCGAGAATGCGCTGCGGCGCGACCAGATCCGCGACGAGCGGGCGACCTGGGCGGATCTGCTCGCGGCCGAACTGTCCCGGCTCGAACCGGACCAGCTCGACCGCGCATTGAACGACCTGCGTGACGGAGTGCACGAACGTGCGGGGGAGATCCGCGATTTCGCCGACCGGGTGGCGGAGTTCCGGGAACGTTTCCCCGCCAACGATATTCGCGAGCTGCCGCCGCAGCGTCCGGGTGAGCCGGGCCGGCTGGTGGTCCTGGATGTGCACGGCGACCACGAACAGACGCTCGCCGGGGCCCTCGATCGCCATCCCGGGCTCGCTGCCCGCCTCAACAACGGTGAGGTGCGGGCGGAGAAGTGGACGGTCGTCGTCGACGCGAACAACCAGGCGCACGTCCGCCACGTCGGCGATATCGAGGGCCGGGCGATCTCGGTGGACGTCGAGGGCCGGCATCTGGACGGACTGCTGGTCCGCGACGCCGACGGCACCTGGCACGTCACCCAGCCGCCCGCCGAGCCGGACCCGGTCGCGCCGCACGCCCGCACACCGGAGCAGATACGTTCCTTCCGAGACGATATCGCGCGCGAGCTCGGCCTGGACCCCGCACAGATCACCCCCGAACTCATCGAACACGAGCTGCGCGCCAACGACCTGCGCGCACTGCAGATCGAGGCGCTGCTGGACCACGCGCGCACCAGCGACGCCATCGAGTCCTTCCACGATCTGGCCAATGCGCGCGACCGGCTCGCGCAGACCACCGGCATCGACGATGCGCAACACGCGACGCCGGAGCGGGTCGCCGAGTCGATCGCCGATCGCGGCACCCGCAACGCGCTGCGCAAACAGCAGGTCGAGCAGCTGGTCAAGTACTACGACAAGCTGGCGAGCTACCTGAAGGGGCGGGGTGAGGATCCGGCGCATCTGGTCGAGGCCCGCGACGATCTCGTGCGCGCGCTGGGCGGCGAACCGGAGGACGTGTTCCCGAAGAAGTACTCGAAGGAACTCGACTATCAGCGCAATCCACAGGGCATCGATCCCGGCGAGCTGACCTCGCTGATCCGCGGCCGGCTCCGCGACCCCGGCACCGGTGCGGCGCTGACCGATTTCATCCGGACCCTCGCGGACACTGATCCGTTCACGAACGGTCTGCGTTTCGATCCCGCGACCGACCCGCGGGTGTTCGACGGTGAAGTGCCGATGCACGATCCGGACGCGTTGACCCACCTGCGGGAGATCATCGGTGACGGGCAGCGGCTGTTCGGCACACCCGACCCGGATCGGCCGGTCGCGTCCGGATCGCGGCCGAATCGCGATTGGGCCCGGCTGCTCGGCCACGACCTCACCGATGCCACTGCGGAGCAGTACGTGCGGGCCTACGAGGCCTATCGGGACGGCAAGATCGAAAAGCACGAGCGGCTGACTCCGGCGCAGCGGGAGCAGGTGCACCGCGAACTGCGCGAGGAGTTGCGACAGCGGGCCGCCGATCTGAAGGCGCTGGCGGAACTGAACGATCGCTATCACCAGGCGGTCGCCGATCTGCCGGAGAACCGGCAGGCGACCATCGATCGGCTCAGCCGGGAATGGGCGGCTGCCTGGACCGAGCGCGAACGGGCCCGCAGCTATATCGAGGCCCATGCCTACGAACTCCGCGTCACGCCGGAGGAGTTGCTGTCCGACGACCTGAAAAACGGCTCGGCCCTGCACGATCTGTTCGGCGAACTGGGGTCGCGCACCGTCCGGGGCGAGAATCTCGCCGACTACCGGAGGCGGTTCGAGGAATTCAGCCGCCGGCACGACGCGCTGTTCGAGGCGACGCGCAGATTCCACGACAACGACGTGCGGGTGGCGGATCTGGACGCCGAACTGCGCGCGGCCGTGGCACGCGATGTGGAGCTGTCCGAAGGCGAGGAGGGCGACGACGGCGCGGCGGCCGCCCCGCCGCAGGGACCGCCGTCGAAGCCGCCCAGCTCACCGGCGGAGGGTGCACCGCCGCCGGAGCCCGGAGGTGGGGACCCCGATGGAGCCTCTTCGCAGACACCCGGCGGCCGCGACGCGGGCGAGTCCGCCTCCACGCCCTCGGAACCACCGCGTCCGGGCGACAACGACGGCCCCGCAGCCGATTCCGGTGCCACCGCACCGCGCATCGAGTCCCCCACCGAATGGGGCATGCGCATGCGCGCGGAGAATGCGAGCTGGGACGCGCGGATGGCGGCCCGGCATGCCATCCGCATGCGCGAACTCGCCGACGAGATGGTCGCTCGCGATCCGGACGGTCCCGAAGGTCCCACAACCTGGGCCGCTCGGATGCGCGCCGATCAAGCGGAATGGGAGGCCCGGCAAGCCGCCCAGCACGCCGACTGGCTGTGGAAGATCGTCGGCGACCATCGCGGACCCCCCGAACCGACACCATCGCCTGCCGGAACACACGAGCCGAAACCCGCTGCGCCCGAACCGGAATCGCCGACCGCCTCATCGAAACAGAACGGCGTCACCGGGACCTCGGAGCCGGGGCGGGAGAGCGCACCTGGCGACCCGGCCACGGATCCGGCGAGCCGAGTCGAAAAGCCGCTGCGACAGCCGCGCTCGGGTGCTGATGCACCGGAAACAGGACCCGACGCGGAGAACGCCGAGCCCGGGGCCGAGAACCGCGAGCAGCCGCCGGAGACGGGGCAGACGAAACAGCAGGCAGGGCCGGCACCCGAATCGCAGCAGACGCCGGGGAGCGGAGAACCGCGGGAGGGGGCGTCGAGAGTCGAGGGCGCGCAGCCGGATCCGATCGACGCCGCGCTTGCTCGACAGGACGCGGCACATGCCGAATTGCGCAGGATTGCAAGAGAACTCGGCCTTCCCGATCACGGCAACGCGCGTGATCTGGAGGCCGCGATCCAGCGCCGGATCGAGGACGAGTCGGCCGAACATCAGGCCACGATCGCGCGCAACGATCTGCGCCCGGACCAGTGGGCCGCCGCCCGCGACCGCGCCCAGCAGCGGTTGAACGAGCTGTACGGCCTGCGCCGCGAGATGATGCGCGCCGCCCGGGATTACCAGGCCGCCCGGATCGAGGAACGGCAGCTGCGTGCCGCGAATCCCCAGAGCGCGCAGGCTCCCGGCGAACGGGCGTCCGCCGACGGTCGCCGCCCCGCCGCACGCGGTGATCAAGGTTCCGCCGAGCGCGGCGACCGGAACAGTCCCGGTGCTGAGGTGACTGGTGCAAGGCCTGGTGAGCAGCCGGCTGCTGGTGCGGAGGGTCATGTCGCGAGGCCTGGTGACCAGTCGGCAGCCGGCGCTCAGGGTTCTGGTGCGAAGGCTGGTGAGCAGCCGGCGGCCGGCGAGGAGCGTCCCACCGCGAAACCCGCAGAACAACTGCCGTCCGGTGACGAGGGCTCCGCCGGCGAACCCGGTGGCGAGGAGCCGGGTGCCGATTCCGGTGGTGGGGACGACGGCACGGGTGGGTCACCCGCGAAGCCGGGCGGTGACCGGCCCGGCGGTGCCGCGCCGCACGCCGAGGCGGAACCCGGCGCGCAACCGGCACCCGATGCCGCCGGTGGTGGGACCGATGGTGGCGCCGGCGGTAAACCCCCGACGAATGGAGGTTCGGACGACGGCAGCCCGCTGCGGGAAGGGGGCGACGGATCCGAAAACTCCCCGGTACAACCGGATTCGAGCACCGTGGCGCTCCCGCGCCGACCCGAGCCGCCCGGCGCCGAACGGTCCGCGCGCGAGACATGGCATCAGGACGGCCCACAGCGGGAGCACCGTCCCGTGACGCGTGCCTTGCGAAAGGCGTTGCGGGATCTGGCGGATGCCGGTACCACGCGAGTGCGCGCCTGGACGCGAATGACCGCGCGCGCTCACGATCTGGGCCTGCGGCCGGACGAGATACGGCGCGAGATCCTGCGCGAGACGATCGCCCGCACCGCCGATGCCGCCGACACCGTGCCGGCGGTTCGAAACGAATTGCGCGATCTGATCGGCGATCTCGACCGCGGCGCACCGCGGCTGGAGGTGGACCGCCGCGCCGAGCGCCTGGGTGTGCCGCTGCCGTCCGACCATCAGGTCGCCGACGCGATCCGCGACCGATTGGCACCGCCGGCCCAGCGGCGTGCCGAACTGTCCATCGAACTCGGCGATCGCCGCACCGTCGATCTGCCCCGGCTGGAGCGGCTCGCCCGCGAGTTCGGCGTCGATCCGGAGGGGCTGTCGCGGCCGGAACTGCAACGTGCGGTCCGGGACGCGGTGAACAACCATCGCGACACCATCTCCGAGCGGCGGCGGCGCGGGACCGTCGAGCTGGTGGACCGCTACCGCACGGCGTCGGCGAACGAATCCGCCCGCCGGGCCGCTGCCCAGCATGCCGCCGAACGCGAAATGCTGCAGTTGCGAGCTGGTTTCGACGATCGTGGCCCGCGAATCTCCGGAGTCTCCTACCGTCGCTTCCGGTTCGACGCCCCCAATCACATGCGAGTGGACGGCGCCCCCGGCGAGCGCGGCCGGTGGGTCGGGGTCGGATCGGGTCGTGATCCCGAGCTCCGGTTGCCCGCGCGGGAGCGGATCCGGCATGCGGCCGAGGGTTTCGACGCCGTCTACTATCGGCTCGAACTGGACCACAACGGCCGCATCTGGGTGAGCGAGCACCATCCGGCATCGACGGAACCCGTTGCCGCGCGGCCGGATCCGGTGCGTCGCCCCGGAGACTGGATCGCCGGCGGCGACGAGCACGAACACGAGCCGGGCACCCGGGCGCTGCGCAGACAGCTACGCGACCTCGGCGCGGAACTGGATCGCCGCAACGATCAGGTGGACAAGAACTTCGCCAAGATCGTCCGGCTCGCCGAACATCTGGGTATCGACGACGCCTGGCGGATGCGGCCGCGCGAGCTGGCCGGAGCGGTGCGCGATCTGCTCGTCCAGCGCCGGGCCCGCGCCGACGAACTGTGGAATCGCGCGGATATCCCACGGGCCGACCTGCAGAAGTTCTTCGAGGACCGCCGCGCCGAGGAGGCGCGGGCCGAGGAGACCGAATCACTCGGTAAGGCCCTGCTGGGGCTGTTGCGGGTGCACGATCAGACGTTGGTCGCCGCCCGCGACCGGGTGGCGGCCGACGCCGCGCTACTCGCTGCCCGCGACGTCCTGGCCGGTCACGAGGGCCTTCCGCTGGGCGCCGACGGACGCCCAGTGGACCCGGCGAATCCGAAACCGGAAGTGGCGCGGCTGGTTCCGGGCCGCGACGGCGCACCCGACCGGCTCGTCGTGGTGGCGCCGGGCGCGAATCCGGATCATGTGCTCGACCCCGCTGTCCGCCGCGCGTTGCTCGGCGACGACGGCGAATTCGTGTTCCAGCAGGTTCGCGTCGACGCCGACGGACACGTTCGGCTCAGCGATATGCACCGGCCCCCACCGGAACTCGGCGGAGCCGCGCACCGCCCCGCTGAACTCGAGCAGCCGCGTCGAGCCGGAACCGAGCCGCACGCGCCGGGATCCGGCGAGCCGCACGCGGACGGGCCTCGTCCGGCGGACAACCCCGAGCCGGCGGCGGATCCGCAGGCGGCACTCGACGCGAAGGTGCGCGAACGGGCCCATGTGGCAGCCGATCTCGAGTTCTGGCGCAGTAAGGTCGACCATCGCGCCGACCCGTTCGGGGATGTGGATCTGAGCCGCAACCGCTGGTCGGAGACGTTGCGTCAGTTGCGCGGAGACACCGGGCGCTACGTCAGCGACAGCGCGGGCCCGGACAGTCCCGACGTCGCGCGGCACGAGCAGCTCAATCCGGAACAGGAGCGGGAGCAGACCGACCACGTCGACAAGCTGGCCGAGGCGCTGGACCGGCTGTTCCATTTCGAGGACCGGCTCGACGCCATCGACCGCGAGATCCACGACCTGGAACAACAGGGTGCCCGCCACGACGCGTCGCAGGCCGAAGCGGTCCGCGACGAACTGGGCCGGGTGGCCGACGAGCACCGGGCCGCGGTCCAGCGGGCGAAACCGTTGCGGCGCATCAGGGATGAGCTGTCCCGGCTCCTCGACGACCCCGCGCAGCGCACCCCCGAGAACCTGCGCCGGCTCGCCGATGCCGAGGAAGCGGTGGAGCGCGCCGAACACGAGATCGACCGCTTCAACGACGAGCGGGTCGCTCTCACGGGTGCGTGGCCCGATGCCGTCGCCGACCACTGGCGGGCCGCGGTGGGTACGGACGAGACGCCGACGGTGCGCCGGATCAGCGAGAACGTGTGGGTGGACCACGGTCGTGCGCCCGACGAGGACGGAACCGGCGGCCGCCCGGCCCGTTTCATCGTCGTCGCCGGTCGCGCCGCATTCGACCATCCGGACGTGCCGGTCCGCGCCGACGATCCGGACGGACCGCGACAGCCGGCCGACGATCGATTCGACGCTCCGCTGCTGGATGCGCTGGCACAGCATCCCGATCTGGCCGCGCTGCTGAAGGATCCGGTCACCACCATCGATCGGCTGTCGGTCACCGGTGAGCTGGCCGGCGGCGATCGCGACGGCGCCGGCCAGATCCGCGCGCGGATCGAGACCATGGCGCCGGTGGAGATCGAGCGCACGGGGCTGCCCGCGCACGGCCGCCTCGGCCGAGACGCGCTGCCGTTCGCGGGCGACACGATGGTGCGCTGGCGCGGCGCGGACGGACACTGGCACGACACCCGGGAGGGCCAGGCCCGCGGTTTCCGCGCCTACCAGCCGGAACTGCCGCGCGGCACGAAACTGGACAGATACTGGCAGAAGGAAGTCGACGGCTGGCGGCTGCCGCCCAAGGGGTGGGCGGCGTTCGGCGGTACGGACAACTCCCACATCCCGTATCGGCAGCGTGAGGAGAAGATGCCGGACGGGTTCAGCGGCACCCTGGGCGCCGAACCGTTCCAGAACATGGTGGAGCCGTTGGTACTTCGGCTCCTGACCGATCACTGGCCGGAGCTGAGCTACGAGCAGATCCTGACGCTGAGCGAAGCCGGCCGCGCCGAATTGTGGTGGCATCAGGGACCGGGGCCGAAACCGGAGCCGCCGCCGGGCTGGGACGAGGAAGCCCATCACGGCATGCCGCTCGACGGCGCGCTGTACACCATCGGAAAGCGGTGGGTGCAGCTCTACGACATGGCGCGCAAGCACCCGTGGGTGCTGGGTCCGCTGCAGCGCCGGCCGGAGATCGGGGAGTGGGTGCGCGGGCACACCACCTGGCTGCCCGACGGCGCCTTCGATCCGGACCATCCGGTGCTGCGCAAGATCCCTGTGGTGCGCTCGTTCCGTGGCTGGAAGGGCTGGCGTGCCGGGCCGCGGATCGATCTGCAGCCGCCGCATCGGCCGTGGTCGGCCGCCGATCACGTGCCGCCGCGCGATCGGGTGGAGTGGTCCACGCCGCGCCAGGACCGCGACGTTGCGCGCTGGGATGCGGTGCAGCGCTGGGCGGATCGGGTGATCGGTGAATTCGCCGACGACGCCGGCAATGCCGATGTGCACCGGATCGTCGACCTGCTGACCCGGGCCCGCGATCCGCTGCTGGACCCCGCCGACCCCGGCGGCGCCCGGCTGGAGACGCTGAACCTGGCACGGCATCCGGACGGCACTGCGCTCACGCGCGCGGAACTGACCGAGCGCATCCAGTTGGTCAAGGACCACCTCATGCGCAACGAGATGTGGGTGCGCGACCACGCCGACCCGACCGGCAGGATGGTCAAGAAGACCTACGACCGGCTCCCGCATGTGGCCGACGCCTGGCTGCGGCTCACCGGCGAGGGTGACGGCGACGGCCGGACCACGCCGTACAACGAAGATCTGCTGCTGCTCGACGACGCCTACGTCGAAGCCAGGTACCTCGCCGACCACGACGACGCCACCTGGCACGACGCCGACCTGGAAGCGGCCCGGTACGGCTACGACTGGGACACCAACCGGCGCCGCCTGAGCGGACATCTCGTGATCCGCGACGGGGTGCCGGTCCATCCGGACGAATTGCCGCCCGAGGCGCCCGAGCACGACGGCGACAAGACCCTGCGGATGTCGCGGATTCCGTATGCGGTCGACGCGCCCGCGCCCGATCCCTCGTGGCTTTCGCCGCGCGAACGCCGCGCCGCCGAGATCCTCGCCGAAACCGGTGCGCGGCAACGCTTCCCCGGATTGCCCCGCAACCCGGTCGAGGCTCTGAAGGAGGTGGCGGCGCGCGAGGCGGGGCCGCTGCGTGCCCTGCCCGCCCCCGGTGCGCGCGACCCGCTGCTGGATCTGCTGCTGCGTGCGGGCCGCGTGGAACAGCTCGCCGACGCCGACCCGGGTGAGCACTTCGTCTGGGCGGAACGCCTCGGCGAACCCGCAGCTACGGTGGAGCCGAGGCAACTGCCCGATACGCTGCGGCGGCTGCGCGGCGATCTCACCCGCCGGCTGGACGACCTCGGCGCGGCCGGGCCCGACGAACAGGCCGCTGAGGCGAATCGGGCTCGGCCGGCATCCGGCGACGGGCCGCTGCGACAGCCCGCGCCGATGGAGCCACACGAATTGACCTCGGGCCGAACCGAAGTCGAGCGGCTGGCGACCGAACGTGCCCATCTCGCCGGCGACCTGGGCCGGTTGCGCGCCGAACGGGACGCCGCCACCGGCAGCGAGCGGGAGCGCGCCGCACGAGCCTACGAGGAGGTACGCACCCGGGTCTTCGCCCTCACCGAGCGAATCACCGATGCGGCCGGACCCGATTTCCTCGCGGGGCAGGGCGCGCGGCCGGTGACGAACCGGGTCGGAATCATCGAGGGCGACCATCCGATCGTGATCGTGGTCGGCCTGCGCTCCGACGGTTCCGGCGGGTCTCCGCACCGTGCCGAACTCGATGCCGCCGTCGACGCTCATCCGGAACTGGCACAGGCTCTGGCCCATCCGGACGCGGAGATCCGCTACATCCGCCTGACCGTGGATTCCCAGGGCCGAGCCTTCGTCGCCGCCTTGGAAGCGCCGCCCCAGGCCCCGCGTCCGCAGCAGCCGGGCTCCGAATCCACGCCGCCTGGTGCCGGCGGTGAGATCAAGACCGGGCTTGTCGAGCCACGCGGTGCCGACGGTGTGGTCGGCGGCGAGCATCGGGAGCTCGGTGCTGCCGACGGTGTTCTCGACGAAGCGGAGAGTCGGCCGAATGCGGACGACACCGAGGCCGGTAAGCCGGGAACCGACGAAGCTCCGGAAGGCAGTCGGAGCACGCCGGGGCATGCCGACGACGGTGGAGAGCGGCCGGTGGCTCCGGTGCGTCCCGGCATCCCTTCGGAAGGTGAAGGGAGTGAATCGAATACGGCGCGCGGGTCGTCGGGCGATGCCGACGCCGGGGAATCCGGAGAGAAGGGAGAATCCCGAGGGGACCGGGCCGAGGAACCGCGGACCACGCAACCGCACGGGGGTGGTCGGCGCGCGTCCGGCTCGGACGGAGACGGAACGGATTCGGAGTCCGGAGACCGAACGGGTATCGGCCGGCGGGCGGGGCAGCAGCCGCCGGACGGTGGTGAGCCCGATCGTGCGGGCGCGAACCCGCGTGCTCGCGATCCACGCAAGCCCTACATCACGCCGGTCCCACACGTCCCGCACAACGCCGAATTCGACTGGCCGGATTACACACCGAAGCGCATCGACGTCAACCTTCCGCCCACCCCGATTCCGACCCCGCCGCCGCACGAGCCGCCGCCGCATCAGCCCCCGCCGCATCAGCCGCCGCGAAAGCCCGGCCCGGGACAGCCCGGCGTAGGCCATCACGACCCAGGCGGTGGCCACCACGACCATCACGGTCACGACCCCGATCCCCACGGCGATCACCGAGGGCACGGCCACGGGCATGATCACGGTCACCACGGTCACGACGGAAATGATCATGACCACGGCGGCCCCGGCCACGAGCACGGCGGCCCCGGTCATGACCACCACCACAGTGGCCACGGCCATCACGGGGGTCACGACCACGGCGGCCACGAGCACGGCGGAGACGGTCATGACCGCCACCACAGTGGCCACGGCCATCACGGGGGTCACGACCACGGCGGCCACGAGCATGGTGACCACCATCATCACGCCCACGACCACCACCATCTGCCAGGGTCGCAGGCTCAGCCGAACATCCCGGTACCGCCGTGGCTTTCGGACTCGAGCGCCCCGGGCAATGCCGCCTCACAACCGTTCCCGCTGCCGGGCGCGGGTATCGAGCGGAACGTGAACCCAGCCGGAACCGGGCTCAACCCATTCGGCGATCCGCTGGGCGCGATTCCTCACATGCTTGAACCTGCTGTCCCACAGCAGCTTCCGCCGCAGCCGGCCCCTGAACCGCGGGTATCCGACGGTCCACACGCAGCGATCCCGCCGGATCATGGCGTCGGGCAGGGGCCTGGCGGTGCCGACCGGTACGGGGCCGGGTACGGCAATGGGAACGGCCACGGCACCGGATACGACCCGGGAGCCGGATACGGGAACGTCCACGATCGGCAATTCTCGGTCGATCGCCCGTTCTCCCTCGGTGATCCGGCAGCGGGCGCAACGGGATACCTTGGGGTACAACCGGTTCCGGCAGACCAACCGCAGAACAACTTTCCGCAGAACGGTTTCCCACCGTTCGCCCCACCGATGCCGCAGGGCAACAACCCGGCCTCCGCCTCCACTCCGGCACGTCACCCCGCGCACCCGACCGGCTCGCCGACTCCCGCCGCGCCCCGCATCCTGGTGCAGGAGTTCAACGGTCACCGTTGCGCGGAGGTCGATCCGCTCACCGGATCGCTGCACGAGGCCGCCGAGCCGATGGGTCCGTTCAGCGGGGTGTACGGCGATCTCGACGGCGTGGAGTTCGTCTTCTTCCGCACCGACGATCGGCTTTTCCTGCGCGTCGCCGGCCAGTTGATCGATGCCGACGATCTGGCGGTGATCGTGCACTGGCAGCGTGCCGGCCGCCGGCATACCGACTTCACCGTGACCCGAGCGGGACTGGCGGTGTGCACGGTGCGCTATCGCCGGCGCAAACCGGAACTCGACCTCGGCTTGTGGATCCGCGATGTGCTCGACAATCCCGCACGCCGAACGCAGATCTTCGCCGAAGTCCGGGGTGTGCGGTGAAAAGCGCAGCACCGCACACTGTTACCGAGCATCGCACCGATGAGGATGTCCGCAGCCGGCCGCGCCGGACGGTGGACGCGAACGAGGAGAACACCGCGACGTGACCCGCCCCGATGACCACATCCCGGACCCGCAGGACACCACACCGGTGCCGGCCCGACCGGACAGCGCACCTGCGGCCGCCGCGCCCGATCCCGCACTCGACGACCGGGCCGATCTTCCGTCGCACGACACCGCGGGTTCCGCCGCCGAGGACGAGCCGGACGTAGGCTTCACTCTCGGCGGCGGAATGCCCGAATCCATCGCGGCAGCAGTCGATCCGGAGGCGCGCGCCAGGGAATTGGCGCACGGGATCGCGCGCGAACTGGCGGCGGTCGCGCCCGAGGGGTGGCACGAGCTGACGGCCGTGTTCGCCCTCACGGTGGTGGTCGGCGGCGGCGAGGTCGTCTTCACCGATGACCAGGAGCGCGTGCTGCGTGCCGATCCGCCCGAGTCGGTCCTGGAGTTGGTGCGCGAGCACCGCGACCTGTCCGCGGCCTTCGACAGCGGTCCCTGGTGGCGCCTGTTCGTCCGATTGGACCGGGCCGGACATCTGCAGGTCGACTACGACTACGGTGACGAACCGTTCCCCGACGATCAACTGCTGGCGCCGGAGGCGTATCTGGCCGACCTGCAGGCATATCCGCGCGATCGGGTGCCGGTCTGGCTGGGCGCCTACATCGGGCACGGCGACCGGCAGTCCCGCCCGCCGGCCGTCGCGGCCCGGCAGGCGCGCGCCGATCGAGCCGAGGGTGTGGTTCCCGTGCTGTCGGACGACGACTTTCCCGAGCTGCCCACGCTGTGGAGCCGGTGGGCGGTGATGGCGGCCGCTTTTGTCGCCGCCGGATCGCAGTGGGGCCCGCGCGTGTTGCCGTCGCTGGGCTGGTTCGAGGGCGCCCGGCGCGGCGGCAGCACGCTGTATCTCCTGCCCGGCGGCCGTGCCGTGCTCTCCGGCGGGGTGTGGGAGGCGCCGGCGCTCGGTGCCGCCTACAACGGCGGTGCACCGCTGCCGCGGCTGTATGCCGGCGCACCGGAATGGGTGTCGAATTCGGTGCTCAATCCGCGCTTCGGCGACGGGCTGCTGTCGTTCTGCTACTGGTGGGAGAACGGGCGGTGGTATCGCGGTGAGTCGCCCTCGGCCGATCACCTCAGCGACGCGCTGCCGGGGGTGTGGACCTCGGCCACCGTCGCGCAGGTGATCCGCGGCTTGATCGACGGCGAGGCCGACGACGAATTGCGCTCCGCGGTGGACACTCTGGTCGCCGCGGCCGAGGCCGATGTGGTCACCCGAGAAACCCTCGTCGCCGTCTTCGGCGACGACGGCGGCTTCGATATCGACGGCGCATTCAACCAGCTCACCTTGGCCGGTGCGACTCCGACGGGCCCGGCGCCGCTGCCGCAGGCCGAGGCGCTCGAGCGGGTGCGTGGTCACATCGGCGAGGCCGGGATCGATACCGACGGATATCCGCTGGATCGACTGCACGCGGACCGGATCTCGGTGGGCTGGATGGTCTACGTGCCCGCCGAACCCGACGAGGTGGCGATCGGGCGGGCCGTGTTCTACGTCGCCGACGACGGTGTGCTGGAACAGTCCTCGTCCTCGATCGCGCCGTCGGTGTACGTCGAGGGTTTCGAACAGCGGTTCCGGGAGCGGCGCGGCGCATTGCGGGCGGGGTGACACTCGCCGC
This sequence comes from Nocardia sp. AB354, assembly GCF_049538315.1. Lineage (NCBI taxonomy): Bacteria > Bacillati > Actinomycetota > Actinomycetes > Mycobacteriales > Nocardiaceae > Nocardia > Nocardia sp. AB354. Next base: position 324,297 of record NZ_JBMVFU010000001.1, on the reverse strand, counting down.
CGGTGTTTCACCCCGCGTTCAACCGCCGTTGCCGCCGGTGTTGCTCGCAGGTCGCAGGCTGTTCGAAAGATGATGTGGGACTTGCAATTCGGCATATCGGCGCGGGCGGGGGACGACCTGCGGACGGTATCGCCGACGGGGTGAACGCGCAGCTTCCGCTGCTACCGAATTCGAGGAGCACGATCGATGGCGCCCGATCCGACTACGCCCGTCGCTACGGGCAATCCGTGGCCGGCGTTGAGTGACTATACGAAGAACCACACCTCCGGCAACGATGCGCTGAAATTCGAGCCGGACGTGGCCCTGGAGGTGGCCGCGGCCGCGGAGAACACGATCGCCGCGCTGAAGACGTTGCAGCTCTACACCGACGACCTCACCGCCGGTTCGCCGGTCTCGAATCTCGCGTCGGGCACCGCGCTGGGCAAGAAGTTCGGTACCGAGGCCACCGATCTGAAGACGGTCTTCGAGGACCACAAGACGATCCTCGGCCAGATGATCGACACCTTCATCGCGGCCGGCAAGGCCTACGGGAAGATGGACGGCTTCAACTCCGCGCTGCTGGACAATGTCAGCGGCAAACCGGACTACATGTGGGACGCCGACGGCTTGGACCCGATGGGCGACCCGCCGAAAGTGCCTGCCACCAACGACGATCTGAAGAATCCCGTCAACGCGATGGACAACAAGGCGGGACTGCAGTCGTTCCAGTCCTCGACCATCAGCCCCGAAGCGCCGGACTACATGAGCTGGTACGACCTGTTCCAGGTCGGCAACTACATCCGGGTCAACAAGGTGGCCGAGAACCTCGCCAACCACGCAGGCACCTGGTGGTGGATGGCGACCGAGGTGAACAAGGTCTACTCGGATCTGCTCAACAAGATCGACTCGGTGACCGTCGACAAGTGGAGCGGACCGGGTAAGGAGACCGCGGTCGCGGCGGTGCAGGCCTACGGCAAGAGCATCCCGGGGCTGTCCACCGCGATCAGGGGCACCGGCGATCTGCTCGTCTACACCTCGGGGTGGCTGAACGAGACCCAGTACAGCATGCCGCCGAACAACGATGCCGACGCGAAGACGCAACAGCAGTGGATTCAAACGGTGCGCGAGAGTTTCCGGCGTACCTATGTCTTCGGGATGAACCAGTCCTCGTCGCATGTTCCGGTACTGCCCGCGGCCGCGGCGGCATTCGGCCAGATTCCGGCCAATCCGTACGACCCGACGGGCCAGAACCCACCGGGCAGTCAGAACCCGCCGGGCAGCCGGAATCCGCCTGGAAGTCAGAACCCGCCCGGCAGCCAGAATCCTCCGGGGGGCGCGACCCCGCCCGGCGGCGCTACCCCGCCGGGCGGTACGACTCCGGGCGGCTCACCCAACGACGCACAGGCCAAGGCCGCGCAGGAGGCCGCGGCCCGGCAGCAGCGCGAGGCCTTGGCGCAGCAGCAGAAACAGGCCGCGGAATACGAGAAGCAGCAGAAGGAAGCCCAGCAGCAGCAACAGAAGGAACAGCAACAGCAACAGAAGCAGCAGGAACAACTGCAGAAGCAACAGGAGCAGCAGCAGGCGGCCGCACAGCAACAGCAGGAACAGCAGCAGGTCATGTCCGCTGTCCAGCAACTGATGTCGGCCGCGCAGCAGGGTGCGCAGCAGCTGATGCAGGCGTTCCAGCAGGTCGCCCAGACCCTGACGCAGCAACAGCAGCAGGACGCGCTGGCCAAGGCCGGGCTGGGCGATATTCCGGGACTGGGCATTCCGGGTATGGACGGCTCGGATCCGCTGTCCGCCTTGGCGGGCGCCGGAGGCGGTGCGGGTGGCGGCGGTGGCGGTGTGCCCGGCGGCGGTGCCGGGGTGCCGGGATTGCCCGCGCTCAATCGCGATCTGGCGCAGGCCTCCAAGTTGTTCCCGCGGGCGAGCACGCTCAGCACGGCGTTGAGCGCCACCACCGTCGACTCCGCGACCGGCCGCGCCGGCGCCGCGCCGATGGCGGGCACTCCCGGCTCACCGGGTGCGGCCGGGGCGGGCGCGCAGAACCAGCAGGGCAAGGAGCACAAGCGGCCCGCCTATCTGGACTCGGTCGAGCATCTCGAGGACGCGCTCGGCGATGCGCCCGTGGTCGTGAAGCCGGTCGTCGAGAAATGAACCGCAGCTGGAGCTTCACCGATCTCGAATTCGTCGTCATGTGGCGGCATTTCGGTGACGAGGGGCCACCGCGCCCGTTCGTCTACACCACCGACATTCCGCTGGAGGACGACTTCCAGCGCGAATGCACGCGCTTGCGCGACCGGATGCTGGCCCGGCCCGACCACACCCTGTTCGACGCGGTGCGCGACTGCACCCGGCCCGATCTCGCCGTCCTGGTCACGGGATTCGACGGCCACGACCCGCATCGCGGCGAGGGAGCGGTCCGGCTACTGGCCGCCCGGCGAGAGGATCGCGGCTACCTGCTCACCCAACTGCCCGGGCGCACCCTGTTGCACGCCGGTGGATTCACCATGGTGCAGTGCGATCCGCTGCGGCTGGCCGATATGGTCGCGGATGCGCTGCCACAGGTCGAGGCCGGTGGCTCCGGGCACATTCTGTTACCGCCCGATCCGGAATCGGCGGCCGGCGTCACCGAAGCGCACTACGTATCGGCCGACAGTGCGGGCGGTGCCCCGCAACTCTGGGACAGCTACGACGAGCCCGACGACGCCGCCGGGCAGCGCTTTCTCGATATCGTCCCGGAGCGTTCCGGCTCCATCGAAATCGCCCAGGGCGTATCGCGTTTCGGCCCGCGGGGTCGTACCGTCCGGCATCTGGACTGGCGCGACCTGTCCGGCGACGGCCGCTACGTGATCCAGGCGGGCCCGCCGCGCACCGCCGCCGGAGTGGACCGGCAGGGACTGATCGCCGCGATCAACGCCGAGATCATCACCGTCGTCCGCGCGATCAAGGACGAGCGCGTCTGACCGGCCGGCGCCACCGTGCCCGATTCCGACCGACAACGAGGAGCATGATGTCCACCGCGACAACGCGATCGGGTTCGATCGCGGTAGAGACAACCGAACAGGGTCTGCCGCTGCGGATTTCGATCGAGGCGAGCGAATTACGCCGCGAACCTGCCGAATTGGCCGCCGAACTGCTCCGGCTGTGCTCACGCGCGGCCGATCGGGCCGGACTCGCACGGCGGCGCCAACTCGCCGAGGCCGGGCTGAGCAGCGACCTGCTCGCCTTGACCGGACTGCCCACGGCGGAGCAGGTCGAACGGCAGGAACTGATCGACGAGCAGGAGTACGACACGGAACCGCAGAGCTGGCTGAGGTCGGTGGAGTGGTAGGCCACGACGCCGGAGACGACGCGAACGAAGGGGAGCCGATGGCGAATATGCCTGATCTGTCCGGTGTTTCGGTGATGGACGAGCTGGTCGCCCGCACGGAGCGGCAACTGGAACGCATGCGCGATCTGGGTGACCGGATGGCGGGGGTGCGGGCCCGCGAAACCTCACCGGACGGCGCCGTCACGGTGGAGGTCGACGGTAACGGCGCATTACTCGATCTCGTTTTCTCACCGTTGGTGAATCGGCTCACCCCAGCGGAGTTCGAGCAGGTGGTAGTGTCCACCGCGCGCAGCGCCGCCGCCCGTGCGTTCGCGCAACGCGGTGATCTGATCGCCGCATTCAACGAGGAGAACGGCGCCGGTACGCGCGAGATTCACTGACGCGTAACGCGTTCTTAAGCTGCGCGCGTGCCAATCTACGTCGACGCCTGTTGCAATTGCTCGGTAGATGTTCGATCCGCCGGTTACGCGAGCGCGAATCGGCTTACCGGGCAGGGGCTTTCAGATGGGCGAGTTGGTAGCAGTACCGGAGGCGATCCGTCGCTACGGGGACACGGCGGCCGCTATGGCCACCGAAACACTCTCCGCGGGCACGGTGAACCAGGCGGTGGCCATCGCCGCGGCCGTTCCGGTCTTCGGTTTGATCGGTCAGGACTTTCTCGCGACATACGCGCTGGCGCAGGCGAATCACCTGAGTTCGGTGGTCGAGCTGGCGACGGTGCACGCCGGTACCGCGGTGACCGCGCATCAGAGTGCCGCCACCTACGCGACGACCGACCAGGACAACGCCGACCTGCTCGGCGGAATCGGCCGCGCGTGATGGAACCGGGCCTGGACCGGTCGATCGTCGACCTGTTGCGCCAGAGCGCGATGGGGTCGATCGTGGACCGTCCGGTCAACGACGTACTGCGGGAGATGGGGCTGCCGGGCCTGCCGCAGCTGCCGCCGGCGCCACCGCTGCCGCAGCTGCCGCCGCTGCCGGTGCTCGACCTGCACGCGCTGACCAAACCGATCACGGATCTGGCCAGCAGTTTCGGCACCGGCAAACTCGGCGGCGGCCCGGGTGCGGACCCGACGCAGGTGCTCTCCCAGATCTCGGCCGTGCTGCAGACCGTCGTGCAACTGGGCACCACGGCGATGCAGACGGCGATGTCGCTGTGGCAGGGCGCGGGCGCGCTGTCGGCGGCGGCCAAATCGACCCAGGCGGCCGCCGACGGTACCGCGGTGGCGGGCCAGGGCGCGCAGATGTCGCTGGGCACGACCGCCGCGGCCGGCAGCGTATTCACCGGAAACGCGCTGATGACGGGCATCACCTCGAAATACCTGACCTCGCTGGCGGCGGCCGCGCCGTTCATCGTGACCCCGCCGGGGCAGGTGTTCGTGCTGGCGATGTCGGCGCAGACACTGGCCGAGGCGCTCGCCGTGGTCACCAAGACGCGGGTCGAGCTGACCGCGCACAGCGCGAAGATGGCGCACACCGGCCAGAAGGTCAAGATCACCAATGTGCCGCACGGGGTGTCGAATGTCGCCGCGCAGCGGGTCGCGGGGCCGCAGGCTTCGCTGAAGTCCGTGGCCGGCACCACGTCCCGGCTCAGCGCCACACCGTCCGGTATGTCGCTCGCGACCAACGCGTCGAGCTCGAGTAGCGCGGCGGGCAATGCGACGCAATACGTTTCGCAGGCGCTACAGATGGTGCAGTCGTTGTCGGCGGTCGGCGGCGCGGGCGCGCAGGCGGCCACGGGCGTCACCGGCCGCGCCGCGAAACCGATCGCGGCCCCGGTTCCGGCGGCGGGCGGAACTCCGGCGGCCGCCGGATCCGGAGCCGGCGCACCCGGTGGCGTCGGCGCACCGGCCGCCGGGCCACCCGAGATGTCCTCATCCCTGCAGGCCGCGCGCACCCCGTCGATCATGACGGAGGCGGCCGTCACCGCGAGCACCGAATCCGCGATCGCCTCGTCCGGTACGGCGGGTAGCCCGGGCATGATGCCGATGACGCCGGGCGCCGGCGCGGCCGGAATGGCCCGCGCCGCTTCGGATTCCAGCAGCGCGAGCGACGCGGTGCGCGGACAGCTCGTCACGGCCGCGCACGGTAACGACGTCGTGGGCGATATCGCCGGAGTCTCCCTCCCCGTGGTCGGCGCCGCCGACGCGGTCACCACCACACCGGACACCGAGCCGCCGGACAAAGCTCTCACCCTCTAGGAGTTCGCGATGGAATTCGATCCCGTAGTCGCGGCGCGCACCGCCGCCGATCTCGACGCACTCGCCGACCGTCTGGAGGCGGGCCTGCAGGCCGACACCCCGGCGTTGTCGGTCGCGGCTCCCGGTATCGACGAGGTGTCGCTGCGTGCGGCGACGACCCTGACCGAGGTCGGCGCGTCGTTCGACTCGTCGGGCAACCTCGGCGTGCAGGAGCTGCGCAAACTGGCCGCCACCCTGCGGGCGCAGTCGCGCGGGCTGTCCCGGATGGACAGCGACAACGCCGCCGACCTCGGCGCCACGGCCTGATCGGGGCGCGACGACATGGTCGAACCACCGGGTGACGGTTTCACCGGGGTGGTCTGGGAAGCCAGGCCGACCGAGCGGCTGGCACGCGAACTGACGACCGGCCCGGGATCGGTGCCGATGGCCGAGGCCGCTTCGGCCTGGGGCCGGCTGGCCGCGAACTTCGGTGCCGCCGTGGTGGATTACGACCGGATCGTCGCCGAGATCCGCGGGCACTGGCAGTCCGACCGCAGTGACGAAGTGCTGGAACGCATTGCGCGGATGCGGGATTGGCTGCTCGACGCCGCGACGGCCGCCGGGCGCAACGCCGCCCACGCCGCCGAACAGGCCGCGGCGTACGAGGTGGCCCGGCTGGCGATGCCGCATATCGCGGAGATCGCGGCGCTGGAACAGGCGATGCACACGGTGCAGGCCATCGGGGCCGCGATGGGCGCGCCGCTGGTCGGCGCCGCCGCCGATATCAGCGCCGATCAGGACGTGGCCAAGGCCGGCGCGGCCCGGGTGATGCGCACCTACGAGGCCGCCACCGAACCGCTCGCGATGCCGTGGCAGCAGATCGAGCCGCCGGTGCTGGCCACGGGCGACGCCCTGGCGGGGGAGCAGGCGGCCGCCGCGGTGGCCGCCGAATCGGCATCCGCGATGCCCGCCGTTCCCGGGATGCCCGCCATGCCGAACCTGGCCGCCTTCGATATGCCGCGCACCCTCACTGGCACCCGTGTCCAGACCGTCGCCCAGGTGGCGCGGTCCACCGAATTCACCGCGCTGCAGGCCTCGCCCGCGCAGACCGGGACGGCCACCGGCCAAGCGGTTCCCGCCGCGGCCGGCCCCGCCGCCGCGCAGTCCGAGGAGGAACGCGTCGCCCGGGCGGGGGCGGCGGACGGACCCGCCGTCGGCGAATTCGAGATCGACGCCGGATTGGCCGCCGCCCCAGCGGTTCTCGGTGGCGTCGAGACGCCGCCCGCGTCCGGAACCGCGAGTCCCGCGTAAGGAGTGTTATGGCGACCCTGACCAACGACGCCGTCCTGGCCGTCGCCGAACTGCTCGGCGTGCAGACGTTGCCGCTGGTGCTGGAGGTCGGACCACGACAGGACTCGATCGACGCCTTCACCGCGGCGCGAGCCGAGGCGCTGCGCTGGTTGCGCGGCGCTGGGCTCGTGGACCGCTACGACGACGTCGAGCCGGAACTCGGTGCGGCCCTGTCGATTCTGGCCCGGCCCGAGTCCGAACTCGCGGCGCGGATCGTCACCGCGGCCGGGGTGCATCGAGTGTCGGTGGTGCGGCGCGGCGCCGGGCACGCGGTCGCCGTCCGCACCGGCGACCAGATCGACGTCCGCACCATCTGGGCGGACGACGACGGTGCGGCACTGGCCCGTCCCGTGCTGGAGGTCCTCGGTCCCGCCGAACCCGCGGATATCGCGAGCTTCAGCGCCGCCACCGACGAGCTGGCGCAGCGACTGGACACTGCCACGGCGGCAACGGAATTCGCCGAAGCCCTGTACGGACTGGACGTGGCGGAACGCGCGGCGATCGAATTCGGCATGGCGCTCTCGCAGTGCCACGCCCACGCCGAGATCGTCGCCTACTTCCACGCCGACGGCATCACCACCCGATCCTCCGGCGCCGCGGCGGTGTACGACACCGCCCGGGGCCGGATCGCGGCCAGCCCGGGCATCGCATCCGACCAGCGGATGTGGACCACCTTCACGCCGGGATCCGATCACCGTGCCGCACAGGCGATTACGGCGCTGATCGGCACCTTGCCCGGGGGAAGGTGGATGCCCTAGCTCGCGAAATCCCGTGCCAGTGACCACCTGTAGTACCGACCACCCGCATTACCGGAAAACACAGAGAGGGGCCTGACGATGGCCGGACAGCAAATCAGTAACGATGCAGCGAGTACTTCGCAGGCGCAGACCGATATGGCCAACTCGGTCGATCGCATCCGCGCCACCATCGCCCGCGTGACCGAGGCGGTCGACTCCGCCAAGCGCGGCTGGCAGGGCGACGCGTTCTCGGCGTGCAACAAGGCTGCCCAGGACTGGGACGAGGAAGCGGCCAAGCTGAACCAGATCCTCAACGAGATGACCGAGGAGGTCGGCCACGGCAACAAGACCTACACCGGCCTGGAGAGCGAGAACGAGAACGAGTTCCGTCAGCTCATCTCGCAGACCGGCGGTCTGACCAACCTCGGCGTCTGAGGCGAATCCAGCACAACCGTTCCACCGCACACGTACGAAAGGTAGCGACATGCTTTACGAAAGAACAGTTCTCCAGGAGCTCTCCGACCTGCTGAACGGCTTCCACAAGGATCTGCAGTCCGAGGCGAGCAACCTGCAGGACTGCGCGGCCAAGCTGGCCCAGGCGTGGGAGGGCAACGCCGGTCTCGAGGCGTTCCAGCAGTCGAAGCAGAAGTGGGACCAGCAGTTCGGCGACATCAACGGCGACAGCGACCCCAGCACCGCCATGGGCAAGGTGTCGGCGCTGTCCAAGGCCGTCGCCGCGGCGATGAACAACGCGACCGCCGCCGACAAGGTCGTCGCCAACGGCTTCGGCGGCTGAGTCCGCACCGCAGTTTTCACCACGAAGGGCCCGTCCGATGTCCCAGATCGGGCGGGCCTTTCGCTGTCGTCGCCCGGGTTCGGCGGGCAGGCGCTTCACATGCCGGAACCGCCGAGGCGGGCTCGGCCGGCGTCAGGCCGGAACGGCGGGATGTGCGCCGACGTAGCGCAGTTCCTCCGGTGTCGCCACCATGTACACCCGGGTCTCCCCGGCCTCGGTGCGCACCGTGACCAGGTTGGCCGTCTCGGGATCCTCGATCAGGGTGACATCGGGTTCGAATCCGTCCGCTGCCTGCCCGGGCCGGCGCAGCAGCATCACCGTCGCGTCGGAGTGGTGCCCGCTCGGCGCGATGCCGTCGAAGACCACCATGGTCGCGAACCGATACGAGCTGGCCTGCTGGGAACCGGCCGACCAGGTGGCGAGTGTGAGCGCCTGCGGCATATCGACGTAACCGACCATCGGCCGCCATTCGTCGTGCCGATTGGTGTGCACCACCACACTGGCGCCCAACGCGATCGCGCGCAGGATCACCTGTTTGGCGACCAGGGGGGAGCCGATGACCTCGACCCGGCGCACGTGCCGGCTCACCAGCGGCAGCGCCACACCCTGGCCCGAGTTGTCGGCGCCGATGAGCTGTCCGCAGCCGGCGATCGGCATCGGCACCCGATCCAGGGCGTCCGGCGGTCCGAGGTAGCTGTCCAGCGGCAGCGCCGGCACGCCGGTGCCCAGCGGCAGGCTGAAAAGCATTGCGCGCCGCTGCTTTCCGGGCAAAGGAATCAGTCCGGCGGAGCGCACCCGGCACGGCGCGTCGCGGGTCGCGAAGCGTGCGGTCGCCGTCACGGCGATCGAAGTGTCGGTGGTCGCGGCCGTACTGGGCCCGGCATCCGGCACCCGCTGCAGCCGCACGGTGATCGTGGAGGTCACCGTCGGCGTCGACCACACCTCCGCGATGCCGCGAGAGCCCAGGGCCTCGGGTGTCATCCGGTAGGTGGTGTGGTGAAAACCGTTGTGGATCAGACTGTCCGTCGTCTCCTCGAATTCCTCCGGCGTCGCGCCGAGGGTCAACTGGGCGACCGCCTGATTCATCTCGGTCGCCGAGAGCGCGACCGCCGACAGACCGCGCGCGGCGAGCCGATTGGCCACCCGCCGCGTGGCCACGACCGCCGAGCGCAAGGTCCCCTCCGCCCCGCCGCCGCGCCGATCCACGGCGGCGGCGTTGGCCAGCGGATCCAGCCGCAGGACCACCCAGACCGTCCGATGCGCCACGGCCGGCAGCGGCCCGAGGATGCTCTCGTAGGCGCGCGCCACCGCACCGGTGCCGGCACTGCGTGATCCGGTGCTGATCACATCGATGGCGGCCAGCCGGATGTCGAACTGATCGAGACAGCGCGCGATCTCGGCGAGCGGCAACATATCGTCGCCGAGCAGACCGCTCGGGCTGAGCCGGGTGACCGTTCGCGGCTGCGCGTCGATCCGCAACATGGTGATGAGCCGGCCACCGTCCCAGCGCATTCCGTAACTTCCGCCTTCGGCCAGTGGAACATTGAATGGCGAATGTTGAACGGCGGTGGAACGATTACGAAACAATTGCCAACGAAAGGTAATTCCGCGCGCCAGGGATTGCGCGAGAGAAGTGCCTCGAATCGGCGCCAGCGCGACGATCACCACCACCGCGGCGACAACGACCGGAACCCACCACAGCGGTGTGAAAACCCTTGCCACGAAGGCGCCCACGGCCGCCGTGACCAGCACCGGAAGCACCAGGCGCAGGGGGAGCAGGTGGAAGAGCCAGAATTCCGTCGAACGCAATTGCGGTGCGTTCGAGCGCGATTCGGAAGCGTCGGATGAATCGTCTCGAGGCGGTGTGACTTTTTCTCCGCGCGCGGTGGAGTTCATGCGCACATAATGGACCGAACTCGTTCGGCTTCGCTAGTCTGTCGAAGCGCGGCCGGAATCGGTTCGCGCCCTCGAATCGGGTCATCGGAATCAGCTAGTGGGTATCGGGAGGCGGTTGTGCCGGCGCAGTTGACGACCCGTGCCCAAGTCAACGGTTACCGGTTCCTGCTCAAGCGTTACGAGCACGCGCTCGTGCGGCGCGACGTCCGGATGCTGCACGACCCCATGCGGACCCAGTTCCGTTCGCTCGTCATCGGCGCCGTACTGGGACTTTTGGGCGTGGCGGGTGCGGCGATCCTGGCCTTCCTGCACCCGCAGGGCTCCGTGGGTGACTCGAAGATCGTGATGGGCAAGGATTCCGGTGCGCTCTACGTCCTCGTGGACGGAACCTTGCATCCGGTGCTCAACCTGGCCTCGGCGCGCCTCGTCACCGGCGCCGACGCCTCGCCGGCCTCGGTCAAGGACAGCAAACTGACCCAGCCGCGCGGTCCGCTACTGGGCATTCCCGGCGCGCCCGGTGCCCTGCCCGGATCGGGCGACCCCCGGCGGTCCACCTGGACGATGTGTGACAACCTGCTGCCCTCCGCGACGGGTGGTGCGGCCGCGACGGGCCCGCTCACCACGGTGATCGCCGGGCCGCTGGACAATCCGGCCGGTGGCGCCCGCGCGGTGCCGGTGCGCGCGGACCAGGCGCTGCTGGCCACCCACGGCGGTAAGACCTTCCTCGTCTACGACGGTAAGCGTGCCGAGATCGATCCCGGCGATTCCGTTCTGGTCCGCTCCCTCGGTTTGCGGGATCAGCGTCCACGGCCGATCGGCGGTGCGCTGCTCGATGCCACCGAACCCGTTCCGCCGCTGGCAGTTCCGGACATCGACCGGCACGGGACGCCGGGTCCGGGCAAGCTGTCGGATGTGCCGGTCGGCGGTGTGATCCGAGTACACGGCGTGGACGCCGACGAGCTGTACGTGGTCCTCGCCGACGGCGTGCAACGGGTCACGCCGTTCGCCGCGGGCCTGATCCGCGACGCGAATTCGCAAGGGATGAACGAGATCTCGACCGTTCCGCCGGACCGCATCGTCGGTATCCCGGTTCTGCACCGGCTGCCGATCGACGATTTCCCGCAGCAGGTTCCGTCCGTGCTCGCGCCCGACGCCGATCCGGTGGCCTGTCTGTCGTGGACCCGTGCCGCCGACGACGCGCGCGCCACGGTCACTCTGCTCGCCGGCCGCGCGCTGCCCCTGCCCGCGGATGCGGAGCCGGTCGTCCCGGCGACCGCGGACGGCGCCGGCGATCGGATCGACGGCGTCTATCTGCGCCCGGGCACGGGGGAGTTCGTGCGGTCGGTCGGCGCGGAGCCGGGCGCGGTGAGCAACGGCCCGCTGTTCTATGTGGGCGACAACGGGATTCGGTACGGCATCCCGGATGCCGACACCGCCAAGGTCCTCGGAATGCCGAAGACGCCGAAGCCGGCGCCGAAGCCGATCGTGGAGGCCTTGTCGGCGGGCCCGGCGCTGACCCGGCAGGACGCTCTGATGAGTCACGACAGCCTGCCGCAGTGCCCGGACGCGGGCGCGAGCGCGGTAGCCTGCGCCCGGCCGATCCCACCGCCGGGCAGGAACAACTGACCGCCACGGCCGCCCGGCAGCGCGACCGGTCCCCGATCGCGGTGCGGCTCAGCGCAATCCGCCGAGTACACCTTCCAGCGCCTTGGCCATATCGGCGCCCTCGATCCGCATGAGCACCGTCTCGTCCACCGCCGACAGGTCGATGGATTCGTCTGTGGCCAGCCGGAATTCGCGCTCCTCCTCGGCGGCTTCGATCACATTGCGAATGAACCGGCCGTTACCGGCGAGGTCCACCGCCCGCCGCTGCTCACCGCTCTGATCCACCACCTGGCGCTCGTAGAGCTCCCGGCACGCGGCCTGGAGCAGTTCCAGCGCATCTTCGGCGACCTCCGAATCCCGTTTGCTCGCAATGAACTGACCGATCCGGCCGAGTTCCTCGGGAGTGTAGGACTCGAACTTCACGCGCTTGGCGAAGCGGGACGCCAGACCGTCGTTGGAGGCCAGGAACCGGTCGATCTCGCCGTCGTAGCCGGCGATGATGACGATCAGCCGATCGCGGTCGTTCTCCATCCGGGCCAGCAGGGTGTCCACCGCCTCGCGGCCGAACGCGTCACCGCCGGACAGGCCGGTCTGAACGAGTGTGTACGCCTCGTCGACGAACAGCACTCCGTCCATCGCGGAATCGATCAATTTATTTGTTTTTATCGCGGTGCTTCCCAAATGTTCACCGACGAAATCCGAACGCTTTACCTCTACCAGTCGATCGGTTTTCAACAAACCCAACCCACAGTAAATTTTTGCCACCACTCGGGCAATCGTCGTCTTACCGGTTCCCGGCGGGCCGGTGAACGCAAGGTGTTGTCCGCGTGGCGCGCTGGACATTCCCTTCTCGGCTCGAATCTTCGCCAATTGCGCGGTGGCCTGGAGTTTCGCCACCTGAGTTTTCACCGCGGCCAGGCCGATCTGCTCGTCCAACTCCGCGCGGGCGACCTCGAGCAGGCGCTTGGCCCGATCGCCGCGCTCCTCGGTCTCGACCTGCTCGGCGGTGGGCGCCGAGGCCGGATCCCAGCGGTCGGTGCGCGCGTCGATCAGTTCTTTCGAGGTCACCGTGAGGCGGTACTTGCGGTCGCGCATGGCCTGGGTGTTCGCGGCGAAGTCCGGCGCCTCGGAGAACACCTTCTCGAACAGGGCCTGTGCCTCGTCCTCGCGGCCCATCTCGCGCAGGCACAGTCCGCGGCAGAATCGGGCGGTGGTGGCCGCGGCCGGAATCGGACCGCTCTCGGCGGCCTCCATCCGGCGGATCGCCTCGCCGAACAGGCCGAGCTGCGCACAGGCCGTGCCGACCATCACGTGCGCGCCCGCGGCCAGGTAGGAGTCCTGCCAGTCCGCCGAACCGGCCAGCACGGTCATCACATCCGGCCAGCGCTGCGTCGTGTAGTGCAGCAGGCCGCGAACGTACTGGCAGATCCGGTCGTCGAGATCCTGATCCGGCTGCGACAGCAGACCCGCGCGATGCCGGGCCAGCTCGTCGAGCACCTGCTCGGCCTCGTCGTAATCGCCGGCGGAGATCAGCTGGGTCGCCTGCGCCAGCCAGATCTCGGTGTATCCGGCCAGCGGATAGTCGATGTACTGGCCCACCACGAACCGGCCCGCCAGCTGCCGCGGCGCCAGGCCGAGCCGGCGCTGCTCGCGGTAGAGGGTGGAGCCGCTGGTCTTGTAGAGGTTGAACACCACCTCGGGGGTGATCTCCCCGGCCGCGGCCCGGCCCAGCCAGGCGTCGCACATGCCCGGATCCCATTCGGTGGCGCGCTGGAATGCGAGCTTCGCATATTCGAGATCGGGCGTGGATTCCTGGCCGTCGATAGCGATGCCCAATGACAATACGCCGGCATCGAAGGCGCGTTGTGCTTGGCGGTTGCCGGTCATACGGACAGTCCCCTAAACGCGTGAATGTGCTAATTCTCGCTCAGCATACCGGCTGCCGTGACAGCCGATCTCGGTTAAGTTTGGAACGTCGCAATACAGCGACGAAAATCGTAGGGAGTTCTGTAATCCGTGACCGAGTCGTCGAGCAGCGGCGTGGGGGCCGTTGACCCGGAATTGTGCCGAGTGTCGGTGATCGGCGGAAATACTCAACTCGATGTGGGCCTGCCCGCGACCGTGCCGGTCGCGGCCTACATCACCGACCTGGTCGAGCTGATCGATTCCCGCAATCCCGACCTGACCGAACACGACGAGGGCGCGCCCGTGCGCGCACAGCACTGGACGCTGGCGCGGATCGGCCGCGATCCGATCCCGCCGCACCAATCACTCACCGACGCCGAGGTTTTCGACGGCGAGTTGCTGGTGTTGCGCTCGGTGACCGCCAAGGAGGCGCCCGCGCTCTTCGACGATGTGATCGACGCGGTCTCGCGGCTCACCGCCGAATCGGGAAACGCCTGGTCACCGACGGCGGCGCGCCGAATGGGGTTGGGCGCCGGGCTGATCGCGGTACTCGTCGCGGTCGCGGTCCTGGTGTCCGGTAAGGGCACCGGCATCTGGAACGGATTCATCGCGCTCGGCGTGGGCGTGCTCGCCGCCGGCGCCGCGGTGATCGTCGCGCGCCGCTATCCGGCCGAGCGCACGACCGCGAACGTGTTGTCGCTGTTCGCGATTGCGCTGCTGGGCGCGAGCGCGGGCCTGCTCACACCGGGCCGGATGGGATCACCGCACGTCCTGTTCGCGGCGGTGGCGGCTCTGGTGGTGGCGCTGGCGCTGTATTCGATGACCCGCGCCGGGGCGCTCGTGGTGGCCGCGGTGGTCACCAGCGCCGCGGTGCTCGCGGTCGCGGCGGCGGTACGGATGGTGTGGGACTTCGACATCGCGAAGATCGCCGTCGGCGTGCTGATCGCGGGGCTGGTGCTGATCACGATGGCTCCCCGGGCGGCCGTCGCCGCGGCGCGCCTGCCGGTTCCCCCGGTGCCGACGGCCGGGGGCGCGATCGACCCCACCGATCACGAACCGCGCCCGACCATCGCCGATATCGGCGTCATCGGCGCGACCGCGCTGCCCTCGGCGGCCGGGCTGGAGCGCCGGGCCCACGCGGCGAATCAGTACCAGTCCGGAGTCCTGGTGGGCGCCACGCTCGCAGCGGGTTTCGGCGCCGTCCTGGGGGCCGATCCGCTGGGCGAGGCGCGCTGGCAGGGGTTGGTGCTGGCGGCGATCACCGCGGTGGTGCTGTGCCTGCGTGGCCGGGCGTACGCCGATCTCACCCAGGCGTCGACGATGATCGCGGGCGGCACCGCGGTGGCGCTCGCCGTCACCGCGGGAGCCGCTGTGGCGAACGAGGATTGGCGCGCGGTCGGCGCGGGCCTGTTGCTGATCGTCGCCGCGGCGGTGGTCGCCTTCGGTGTGCTCGGACCTCGCGCGGACGTGTCGCCGGTGGTGCGGCGGGCGATCGAGATCTTCGAGTATCTGCTGATCATCTCCATCGTGCCGCTGTCGCTGTGGCTGATGGACGTCTATTCGGCCGCCCGGAACATCTGATCGGGCCGATGACTGTGCTGCGCTACGGAAGAGATTGTCCGGTAGCGGGTTTCGCGCGCGGGGCGGCTCGCCGGCTGCGCGTGGCCGCTGCCGCGGCGGTACTCGGCGCGTCGCTGCTCGGCGGTGGTCCCGCGACCGCGGTCGCCCCGCCGGCGATCGACGAGGGCGCCCTCGGGCAGGCGCTGGCCGTCAACGCGAAGAACGGTCCGCCGGACCAGACCGAGAAGCGCGCGGTCTGCGCCGAGCCGTATCTGACCGGGGCGATCCCGCGGGATCCGCCACTGCCCCAGCGGATTCTCGATCTGGACCGGGCCTGGAAGTTCAGTCGCGGCGCCGGACAGAAGGTCGCCGTCATCGACACCGGGGTGAACCGCCATCCGCGCCTGCCGGATCTGCAACCCGGCGGCGACTTCGTGACCGCCGGCGACGGCACCGAGGACTGCGACGGCCACGGCACCCTGGTCGCCGGCTTGATCGCCGCGCGCCCGAGTCCCGCCGACGCCTTCTCCGGCGTCGCACCGGAGGCGCAGATCCTGGCCATCCGGCAGCTGAGCCTGCAGTACGAGGCGAAGAACCGCAACAACGACGAGACCGGCAAGGTCGCCGCCGGCGGATACGGTGACGTGCTGACGATGGCGGCCGCCGTGGTGCGCGCGGTCGACATGGGCGCCACCGTGATCAACATCTCCGAAGTGTCCTGCAGCCCAGCCGGTTCCGAGACCGCCGACGGCGCACTGGGCGCGGCGGTCGAATACGCCGCCGACCGCAATGTCGTGGTGGTCGCCGCGGCGGGCAATCTCGACCAGTCCGCCTGCTCGGCCCAGAACGACACCAGCGGCTGGAACGGAGTGCGCACCGTCATCAGCCCGGCCTGGTTCACCCCGTACGTGCTCTCGGTCGCCTCGACCGATCCGGACGGCGCGACCTCGCCGTTCTCGATCCACGGCCCGTGGGTGGGGGTCGCCGCGCCCGGCCGGTCGATCATCTCCCTCGACAGCAAGCCGGGCGGAACCGGTCTGGTCGACACCGAACACGGTGACGACGGACCGCTCACCATCGACGGCACCAGCTTCTCGGCGGCCTTCGTCTCGGGTCTGGCGGCCTTGGTACGCAGCAGATTTCCCGAACTGAGCGCGGCGCAGGTGATCGACCGGATCGAGCGAACCGCGCACAACCCCGGCGCGGGCCGCGACGATCGGGTCGGGTTCGGCCTCATAGATCCGCTGGCGGCGCTCACCGCGCAGCTGCCGCCGCCACCCGGCCAGGCCGCGCAGGTGCCACGGGCGATCGCGCCGCCCGCCCCGGATCCGGGCCCCGATCCGCTGCCGCGCCGGGTGGCGACCGTCGGCTCCGGCGCGTTGCTGGCCCTGCTGGCCGTCGGCTGGGCCGCCGCCCTTCCCTACCGGCGCAGGCGATCCGAACCGGTCGCCGACGATCCGGCCGCCGGATACCTGTCCGCCACCCCGGCTCCCACCGGGACCGACTCGCCTCGAGGAGAGTAGGCATGTCCACCGACGGATTCGTGCGCCGACCGCGGATCGCCCCGCCGCGGGCACCGGGCGGAGAGGTGGCGCTGACCGCCCCGCCGGAGATTCCGCGGCCGGTGCCGCCCGCCCTGCTGATGCGGCTCATGCCCGTGGTCATGGTGGTCGCGGTGGTCGGCATGCTCGCGATGATGGTGATGATGGGGCGCAATCTGCTCGCCAACCCCTTCATGCTGATGTTCCCGATGATGATGCTGATGTCGATGGTCGGGATGATGGCGGGGATGCGCGGCTCGGGCGGCCCCAAGCGCGCCGCCGAGCTGAACGAGGAACGCAAGGACTACTTCCGCTACCTCGACCAGGTCCGACGCGATGTGCGCAAAACCGGTGGCGCCCAGCTGCAATCGCTGATCTGGAGCCATCCGGAACCGGCCGATCTGCGCGCGGTGGCCGGCACCCGCCGGATGTGGGAACGCCGCCCCAACGACCCGGATTTCGGGCATGTGCGCGTCGGGGTCGGCAGTCACCGGCTGGCCACCAAACTGGCCCGCCCGGAGACCGGTCCGCTCGAGGACCTCGAACCGGTCTCCACGGTGGCGCTGCGCCGCTTCGTGCGTACCCACTCGGTGGTGCACGGCCTGCCCACGGCCCTGTCGCTGCGTGCGTTCCCCGCGATCAACATCGAGGGCCGGCCGGACGAGACGCGCATGCTGGTGCGCGCCATGCTGATGGAATACGTGACCTTCCACGGCCCCGACCACGCCGCGGTCGCGATCATCTGCGCCGACCCGGACGCCGAGGCCTGGTCGTGGGCGAAATGGCTTCCGCACCTGCAACATCCGGTGGACCGCGACGGCATGGGCGCGGCCCGGATGATGTATCGCTCGCTGGCCGAACTCGAGACCTCCATGGCGGCCGAACTGCTCGAGCGCGGCCGGTTCATGCGCAACGCCCAGCCCACCGCCGGGCGCATCCATCTGCTGGTCATCATCGACGACGGCTATGTCAGCGGTACCGAGCGGATCGTCAGCGACGCCGGCCTGGACTCGGTCACCGTGCTCGACCTCACCGCGCCGCAGGCCGGGCTCGCGGTGCGCCGCGGACTGCAACTGGTGGTCGCCGACGGTACCGTCGCCGCGAGATCCGCCGCGGGCGTGGAGCAGTTCGCCACGTCCGACCCGGTGACGATCGCCGAAGCGCAGACCCTGGCGCGGGCGCTGGCCCGCTATCGGGTGGCCACCGCGGCCCAGATCGTGAGCCTCGGCGACGAATCGCGAGCCGTGCCCGGCCTGATGGAGCTGTTGAAGATTCCCGATGCCGCGCAGATCGATCCGGCGTCGGTGTGGCGCCCGCGCAACGACCGCGAGCGGCTACGCGTGCCGATCGGCATCACGCCCGACGGCACTCCCGTCGAGATCGACATCAAGGAGTCGGCCGAGAACGGCATGGGCCCGCACGGATTGTGCATCGGCGCAACGGGTTCGGGTAAGTCCGAATTCCTGCGCACCCTGGTGCTGTCCATGGTGACGACCCATTCGCCGGATCAGCTGAACATGGTGCTGGTCGACTTCAAGGGTGGCGCGACGTTCCTCGGACTCGAATCGCTCGCGCACGTCGCCGCGGTGATCACCAACCTGGAGGAGGAGATCGCCCTCGTCGACCGCATGAAGGACGCGCTGTCGGGGGAGATGACCCGGCGCCAGGAACTGCTCCGCTCGGCCGGCAACTTCGCCAACGTCACCGAGTACGAGCGAGCCCGCGCGGCCGGCGCGGCGCTGGATCCGCTGCCCGCGTTGTTCATCATCGTCGACGAGTTCTCCGAATTGCTCTCGCAGAAGCCGGATTTCGCGGACCTGTTCGTCATGATCGGCCGTCTGGGCCGGTCCCTGCGCGTCCACCTGCTGCTGGCCTCGCAGCGGCTCGAGGAGAACAAGCTGCGCGGCCTGGACTCGCACCTGTCCTACCGGATCGGCCTGCGCACCTTCTCCGCCAACGAGTCGCGCGCGGTGCTCGGCATCACCGACGCCTATCACCTGCCGAGTGTGCCGGGCTCGGGCTACCTCAAAAGCGATGCCGACGATCCGCTGCGGTTCAACGCCTGCTACGTCTCCGGCGCCTACGAATCACCCGCGGGCAACGCGCCCGGCCGCACCGGCGGTGGGCAGCGCGGCGGCGGACAGGAGCCGGTGGTGTTCACCGCGGCGCCGGTCCCGGTGCGCACACCGGTCACCGCCGCTCCGGCGCGCGGACCGCTGGGCCGGCCCGAACTTCCGCCGCCGCCCGGCTCACCGGAAGCGGAGCTGGAGCTGCCGCCCGGCACTCCCGCCGAAACCGTGCCCAAGACACTGCTCAACGTGGTGGTGGACCGATTGCGCGGTCACGGCCGCCCCGCCCACGAGGTGTGGCTGCCTCCGCTGGACGAATCACCGTCGGTGGACATGCTGCTACCCGATCCGGACTGGCGCTCGCCGGTGAACCGGCACGGCCGGTTGTGGTGGCCGATCGGTGTGATCGACAAGCCCTACGAGCAGCGCCGCGATGTGCTGATCGTGGATCTGTCGGCGGGACAGGGCAATCTGGCCGTGGTCGGCGGTCCGCAGTCGGGCAAGTCGACCACGCTGCGTTCGATCATCATGGCGGCCGCGGCCACCCACACGCCGGAGCAGGTGCAGTTCTACTGCCTGGACTTCGGTGGTGGCACGCTGGCGGGCCTGTCCGACATCCCGCACGTCGGCTCGGTGGCCGGGCGCATGGATATCGACCGGGTGCGCCGTACCGTCGCCGAGATGGTGACCCTGCTGCACCAGCGCGAGGAGCGGTTCCGGGAGCTGGGCATCGAGTCGATCCACGAATTCCGCCGCCGTAAAGCCGAACTGGCACAGCGGAGTCCGGCCGAACAGGCGGCGGACCCGCTGTCGCAGGATCTGTTCGGCGACGTCTTCCTGGTCGTCGACGGCTGGGCGACCATCCGCGCCGAATTCGACGTGCTGGAACCGGCCTTCAACGCACTGGCCGCGCAGGGTCTGTCCTACGGGATCCACCTCATGATCGGCGCCACGCGCTGGGGCGAGATCCGCCCGGCGGTCAAGGATCTCGTCGGCACCCGGCTGGAACTGCGCCTCGGCGACCCCAGCGATTCCGAAATGGACCGCCGCATCGCGGTGCTGGTACCGGTGGGCCGCCCCGGCCGCGGTCTCACACCGGAGAAGCTGCATATGCTGGTCGCCCTGCCGCGCCTGGATTCCAGCTCCGATCCGGCGACTCTCTCCGACGGTATCGCGCTGGCGCGCAGCCAGTTCGCCGAGCTCTACGGTGATCGACGCGCGCCCGCGGTCCGCATGCTGCCGCTGCGGGTGCCGCGCGAACAGGTGCTCGCCGAGGCCGCGAAGCACGGGATCGAATGCAGCGCCACCCGGGTGGTGGTCGGCCTCGGCGAGAACGAATTGGCGCCGCTGGTCATGGATTTCGACGCCCAGCCGCATCTGATGGCATTCGCCGACGTGGAGTGCGGCAAGACCACGTTGCTGCGCAACATCGTGCTCGGCATCACCGAGAATTCGACGGCCGAGCAGGCGCGCGTCATCCTGATCGACTACCGGCGCACGATGCTCGGTGTCCTGGAGGGCCAGCAGCTGGCCGGCTACTCGACCTCCGGCCAGACGTCGTTCGACATGATCAAGGAGGTCGCCGCCTATCTGCGACAGCGGATTCCGGGTTCGGACATCACGCCGCAGCAGTTGCGCGACCGCAGCTGGTGGACCGGGCCGGAGATCTACATCGTGGTCGACGACTACGACATGGTCGCCACCGGTGCGGGCAATCCGCTCGAACCGCTGCTGGAATTCATCCCGCAGGCCCGCGATATCGGTATGCATCTGATCGTGGCGCGGCGCTCCGGCGGTGCCTCGCGGGCGCTGTACGACAAGGTGCTGGGCATGATGAAGGACCTGTCGGTCGACGCGCTGCTGATGTCGGCGCCCAAGGACGAGGGCAAACTGCTCGGCGACGTACGGTCGGGCAAGCTGGCACCGGGCCGGGGCACGCTCGTATCCCGTGCCAGGGAGAACGAAATGGTGCAGGTGAGCTATCTGCCGCCGGTCTGAGGTCAGGGCACCGGATCGCCCCGGTCGGCGTGCAGGTGCCGCCGCACTATCGGTTCCGGTAAGTCCCAGCTGTCGGTGCGCCGTTCGAACAGCGCGGCCGACGGTCCGCTGACCGCCGGGTTGGCGATGCGGGCCAGCCGGAATCCCGCCGCGCGGTAGTACCGGTGCAGGTCGGTATTCCTGGTCCAGGCGTCCAATCGCACCCAATTGCGTTGCCGCGCAACGGCCACCGCGGCGGCATGAACGAGCAGCGCGCGGCCGACACCGCAGCCGGCGAAGCGTAGATCGACGATCATGTAGTGCACGATCACCGCGTCGGCGATCTCCCGCGGTGACCACAAACCGGGGTCGGCGCGATCGTTCACGGTGACGGTTCCCGCGAATTCGCCGTTCACCTCCGCCACCCAGGTCTCCCCGGCCGAGACCGACCGGCCGACCGCGTGGGCAAACCGTTCGATCGGCAGCCCCCGGCCCTGCCGGGTCCACTGGTCCGACCCGCGTGCCGCAAGCCAGGCCGTCCGTTGGAGCCGTAGTCGGCAGATGCTGCCGAGGTCGGCCGAGCGGGCCCGGCGGATGCGGATCGTCATGGTGAGCCGGGAACCAGCGAGTTACCGAAGGAATGGGAGTTGCCCGGAGGAGGCGGCGCCCCCAGGGTCTTGCGGATGAGGGCGGTGCCCTCGTCGTCACCGAGTTCGTAGGCCAGCCGGTTGCGCGCGGCCAGCGACCGCTGGCGGGTGACCCGCATGATGCGGGTGTTGCCGGCGCCGATGCGCAGATGGTCGAGCAGCATGGTGCCGGCTCCGACACCCAGGACGGCGGCCTCGTCGGCACTCGCGGGGCGCGCCACGACCGTATCCCGATGGGCCGTTTCGGGATATCCGCGTGCGGCCAGCCGCCGCGTGGTGCCCTCCGGAATATCGTGCGGGGAATCGATTCCGGTGAGTTCGGCGAGGTCACGCGGGTAGTAGCTGACCTCCCACGACCACGGTTCGTTGTCGAGGTACTGCACCACGGTGCGGGCGACGACCCAGGAGTCCTTCGGTACGCCGAGCCAATGCGCGACGTCCGTACCGGCCGGTTCCATCCGGGCGCTGAACTGTTTGGCCGGTTCCCGCCCGGCAGCACGGGCGGTCTCGGAGAAGATGTCGTGTGCCGACTTGGGGCGGTCGCGCCGAATGTGGCTGGTCACCACGGATTCCAGGACCTCCTGGCTGCGCACGATCGTGCCCCGGGAAGTCGCTGTGAACAGCAGGTTTTCGGCGACGAGCACCTGAATCGCGTTGCGCGCGGTGGTGATCGAGACATGCATCTGATCGGCCAGCTCGTTGTGGCTGGGCAGGCGATCACCAGGTTTGTACGTGCCGTCGCGAATCGCCTCCCGTAGGACGTCGGCGATGCGCTGGTACCTCGGACCGGCGGCCATCTCGCTCCTCGGTTGTACCTTCAAGGAAGGAAAGTCTACTCTGCTGGTTGACGGGGCAGTGTGACCCTTGACACACACATTCAGAGGTTTATTGTAATGAACGTCCTGACCATTGGTTGTACGGCGACGACGGCGAGGCAACGTGGCTGGTTTGGAGACGTCCCCGATGGTGGTCGTGGCATTGCCCGACACACCACATACACCGACGGCCGTCGAGTTCCTGACGACCGAAGTTCTGCCGAGTTCGGATCTGTTGTTGCGTGCGTGCCGGGGGCACCGCGTGATCGGCGGCCCGATCCTGTGGTTCGCGCGCGACCTGGCGGTGCTGTTCGAACGCCAGCTCGGCCGCGGCGGTTCCACACCGGATCCGGACTCCGCCCTGATGATCGAAATCGGCAGACGGCGAATGGAATTGGTGATGGCGATCGACGATTGGATCGTCCGCGCCGTGCCGCAGCAGGGCTCCGGCGCCACCTTGCACACCGAAACGATCGGCGCCGTCATCGACCGGCTGGCCGAAGCGTCGGTCCGCGCGCACCACGCGCTGATGACCCTCGACGCGAACGACGATGTGCTGCACAGTGCCTGGCATCACCTGGCCGAATTGGCCGACGGTTACGACGATCTGGTGCGTGAGGTCCTCGCCGGACGGCGTCGCCTGCCGAGCTGGTGAGTCGGTCTAGTAGCTCAGCGATCGGCACGAGCCCGCCATCCGCGGTGCGCGGCTGAGGCGTGACCGATCCGCCGGCAGCGGTGCCGGATTCAATCGGGTCACCCGCCGTGGTCGTGACCCACCGGCCAGTTCGGTGAAGCGAATCGTGTTCCAGCCGAACGGCATCAGGTGGACCGGTTCGCCGCGTTCCTCCAGGCGCTCGGTGAGCTCGGACACGACGTCCAGCGCATCCGCCAGGCCGGTGAGTACGTCGTCGGGTGCTCCACCGCCGGCGCGTCGATCGTTTCGTGCCCACGGCGCCACGCTCTCGACGACGATGTAGCCGGCGTCGTTGTGTAGCGCAATGGTTTTCACGACCTCGACCGCCGCCGGAAGCACCGCGGCGTCGCCCGGCTCGACCGCGATCTGCAGGACCAGGCAGTCCACGAACATCTTCCGGGCGCGCACGGCCGCCGGATCCAGCGCGACCGCGCACGGCCCCGCCGCGGTGACCTCGTATTCGAAGAGGTGACACGCACTGCTCACGATGCGCATCGTGCACCTCTGTTCGCCCACACCGTCATACCGGAAACCCTAAGCGGTGGATACGCGCAATAGCAGTGTCGTATCCGACGCATTCAGTACTGTTTGCGACATGGATGTCGCGATTTTCGTCGTGGATGGCGTTGGAGACCTCGGTCTCGCCGCCGTCCTGGAGGTCTTCAACACGGCGAACTCGCTCGTCGACGATCCGGAGCTGGAACCCGAGCCGTGGCGGGTGCACACCGTCGCGCTCGGCGGCAGCGTCCGCTCGGGCCACGGCCATCTGATTCCCACCACACCGTTGGCCGAGGTACCCGCCGACATCGGCCCGATCATCGTGCCCGCCGTGCTGGCCATGGATGCCGACGCGGTGGTCGACCTCATCGCCGCGCCCGCCAACAGGCCGGTACTGGAACGCATTTCGCAGGCGCACCTGGCGGGGACCGGGCTGGCCGCCGCGTGCACCGGAACCTTCTTCCTCGCCGAGGCCGGGGTGCTCGACGGGCTGCCCGCGACGACGAGCTGGTGGCTCGGCCCGGCCTTCCGCCGCCGCTATCCGAACGTCGACCTGGACGAGGGACGCATCCTGTGCCGTTCCGGTCATATCGCGACGGCCGCGGCGGCCCTGGCGCACCTCGACCTCGCATTGGCCACGGTGGCCGGTCGCAGTCCCGCCCAAGCCGAACGCGCGGCCCGGATGCTGTTGGCCGGCAGCGGAGGCGAGCAACGCGACTACATCGTCCCGCAGGTGATCGCGCGCGGGAACTCGCTGGTGGCGGCGTTCGAACGCTGGGTGCGCGGCCATATCGCCGAGCAGTTCCGGATCACCGACGCCGCTCGCGAACTCGGCGTCACCGTGCGCAGCCTGCAGCGCGCGACCCAGGCCGAAATCGGGATGTCACCACGGGATTTCGTGAACGAGATCCGCCTCGAGCGCGCCACCCGGCTGCTGCGCACCACCAACGCCACCGTGGAGGCGGTGGCCGCGCGGGTCGGCTACCTCAACGCGGGCACCCTGCGCAGCCTGTTCCGGCGCCGCCGCGGACGCAGTATCGCCGAAGTCCGGGCGACCCCGCTCACCTGGCAGGACCGCGGCACTCAGTAACCGCCGAACCGCCGATGGTCGGTGGCGAAATCGTCGGCCACCGTCGCGGCCAGTTCGACCAGCGCCCGCTTGGTGTTCTTGTGCAGCCGAGCCAGATCGATCTCGGCGCCCTCGGCCAGATGCGGGTCGTAGGGGATGACGTGCACGGCGCGGCAGCGGGCCAGGAAGTATTCGCGCAGATGCTGAATCGCCACATTCGGCGACCCCTCGCGCGGCAGATTGATCACCACCACGGCATTGCGCACCAGGTGATCGTGCCCGTGCAGGGAGAGCCAGTCCAGCGTCGCCGCCGCACTACGGGCGCCGTCGATCGCCGACGACGAGATCAGCACCAGCGAATGCGCCAGATCCAGCACACCCGCCATGGCCGAATGCATCAGTCCGGTACCGCAGTCGGTCAGGATGATGTTGTAGAACCGCTGCAGGACGCGCAGCACCTGGCGGTACTCGTCCTCGCTGAACGATTCCGACGCCGCCGGATCACGCTCACTGGCCAGCACCTCCAACCGGCTGGTGGCCTGCGAGGTGTGCCGCCGCACGTCGCCGTAACTGCGAATCTGCTGATCCAGCAACAGATCTCGCACCGTGGACCGGGTCTGCAGCGGCACCCGCTGCGACAGCGTGCCGAAGTCCGGGTTGGCGTCGACGGCGATCACGCGGTCGCCACGGATGGAGGCGAAGATCGAGCCGATGCCCATGGTGGTGGTCGTCTTGCCGACGCCGCCCTTCAAGGACAGGGTGGCGATCCGGTAGTCGCCGCGCACCGGCTGCCGGATGCGAGCCACCAGTTCCTGCAGGCGCCGCTCCTCCGCGGACATACCCGGATTGATGGCACCGCCCGACATGTGGTGCACCGCGCGCCGCCACCCCGAACCGGGGGCCTTCTTCGCCCGGCGCATCGGCACATCCTCCAGCGAGGGCGTCACGCCGTTGGGTGGGTACTGCTGCGGCGGCTGACCCTGCTGGTACTGCTGATGCTGCGGCTGCGGCTGGTGGGCCTGCGGGTTGGGGGCCTGCTGATACTGGGGTGAATGGGCCTGCTGCCCCGGCATGTACGGATTCGGCTGCGCGTACTGCTGCGGCTGGGAATACTGATCCGCCTGCCGTGCGGCCCACTGCTGTTCGGGATCGGTCGCCGGGCCCGGCACCTGCGGTGGCGGTTGCGGTGCGCTGTGCCACTGGGCGTCCGGGGCCGGCTGTGGGATCCGAGGCTGCGAAACCCCCTGCGGGCCGACGACCATCGTCGATTCGGAATTCGGCGCCTGCGGCATCGAGCCGGAATGCGGTGTGTGCGTTGCGAAGTCCGGAGCAGGTGGCTGCTGGTACTGCGTCGTCTGCGGCGCCGCGCCGTACTGCGGACCGGTGCCTTCGGGCAGCTGCTGATGCGTGTCGGGCCGCGGTGCCGGCGCATCCGGTCCGTTCCAGGCGGCACCGGCATCCGGTCCGGGGCGTACGACAGGTTCCTGAGCCGGCACCCGGTCGGAGTCGAGCCGATGTCGCCCGCTCCACTGCTGATCTGCCGAACCGGCGCCGGCATCTCCGGAGCCGTAGAAGCCGGCACCGCCGACGACCGACGACGCACCCGAATCACTCTCCGGCGCATGGGTTCCCACCGTCGGCGGATGGAGAGCCCGCGGTCCGGAAGCTGCGCCACCGTGCGGAACTGCGGCAGTGCCGATTGCGAAGGCATCCCACGTGCCGGCGCCACCGTTCCCCGTCACATCCCCTGGCGCGGGGAGGTCCGCGTGAGGCGTATTCGATACGGCGGTCTCGCCGGGCGCACCAGAATCCGAGATCGGCGCGACCGAGGCCTCGGCGGCGTCGCGCGCGGGCGCGGAATCGGCCTGCGCGGCCGACTGTTCCGCCACGCGGCCGAGCCAGGCGGGCGCCTCGTCGGTGACGCCGGAAGCCCCGCCGCCCACGTTCTCGGCCCGTTCACTCGCGTCCGGACCCGAACCGAACGGACCTGCCACCGATCCGTGTGTCGGAACGGGAGGAGTGGTTCCGGTCGGCGGCATCTCGGCCGAGGCGGGGCGGGCATCCCCCTCCTGCTGTGGCAGGCCGGGCGCGGTTGTTGTCGGTGCGACGGGAGTGTCGGGCAGTGAAAACTGCTGTGCGGCGGCGTTGTTCGAGACCGACGGCGCGTCGTCGTACCCTTCCGGCACGCCCAGCCGCGGCGGCGGTCCGGAACGGGCGGGGGGAGTCGGGTCCGGCCACTCGGGCAGCGGCGGCGGAGTCGGGGCCGACTGCTGGGGCGGGGGCGGCAGGTCGGGCCGCCGGGTCACCCGCACGGTCAGCTCCGTATCCGAGCCTTCGGCGGCCGGAAGGGGAGGGTTCGACAGATGTTGCGGTGCGGGCGGAATCGGCGGCCGGGCCGGAGTCTGCGGCGGTGCCGCCGGAAACTCGCCGGACAGCGGCGCGGAGGACAGCGGGCCGGACGCCTGGTCCGGGCCCGGCGTGGTCGGCTGCGATTGCTGC
This sequence comes from Nocardia sp. AB354, assembly GCF_049538315.1. Classification (NCBI taxonomy): domain Bacteria; kingdom Bacillati; phylum Actinomycetota; class Actinomycetes; order Mycobacteriales; family Nocardiaceae; genus Nocardia; species Nocardia sp. AB354. The sequence continues at coordinate 297,146 of NZ_JBMVFU010000001.1, read as the reverse complement.
GGCGCCGGAGCGGGAATCGGCTGTGCGGTAGCGGGCGGGCGGCCGAAGTCGTGGCCCGAGGACGCTGCGGATGGCGACGAATTCCACGCCTGCCCCTGTTGAGCCGGCGGCTGCGCGAACTGATTCTGTTGCTGCGCTCGGAAGTCGGCCGGGATCACACCTTGGGCGTCCGAACCGTAGCCCTCGGACGGCTGTTGCCACGGCATCGGCTCGGAGCCCTGAACACCGTTGCCGCGCAACGATTCCGGCCCCGGCTGCGCATCGCCGTGCGGCCCGGCGGTTCCCGGCGGCCCCCACGAGGGTGACGTCTCACCGGCGGCAGGCTCGGCGTCGGCCTTGTCCTTGCGGCGGGATTTCCGCCACTTCCGGTCGGACTCCTTCTTGTCGGACTCCGCCCGGTCGTCGGATTTGCGGGAGAACAACCGTCGCGGACCGCTGTCCTCCGGGATGTACTCCTCGTGCGGGAGGTTCTCGACCGGCGCTTCGTATCCCGTTTGCGTGACGTCGCTCTCCGACAGCCACGGGGGCAGCATGGGCAGATCGTTGTTGTTGCGACTCACGGCAGTACCTCACCGCGGTTCGTGGTCGGGGCCTCGCCGAGGATCGTGCCGATCGGGTTCGAGGGCGCTGCGTCCGTAATTCGCTCGCTGCGCACGCTCACGGGTGTCCCCCTGGGATCTGCTGGACCGATTTCCTGGACAGCCGGTAGTTTACGCGAGGGCTATCGGCCGTGACGGGCGTCCTACCCACAGCCGACAAGCCGGTCGGCCGACGCGCCGCGTGGTTCGGTTGCCCCTTATTTGCGAGGTCGGGAGCGTATCGAAATGGCAATCACCGCGGGCGATGATCCTCGCGCGGCCCGGTTGGACGAACTTCCCGTCCGGCCGGTCCACCGCAAACTTGTCGCTCTGGTCGGCCTGGGCCTGTTCTTCGATCTCTACGAACTGTTCCTCGCCGGCACCATCACCGGCGTGCTGAAACAGCAGCTCGCCCTGTCGACCTATCAGCTGAGCGGCATTCTCGCCTCGGCCTTCGTCGGCCAGTTCCTCGGTGCGCTGCTCATCGGACGGCTCTCGGACCTCTTCGGCCGCCGCCGGATGTTCATGATCAATATCGGGGTGTACGCGGGATTCACGCTGCTCGGCGCGTTCAGCCCCAACGTCTGGTTCCTGATGGCGACGCGGGTCCTCGCGGGCCTCGGTATCGGTGCGGAGATGACCGTCTCCGACACCTATCTGTCGGAGACGATGCCGCCGCAGGTCCGCGGGCGGATGATCGCCATCGCCTACACCATCGGATTCTGCGCCGTCCCGACCGTCGGATTCCTGGCTCGGTGGCTGGTTCCGCTGGAACCGTTCGGCACCGACGGCTGGCGCTGGCTGTTCGTCTTCGGCGGACTCGGCGCCGCCCTGGTGTTCGTCGCCCGTCGGCACATGCCCGAGTCCCCGCGCTGGCAGGCCCGGCACGACAGGGTCACGAGCGACACCGCCGCTGCGAACGGACGGGCGAAGGTGCCGTTCGCCGATATTCTGCGCGGTGCCAATCGCGGCCGCACCCTGCTGTTCTCCGCGGTGATGATCCTGCAGGTCTTCGGCTACTACGGTTTCGGCACGCTGGCGGTGCTGGTCTTACAGCACAAGGGGTTCACGGTGGTGAACTCGCTGGGCTATCTGACCATTACCTATCTGGGCTATCCGCTGGGTTCGCTGCTGTCGATTCCGCTGATCGAGCGCACCGAGCGCAAATATCTGGTGCTGGCGTCGGCCGCGCTGATGGCGGTGTTCGGGCTGATCTTCGGCTTCGCGACGAGCGTGTCGCTGATTCTGCTGTCGGGCGGCCTGTTCACCCTGGCCAGCAACATCTTCTCCAACGCCCTGCACACGTATCTGCCGGAGTCGTTCCCCACGTCCGTGCGCGGCACCGCCTCGGGTACGGCCTATTCCCTGTCGAAACTGAGCACCGCCGTGCAGCCGTTCGTGCTGCTCCCGCTGCTGGACAACCATGGGCCCGGTGCGGTGTTCACGGTGATCACGGTCGCGCTGGTGCTGATGCTCGGATTGATCGGGGCGTGGGGCCCGCTGACCGGGCGCGGCCCGCTCGCCGACCACTGACCGAAGCGGCGCGAACGGTGCGCAGGACCGCCGCGAACGGCGCGAGGGGACCGCATTTGGCCGGATCGCGAGCGCACGGGTAAGCTTGGTCGGCGGTGCACCTACCCGACGTCTGTGCTCATGCGAATGCATGTCCGCATGGGACTACGAAGAGTATGGCACCGGGTCGACTGGAGTGCACCGGTAACTGCAGTGACAAGCTAGCCGAAGAGTTGAGACCACACAGGGTTTCAGCGTAAGCGGGATCGCGGAGGATATGGCGAAGAAAGACGGGGCCATCGAGGTCGAGGGTCGAGTTATCGAGCCACTGCCGAATGCGATGTTCCGCATCGAGCTGGAGAACGGTCACAAGGTTCTCGCGCACATCAGCGGCAAGATGCGTCAGCACTACATCCGCATCCTGCCCGAGGACCGCGTGGTCGTGGAGCTTTCTCCTTACGACCTGTCCCGCGGTCGCATCGTCTACCGCTACAAGTGAGTTTCCGGGAAGCGATTCCCGGGAGAGTCCGGACGCCGGACTCGCGAGGTTCAGGGGTGGATTCACCCCGGAATCCGCACCCAAGATTTCCCCAGTCACACGGCTGGGGAAAAGCTGTGTTCACACCCGGTGTGGACCACAACCAGATTGGACGGACGTGAAGGTTCAGCCGAGCGTCAAGAAGATCTGCGAGAAGTGCAAGGTGATCCGCCGTAACGGCCGGGTCATGGTGATCTGCGACAACCTGCGTCACAAGCAGCGTCAGGGCTGACCTGGACTGTGCCCCGACGCAGGGGTTCACCAGCCAAGCACCGAACGCAGTTCGGATTGGCACAGAAAAGAAGACCTCCCAGCGCCAGTCGCCGTCGGCGAGCTCGCCGCCTCGGAAACGAGCGGAGAGCGGACGGACGACCTACCCCCGGAACGGAGGCCGGGGCCCCATTCGAGGGGACGGACAGGGAGCAGACCTCCGCAACAGTTAAGGAAGCTGCCACATGGCACGTCTGATGGGCGTCGATCTCCCGCGCGAGAAGCGCATGGAGATCGCGCTGACCTACATTTTCGGCATCGGTCGTACCCGCGCCAAGGAGATCCTGGACGCCACCGGCGTCAGCCCCGACCTGCGGTCGAAGGATCTCAGCGACGACGACGTCACCCGGTTGCGCGATTACATCGAGGCGTCGGAGTTCAAGGTCGAAGGTGACCTGCGCCGTGAGGTGCAGGCCGACATCCGCCGCAAGATCGAGATCGGCTGCTACCAGGGCATCCGCCACCGCCGCCACCTGCCGGTGCGCGGACAGCGGACCAAGACCAATGCGCGCACGCGCAAGGGTCCGAAGAAGACCGTCGCCGGCAAGAAGAAGTAGGGATAACCGATGCCTCCGAAGAGTCGGGCCTCCGGCCCCAAGAAGTCCCAGAAGGCGCGTCGCCGGGACAAGAAGAACGTTCCGCACGGCCACGCGCACATCAAGTCCACGTTCAACAACACGATCGTCTCGATCACCGACCCCGAGGGCAACGTGATCTCGTGGGCGTCGTCGGGTCACGTCGGCTTCAAGGGTTCGCGTAAGTCGACCCCGTTCGCCGCGCAGCTCGCCGCCGAGAACGCCGCGCGCAAGGCGCAGGAGAACGGCGTCAAGAAGGTCGACGTGTTCGTCAAGGGTCCGGGTTCGGGCCGTGAGACCGCGATCCGCTCGCTGCAGGCCGCCGGCCTCGAGGTGGGCACGATCTCCGACGTCACCCCGCAGCCGCACAACGGCTGCCGTCCGCCCAAGCGGCGTCGCGTCTAGCGGGAAAGGATTTAGCGAAAAATGGCTCGTTATACAGGCCCCATCACCCGCAAGTCGCGTCGTCTGCGTGTCGACCTCGTCGGAGGCGACCAGGCGTTCGAGCGTCGTCCCTACCCGCCCGGCCAGCACGGCCGCGCGCGGATCAAGGAGAGCGAGTACCTGCTCCAGCTGCAGGAGAAGCAGAAGGCCCGCTTCACCTACGGCGTCATGGAGAAGCAGTTCCGCCGCTACTACGAAGAGGCGAACCGTCGCAAGGGTAAGACCGGCGACAACATGCTGCAGCTGCTGGAGTCGCGTCTGGACAACGTCGTGTACCGCGCCGGTCTGGCCCGGACCCGCCGCCAGGCCCGTCAGCTGGTCTCGCACGGCCACTTCCTGGTGAACAACCGCAAGGTCGACGTCCCCAGCTTCCAGGTCTCCCAGTACGACATCATCGATGTCAAGGAGAAGTCGCTGCCGACGCTGCCGTTCCAGGTCGCCCGTGAGACCCAGGGCGATCGCCCGATCCCGGGCTGGCTGCAGGTGGTTCCGAACCGGCTGCGGATCCTGGTCCACCAGCTCCCGGAACGCGCGCAGATCGATGTGCCGCTGAACGAACAGCTCATCGTCGAGTACTACTCGAAGTAAGCCGTTCGTGCTGCTGGTGGGTGAGCACTTTCCGTGCTCATCCACACCCCAGTTCGTGGGCGTCAAATAGCGGGCGCCCCTGAAGGAGGAGATCCTCATGCTGATTTCACAGCGACCCACACTGGCCGAAGAGGTACTGGCCGAGAACCGCTCGAAGTTCACCATCGAACCCCTCGAGCCGGGCTTCGGTTACACCCTCGGCAATTCGCTGCGCCGTACCCTGCTGTCCTCGATTCCGGGGGCCGCGGTGACCAGCATCCGCATCGACGGCGTGCTGCACGAGTTCACCACCGTCCCGGGTGTGAAGGAAGACGTCACCGACATCATCCTGAACCTCAAGGGCCTGGTCGTGTCGTCCGAAGAGGACGAGCCGGTCACCATGTACGTGCGCAAGCAGGGCCCGGGCACCGTCACCGCTGGTGACATCGTTCCCCCGGCCGGTGTGACCGTGCACAACCCGGATATGCACATCGCCACCCTGAACGACAAGGGCAAGCTGGAGATCGAGCTCGTCGTCGAGCGCGGTCGCGGTTACGTCCCGGCCGTGCAGAACAAGGCCTCGGGTGCGGAAATCGGCCGGATCCCGGTGGATTCGATCTACTCGCCGGTGCTGAAGGTGACCTACAAGGTCGAGGCCACCCGTGTCGAGCAGCGCACCGACTTCGACCGGCTCATCCTGGACGTCGAGACGAAGAACTCGATCTCCCCGCGGGATGCGCTGGCGTCGGCCGGTAAGACCCTGGTCGAGCTGTTCGGCCTGGCGCGCGAGCTGAACGTGGAGGCCGAGGGTATCGAGATCGGGCCCAGCCCGGCCGAGGCGGACCACATCGCCTCGTTCGCGCTGCCGATCGAGGACCTGGACCTCACCGTGCGCTCGTACAACTGCCTCAAGCGCGAGGGTGTGCACACCGTCGGCGAGCTGGTTGCGCGGACCGAATCGGATCTGCTGGACATCCGCAACTTCGGCCAGAAGTCCATCGACGAGGTCAAGGTCAAGCTGCATTCGCTCGGCCTGTCGTTGAAGGACAGCCCGGCCTCCTTCGATCCGTCGAGCGTCGTCGGCTACGACGCCGCCACCGGAACCTGGAGTGACAGCGGCTCCTTCGGCGATGCAGACAACGGCGAGCAGGACTACGCCGAGACCGAACAGCTCTAGGCCTTCCGGGGTGGCAGCCCCGTTCGGCCTTTCCTAAGGAGAACAACCAATGCCCAAGCCCAAGAAGGGTGCTCGCTTCGGCGGGTCGGCGTCGCACCAGAAGGCGATCTTCGCCAATCTGGCCACGGCGCTCTTCGAGCACGGTCGGATCACGACCACCGAGGCCAAGGCCAAGGCGCTGCGCCCCTACGCCGAGAAGCTGGTCACCAAGGCCAAGGCCGGTTCGCTGGCCGACCGCCGCGAGGTGCTCAAGGTGATCCGCAACAAGGACGTGGTGCACGAACTCTTCGCGAACATCGGACCGTCGTTCGAGGGTCGCGAGGGTGGCTACACCCGGATCATCAAGACCGTGCCCCGCAAGGGTGACAACGCGCCGATGGCGATCATCGAGCTGGTCCGGGAGAAGACCGTGACCAACGAGGCCGATCGCGCTCGCCGGGTCGCCGCCCAGCAGGCCAAGACCGAGGCTGCCGAGGCCGAAGAGGCCACCGAGGCGAAGGCCGACGAGGCTGCCGACGCGGAGTCCACCGAGGCTCCCGCCGAGGACAAGGCGGAATGAGTTGGTCCCCGCCACGTGCGGGGACCTCTCGATCTGCGTCGGGAATTCACGAGTGAGCCCGCCGTCCCCTCCGGGTCGGCGGGCTTCGCTCATGTTAACCAGGAAATGGCTGTGACCATGCAGGATCCGGCGGCAACCTCGGTTGCGGTTCGAGTACGGCTCGATATCGCCTACGACGGCACCGATTTCACCGGCTGGGCCCGCCAGCCCGGTCTGCGGACCGTGCAGGGTGTGCTGGAGGAGTCGCTGAGCAAGGTCCTGCGCGAACCGATTCAGCTGACGGTGGCCGGCCGCACCGATGCCGGAGTTCATGCCGAGGGGCAGGTCGCACATTTCGACGCGACCACGCCGCCCGATCACGACAAGCTGCTGCACCGGCTGGCGCGGTTCCTGCCGAAGGATGTGCGGGTCACCGGAATCCGCCCGGCGCCACCGGAATTCGACGCCCGCTTTTCCGCGATCCGCCGTCACTACGCGTATCGGCTCACCACGGCTCCCTACGGAGCCCCGCCCCTGCTGGCTCGCAGTGTGGTGGCATGCCGACCCGGTGTCGATCTCGACGCCATGCGGGAGGCGTCGCGAAAGCTGTTGGGACTGCACGATTTCGCCGCATTCTGCCGTCGGCGCGAAGGGGCGACGACGGTCCGGGAATTGCAGCGGTTCGATTGGGCCGTGACGCCGATCGATGGTCCCGGCGGGGCCCTGGACGGTGCCGGCGGAGCCGCCATGCTCACCGCTTACGTCAGCGCCGACGCCTTCTGCTGGTCGATGGTCCGCAGTTTGGTCGGCGCGGTGCTCGCGGTGGGGGAGGGGCGCCGCACTCCCGAATGGGTGGAAGGTCTTCTCGCGGAACGGGAACGGTCCAGTTCCGTCACCGTGGCCCCCGCGCACGGCCTGAGCTTGATCGCCGTCGACTATCCGGCCGATGCGGACCTGGCCGCCCGCAACGCCGAAACCCGCGAGATGCGGACGATTCCGTCCGCCGAGGGGTGCTGCGGCGACTGAGCCGCGTACGGGCGATACTCCGGTCGTCCGCCGGTGTTCGCCGCGCCCGGACATGGCGGCGACCCCGCGAGATCGCGGGGCCGCACGCAGTCGCTATTCGAGGGTTGCGCGCTCTCACCTCCTTCTCGCTGCGACGATCCTCGGTTCCGCCCGCGCACCCGGCCACCTTGCACCGGTGAATGGTGGTGTGCTGCTTGCACTCTCATCTGTCGCCGACCGGCGCGGGCACATCCCTGCCGCGACCGGTCAGCTGCTCTCGGTGTGGCCGGCCTCGATGGTCTTCGGGCCCTGTCCCATACCGCCGATCTCGATGCGCCGCGGTTTGGCCTTCTCGGCGATCGGCAGGGTCACCGACAGCACGCCGTCGTTGTAGGTGGCGCTGATGTGGTCGGTGTCGATGCCCTCACCGAGCGACAGCTGACGCATGTACGTTCCCGCGAATCGTTCCGACGCGATCCATTGCACATGCTCGTCACCGGGCAGGCTGCGCTGCGCCTTCAGCGTCAGGGTGCCGTTGTCCACGCTCACGTCGACCGAGCCGGGATCGACGCCCGGGAGATCGGCATTGAGGACGTAGTGGTCACCGGCCTTGAACAGATCCATCGGCATGAAACGTGGCGCGCGCGTGGTTCCGGCGGCATCCCCCAGGAGCTGCCGGGCGACGGTGTCGATGTCGTGGAACGGGTCGAACCTCAGCACAGGAATCACCTCCATATCCAGTGGTGACGCCCGCCTCGGCGGCGAGCGCCGTAAGCTGTTCGATGCCCAATTTAGCACTCTCATGGTGCGAGTGCCAGATTGTGCGACCGGAATTTTTTCCGGCGCCGGGCGGAATAGTCGCCCGCGCAACGGAGTTCGCAAGGAATATGACTGAGGCTGCGCGAACCACGAGTATCGGCAAATTCGGCGTCTGGCGGTACTACGCCGGCTTCGAACCGGGGCAGGCCCGTGAGCTGGAGGGTCTCGGTTACAGCACGCTGTGGCTGGGCGGCTCGCCCCCGGCGGATCTACCGGCCGTGGAGGCGCTGCTCGAGGAGACCGAGACGCTGACGGTCGGAACGAGCATCGTCAACATCTGGTCGGCGCCCGCCGAACAGGTGGCCGAGTCCTTCCATCGCATCGACCGCCGCTTTCCGGGCCGGTTCATCCTCGGCTTCGGCGCCGGACATCCCGAGCAGGATTCGGATTTCCGCAAGCCCTACGACGCGCTCGTCGACTATGTCGACGTGCTCGACGCCAACGGAGTCCCGAAACAGCAGCTCGCGCTGGCGGCGCTCGGACCGCGGGTACTGAAGCTGGCCGCCGACCGCACCGCGGGAGCGTTGCCCTACCTCGTGACCGCCGAACACACCCGGCAGGCGCGCGAAATCCTGGGTCCCGATGCGCTGCTCGTGCCCGAACACAAGATCTCGTTCAACACCGACCCGGTCCAGGCGCGCCTGACCGCCCGCCCGCGCACGGAGTTCTACTTGAACCTGCGCAATTATGTGGCGAATCTGCGTCGGCTCGGCTTCAGCGACGAGGACCTGACCCCGCCCGGCAGTGATCGGCTGATCGACGCGCTCGCGCTGCACGGCTCGGCCGATCAGATCGCCGACGCACTGGTCGAACACCTGAAGGCGGGCGCCGATCAGGTCGCCATCCAGGTCACCGACGAGGACCACATCGGGGTGCTGCGCGCGCTGGCGCCGGCGCTGGCCGCGCGAGTCTGATCGTCGTTCACGCGACCGCCGGCCGCATCCGGCAACCGGAGCGGTGTGGCGGTCGTGCGGGGACGGCGTCGCGGCTCAGGAACGGACCAACCGCGCGATGGCGTCGGTGGCCTCCTTGATCTTCGCCTCGGCCTCGGGACCGCCCTGGACCGCGGCATCGACCACGCAGTGACTGATGTGATCCTCCAGCAGGCCCATGGCCACCGCCTGCAGGGCTTTGGTCATGGCCGAGACCTGGGTGAGGATATCGATGCAGTACTTCTCCTCTTCGACCATGCGCTGCAGGCCGCGCGCCTGCCCCTCGATCCGGCGCAGCCGCTTGAGGTAGTCGTCCTTGGCGGTGATATAGCCGTGGGTGGCGTGGTCGTGCCCGGGCTGCACGGCCGCCTCGGCGGTCCGAACCGTGTTGCTCTGATCCTCGGTCACCGGCTGTTCCTCGCTCCCGCCCTGATGGTCCATACCCCCCTAGGGTACATTATGCGAGGGGCACTGTCAGGGTAGCGGGTGCGGGGTGAGGCGGCGGGGGCCGCCGTCGCGGCGTACGCGAGAATTGCGGGATGAGTTCGGATCCCCGCCCCGCACTGGCCATCATCGGCGGTAGCGGCTTCTACGATTTCTTCGGCGACGATGCGACCACCCTCGAGGTCGAGACACCCTATGGTGTGCCGAGCGCGCCGATCACCGTCGGAGAGGTCGAGGGCCGCCAGGTCGCCTTCCTGCCGCGGCACGGGCGCAAGCACGAGTATTCCCCGCACACCGTGCCGTATCAGGCCAATATGTGGGCCCTGCGCTCGATCGGCGTGCGGCGGATCTTCGCGCCGTGCGCGGTGGGCAGCCTGCGGGCGGACTGGGGACCGGGCACCGTGGCGGTCCCCGACCAGCTGGTGGACCGGACCTCCGGCCGCGCGCAGACCTACTTCGACAACGGCGGCATCCACGTCTCCTTCGCCGATCCGTACTGCGACGACCTGCGTGCGGTCGCTACCCGCGCGGCGGTGCCCGAGCTGCCGATGCAACCGGCCGCCACCATGGTCGTGGTGCAGGGCCCGCGCTTTTCCACCCGGGCCGAGAGCCGCTGGTTCGCCGGACAGGGATGGGAACTGGTGAACATGACCGGATACCCGGAAGCCGTTCTCGCTCGCGAACTCGAAATGTGTTATGCCGCCATCGCTTTGGTGACCGATCTCGATGCCGGACTGGAGGCCGGAGACGGTGTCAGTGCGGCCGCCGTCTTCGCCGAATTCGAGCGAAACCTGGTGCCGTTCAAGACCTTGGTACGTCGCGCGGTCGCCGGTGTCGAAGGCATGGATACCTGCGAACACTGCACCGTGCACGCGGGGGTGGCGCTGCCGTTCGAACTGCCCTGACGCCGCGTCGACCGCTAGGGAGTGGCGGGTTCACGCAGATCGATCCGGGCCAGCGCGAAATGGGGTACGCCGGTGCCGTCCGGGCCGTGGGGCAGGGGTGAAACCTCCACGTCCACGGTGATCCAGCCTCCGGTCGTATCCGCCAGCCGGAGGTTCGGCAGCGTCCACGACGGCGCGCCGGCCCGGATCGCCTTGCGCGCGGCGATGATTCGCTCCCGGTCGCCGGGATGTGGCAGCGTGCGTTCGTCCGTGCCGCCGGACCAGTCCAGTCCCGGCACCGGCGCGCTGATCCAGCGAATCACCCGGACCCGCTCGGTGTCGACCACCGCCAGATACATTCCGGGATTGCGGCTGACCAGCGTCTCGACCGTGGCCGCCTCGAACGACTTGGGTTGCGGTGCAACGCTGTCGGTGACATCGGCCAGAATGCCGCGCCACAGGTAGGGATCGGCGGCGGAGTTGCGTGTCGCCATCATCAACGTGCGCAGCCCGTCCGGCGTGCGCACGCAGATTTCGCCGCACCAGCGCGATCCGGGTGTGGCACGTGCCACGATCGCGGCCAGATCCAGGGCATCGTCGAAACGTTCGACATGTTCGAAGGATTCGGCTCCGATCCAGACGCTGCGCTTGCGGTCGAATGCCGGGCCCAGACCCGCGGAACGCACTTCCGTGCGCCGGGTGCGCGCGTCGAGCAGGTGGGTCGCGACCGGCGGCGGCGCGGGTGGCTCGCCGGGGCCCACCCACAGCTGCACCGCGTGCACCCGGTCGTCGGGCCCGGTCAGCGCGATCGCGCAGGCGCGATGTCCCGACCAGGCATGTCGGGACTTCGGCAGCTGTCGCTCGACCCTCTCACCGCTCGCGGCAGCGGCGGTGAGGATCGGCATCAGCCGGGTGGGAACGGTGCGCGCCAACGACTTCCATCGCCGCGGTGCGGTGTCGACGGCCAGGACCGACCAGGTGGGGCGAACGTCGAGTGTTTCGATCAGCAACCAATGTCCGAGAATCACGAATTTCGCCCCCTCCTGATCGATCCGCGGCGCCCCGTCAGTCGCGGCCATCGGCCATAGCCGTCCAATATGGTGCTCGAAGATTTTCGCCCGGGGCACAGGGTATCGGTGCCGCCGGCGCGGTCGGCGAGCAGGCCGTCGCTGCGGCGAGTGTGCCGACTAGGCTGACGCCATGGACGATCCGCTGCGGTTGGAGGTCATCGTCGCCAGTGTGCGGCCCGAGCGGTTCGCGCCTGTGGTGGCCGACTGGTTCCTGCGCACGGCTCGCGCCGACGCCGGCCTCGACGTCGGGGTCATCGATCTGGCAGACACCCCCCTGCCCACCGACCTGACGACGACGCCGCAGGTCGAGGCCTTCCGCGAGCGGATCGGCGCGGCGGACGGATTCGTCGCGGTCACCTCCGAGTACAACCACGGCTATCCCGCCTCGCTGAAGACGGCGCTCGACAGCGCCAAGCGCGAGTGGCGGGCCAAGCCGATCGGATTCGTCGGTTACGGCGGGCTGTCGGGAGGTCTGCGGGCTGTCGAGCAATTGCGCCAGGTAGTCGCGGAAATCCATATGGTGTCGATTCGCGAGACCGTGAGTTTCCACGAGGCCAAACGCAAATTCGACGCGGACGGCAACACCGCCGACGGGGCCGCTGTCGACGCCGCGCAGCGGCTCCTGCGGCAATGGGCTTGGTGGGCACGTCATTTGCGCACGGCCCGCAGAACCGACCCGTATCCGGGCTGAGCGGGCCGGGCGGCCGCGCCGACGTGAGCAGGTGCCCCGGACTCCGCCCCGGTGGGGCGAAATTACCCGTGCGCCTGCGCGACTCGCTGCCGGGGATCCGGCTGCGGCATCGGGCGGCGGCCCCGCGGGCTGCCGATATAGGTCGTCTCCCGGGGAATCGAGACCAGCGTCAGATCGACCTGAGTGGTTCCGGTCCGCATCACCACATGGTTGCCGATCGCGCCCGGCTGGTGGATCGACAGATCCGGATTGGTGGCCGGCCAGCCCATCGGATCGCCGGTGACGTAGATCGTGGTGACACCGGCGTGCGGTGCGGGCGCGAGCACACCGTCGACCACGGCCGCGGTGAATCCGGCATCGCTCTGATGGGTTTCCACCGCGATGGTGAGCCGCTCGGGATTGCCGATGGTGGTGACCAGCTGTTCCCACGCGTGCGGGCGATCGGTGCGGATGAGGATACGCTCGCCGACGGCCAGTGCGCGGAACACCAGCTGCTGCGCCAGATACAGCTCGCCCGCCACGTAGACGGTCGAAATGCCTTGTCCGACAAGGCGAACCGCGACACCGTTGCCGTCCTCGTCGGAGCCGATCAGCTGACCGCAGCCGGAGGAGGGCAGATGCAGCACGCCCACCACATCGATCGGGTACTGGCTCATCGGGACGGTGTCGTCCACGCCGGGAATCGCGATCGGCAGGTGGGCCAGCAGGCTCTGGCGATGCCGGCCGCTCAGCGACACCATGCCCTTGCGCTTGGTCTTCTCCGGCAGCTCCCGGGCGGTCAGTCGCCAGGCCGCGCCGATATTCACCGTCTCGGGCGAACTACCCGGCCGCAGGCGGACCGCCACGGTGGTTCCCCGCGACGGCGCGACCCACAGCTGTGCCAGCAGATCCGAGCCGAGCTGCTTGGGATCGACCGCCGCGCCGATGTTCACGCTGTTGCCCAGTTCCGCATAGCGCCAGCGATGGGTGAGCGCCCGCGGGTCGACACCGGCGCTGATCTGCCAGACGGCCTTGCGGATCTCGGGCGCGGTGAGCACGCGCGAAGCGCAGTCGGCATCCTCGAGTGCGCGCACGATGCGCTGGGTGGCGATGGTGACCGCCCGGCCCGCGCCCTCCGTGCCGCCGCCGCGCCGGGCCGCGGCCTCCGGACAGGCCAGTGCGTCGAAACTGATTGCGAGCCAGACGGTTCGGTGTGCGGTCGCGGGCAGCGGACCGAGCAGCGATTCGTAGATCGGCCCCGCGGGCGTGCCGGAGCGGCTGCGGTGGCCGTGGCTGATGATGTCGATACCGGACAGCAGGATGTCGTGCTGGCTCAGGCACTGCGCCAGTTCGGGCAGCGGCAGCAGATGCGACGCGTGCACGGTGTTGCGGTCGATCCGGGTCAGACCGCCCTTGGGCGGCAGCACCTCGACGACGGCGACGACGCGGCTGCCCTCCCAGTACAGACCGAGCGAGCGGCCGTCCGGGCCGCGGAAATCGACTGTGTCACCGAGGTCGTAGTCCTGGCGGGTGACATAGCGCCACGCCGTCGCGATCCACGAGGCGAGGGTGCGCTTGCCGATCGGGACGAGCAGCACCAGGCCGGCCACGATCGCGGCACCCAGTGCGTACCAGCCGGGTACCCCCACCGCGAGCACGACGACGCCGACGAGCAGTCCCAGTAACTGTGCGGCCAGCAGATTCGGCAGCGAGATCCGTCCGAGGAGCGGGCGGCTGTTGGTGCCGCTGGATTCGGCCATCGTCGTCCCCCAAGTACCCGGTGTCGGCCGATTCCTCGATGGCCGAGCTGAACTTCAGTCCTGCTGAACTGTACTGTGTTGGGCGAACGCGAGCACTGTTCGGGGGAGGACTCATGCCTTCAAAGCCCACTACGCGCTGGCAGGTGAGCGGCTATCGCTTCCTGGTCAGGCGAATGGAGCATGCCCTGGTACGCCGGGACGTGCGGATGCTGCACGATCCGATGCGCTCGCAGTCGCGTGCCTATGCCGCCGGGCTGGTACTGGGAGTCGTCGCGCTGGCCGGCTGCGGCGTGCTCGCGCTGCTGCGGCCGCAGGGGTCGATCGGCGACAACAAGATCCTGCTGGGCAAGGATTCCGGCGCCGTCTACGCCGTCATCGACGGCGTCGTGCACCCGTCGCTGAACCTCGCGTCGGCGCGGCTCGCGGTCGGCGAACCCGCAAAAGCGGTGTCCATCAAGGAATCCGAGCTGTCGAAGAAGCCCCGGGGGGCGCTGATCGGCATTCCGGGCGCGCCGTCGTCGCTGAATTTCGACAGCAACGGCAAGGGGCGCGCATGGTCGATCTGCGACGAGCTGAAGAACGACGGCAGCCGCGAGCTGACCACCACCGTGCTCGCCGGCGATCCGTCGCTGGGTTCCAAGGCCACCAAGCTGGATTCGGGTAAGGCGCTGCTGGTGCAGGGTCGCGACGCCGCCTATCTGATCTACGACAATCAGCGGGCCCGGGTCGATATGAACGATCCGAAAGTGACCGAGGCGCTGAAGATCCGCGGGATGACTCCCCGCCCGATCAGTGCCGGTCTGCTGAACGCGGTGCCCGAGGTCCTGCCCATCACGCCGCCGAAAATCGTCGATCCCGGTGGCACCCCGGCGTATTCGCTGAGCAATCACCGCATCGGCGATGTGGTGCATGTCGACACCAAGGATCAGTACTACGTGGTCCTGCACGACGGTTTGCAGCCCATCTCGCCGCTGACCGCCGACATCATCCGCAACTCCAATCCGACGGCTTCGGAAAATCCCGAGATCAGCCAGTACGACAGCACCCAGGCGCCGCCGTCGAACGACCTTCCGGTCCAGCAGTATCCGACGTCCGCGCCGGCCATCGTCGATTCGAAGGATCAGCCGGTGGAATGCATGTCCTGGAAGCCACTGTCCGGTGCGGCCGACAAGGCCGACGGCAGTAAGCGCGCGGAATTGGCTGTGCTGACGGGACATTCGCTGCCGATCCCGGACAGTGCGCAGACCACACCGCTGGCGCAGGCCGACGGGTCCGGCCCGAACGTCGATGCCTTCTACTCCACACCCGGCTCGGGATTCTTCGTCCAGACCACGGGTATCGAGGCCGACAGCCAGCGCCGCGACAGCATGTTCTTTATCGCCGACACCGGCGTGCGCTACGGCATCAAGGACGCCGCGGCGCAGAAGGCGCTGGGAATGGACGCCGACAAGGCCAAACCCGAACTCGCGCCGTATCAGATCGTCGGCCTGCTCGCCGCCGGCCCGACGCTCGGTCGTCAGGAGGCCATGGTGGCCCACGACGGCGTGGCGCCGGATCCGAATCCGGCCAAGCAGCTGGTGCGTTCCAAGCAGGACCAGTCGGCGCAGCAACCGCAGAACTAGCCGGCTCGGCTATTGCCGGGCGGGCGTCTCGGGTAATGCGCTCGCGTTCGTGCCGAAGCGAATTCCCTTGGCCTCCTTGCCGATCAGGGTCAGGAAGGCCACCGCGATCAGCACCGGCACGATGGTGACGGCCAGCGCGAACGGATATCCGTGGCTTTCGGCCACCCGCTCCTGGATCGGCAGATTGAGCGAGGCGAGCAGATTGCCCAGCTGGTAGGTCACGCCCGGATAGAAGCCGCGGATAGCGTCGGGCGACAGTTCGGTCAGATGTGCCGGGATGACACCCCAGGCGCCCTGCACGACCAGCTGCATCAGGAACGATCCCAGGCACAGCATGGCCGCGGTCGTCGAATACGCGAACAGCGGCACGATCGGCAGTCCGAGCAGTGCGCAGAAGATGATGGTGTAGCGGCGACCGTACTTCTGCGACAGGCTGCCGAACACCAGACCACCGATGATGGCGCCGATGTTGTACACCACCGCAATCCATTTGGCGGTCGCCGAGGACAACCCGGCGCCGCCGTTGTCGACCGCGGACAGGAAGGTCGGGTAGACGTCCTGGGTGCCGTGGCTCATCCAGTTGAACGCGGTCATCAGCAGGACGAGGTAGGCGAAGCGGCGGATCACCACCGGGTTCATCACCACATCACGCAACGAGGTCTGGGTGAGTCGCATGTGTTCGCGGCTGCTCTCCCACGCCTCCGATTCACCCACGCGGGTCCGGATCACGAGGATGATCAGGGCCGGAATCACCGAGAGCGCGAACAGCCAGCGCCAGGACAGGCCGAGCCAGTTCATCACCAGCAGTGAGGCCAGCGAGGCGAGCAGGTAGCCGAACGAGTAGCCCTCCTGCAGGAGGCCGGAGAAGAAGCCGCGCCGTTCGGCGGGGATCTTCTCCATCGCCAGCGCCGCGCCGAGGCCCCATTCCCCACCCATGCCGATGCCGTAGAGCAACCGAAGTATCAGCAGCACAGTGAAATTCGGCGCGAAGGCGCACAGGAACCCGATCACCGAGTAGAACGCGACGTCGACCATCAGCGGAATGCGCCGGCCCACCCGGTCGGCCCACAGACCGAACAGCAGCGCGCCCACCGGGCGCATGATCAGCGTCGCGGTGGTGATGAACGCGACGTCGGATTTCGGCATATCGAAGGAAGCGGCGATATCGGCATAGACGAAGACGACCAGAAAGAAGTCGAAAGCGTCCATCGTCCAGCCCAGTTGGGCCGCGATGAACGAATTGCGCTGATCGGGAGTGAGACGTTGCCTGCCGGCGACTGTCATGGCTGTTCCTGCCCCTCGTGCGACGACCCGCGACGGCCGTACCGCTGGACCGCCGCTGTCAGAAATACTGAGTCATCCCCGGGCGGCCCGTGTCGATCTTGGGCGGATTCACCCGCACCGACCAGGGCATATCGCCTATAACGGACGAATCGATGGCGCGCGCACCGATGAATCCGGTCGCCGTGCCTCGTCGCACCATCATGGACACTATGCAGACGACCAACCTCGCCGAACTGTACGAGCTGGATCCGCTGGACTGGTCCGCCGTCGTGGCCGGTCTGGACGCCGGATTCCCGCAGGCGCCCGGTACGGGCGGCCCCGATCGCCACACCTGCTGGCTGGCCACGATCGATCCTGACGGCAGTCCGCATATGACCGCGGTGGGCGCGCTCTGGGTCGACGGTGCGTTCTGGTTCGAAACCGGCCCGCGAACACGCAAGGCCCGCAACATCTCTCGCGATCCGCGCTGCACGCTCGGCGTGGCATTGGATACCTTCGACCTCAGTGTGAACGGCACCGCCGAACGCGTCACCGACCCGGCGACGGTGGCACAGCGGGCCGCCCACTGGGCCGGCGAGGGATGGCCCTGCCGGGTCGACGAGTCGGGCACGGCCCTGACCGCCGATTTCAGCGCGCCGTCGGCCGGCCCGCCGCCCTGGTACGTCTACCGCATCGCGGTGCGCGCGGCGACGGCGCTGTCGACCGTCGAACCCGGCGGCGCGACGCGCTGGCGGTTCGACGAGCCGCGCTGAACCTCACTCGCCGCGATCACCGAAGCGGCGGCGCAGCGGGAACGAGGCGAGATATCCGAGCACGGCGAGCACGGCGATGACACCGGTTCCGATCAGCGCCACATTGCGGGAGGTGTGGTCGGGGGCCGGGGGAGTGGCCGGCACCGGCAGTTGCCAGCTCTTGGCGGCACTGGGCCGCTTGGGCGGCAACGAGTTCGGGACCTGTGCGGTGAGCGCGGCCACCGGGTCGACCGCGCCGTATCCGACATACGGGTTCCACCCCTCGGCGGGCGCGTGGGCGGTGGCCTCGATCCGCTTGATGACGTCGAGCGCGCTCAGTTCCGGGTAGCGGGCACGGACGAGCGCGGCCACCCCCGCGACATACGGTGAGGCGAAACTGGTTCCGGAGATCGGCTCGGCCTTGCCCTGCTGATCCACCTTCGCGACGGCGGTCCCCTTGCTGCGCGGATCGTCCCAGTGCGGATCGAGCGAGGTCAGATTCTCACCCGGTGCCGCGACGCCGACCCACGGGCCCGGCACGGTGAACTTCGAGGGCTGGCCGTTGTCGTCGATCGAGCCCACCGGCAGTACATAGTCGTCCCACCGCGCGGGCGAGACGTTCAGATCGACCTTCGTCCACGGATCCGCACTCGGATCCAGCGGATCGATGACGGGATTGGTCCCCTTGCACTTGTCGTTGTTACCCGCGGCCGTGACGACCACGACGTTCTTCTCGACGGCGGCGTAATGTACCGCGGCGCCGAGGTCGTCGTCGGGAATCGCCCCGGCCTGGCAGGCCACCTCGGACATGTTGATGACCGTCGCGCCCATATCGGCCGCCCGGCGCACCGCCTGCGCCAGGGTGTGGGTGGTGCCGTACCCCTCGGGCATGGCGTCGGGCCCCTTGTCACGGCCGGCGCCCTTCTTCTGGAAATAGCTCGAGGTCTGCCGGATGCTCAAGATCTGCGCCTGCGGCGCGACTCCCGAAAAACCTTGTCCCGCAATCTGAGTCGCGGCGATGATGCCCGCCACGAAGGTTCCGTGCGCATCGCAGTCGTCGGTGCCGTCGCCGGCGGAGACGTAGTCGCCGCCCGGGATGATGCCCGGCAGCCGGGGATGGCGCATCACGCCGGTGTCGATCACCGCTACCAATTGCCCTGCGCCCCTGCTGAACTGCCACGCCTTGTCCAGTTCCAGACTGCGCTGCGCGGTCGGCACGGTCGGGCCGTCACCGCCGGTGCTCGTGCTGGCACACGGTGAATTCGCCGGCTGCTCGGTGGCATCCGGCGGCGCCGGGTTACCACCGGACGGCAGCGCCCCCGGGTTCACCACCGGTTTGTCCGCGATCGCGGCGCCCGCGCCGGTCGAGGCGCTCAGTCCCAGCACCGCGACGACCGCCGCTACTCGAATTGCTCTGCGCCCGAACATTTTCGGATTCATGCGCGGCTCAGAGCGATCGAACGAGCGTGTACAGCTCGGCTACCCAGAAAACCAGCGGCAGGACGGCGGCGACGAACCCGTACTCCAGCAGCTCCACCGCGCGGCGCATCGGCGGCGTCGCCGACTGGTTCGGCACGATGGTGCCCAGGATCAGCGCGGCGATGAGCATCACCATGGCGGCGCCGAACACCGCGAGCGGCTGTTCCACCACGAAGGCCGCGCCGACCGTCATGATCAGCAGGATGGCCGCACCGCCGGCGAGCAGCACCACCGCCAGCTCGGCGCTGACGTAGGTGCGGCTGCGGAACATCAGCACCACCGCGCAGACCAGCGCCAGCGCGATGCCGGGCCAATAGGGGCTGTCCGCGGACGGATCGGTCGAGGCGAGCGCTCCGATCACGGTCACCAGCGTGGTCGCGCCGACGAGGCCGGCCAGATACATCCGCGCGCGTTCGGATTTCGTGCGCAGCACGTCCATCGTGGGCAGCGCGCGATGGTCGTCGGGATCGTCCTCGGTGGGATCGATCGGGGTGCCGGGCGAAGGCACCGGCGGCAGCGGCAGTTTCGCCAGCAGCATCGATACTCGCGGTGCCAGCGACAGGGCGCCGAGCGCGAGCGCGGCGGCGACCGCGCCGATGGCCTTGACCGGCTGCGAGGTGAGCAGGCCGACCAGTGCGGCGGGGATGGCGAAGACGGAAAGTGTTGTGGCGCCGATGAACAGGGCCAGACCGACCCCGCTGACCCGCCACGCCAGCAGTGCCGTCGCGCCGACGAGTACAGAGCCGAGCAGCAGATTCGCCCAGCCGTAATGGTCGGGCACGATCAACATGCCCGCGGCGAACGCGCTCGGCAGCGCACAGCCGCCGAGAACCAGCGCGGAGGTGGTGTCGCCGTACATGCGGCTCATCACCGTGCCGGCCACCACCAGCAGAATCGTCAGCACCGCGGCGATGGCCCCGGTGATCCAGCCCGCCATCGCATCCGGCGCGGCCAGCAGGCCGGTGCATCCGGCGAGCATGGTCAGCACCGCGATGATCGATCCGGTGATCCGCGCGACCTGCGGCGACCAGCTGCGGAAATGGTCGGCGTCGGCGATCGCGACGTTGTACATGATGTCGTCGAACAGCGGACTGGGCGCGACGTGATCGGCGCTTTCCAGCATCAGCAGCTCGCCGTCGCGCACCCCCTGCTCGCCCAGGCTGAGCGAATTGGAGAACGGCGGCTGCCCGATACGCGCCAGCACCCATTCGGCCGGCTGGAACTGTTCGCCGCTGTTGTCGAAATCGTTGGTGCGGCTGTGTTGCGCCACCATGTCGACCACGCTCGGAATGACCAGTGCGACCGGAACATCGACCGGAATCGCCATATCGACCTGCGTGTGCTTGGCCAGAATTGTCACCCGCGCCAGATCGGGCGCCCGGACGATTCCGCGGCTCGAATCCTCTTCGATATGGTCCAGTCGCGCGTGCGTCACGCTTCCCCCAACTCCGTCTCTACCAGGTGTTTCAGCATGCGCTCCGGTTTGCGGTCGCGCGGCCGATCCGTGCAGAATGCTGGTCGAACTGTACGACATGTCGGCCGCTGCCTCTACACTGAGTCCGCAGTACAGCCGCCGAAGGGGGATCTTCCGTCGATGAGCACTGTCAGGTTCCAGCGTCGTGCGCGCCGGGAGGTTCCGAGGTCACCGGGCGGCGAAGTGACACTGCAACCGCCGCCGGAGATTCCACGCGCGATACCTGGCAGTTTACTGGGCAAACTGATGCCCGTCGTGATGGTCGTCGGCATGGTCGGAATGATGGCCATCATGTTCACCCGCGGTGGAGGTATCGCCTCCAACCCGATGAGCATGATGTTCCCGATGATGATGGTCTTCTCCATGGTCGGCATGTTCGCCGGTCAGGGTGGTAAGGGGCAGAAGGCCGCCGAGGCCAACGAGGACCGCAAGGACTATCTGCGCTACCTGGACCAGGTCCGCAAGGACGTCGACGAAACCGCCTCCCAGCAGCGCGCGGCGGTCGAATGGAGCCATCCGGAACCGGGTTTGGTGTGGATGCTGGCCGGCACCAGCCGCATGTGGGAACGCCGTCCGGGGGACAAGGACTTCTGCCACGCGCGCATCGGCCTGGGCGGTCAGCGCCTGGCCACCCGGCTGGTCTCGCCGGAAACCGGCCCGGTCGAGGAGCTCGAGCCGATCGCGGCCGTATCGCTGCGTCGTTTCGTACGTACGCATTCCACGGTCCCGGACCTGCCCACCGCCATCGCGGTCAAGGGCTTCGCCACCATCCAGCTCAACGGTGACCGCGCCCAGGCGCGCGATATGACCCGCGCGATGTTGTTGCAGCTGTGCATGTTTCAGGCGCCGGACCAGGTGCTGGTCGCGGTGGTCTGCGGTCCCGACACCGCCGCCGAATGGGAGTGGACCAAATGGCTCCCGCACACCCAGCACCCGGATTCCCAGGACGGCGTGGGCACCGAGCGCATGGTCTACGGTTCCATCCGCGAACTCGCCGATGGCCTGTATCCTTTGCTGCACAACCGCGTTCGCTACTCCCGCAACCAGCCGGCCAATCAGAATCTGGTCCACATCGTCATCATCGTCGACGGTGGTCTGCTCGAGGCCGAAGAGGATTCGCTGCGCGAATCCGGCTGCGAGGGCGTCACCATCATCGATCTGTGCAGTTACGCTCCGCGCCTGGCGGTTTCGCGCGGCATTCAGATGGTCGTCGAGAACGGTGAATGCGTCGGCCGCGGCGCCACCGGCAACATGGAACGCTTCGCCCTCATCGACCGCATCAGCGCACGGCAGGCCGAACAGGTCGCGCGGCGGTTGGCGCCGTTCCGCGTGGCGGCCGTCCAGCGCGGTGGCGAATCCGTGGTCGAGGAGAACGCCGAGGTCATCAGTTCGTGGTCGCAACTCATGGGGCTCGGCGATATCGGCACCTTCAACCCGGAGAACGGGTGGAAGCCGCGGTACGGCCGGGACCGGTTGCGCGTGCCGTTCGGTGTGGGCGCCGACGGCCTGCCGGTCTACCTCGATATCAAGGAGGCCGCCGAGAACGGTATGGGCCCGCACGGTCTGTGCATCGGCGCCACCGGTTCGGGCAAATCGGAATTCCTTCGCACACTGGTGCTTTCGCTGCTGGCGACGCATTCGCCCGACCAGCTGAACCTGGTGCTGGTCGACTTCAAGGGTGGTGCGACCTTCCTCGGCCTGGAGGGCGTTCCGCACGTCGCGGCCGTGATCACCAACCTCGAGGAAGAGGCCGATCTCGTCGATCGTATGAAGGACGCGCTGGCCGGTGAGATGAACCGCCGTCAGGAGGTCCTGCGGCAGGCCGGCAACTTCGCCAACGTCTCCGAATACGAGAAGGCACGCGCGGCCGGGGCCGACCTGGATCCGCTGCCCGCCCTGTTCGTGGTGCTCGACGAGTTCTCCGAATTGCTCAGTCAGCACCCGGATTTCGCCGAACTGTTCGTGATGATCGGCCGTCTGGGCCGGTCGCTGCACGTGCATCTGCTGCTCGCCTCGCAGCGTTTGGAAGAGGGCAAGCTCAAGGGCCTGGAATCACATCTGTCCTATCGCATCGGCCTGAAGACGTTCTCGGCCAACGAATCTCGTCAGGTTCTCGGTGTGCCCGATGCCTACAATCTGCCGAACAGTCCCGGTGGCGGATATCTGAAGTCGGACTCCGGTGAGATTCAGCGCTTCCAGGCCTCCTATGTTTCCGGGGCGTATGTGGGTGGTGGCGCTCAGCGTGAGGTCACCCAGGCCGGCATCGTCGGTGGCGAAATCGATATCAACGCCAGGCCTTTTGTGGCCGGCCATGTGGCCTTCCGCAAGAGCGACCGAATTCCGTTGCCGCCCGAGCCCAGTGCGGTCGAAGAGGTGCAGCAGGACGAGAGCACCGAGAAGATCTCCAACCTCGGCATGCTGGTCTCGCGCATCCAGGGCCACGGTCGCACCGCCCACGAGATCTGGCTGCCGCCGCTCGACGCGGCGCCGACCCTCGATCAGCTCATTCCGCGCTCGATCCTCACCGGCGAATACAACCCGATCGCGAGCCTGCGCACCGCGATCGGCATCGTCGACCGGCCGTACGACCAGCGCCGCGATCCGATGGTGGTCGACCTGTCCGGCGCCCGCGGCAACGTCGCCGTCGTCGGTGGTCCACAGTCCGGTAAGTCCACGGCCCTGCGGTCGCTGGTCATGGGCATGTCGCTGACCCACACCGCCGAACAGGTTCAGTTCTACTGCCTCGACTTCGGTGGTGGCACCCTGTCGGGCCTGGAGGGCCTGCCGCACGTCGGTTCCGTCGCGGGCCGCCTGGATGTGGACAAAGTGCGCCGCACCATCTCGGAGATGACGACCATCGTCCGTCAGCGCGAAATGCGGTTCCGCCAACTCGGTATCGAGTCGATGGCCGACTTCCGTCGCCTGCGCGGCACCGACCCGGCGAGCAGTCCCGCCGCGGCCGGCGCCCACGAAGACCCCTTCGGTGACGTCTTCCTGGTCGTCGACGGCTTCGGCTCCATTCGCCAGGATTTCGATTCGCTCGAACAGCCGATCATGAACCTTGCGACGCAAGGTCTTTCGTACGGTGTGCACATCGTGATCGCGCTGAACCGCTGGGCGGAAGCGCGGCCCGCCCTCAAGGACCAGATCGGCACCCGCATCGAACTGCGCCTCGGCGACCCGATGGATTCCGATCTCGGCCGCAAGGTGGCCTCGCTGGTACCGCAGGGCCGTCCGGGCCGCGGTATGACCCCCGACGCGCTGCATATGCTCACGGCACTGCCTCGTGTGGACGGGAATTCGAATCCCGAGACCCTCGGCGCCGGTGTCGCCGATGCCGTGCAACGTTTGGTCGCCTCGACCCCGGGCCGGCCGGCGCCGCGCGTGCGCATGCTCCCCGAAGTCCTCAACCGCGACGAGCTGGTACACAACGTTCTCGGTGGCTGGCCGGGCGCGGTGGATCAGTACACGCGGTGCGTGCAGATCCCGATCGGCCTCAACGAATCCGAGCTCGCGCCGGTCTTCCTCAACATGGCCGAGCAACCGCACGTACTGATCTTCGGCGACACCGAATGCGGTAAGACGAATGTGCTGCGCAACATCATCCTGAACATCGTCGCCTCGAATACGCCGGAGAATGCCAAGCTGATCATCGGTGACTACCGCCGGACGCTGCTCGGAGTGGTCGAGGGCCGCCATGTCGCGGGATATGCGCCGTCGGCGGAGATGCTGGACACGATGATGCGCGACCTGGTCGGTGTGCTGAAGGCACGCATGCCCGGCCCCGACATCACCCAGCAGCAGTTGCGTGAGCGGTCGTGGTGGTCGGGCCCCGAGGTCTACGTCATCGTCGACGACTACGACCTGGTGTCCACTCCGTCGGGCAACCCGCTGTCGATCCTCACCGAATATCTCGCGCAGGCCAAGGACATCGGCTTCCACCTGATCATCGCCCGGCGCTCGGGTGGTGCGTCACGAGCGCTGTACGAGCCGCTGATCGGCCGGATGAAGGATATCGGCACCATCGGCCTGCTGATGAGCGGCAACCGCGACGAGGGCGCGCTGCTCGGCAACGTCAGGCTCAGCGAAATGCCGCCCGGCCGCGGCACATTGGTCGCCCGTTCCGGAAACAGCCTGATCCAGACCGCCTGGACCCCGGCACCCTGATGACGGGCACCGGCGCCTGTGTCGAAACCGCTGTGGCCGAGGTCATCACCGACGGCCACAGCGGAAAATCCGAAGGCGCTGGAAATTCCGCGCAGAAGATGGCAGGCTCAGAATCCGGACAGTGTGAACGTCTGATGCGCGATATCCAGCAGGACCGTCGCCCCAGGTACCACCGGCCGACAGAACGGGAACGCTCGGGGGCGCGATGCTCATCGCTGAGCGGGACCGACTGACGGCACACGGGCTGTTCAACACGAGAGGGGGAGGTGCAAGACATCCACACCGCAGGCATCCGAGCCATGCGATCGATTGTCGAACTGCGCCGATGCGCGGGACATGACGATGGAACCGAGGACGCCCGTCATGCGTCCAAACCACTAGCAGGATAAAGACCATTCCTCGCCGCGGCCCGCGGTGACCGATAGAAGGAGCCACGATGCCCTTTCACGCCGAAGGCGACCAACTCAATGCCTTCGCCCAGGAGATGGAAAAGAAGCACCAGGACATCGCCGGAATGATCCAGGCCGCCCACGGAAACGCTACGGATCTGCAGGGCCCGGCTTTCCAGGGTGGTGCCGGTAAGGCGTTCCAGGCCACGTTCGAGCAGTTCCTCACCGCGGCGAACAAGATGAACGATGCGCTGCTGCAGAACTCCGAGAACCTGAAGTCGGCCGGCAGCAAGTACGCCGAGATGGAAGAGCAGAACCTGTCGCACCTGCAGCAGTCGGCCAACTCGCCCAGCCTGAACTGGACGTAGTCCTTCTCTCCGGCGGAAAACTCACCACAGACTCTGAAAGGAGAAATCGATGAGCGATTTCGGTCAGATTTCTTACGATTTCGGCGCGATCAACGCGGCGGGCGCGGGGATCAAGAACCAGGCGATGGCGATCACCGCAGCGCTCGAGGAGATGGAACAGAAGTTCCAGACTTTCATCACTCAGCACTGGACCGGCAGTGGCGGTGCCGACGCCTTCCACAGCGTGCAGCAGAACTGGCGTCAGCAGTCCGACGAGCTGAGCGCTTCGCTCGCCCAGCTCGGTACTCGCACTGTCGATTCCGGTGAGCAGATGCAGGGCGCCGACATTCTGGCGGCCAAGCTGATCGGCGGCTGAAATACCGCGGTCCGACACCGAGAGGCTGGTCACAATCCCACTGGGAATGTGGCCAGCCTCTTCGTTGATGGGCAGCAGCCGGTGTTCGGCTACATCCACTCACTGTTGGCCAGCAACGCGTACTGGGCAGCTGCGCGTTGTTGTGCATCATCCAGTTGTCGGCCCCAGACGACGGCGACGAAGTTGTGATACCTGACCGCGCAGGAGAATTGACGATAATTCCCTGAATCCGGAAGCTGAGCACACTTCGAGTCCGGCACATTCTTCGGGCTCATATGTGCGTCCGGCGCCTCCAGTAAACGCGAGTACGCGTCCGCTGCGGAGGCCGCACCGGAGCTTCGATAGAGGATGGCGCCGCCGGTGGCGTTCTTGAATATTCCCTTCCCGAAGGCTTGAGCGTTTCCGGCCGCGCTGTAGTCGACTGCAGAGGGAATGTAGGCGTCGGAGACCGTGAATCGATCGAGGCGCGTAGCCTCGAAAAGGCTTTTGGCCGCGGCACGATCATTCTGGAAGTGGAGGAACCCCTGCTCCTCATAAGTTGCCAACGAACCGCTGGCAGGGGTGTACAACTTGTTCGGATTGATGATGCGTCGGAGCATCCCGTCGGTGTCCGGGTCCAGCTTCACCGCGTCCGACGCGGACAGCGGTGGGAGGGCGTCCAGCATCGGAAGTTGTTTGGTGTAGGCCTTTTCCGCGAGCGCTTCGATATCAGGCAGTCCTCCGTCCGGTACTTGGACGAACAGACTCACCACATAGCGGCTTCGTGATATCAGCGATCCGAGCGTCGGCGTGCCCGGTTGCCAGTGCGAATGGGCTCCGGGGAAGTTTTTCAGCTGCACCGAACGGTTTGCGTCGCGTGCTACGTCGAAATCGGCTTGCTCGATCTCGCCCGCAGCGCGAGCCGCATCCGCCTCGGTCGGAAATTGCATCACGCCGAGGGTTACCAGCGTTGCCGCCGGCATGGAGGTCCCCGACCGATCGGGCTCATGGTCGCTACTTCCCGATGCGAAGCCGAACATCACCTTGTTGCGAACCGCTGCAGCCGCACCTGCTTTCGACAAGATCTTTTCCACATCGCTGACATTGGCTGTCGTGTCCATGCTGAGCGGTGCGATGGACTGGGTACCGGTCCCGAACTTCAGCTTGGGGTCGATATCCAGACCGGTAGCCGTATGGTTCGTCAGCCGAATGATCCCCGATTCGAAACCATTGGCGACCGAGTGACTGTACTCCTTGTATGTGTCGATGGGTTCGGTTGAGTACGGACCGACATCGAGATGTCGCACATCGATCTCACCTGCTGCCGGAAGGCCGGATCTGACCTCGCCGCATCCGGCCGCGGTGACGAGCGTCGCGATGAGCAGAAAAACTCGGAACGGGAACTTTTTCATGTGAAACATTATTCGGAATGTCCGGCTCTACTTGGGATTCTCGAGGATCGCGTACTGGGCGGAAGTCCTCTGACGTATATCGATGAGCTGGTTGGAAGAAATTTCCGCAACGAATTCGTTGTACCGCACGAAGCATTCGAAACGAAACTGTGCGAAACCGTCGCCGTGATATTCGTAGCAGCGGGCCGCGGGAAGGTTTTTCGGTGCGTCCATCAGCCGGTACATCTTCCCCAACGACGAGTGTGCGTCGAGAATTTTCTGAGCCGAAGCGGCGTCCTTGGCGCGGTAGAGCCTGCCCCCGTTGTATGCCATCCAGTCCATTCCGGTCTCGGCGAAGAGTCTTTGGTCCTCACTCGGGTTGGAGGAGAGATGGAGAGCGCCGTGCCGGTCGTAGAAGCCGGGAGTGTCCTTCCAGTTGTCGGTGGGTGAACGCCTGAGTGTCCGGCCGAGAATGTCCTCGTGATCGACCGGCACCGAGGTGAGCTTGTCCGGGGGTGTCGGCTGGAAGGTAGCCATGCGGGCGGTGATCGTAGACATGCTTTTCGTTGTGAGGTCGATCAGCTCGTTGATGTCCAGTTGATGGATTTTGCTGGCGAGCTGGTCGTCCACACTGGTGTGGACAACGAATCGCCCGGAGGCCTCGAATGCCTTCAGCCCCCCGTCGTAGGTGCTCCAAGCCAGGATGTCGGGATGACCATCGACCGTGACAGGACCGTGCGGGTACGTGTCTCCGGAAAATTGCACATGCTGCTGGAAGTCTATTTCTCGACCGTAGAGAGTGTGGGCCGCATGTGTCGCGGAGTCCGAATCGGAGAAGAGTAGGACGGAATAGGAAATGTTCTGAGCAATTCCGAGATCCAGCTCCGACCGACCCCACGTGAAAAATCCGGCGATGAAGCCGGCCGCATCGGCTTCGAAGTCATCGGATCGAATGCCCGCGATATCCGGGTCCAGCCATGCATAAACGCTGTTGTCCTCGTGGCCTGTTTGATATTTGAATCGAGGATCGATCTCCATCGCGAGCGGTGCGACGCTGCCCAGGCGTTGCCCCTCGACCATCCTTGCGCGGGTCGGATTCGGACTGCCGACCTTCCCGGATGTTGTGACGAAGCTGCCGACATCGAGGTCGTGTAGGTCGATATGCGGTGATGCGGCCACGGTGGCGTCATCCGACGAGTCGGATGCGCACGCCGCGGTGAATGCGAGCGCGGCAGACAACGCTGCGACACACGCGAGTGTCGATATTCGCACTATCCCTCCCCTGATATGCATGTTGTTTCGAACGAGTGAGATCGGCTGTGATGTTCTCAGACGATCGACGCTGAAACTAGCGGATGCGGTCGTGCAGCAATGGCACCAGCTTGGTGAGCATGGCCTGCTCGGAATGCGCACCCCAATTGCGAATCGCCGCAACGGTGGAAGCATCGTCGAGTGGAACGACAGTGGCGCGTGAGCTGGTCAGCTGGAAAGGCAGCCCCAGAAGCCCTCCGCCTCCGGCGCTCTTGTCGCTACGTACCGCGAGAACGTAGCTGTCGTCCGAGAATTTGAACGCGTCGTAGTCCGTGTCCGAAATCGGCCGCGGCGACGGCTCGTCCCCCTTCTTCGAATAATTGAGGTTGTACACGAACCCCAGGTCCTCGAGGAATTTCGTCTGCGGCGTGCCCTCCAGGTAGATGGCGAGTTTGCCGTCGTTGGTGACATCGACGACGGTGATGGTTTTGCCCGCGAACGTCGGATTCGCTTCGCGCGCTTGTGTAACCGACGTGTACGCCGCTGCCGCGGTCGTCGTCGCGGCGGCCGATGCCGAGGTGGTCGCCGGCCCCGTCCCGCCCGAATTGCCCTGGGTTGCCCACACTCCGATGCCGGCGGCCAATCCTACGGCGACGAGTGCTCCGACTCCGCCGAGGAGCAGGGGTTTGCGGCTCTTGGGTTTCGGTTCGAGGAGGCGGGAGAGGTCCGGGGTGGGGCGGTGGGAGAGATCGGGGTCGGGGCGGTGGCCGGTTTGGGTGGGGATTGCGGATTGGGTCCGGTGGGGGATCGGGGTGCGAGGGTCGGTCTGGGGGCGGGGGTCGAAGACCTGGATGGGGTAGGTCGGGGAGGTGGTGGTGCGGATCGGGCTGTGGCCGGGGGTGAGGGCGTTCGCGGCGGCGTCGGTGAGTTCGCGGCAGCTGCTGAAGCGGTCGGCGGGATTCTTCGCCAGGGCGCGCGCGAAGACGTGGTCGATCGCCGGTGGTAGCCCGGAATTTACGGCGGTGGCGCGGGGTGGGGGCTCGTAGAGGTGCCCCATCATGACCATCGCGGGTTGGGTTGCGGGATACGGGTTCTGGCCGGTGATGAGCTTGTAGAGCGCGCAACCCAGGCTGTAGATGTCGGCTCGGCTGTCGACCGCCATGCCTTGGAGTTGTTCCGGCGGCGCATAGGCGATCGTCGCGACGAAGCTGCCGGTCTGGGTGAGTTCGGTGGCGTCGTCGGCGGATTTGGCGACACCGAAATCGGTGAGCAGGACGCGTTCCTCGTCATCGTCCTCGGGGGTCGACAGCAGGAAGTTCGCGGGTTTGACGTCGCGGTGCAGGAGTCCCCGGCGGTGCGCGTAGTCCAGGCCCTTACCGACCTCGGTGACGATGCGCAGGGCGCGCAGCGGAGTCATCGAATGCGGGTCGCGGGCCAGTTCGGCCGAGGCGTCGGTGCCGTCGACGTACTGCATGGCGATCCACAACTGGCCGTGCTCTTCACCGCGGTTGTAGACCGAGACGATATTCGGATGATCCAGGCCGGCAGCGAGATTGGCCTCGCGTTCGAATCTGCCCCGGAATTCGTGGTTGGACGACAGTTCACCGCTGAGCACCTTGATGGCGTCCATGCGGGGGAGGCTGGGATGTTTGGCGAGATACACCGTGCCCATCCCACCGGCGCCCAGCTGGCGAACGATCCGATACCCACCGACGATGGTGCCGGGACTCATCACCATCAGTAACAAACTCCTGGTAGTTCGGCGGGCCGCGTATCGTCGCGGAGCTTACTGGACTTCGAGGTGGGCGGTCGAGTCACGGCTGCCACTGGCTGTTGGCGAACAGGGCGTACTGCGCGGCCGCGCGTTGATGCACGTCGACCAGCTGATTCGAGGTCACATAGCCGACGTAGTTGCGGTAGGCGACGATGCAGGTATAGCGCTTCAGCCCGCCGTCGGCGTTCTTCGTACCGTTCTCTACGCATGCCGAATCCGTGAGCTGAGGAACCGGATCGACGGCCGGGCCGCCACCCTGGAAGATGATGCGATCGGTGACAGCCTTCTTCGCCGATGCGCCGTCGGCGGCGCGCACCACCAGAGCGTCGGAGGTTTTGGCGAATTCGTCGGCCTTCAGGGCGGCGACGCTCTGCGCGGCGGCCTTGCGATCGGACATGTAGTGCAGGATTCCGTGCGGACCGAATACGCCATTGTCGTCGCCGTATTGGGGACGCCCCGACTGACCGGTATTGAGCGCCCGGCTGAGCAGGTAGTCCGGATCCCAGGGAAGTTTGACCGTGTCCTCGTCGGAAATCGGCGGCAGCCGGTCCAGCAGGGGGAATTCGACGTCCAGGGCCTTCTCGGTGAGCGAGATGAGGCTGTTCAGGTTCGGTGTCGGAGTGAGGGCCAGTACCGACACCACATAGGAGCCGTGCGCGAGGAAGGAGCGGATCGACGGTGTTCCGGGGAGCCAATGGGCGTGCGCATCAGGATATTTCGCGAGTGGCACCGGCTGGTTCTGGTCTTTGTAGGCGTTGAAATCGGCGTTGTAGAAATCGGTGGCGGCCCGGGTGGCGCTTGCGGCGTCGTCGAACTGCATGACCGACAGTGCGAGCACGGTGGAATAGGGCTTCTCGGGTTTCGGCCAGCCGGCGAAACCCCAGCCCGCGTCCTTGTCGCTGGCCGCCGTCGAGAATCCGTACACCATGTGGTCGCGCTTGGCGACGGCCTCCATATCGTTCTCGTTGCCGAGCGCATCGGGCAGGACGCCGGCGGAGAAGCTGCCCGCCTTCTCGCGTTTCGTCAGCGACGGGTCGACCTGGTCCGCGGTTACCACGTACTCGGCGAGGCGCATGCCGGCGGCCTCGGGTGCGTTGACGAAGCCCGGCCGATAGTCCACGTGGATATCGAGCGGCCGTACATCGTAGTTGCCGACATCGAGCTTCCGGACATCTATTTCCGACGGACCGGCCCAGCCGCCGACGGTCGCGCCGCACCCGGTCGCCGCCAGAACTCCGCCGAGGCAGGCCGCGGCGGCCGCCGCCCGGACGAATCGTGTGGTCATTTCGGATCCGCCTTCACCAGGATGGTGTACTGGGCCGAAATGCGTTGCTGCGCATCCAGTAACTGCTCGCCCCAGGCCAGCGAGGCATATCGGCCGTAGTACACCGAGCAGTAGAAGCGGACGGCCAACATCTCCTTGCCGTTGTATTCCCGGCATTTCGCGACCGGAAGATTCCGCGGGGACGCCGCCTGCTTGAAATGTTTTTCCGATCCGCCCAATTCGTCGCGAATATCCGCGGCGGCCACGGCATCGCGGGCTCGGTACAGTTCGTTGCCGTAATCGGCGAAGCGGTCGACGCCGTCGCGGTCGTACCACGCCCGGGACTCGCCCGGATCGCTACTGAAGTGCAGCCCGGCATGTCCGAGGTAGACACCGGGCGGGTTGAGCCATTCGCCGGTCGCCTCCTTCGGCCGGATCATGGTCCGGCCGAGCATCCCGTCGATGTCGATCGGGTGGTCCATCAGTTTGTCCGGGGGTGTCGGCTGAAACTTCGCGAGCGCGGGCGCGACGGTGTCGAGACTTTTCTGCACACGCGAGACGAGCGCCGGGAGATCGACCTTGTTGAACCAGTTCTTGGCCTGGTCGTAGACCGCGGTGAAGACGACCAGCCGACCCGCCGGATACCAGCTGCTGATCGCCTGTTTGGTCGGCACCCAATGTGCATGCGCCAGCGGATAATTGGGGATGGCGACCGCTTGGGTCTGCGGGTCCCGGCCGAAATCGCGCCGCTCCAGGGCCACGGCGACCTCGGTCGCGCGCTGCTCGGTCGGGAAGATCATGGCCGCGTTGACCAGCTCGCTTCCCAGGTTGTCCGGGTCGTCGCGGCCGTAGGACGCGAAGCCGCCGATCAGGTCCGGGGCGTCTTCGGCGAAGTTGCCCAGGTCGGTGAAGTCCTTCATCACCGACGTCTTCGGATCGAGGAAGACCAGGGTGTCGAGTTTGCCGGTGTGGGTGAAGGCCGGGTCGATATCCATCGGCAGCGGCATCGCGCTGCCGAGTCGCTCCGCCTCGAAGAATGCGGCCTGACCCGGATTGGCGGGCTTGCCCATATCGCGCGGTGTGGCGTCGTACGGTCCCACGTCGAGACCGCTGAGATCGACGGTCGGTTCGGCGGCCGGAGGGGGAGCCGGATCGGAGCCGCATCCCGTCGCGGCCAGCGCCAGCGCGGCCACGGCAGCGGCCAGCACACGCACGGAATTTCGCATAGTCCCCTCCCACAGGCTCCACGCCGGTGAACACAGGTGCCTGCTCGGCCGACGCTGCGAAGAAGATAGCACCCGTCTCCGACGGGTGCCCTTCACCGGCGGCGGCACCCGATGTGCGGGCGTCGCTGTGGGCGGGGTGTCAGGCCCCCGTCCGCAGATCGCCGACGAACTTCTCGCACACCGCGGCCATGGGCTGCCAGTCGCCGGCAGGATATTGGCAGCCGACGCTGACCTGCAGGCCCGAATCCACCAGAACCTGCCAGCGCACCGTGGTGCCGTCGCTGGGAGTTTCCTCGTAGGACAGCCCAGGGCGGCCGCCGAAGATCACGTTGCGCTGCAGCGGCCCGACCGTGCCGGCCGGTCGTTTGGCGATCTGGGTTTCGAGAGTGGCGGCGACGTCCTCGATGCCGGAGCCCGCGGCGAGATCCTTCTGGACCAGCGAAATACGTTCCCGCGCACCGTCGTTCGGGGAGAGGTCGACCCGGGCGCCGGAGCGATTGGTGATATGCCAGCCCGCCGGGACCACCGCCTCGACCCGCCCGAAGGACTCCGCGGGCGGTGCCGCCGCCGCGGTCGGTGAGGCGACGGGGGACGGGTGCGTACCGGTGGATTCGGCCGTCTGCGACTCGCCGCCGGATCGGGTCAGCACGACGGCGGCCGCCACCGCGGCGACGATCACCGCGAACACAGCGGCGCCGATGACGAGCGGAGTGCGGCGCTTCGGCGGCGGCGCGGTCGCGGCCGCATGCTCGTGCAGTGAGCCGACCCACGGTGTCTGCGGGGCGAACTGCGCGGGGTGAGTCGCGGGGGACATCGCGGGCCCGCCCCGGACCAGATCCACACCGGACATCGCACGCAGGTCGACACCGAAGCCGTAGCGCCGGGACAGTTCCGCGCGCATCGCGTCGAGCAGTGCGGGTTCGGCGGCGCCGACGACCACGAGATAGCTGGGTTTGCGGCCGCCGAGCAGTCGATCGACGACATCGACGACGGCCTCCACGCCGCGTCCCTCGGCCAGGTCCGCGGAGCCGATCGTCGGCTCGTATTCGCAGGCCTCGATCCAAGTTTCGGTGCCCGAACGGCCGGTGAGGGTGACGGTCGTGGTGAGCGAATTCAGTTCCACCACCGCGATGCGCTGCTGCTGCGAGGTGCTCGCGGACAGTCCGGCCACCCGCAATGCCAGCGGTTCGACGCTGATCTCGCCGGCCAGACGGCGGGCGCCGGCCTCGAGCGCGGCGCGGCGGCGCGTGCCCCACTCCGACGGGCTCACCACCGTGAGCCGCTCACACGCGCTGGGCAGCCGCAGATTCGTCAGCACCGCGCCGAAGATCGCGGCGAAGGCGTCGGCGACGGTCGGCAGCATCGGGACGAAGGCGATGCGGTCCGCTGCGGCCAGCCGTACCACCGAGACGGCGGGGGTGGGCGGTTGAAGTGGTTCTCCCACAACGAGACTCGCTCCGTCGCTGGCGGGGACCACCGAGGGAGCGCCGTCCCAATGAGTGGATTCGCTGCGCGCCCACAATCGGCTGTCGGTCAGTATCAGATCGACCGTGGACATCAGCTCCCCCTTCCAGGCTGGGTCTCGCGGCATAGTACTCCAGCACGGTGACGCTCCCGCGCCGCCCGGGCTCGGTCAGAAGCTGTTGGCCAGCAACGCATACGCCGCTTCGACCCGCTGATCTATATCCTCGCGGCTGTTGGCGTTGACGACCTCCACGTATCGCCGGTAGGGCACGTAGCAGCGGAAACGGCTGTCCTTCTGGGGATCTCCCGAACTGTTGAGCGTCAGGCATTTGGCCCCGGGCACCGTCTCGGGCGCGTCGGCCGGCTCGTACTGCTCACCGGAACCGGAGATCAGCCCTTTGATCATGCGCGCCCCCGCATCGGCGTCGCGGACGCGCAACACCGAGCTGTTGTCGGCGACGGCGATGGCATCCATGCCGGTGTCGTCGACGAGGCGCTGGCGTGTGGTCTCGTCGGAGGAGATGTGGACGAATGCCGGTGCGGCATAGACCGCGAAGCGATCGACATCGGGTGTGCGGTTCGAGCGGTCGCGCACGACGGCGCGGGCGAGCAGGCCGTCCGGATCCACCGGCAGCGCGTCGAGGCCGCCGGCCGCCGTCGCCTGGAAGTGATCGAGTGCCGGCACCTCGGCGTCGAGCGTCTTCTGGACCCAGGCCAGCAGGTCGGCCTCCTCGGAGCGAGGCCGCTCGATGAACAGCGAGATCACGAACTGTTTGTAGGCCATGAAGGTGCCGATGGTGGGGATCCCGGGACGGTAGTGGATATAGGCATCCGGGTATTTCGGCTGTGCGAGTTTGCGATTGAGGTCGGGTGCCACACCGAAGTCGACATCCTCGAGTTCGCGCGCGGCCTGCCGGGCAGCGGACTCGTCCGGGAAACGCAGCACCAGATCGGTGACCGAGGTCGCCGCTGCCGCGCTGTCCAGCGAGCCCGGCTTGTCGGAACCCGCCGCGACATAGGCGACGATCATCTTGTTGCGGTCGAGCACCGGTTTGGAGACCGCGGCCAGCAGGCGACGGGTGGCCTCGGTGCTGTCGGCGACGACTCGCCCGCCGGCGCCGACCGTCAGCGACGGGTCGATGCGAACGGCCGGGACCACGGCCTGCGACATCCGCATCCCCTCCGCCAGCGCGCCCTTGCTGCCCGCGGTGGCGTCGTAGCTGTGGCGGTCGACCGGATACGGACCGACGTCGAGCGTGCGGACATCCAGTTCGGCGGCGGTCGGGGTTCCCTGCACGCCGCAACCGGTCAGCGCGGCAAGCAGTGCGGCGCAGGTGAAAACAAGAGATCTGCGAATCGTCCGGCCCATGGACCGCCCCCTTCTCCCGGTGCTCTCTCCCGGTTCTCCGACATCGAAATTACCGGACCGGACCCGACAGCGGGGACTCATGGACAACGATTGCCTTAACCTTGTCCGTGTGTTGACCGCTGCGCTGATCTCGCTCGGAGGCCGATTCCGTTGATGGATCGGCAGGTCGAGGTTGTCGCCGGTAACCATGTCGTCGTGCGTGTCGCGGGGGCCGTCGTGGTCGTCGCGCATCGTGGTCGCGGCCGGGTTCACCCCGACGCACCGGCGATGCGGGCCGCCGAGGCGCTGGCGCAGTTGGTGTCCGAGGCGTCCGAGCATGCCCCACAAGGACCCGGGCGGATCATCGCGCGCGAGGCTACCCGCTGGCTGATGCAGGAGGCCGAACAGGTCGACGGCAGCCCGGTCGACCTCGGAATTCTGTCCGGCTCGGATACCGGTGGAGTGGCGATCTTCCTGCACGGCTCGGTCACCGCGGTACTCGCGGGCGCCCGGGGTGTCGAGTACTACCGCGGCGTGGATGCCGCCTTCACCGTCGACCGGTTCACCGAACCGCCGGCCCGCGCGGCGGCGCTGTTCATCGACGACGAGCACGGCCGGATTCCGGAACTGCCCGAACGCGGCATCGGCTCCCTGGTGGAGGGCGTGGCAGCCGCCGCGGGTGCGGTGGTCTGGTTCGAGGGCGAGCGGACCCGCGCGCGTGATCGTGTCGCCCGTCCCGCCGCCGGTGCACACCATCGCGCCAAGCCCTCGCCCACGTCGCAATTGGACGCACAGCGGCCCGAACCGCAACTGCCCCCACCCCCGACCCGACCGGATCGGACGCCGGAAGCCGATGCGCGGCAAGGGATATCGCGTCCCGAACCGGCGGAGGATCCTCGGCTGGCCGAAACCCGGTTGCGCGGTACGAATCCCGCCCCCGGTCCCGATCCCGAACTGGAACGCCGAATGGAGGCGACCGCCCGCGCGACCTCGCTGGCCGTGCGGGTGATGGGATTCACCTGCGCTCGGGCTCATCCCAGCGATCCGCGCTCGGCGTTCTGCACGGTCTGCGGAATGCCGGTCGACCAGACGCAGCAACCGGTCGAGGTCGTCCGGCCGCCGCTGGGCATGCTCGTACTCGACGACGGTATGACCTATCTGCTGGCGGCCGACGCCGTGATCGGACGGGACCCGGAGAACTCCGAGGCCGCCCAGCGCGGTCTGGTGCCGGTCAAAATCGAGGACTCCTCCGGCGGAATGTCGCGGGCCCACGCCGAAATCCGGCTGATGAACTGGGATATCACCGTCGTGGATCGGGGCTCCACCAACGGCACCCGGGCCCGGCCGGCCGGATATCGCGATTGGATTCGGCTGCAACCGAATCAGCCGATGGTGCTGGCCCACGGCTCGGAGATCCAGCTCGGCAACCGCGTACTGCGATTGGAACCGGCCGCGCCCCCGCCGTTCGGCTGAGCGACCGTAGCGACGCGGCCGGGGGAGGCAGCGCGTCAGGAGTAGCGCGCCTCGCAGATCTCCTGTGTGCCCAGCACACCGGCCCGGAACGCGTCTACCCGGGAAAAGCCACTCGGCACGGTCTTGCCCTCCACATCGCTGGCCGCCAGCCCATCGCTGAGCAGTCCCGAAACCGCCTTGTCGAGATCGCCGGGAGACAGCGCGATATCGCCCTGGCCGGCATCGCGACGCGGATCGGCGAGCTTCGCGGTGATCACGCCCGACAGACAGGCGGCCCGCAGACCGGTCTTCGCTCCGGTCAACTGCTGGTGCGCACTGCGCTGCACCGCGAGCGCGTAGCGGGAGACGAACACGACGTAGGCGTTGTAGTCGCCGCCGACGCGAGTCGGAAAGCCGTCCTGCTCATCGGTATCCGCCGCGCCGCGCTGTGCGAGGGCCGGAATGTCGGTGCCGATCGTATTCGTCGCGGGGCAGTAGGTGACGGGCACGGTGTCGGCGCCGTTGCTGCAGTGCATGAGGGCGCCGTGATAGTCGTAGGTCGGCTCGGACGGGATCGGCATGATCGCCGCCATCGCCTTGCTCAACTCCTTGAGACTGTCCTTGGTGATCGCCAGTTCGCCGCGATTGACGTCGTCGCCGAAGGACTGCGGCAGATTCTTGCGGCGGCGATCGATGTCCTTCATATCGATCGCCTTGCAGCCCTTGGGGCCGTCGGTGAAACCGATCTGCACCGCGGTCACCCGCTCGAAGGCCGAGCCGTGCACCGATTCCGGATCCTCGGGATTGGCGTCGCGGATGGCAACCGTCGCGGCCAGCACGTTGTTGAGGCCGTCGGAGGTGTTGATCGTGAAATGCGCGGCCTTGTCCTCGGCGACGTGACGCATGAACGCGCCGGCGAAACAGTCGGCCTGCTGCTCCTTCACGATGACCGGATCCTTCGCGGTGACGATGTGCGACATCGTCTGGATGGCGTGGCCGTATTCGTGCGCGAGCACCATCACCACGGCCATCTTCCCGAAGCTGTCCTGCATCATGGGCAGCAGTACGCCGCGATCCCAGCCGACGGAATTGTCCAGCCGGCAGTAGGCCGCGTTGACCAGGTGATAGGTCGTGTCCTTGCAGAACTGTGTCTCCTGCGAGCGCGGCGCCTTCGCGCTCCAGGAATACAACTTGGTGACGGGGGTGAAGTCGCCGTCGAACTCGTTGTGATACTCACCGCGCCAATAACTTTGGATATCGTCGATGGCGTTGAGCGCCAACGTGTCGACCGCGCCCTTGTCACCGCCCGTCGCGGTCAGCGGGGAATCGGGAACACCGGAACGAGGACCGCTGGGGCCGCTGGTGGTGGGCAGTCCGGCGACCTGGAACGGGTCGTCGTAGATGGATACGGCGTGCCCACCGGTCGTCATGGTGCACCCGGCCAGTAGACCGACCGCCAGCACCAGTACGGCGAGGGCCGCCGTCACCGGGCGTTTCGCCATCTCCCCATCCCTCCCCGGGCCGGTAGTCGCTGCGTCACCTGCGCCGCCCCCGGCGATCGGGGGCACGTTCGAGCCCCACCGATGTCACGGCCATCGCATATTATCCGGCTCATGTCATTACCGGGGGCGCAGAAGATCACCGTGCGCCATGAGGGAACCGATCGGATCTTCGAAAACACTCAGCAGGTGACCCTGGGCCGCGCGCCCGAGGTGACGGTGTTCGTCGACAGTCCGCTGGTCTCTCGTGTGCACGCGACACTTGGCTGGCAGGGGGGCGCCTGGGTGCTCGCCGACAACGGCAGTACCAACGGGGTTTTCGTGGACGCCCAGCGGATCACGCGTCCCGTCCCGGTGGATCGGCCGATGCTGGTCCGGCTCGGCGACGCGATCACGGGCCCGCTGGTTCATCTGCTGCCGGAGGCGCAATTCCGGCCGCCCGCACCGCCCGCCCGGGCGCAGTCGCCGGGCCGTGCGCCGAATCCGCCTGTCCGGGACGCGGGGCCGCGTGGCAGCGGCCCGCACGGTGGTAATCAGCATGGTGGGGGTCAGCACGGTGGGGGTCAGCAGCAGCGGCGGCAAGCGTCCCATCCCACCCCGCAATCCGGTCAGATGCGCCGCCCGGCTGCACCGCAGCCGCCCTCGCGGCCCGCGCAACGGCCGAATCAACGTCCGTCTCAACCGATTCCGGCGGCCCACGGCTCCGGCGGTGTGCCGAACGTCAATATGACCACCAAGGCCGACACCTCGGCACTGCCGCCGGTGCGTGCGCGGGCCTCGACCGCGCCGATCGCGCGGGCCGACCGCATTCCGGCCGGCGGCCTGACCATCGGCCGCACCAGCGACAACCAGATCGTCGTCAACGATCCGCTGGCTTCGCGGCGGCACGCCCGCCTGGTCAAGAGCGGCGAGGGCCTCGTCCTCGAGGATGTGGGCTCGGCCAACGGCACCTTCGTCAACGGCCGCCGCGAGCAGCGGGTGGCGCTGCGCGAACGCGATATCGTCACCATCGGCAACGTGGACTTCGTCGTGCAGGAAGGCACGCTGAAACACCGCAAGAAGCCGGTCACCGAACAGGGATTGAGCGTGCACGGCGTCGGTTTCGTCGTCGAGGGCAACAAGCAGCTGCTCGTGGACGTCAACATGCAGGCCGGTCGCGGCACCCTGACCGCGCTCATCGGACCCTCGGGCGCCGGTAAGTCGACACTGTCGAAACTCATTGCGGGAACGACACATCCGTCGGCCGGTGTGGTCACCTTCGAGGGCCGCAATCTGCACGCCGAATACGAGGCCATGCGCAGTCGTATCGGCATGGTCCCGCAGGACGATGTGCTGCACCGCCAGCTGACCGTGCGCCAGGCACTCGGATTCGCCGCCGAACTGCGGCTGCCGCCGGACTCCTCGAAGGCCGATCGGCAGCAGGTCATCGACGGCGTGCTGAAGGAACTGTCGCTGACCGAACATGCCGATACCCGCGTCGACCGGCTCTCCGGCGGTCAGCGCAAGCGCGCCTCCGTGGCCCTGGAACTGCTGACCGGCCCGGCCCTGCTGCTACTCGACGAACCCACCTCCGGCCTGGACCCGGCGCTGGACCGGCAGGTCATGACCATGCTGCGTGAACTGGCCGACGCCGGGCGCACCGTCATCGTGGTCACCCACTCGGTGGCCTGCCTGGACATGTGCGATCAGGTGCTGCTGCTGGCGCCCGGCGGCAAGACCGCGTTCTGCGGACATCCGGCCGGGGTCGGCGACTTTCTCGGGACCAGCGACTGGGCGGAGATCTTCGCGCGGGTCGCCGCCGAACCGGATCGCGCCTTCGCGAACTACCGGTCCCGGCAGGCGGCGCTGCCACCGCCGCCGCCGGCCGTGCCCCGCGGCGTGATGGGGCAGCCGCCGAAATCCAGTGGCTGGAAACAACTGTCGACCCTGTCGCGGCGGCAGGTCCGGCTGATCCTCGCCGACCGCGGCTACCTGGCCTTCCTGGTGGTCCTCCCGTTCGTGCTGGGTGTGCTGTGCCTGGTCGTGCCGGGTAAGAACGGTTTTGCGGCCGCCCCACCGATTCTCGGCCCGGACGGCCAGTTGCATCCGCAGCTCACCGGAGGAAGTGAATCGCAGCAGCTGCTGGTCGTGCTCATCCTCGGCGCGTGCTTCATGGGGTCGACGCTGACCGTCCGCGACCTGGTCGGGGAACGCCCGATCTTCCTGCGGGAGCGAGCCGTCGGCCTGCTGCCCTCGGCATATCTGCTGGCGAAGGTGATGGTCTTCGGTGTCGCGGCGCTGCTGCAGTCCGCGGTGCTGGTGGCCATCGTGCTGGCCGGGAAGAATCCGCCCGGGAAGGGGGCGCTCATCCCGTCCGGCGGTATCGAGTTGTACGTCGATATCGCGCTGACGGCGGTGACGTGTGTGGTCGTCGGATTGTTGTTGTCGACCTTGGCCAAGTCGAACGAACAGGTCATGCCGTTGCTGGTGGTCATGATCATGTGTCAGCTGGTGATGGCCGGCGGCATGATTCCGGTGACCGATCGCGTGGTGCTGGAACAGCTTTCGTACGTCTTCCCGTCGCGCTGGGGATTCGCCGGCGGCGCCTCGACCATCGATCTGCGGACCCTGTTCGTCAACGCCCAGCCCGATGCGATCTGGCAGCACAAACCCGGTTTCTGGTTCCTCGACGCCGGCATGTTGATCGTGCTCACCGCGGCGCTGTCCACGCTGACGTGGTGGCGTCTGCGGCTGAAGAAGTCGGCCGCGTGAACGGGTCCGGAAACGAGCGTCGACAAGGGATGTCCGCACTAATCGGCCCTGCCCCGAGCGTGCCGACGCGACAGCAGGCACACTTATGCATGTGACGGCTCGAGTTGGGGCGATACATCTCGGATGGGATGTGGTGTCCGTGGCCGCCGGTGGCGGTGGGATACCGATCCGCCCGGTCCAGGTGGAAGGCACATATACGCCGCCTGCGTATTTGCTGGCGGACAAGTCCGGGCGACTGCACACCGCGGGCGTGGACCGGCAGCGGCCCGATCTGGGCATCGCGGTCTCCGACGTACGTGACATCCTCGGGCATCAGCAGATCCGCATCGCCGGGGCGACCTGGCCGGCGGAGCTGGTGTTCCGCGCCCGGCTCTACAACCCGCTCGCCGCGATCGGCTCCCGGTTGCGGGGCAAGCCCGACGTGGTGGCGTTGCCGTTTCCGGACGACTGGGCCGACGAGAAGGTCGAGGAGTACTGCCGTCTGATCGAGCAGATGGACGTCGTCACCGACCCACTGCCCGAATCCGTGGCGCTGTCCGGTTATGTGCGGGCCCTGGGCCTGGTACAGCCGCCCGCGCGCGGCCGCCGCGGCGTCGGCGCGACCGGCGTCTATTCCGACGGCCGGGTGTGCCTGGTGGTGGCCGTCGACGGGGACGACGAGCAGCCCACCGAATCGGTCGGGGTCCCGATCACCCCGGATTCGATGCGGGACGCGCATTCGGCGGACAACGTCGTCATCGAGGTGATGGCCGCGGCCCGTTCGATCGGCGCCGACACCTCGACGGTGCTGCTCACCGGCAATGTGTGTTTCAACGACGCGTTGCGGCTGGCGTTCCAGAACCATCTGGGCAACCGGTTGCGGGTCGCCGATCATCCGATGCACGCCCTGGTGCTGGGTGCTGCGCATCTGCTGGTCACCGACAGCGAATACGCCGAGGCCGAGCAGGGGCCGGCTCCCGCGCCGGGTCCGGCGGTGCCGAATCAGCCGAACCCGGCGGTGCCGAATCAGCCGGGTCCGCCGCGACCCGGCCCGATGCAGGCGGCGTCGAATCAGGGCAGCCCGAATCGCGGTGTGCCGCAACCGGATTCCCGGGCCGAGAACGCGGGCCGGCATGCGGGGCTGCCGGATCCGGCCCGCCCGCCCGCCGAACCGCACCATCGTCCGGAGCCGCCGAATCCGCAGGGCCTCGCCCAGGGCCGGCACGCGGCGCGTGATGCCGGGCCCGGATCGGGCCCGCAGCCTCTTCCGGCCGGTGAGCCGACCACCCGGATGACCCGGGAGGCCGGCCAGGTGGAAAGCAGGTTCACCCGCCCCCCGGCCGGCCCGGTCGATGATCAGCGGACCACCGAATCCGGTGGTCGGTCATCGGCCGGGGAACAACCGGACCACGGGGAACACGCTCACAAGGGCAAGTTGTGGAGCAAGGTCAAGGACAATCTGTTCGGCGCCCCGACGATCGTCGGAGCGGTAGCGCTGGCGGCGCTCGCGATCCACGCCGACGGTGAACCGGATCACATGGCGCGGCCGCTTCCCGACCACATCTCGGCGGCGGTATCCGGAGCCTCCGATGCGCGTCCCGGCGGCGCGGCGGCCGTCGATGCGCGATCGTCGGCCGGAATCGGCGCGGAATCCGACTTCGGCTCGTGGCCGGCCGTGGACAAGGTCTCACGCGCGCCCGAGCCCAGCCCGGCCTGTTCGGTCACGCCGAACGCCGTCGAGCGCCCGGGCCCGGGTATGCGGACGGTCGCCGACCATCCCTGCGCCCATCTGGCGGTCGACAATCTGCACTACGTCGTTCCGACCGTCCCCGGTATGTTCGACTCGGGACCGCCCATTCACATCTGACGAGTCCGGACGCGATTTCGGGACCTCGAACCGACCCTGGTATCGTCGTCGTTCGGCGTGCGGTACGTCGCGGATTCGTCCGTGCCGTCCCACGAGCCCCGGGTCTCCACCGGCCGCCGGGATCACTCGACCGTTCGCCTGGCTGGCAGAACATCAACGACAGACAGGGAAGCACTGTGCCTACGTACAGCCCGAAGGCGGGTGACGTGACCCGGCAGTGGTACGTCATCGACGCCACTGACGTAGTGCTCGGCCGCCTTGCCGTGCAGGCAGCGAATCTGCTGCGTGGCAAGAACAAGCCGACCTACGCCCCCAACGTCGATGGTGGCGACTTCGTCATCATCATCAACGCCGACAAGGTTGCCGTCTCCGGCAACAAGCGTGAGGACAAGCTCCTCTACACCCACTCCGGGCACCCCGGTGGCCTGAAGTCCCGGTCTGTCGGGCAGCTGCTCGACACCCGGCCGGAGCGCGTCGTGGAGCGTGCCGTCAAGGGCATGATCCCGAAGAACAAGCTGGGCAACCAGATCGCGCGCAAGTTGAAGGTCTACGGTGGCCCGTCGCATCCGCACGCGGCCCAGCAGCCCGTTCCGTTCGAGATCAAGCAGGTGGCCCAGTGACCGCTCCTGAGGAATTCAACGAGGAATACGTCGAAGACGCCGCCGTGGAGGTCGTCGACGAGGGTGCCGGCTACGACGCCGAGTACACCGAGTCCGAGGGCTTCGCCGCGCCGGTCGTCATCGACCGCCCGGTGCAGACCGTCGGCCGCCGCAAGGAGGCCGTGGTCCGGGTTCGCCTGGTCCCGGGTTCCGGCCAGTTCGTGCTCAACGGCCGCACCATCGAGGACTACTTCCCGAACAAGGTGCACCAGCAGCTGGTGAAGTCCCCGCTGGTCACCGTCGAGCGCACCGAAACCTTCGATGTGCACGCTCGCCTGGTCGGCGGCGGCCCGTCGGGTCAGGCCGGCGCGCTGCGCCTCGCCATCGCCCGCGCGCTGATCGAGGTCACCCCGGACGACCGTCCCGCCCTGAAGCGGGCTGGCTTCCTGACGCGTGACCCGCGTGCCACCGAGCGTAAGAAGTACGGCCTCAAGAAGGCCCGCAAGGCTCCGCAGTACTCGAAGCGCTGATCTTGCAGCGCGCGGCCGCTCCCACTCGCACCCACACGGTGTGCCGGTGGGAGCACGGCCGACGCGACCCCGTACGAGAGCAGGCGCCCACTCCTGGGCGCCTGCTCTCGTGCTGTATCGATCGACGGTAGGCCGGGGCGGGCAGCCTGCGTCCGCAACGCAGGGTCTCCGCGCTCACCGCAATTCAACTCGAGGGGCGAGATAGATGGGGCGTTTGTTCGGTACCGACGGAGTCCGCGGCCTTGCCAACGACTCGCTGAGTCCGGAACTGGCACTGCAGATTTCGGCGGCCGCGGCACAGGTGCTGGGCCGGGGCAGAGCGCGCGCGGTGGCGGTGGTCGGCCGCGATCCACGCGCCAGCGGCGAGATGCTCGAGGCCGCGGTGACCGC
Organism: Nocardia sp. AB354; assembly: GCF_049538315.1. Taxonomy (NCBI): domain Bacteria; kingdom Bacillati; phylum Actinomycetota; class Actinomycetes; order Mycobacteriales; family Nocardiaceae; genus Nocardia; species Nocardia sp. AB354. The sequence continues at coordinate 252,730 of NZ_JBMVFU010000001.1, read as the reverse complement.
CGGCCTGACCGCCGCCGGAATGAGTGTGCTCTCGGTCGGTGTCCTGCCGACCCCGGCGGTCGCGTATCTGACCGCCGCCTACGACGCCTGCCTGGGCGTCATGATCTCCGCCTCGCACAACGCCATGCCGGACAACGGCATCAAGATCTTCGCCGCGGGCGGGCACAAACTCGACGACGGCATCGAGGACAAGATCGAGGAACTGGTCCGCGCCAAGGGTTTCGTGCGTCCGACCGGTGCGGGCATCGGCCGGGTGCTCAGCCTCTCCGGCGTCGACGGTCGTGTCGAGGACCATTACAGCCTGGCCGGCACCCATGAGCGCTACGTCGAACATCTGGTGGAGGCCACCGGCCGCGATCTATCCGGCATCACCGTGGTCGTCGACTGCGCGCACGGCGCGGCCTCCGATGTGGGACCGGCCGCATACCGCGAGGCGGGCGCGCGCGTGGTCGCGATCAACGCCGAGCCGAACGGGCTCAACATCAACGAGCGGTGCGGATCCACGCATCTCGAGAACGTGCAGCGTGCGGTGCTCGAGCACGGCGCCGATCTGGGCCTGGCCCACGACGGCGACGCCGACCGCTGCCTCGCCGTCGATGCCTCCGGCGCCGTGGTCGACGGCGACGCGATCATGGCCGTTCTCGCCTTGGCGATGCACGAATCGGGCGAGCTGGTCCAGGACACCCTGGTGGCGACCGTGATGAGCAATCTGGGTCTGCACATCGCGCTGCGCGATGCCGGAATCACCGTGCGCACCACCGCCGTCGGCGACCGCTACGTGCTGGAGGAGTTGCGCCGCGGTGGCTACAGCCTGGGTGGCGAGCAGTCCGGACATCTGGTCTTCCCGCGATACGGCACCACGGGTGACGGACTGCTGACAGGTCTGAAACTGATGGCGCGAATGGTGGAGACCGGGCGCAGCCTGGCCGATCTGGCGAGCGTGATGACGACCGTGCCGCAGGTGCTGGTCAATGTCCCCGTCGCCGACAAAGCCGCGGTCGCGGCCGCGCCGGAGGTTCGCGAGGCGGTCGCCGAGGCCGAGCGCGTCCTCGGCGACGACGGCCGAGTGCTGTTGCGCCCGAGCGGGACCGAGCAGCTGATCCGGGTCATGGTCGAGGCGACCGATTCGCATCGCGCCAAACAACTCGCCGACGATCTCGCCAAGTGTGTCGCCGCGGTCTGACTTCGGCGGCCGCGCCGCGTGGCGCGACGGACGGGGTGCGTACGCCGCGTAGGGGTGCGGCTGTCTAGGCCGTTGCCGAGGGTCGGAGCCGCGGCCGCGATGGCCGCATTCGCGCGCGATCGGCGAATATCGCCTGGTCACAGTCGGTATCGATGGCCGGTCGCGGGTCCTCGCCACGTCGCGTGAAGGGCGTTGGCGCGCCGACGGTCCCGGCGATGGGGGCGCGACTGTCGGCTCCGGGAAGTATGGTGGGACGCACATCATGACGCGACAGCGAAGCTTGATTTCCGTGAGGGGGAACAGTGGAACCGCTGAAGCTTGATCAGTCTCCGACGCTCGACGACTCCGCGAATCCGGCGCCGCCGCCGACCGCCACCGCACCTGCTCCGGATACGGTGATGCGGGTCGATCCCGCGGCGATGGCCGCGTATACGTACATCGCGAATACCGTGTCCCAACAGCTGGCTTCGGCGGCTTCCGTGGCGGCCGGCGCGGTCGACCCACAGCAGCTGGCGACCGACCTCGGGCTCGTGGGAGCGGATTTCGCCGCCAAATTCGCGGCCGCGGTGTCCGAACACGCACAGGCGCTGTCCACCGCGGGCAAATTGGTCTCGGCCTACGGGCGGGGTCTGAACACCTACACCGCGGGTGTGCAGGGTACCGACGAGGACTCGGCCGTCGCGATCACCCGGACGGAGCCGCGGTCATGAGGCGTCCGATCGGATTGCGGCGCCGGCCCACCGCCGCCCGCAACGACACCACGTCGCCTGCAACGTCATCCGATCCGTCCGTGGATCCGCCGATCGTCGCGACATTGGTGCAGCCGCTGCTGGAGCTGCGCGCCTCGCTGGGCACCGGTGTCGCGACACCTTCTTCGGCCATCACCGGTGCGCTGTCCAGCGCGTCCACACAGGCCGCCGACACCGAGGGACCACACCGCGACGGCGTCCACGCGCTGGAATCCACCTGGACGGGGCCGGGCTCCGACGCGGCCGTTCCGGCCTTGCGCACCACCCAAACTCAGATCGGTGACATCTCCGATCGGGGCCCGGCCTATCTGGGCGTACTGGCCGATGCCCACGCGACCAGCGCACGGGCGGCCGGCCGGATGGACCGGATCATCGCCGATTTCCGGCGCGACGCTCGAACCATCCTCGGCAACGCCACCGCCGCCCCGGATACCGATGCGGTGATCAACCGGGCCACCCAGGCGCTGCGCGATGCGATCACCACCGTCACCTCCGCGCGCACCGAAATGGACGATCACTCGCGCCGATTGGACGAGATGGGTCCGCTGACGGTCACCACGCCCGCCGGACTGAACTCCTCGCAGTCGTGGGGAGATACCCCCGATACGGTGCTGCCCAGCGCCTACGGCGCGATTCCGGGCCAATACGCCACGGTCCCAGCGCAATACGGGATGGCGCCCGGCCAGCCGATCGATCCGGCTCAGCTCGCGCAGCTGCAACTGCAGCAGCTGCTCGTGCAGGCCGGTGTGCAGATCGGCACCTCGGCCATCAATGCCGGTGTGGATATCGGTACCCACCTGATCGACAAGATCGCCGAGGTGGGCACACACACCATCGACACGGTGGCCTCCTCGGTCGACCAGGCGATACCGCAGCTGATCAACCCGGACCACGCCACCGGCGACAAGACGAATCCGGCGGGTAATTCCGGAGATTCGGCGAAGCTGTTCGACTTCGGCCCCGGCAAGGCGGCTCCCGGAACGACCGGGCCGGGCTCGATCATTCCGGGCGCCCCGGCGCCCGACAAGGCGCCGGCCGACAAGACCCCGGCCGACAAATCCGATCCGCCACCGCCGTCACCGTCGTCCATCATCCCGCCACCCGCGGACCCGGCACCGATGCCGAAACCACCGGCACCGGCCCCCGCTCCCGCGCCGGCTCCGGAGACGGCCCATCCGGGCGGCGTTGCCGGAGGTATGGCATTGCCGCCGCCGGCCGGTAGCGGGCAGGACCACAAACCTCGCGACGGTCAGCTCGGTGTCACCGTGCCGGCGGCCGAGACAACGGTTCCCGCCGCCGTGATCGGCGACTTCGGCGATGACACGGTCTGAGCCGGACCCGCAGCAGGACAATCCCTTCGACCTCGGCCTGCCGATGGTCCGGACTCCCGTCGGTAAGCAGGGCCGCAAGCGGCGGCCGGGCCGGCGGAACCCGAACCGAACGGCCGGGGCGACCTATCACGGCGCCGTGGCCGTGCCGCCGGCGCGGCCCGGTCCGGAGCCGGCGGTCTATCCGTCGGGTGAGTGGGAACAGTGGCTCGAACCCGCGCAGCGGACGATCCCCGACCCCGAGCCCGAGACGGAACCGGAACCGCGGCGCATTCCGGTCGGGGGGCCGTTGACCGATCCCGACCTGGTCGACAAATCGACGCTGGTTCCGCACATCGTCGACCGCTCGGGCGGTAACCCCGGTCCTGCGCTGCGACGTCCTCGCCCACGCCAGGCCGGGCCGCGCCGCGATCATCGGCGTGGTGAAAAATTGCTGGCCGCACTCACTTTGATCGGTGTGGGGATCGTCGTCGTCTCGGTGGTGCTGACCGTCATCCACACGGGGAAGCGGTCGCAACCGGCCGCGACGAAACCGCCGATGGTCGCGGCGGTGCCGGTGCCCACCTCGGCGAGCGTCACCCCGTCGCCGCCCTCGACCACGGCGGCGGCGACCTCGACGATCGCCACCGACGGCTGCGAGCAGCAGCGCACCGCGGAAGTGGTCTCCGGTACCGACCCCGGAGGCACCGCGAGCGGCCCGGACGCCATCCTGGCTTTCGAGCGGGCGTACTACGTCCAGCGGTCGGGGTATGCCGCGCGCGCCGTCGTCGCCGACGACTCGTCGGTGCCGCCGGCCGACCAGATTCAGCGCGGTATCAACCAGGTGCCGGTCGGCACCCGCTACTGCGTGCAGATCACCCGTACCGGCGACGAGGGGCAGTGGGAGGTCCGCCTCACCCAGCAGAAGCCGGACGAACAGCCGCATGCCTTCACCCAGATCATCAGCACCCGAGCGGAATCGGGCCGCACGCTGATCACCGGCATCGCGGCCGGCTGAACCACATCGAAGGTTCAGAACCGAGCGTGCACGAAGCCGGTGAAAGGCACGAGGAAGCCACCGATTTCGCAGACGATCAGCGCGTACATGGCCGATCGCAGCGGCAGCCCGATATCGCCGCGGAATTGATTCGTCGTGTCCCGCCGCAGCCCGTGCAGGCAGTACGAGGCGACCGCGCCGGCGAAGAAGCCGAGAACAATAAGCGCCGCAACGAGATTCACCGCCGTCGGCCAGTCCGACAGCTCCACGAAGACCGCGAGCAGTAGCGCGGCGAAGCTGTACATCAGGGCCGCGCGATGCGCGATATCGACGTAGGGGTGCGCATGCCCCTCCGGTGAGGTCCGCATCCCGTGGTACTTCCACACGCCCAGCAGCAGCGCCCAGACGAAGAGAAGGCCCGCGATCAGCAGCGTGATCCGGGTGTCGACACCGAGCTGTATCCGGTCCATCCGAATCTCCTGGGCGGTCGCGTGACGCATCGCGATCGCGATGTCGAGCAGGTTCCGGTTCACCGGTCTTCGGTGAGTTGTCCGGCGGACATGTGCCAGCGCCGCGTCGCACGCACCGTATCGAGCATTCGGCGATCGTGGGTGACCAACAGCAGCGTGCCGTCGAAGGATTCGACGGCCTGCTCCAGCTGTTCGATCGCGGGCAGATCCAGATGGTTGGTCGGTTCGTCGAGGACGAGCAGATTGACCCCGCGTGCCTGTAGCAGCGCCAGCGCGGCGCGCGTGCGCTCACCCGGCGACAGAGTGTCGTTGGCGCGCAGCACGTGCGGGCCGCGGAGCCCGAATTTGGCCAGCAGCGTACGGATCTCCGCCTCCGGCCAGTCGGGTACCTCGGCGCCGAAAGTGTCGGCGAGCGTGGCCGTTCCACGGAACAGGCCACGCACCTGATCGACCTCGCCGATCGCCACGCCCGAACCCAGCGACGCCGCCCCGGCATCCGGAGCCACCTTGCCCAGCAGCAGCGCCAGCAGTGTGGATTTGCCGGAACCGTTGGGACCGGTCAGGACGATCCGATCACCCCAGTCGACCTGCGTGGTGACCGGACCCAGAGCAAACTCACCGCGCGACACGACGGCGCCGGACAGCGTCGCCACCACCGAGCCGCTGCGCGGTGCGGATGCGATCGACATCCGCAGCTCCCACTCCTTGCGCGGCTCCTCCACGGCCTCGAGCCGTTCGATGCGACGCTGGGTCTGGCGCACCTTCGAAGCCTGTTTCTCGGTGGATTCGGCCCGCATCTTGCGACCGGCCTTGTCGGAGTCCACCTTTCGCGGATCGCGAGCCTTCCGGCGTGCATTGCGTACGCCGTGTTCGAGCCAGTTTCGTTGCATCACCTGCCGCGCTTCCAGCCCGGCCTTGGTATCGGCGTACTCCTCGTAGGCCTCCCGCGCGTGCCGGCGGGCGATCTCGCGTTCGGCCAGATACGAGTCGTAACCGCCGTCGTAACTGCCGACCTGCTGCTGGGCGAGATCGAGTTCGACGATCCGGTTGACGGTGCGAGCCAGGAACTCTCGATCGTGGCTGATCACCATCAACGGCGTCCGCACCCCGGTCACGAAATTCTCCAGCCGGGTCAGGCCCTCCAGGTCGAGATCGTTCGTAGGCTCGTCCAACAGCAGAATGTCGAAGCGCGACAACAGGACCGAGGCCAGTCCGGCCCGCGCCGCCTGCCCACCCGACAGCGCGGTCATGGGCGTGTCGAGGCCCTGCGGCAAACTTTCGGTGAGTCCCAACTCGGCGGCCACCTCGGCGGCTCGCGGCTCCAGGTCGGCACCGCCCAGTGCGAGCCAGCGGTCCAGGGCGGCCGAATAGTCCTCGGCGGCGGTCTCGTCGGTCGCCAGCTGTTCCGCCGCGGCGTCCATCGCCCGCTGCGCCGCCGCCACTCCGGTCCGGCGGGCCAGGAATTGGGCCACCGTCTCGTCGGCCAGGCGTTCCGGCTCCTGCGCGAGGTAGCCGATCGTCGCATCGGGCGGGCTCAGCGTGATCCGGCCCGTCTGCGGCGTGCGAGCGGCCAGCATCCGCAACAGCGTCGACTTGCCCGCTCCGTTCACCCCCACCAGGCCGATCACATCACCGGGCGCCAGCACCAGATCCAGGTCCTCGAACAGCACCCGGTCTCCGTGCCCCGCCGACAGGCCGTGCGCATGCAGAGTCGTACTCACGCCCACGAGTCTGCCGGGTTCGGGGTACCACCCTGAGCCCGGGCCGTGGAAATCAGGGTCGGGATGGGTCTCGCGCCCGATGCGCGCGAGGGCGCCCGCACAGCACAGTGGAACCACAACGCACGACCGTGACCGAAGGAGAGCGTCATGACCGCCCCCACCCGCCGCCTCACCCGATCGAGCTCCGACAAGTGGATCGGCGGCGTCTGCGGTGGCCTCGCCGAATATTTCGGCTGGAACGCCAATCTGATCCGCCTGCTGTTCGTCCTGTCCTGCTTGCTGCCCGGCCCGCAGTTCATCGTCTACCTGGTGCTGTGGATCGTCATCCCGAAGCAGTAGCGGACGCGATGCGACGGTAGTTATCCACAGGCAAACCCGCGGCCCACCTCGGCGCCGGCAAGTTATCCACAACATGCCGGGCCAGGGATGCGCAGCGCCGCTTCCGGATGCCAGGATGGAACAAATTCCCGCACGTCCCTCGAGGAGCACATACATGATCCATTCGGGCGATCTGCCGGGCCTGGACCTGCCGGAAGTCGACGCACACTCCGACCTCGGCGGCATCGGCGCCGTGGAGCTGAACCACCCGTCCCAGGACATCGACGCGGACGGCATCCTGGACACCGAAACCTTCCACAGCGACCACTCGATGGAAGTCTGGTCCGATATGGACCACGACGGCTACGCCGACCACGTCAGCATCGTCGACGACGGCGGCGACTACTCCGCCTGGGAGTTCCACCACTATCCCGACGGCCGCACCGAGTGGGTCCAGGTGGACAAGGGCAAAATGGGCAAGTGAGCGGCGTGGCTTCGGTTTTCGACCGCCGGTACGTGATGGAACCGGCTGCTGTCCGAGCGCGTCCAAGAGAGTACGGGAAGGCTGTGGCGTCGGCCGCAGGTCAGCGAGGGAGGGGAGCTAACGATGGCTTCGGGTGGGCACGTCAAGGTGGACGTCGTGTCGCTTCAGCGGATGGCGACGAATCTCAAGGGCTCCGCGGGTGTACTCGACAACAAGACCACGGAGTTGACGTCGCATACCTTCGGGGGTCCGCAGGCCGGCCGTGACTACACTGCCGACGGTGTCAAGATCAACCACTCGCTGGGGCACCTGACCGCCTGGTTGAAGAATTGGCAAACCGCGATCGCGAAGATGGGGGAAACGATGAGCACCAGTGCCAACACCTACTCGACGGTCGATGACTCCAATGTCGAGAAGTTCAACGCGACGGGTGTGAATCTGAACCCGACAACGCCCGCCGCGGCGCGCGTCTGATGTGTTCCCGATGTCGTGCGCATCGTGCCCGTGGTGGTGAATGCTGGTGACTCTCAACGTTTCTACCGACGCCTCCGTGGATAAGATCCTGGACGAAGGTTGCACCGGGCTGATGTTCTTCCAGGAATATCTGCCCCGGTACGCGCAGGTCAACAAACTTCTCGGATTCGGCCGAGCAGAGATGCCGTCCTACGAATCCTTATGTGCCAAATACGATACCGAGCGAGGTATGGACCTTGCCGCCTTGGACGGTGTCGCACAGGATCTCAGCCGCGTGGTCGGCGAGGCCGATACCGAACTGGAACTTCAGAAGACGCAACTCGGCGCCGTCCAATCCATCTGGCAGGGCACTGCCGGAGATGACGCACATGCCCTGCTCGACCAGCAAGTCCGGCGTGCGCAGACGGACTACGACCAGGTCAAGCAGGTGTCGTTGGGCTTGGCGTTCGCGCCCGGCTCGTTGCGAAATGCGGTCTTGGGCAAGGCGGAAGCGGTCAAGAAGTATTGGAAGGACGACGGCCCGGACTTCGATGGCAGCGCGGGGCGGCAGAAGATCGACTGGATGATCATGGTGGCTGCCGAGTACAAGAACCCGGGTTCGTACGCGCCCGTGGTGTCGATGCAGATTGCCAAGCAGTACGGGCCCACGGCCACGGACTGGCTTCGAACGGTTTTCGTCAAGGGTGTGGAAGACACTGTCCAGTCTTTCAATGACCTTTGCGCGCGGACGAAATCAACGATCGAGCAGCTCTACGGCGGCATATCGGACGCCCTCGACCGATTGGATGTCTCGGCGTACCCGATGCCGGCAGGGACTCCGCAGCCGTCCCAGCCGAGCAACCCGGGGCCTTCTCCGAGCAATCCGGGACCGGCACCCGCCAATCCGGGCCCAGCTCCGGCGAATTCGGTCCCCAGTAATCAATCGACGCCGGGGAATACCGTCCCGTCGTCGGTCTCGCCGACGGTCACCTCCGGCCTCGACGGACTTGCGCAGATCAGTCAGGTGGCATCCCAGCTCTCTCCGGTGGTCAGCACGCTCGGGCAGTCGCTGACGCAGGGAGCGACAGCGTTGTCCACCGCGATCCAGCAAGGGTTCGACGGTGCCCTGCAGCAAGTGCAGTCGCTGTTGCAGCCGCACGACGCGAAGGGGGCCGCAGACGGTAAACCGAATGCCGAATTCGACATCGCCGGAAGACATCTGAAGTTCGAGATGGGTCCGAACGGTGAGCTGAAGGTCGTGATGTCCGACAGTTCGGGCGACGAGAAGACCTACAGCATGAAGCTGGACGAGCACGGCAACCCGGTGATCAACACCGAGGACAAGAAGCCGGGTGCGGAGGGGGACGCGGGGCACCCTGGCGACTCACCCGCAGGTGATGGTCAGTCCTTCGGCGAGGGGCAGCAACCCGGTGACGGCCGCAAGCCCGATGACACCGAGCAGAAGCAGGACAGCGGTGTCGGCAAGCCGGGCAACGATGATCAGGCACCTCCGCCACCGAAGCCGACCGACCAACAGCCACCCGCCGGAGGCGGTCAGTCGAGCGAAAACGGTGGTAGTGAAGCCAATCCGGTCAACCCGGCTACACCCCCGCCGCCTCGCCGTGACTCCGAAACCGATCACAAGCCGCCGGCCGTCCCGCCGCAGGGGCCGCCGCCCGATCCCAACGGCTCGGGCGCGGAACTGGCCGAGGCGGGCCCACTCTGACTCGTCCACCGCTGACCACCCGGGAGAATTGAGATGGACCTCGCCCGCCACCTCGAAGAGGTGATGTACGAACACGGCCGCTGGCTGCGCTACCACAACGAGGACTACGAGGAAGCTCAACGCCGACTCGCCGCCAATGGCGCACATCTCGCCGCGGAGATCGACCGAGGCGTCGCCGAAGCCGAACGCCTGGCCGCCGCCGAAGCCGAGGAGCGCGAGCGCCAAGAAGAAGAGGCCCGCGAGCAACGCGAAGCGATAGCCCGCGCCGCGGCCGCCCGGAAAGCCAACCAGGCCGTCGCCCCGATCGACGCCGAAGACGAGGACGACGCCTACTACCGCCGCAAGAGCTGGCTGGTCTGAACCGGCTGACCACGCCGGCACGAGCGGGTTATAGGTCCTTGTCCCTCTTCGTATACCAGCATATGAACGGCGAACCACAGCTCGGTGCGCCCCGGCTGCTCCCAATCCGCCTACCGCTGCGCCAATGCCTCGAGATGTTCCAGTGACGGCAGTTCGCCCTCGTGTGCACCAGGCTGGATCATTCCGGAGAGGTGGTCCTCGGGATGGCGCCGGTTGTCTTCAAGCACTTGCAGTGGCGGAATGTGCTGCTTGTACCCCTGGCTCAGTCGCAGCTGCCAGAGACCGGCTGCGACTTGTGCTGTCTTGCCGGCGGTTCGGAGAGGAAGGTAGTCGGCGGCGTCGTTGTCGACCGAGGCCCAGAGATAGCCGATGTGTCGGCCTTCCTTGACTATCGGAAGATAGTGGACAGCGCTGGATGTGCTCGTCGCATAGCGGCGCAGAGGTGCGCTGATCAGTGGGCCCCAACCCTCTGAGCGGTCGACCGGCGTGCCGTCGGGGAATTCGCCGTCTTGGATGAAGGGGCCGGGCGCCGGCGGGCCGCCGGGATTGGTGCGCTGGTGCAGAGTGTCGAGATTGGGCGCGTCGTAGACCGGGGCATCGGCGGGGAGGTAGCCACCGACAGGGTCTTCGGGCGCACCGACCCAACGCTGTACGGCATCGACCGGACGCAATCCCTGCTTGCAGGAGTCGTCGAGCCGCTCCCTCCAGACATCCATCCACAAGTAATCGTCACGACTCGAGATGCGGACCAGGCCGGCGGACTTGTGGTGCTGCGAGGCCCAGATGTAGCCGACGAATTCGCCGCGGATCAGGATCGGCCAGTAGAACAACGGCTTACGGGTCCAGGGCTCGTATCGCCCTTCGAGCGGATCGCGTTGCAGTTTCGGCTCCGGGTACTCAGGCGTCCCCGGCGGTAGAAGAGGGCCCCAGTTGTAGCTGGTGTCGTCCGCTGTCTTGGACCCACGGCCCTTCTCGAGCGGACGGTGTGACCAGCGGTCGTCACCTGTCGAGAGGTCGGGTGGTGGGGGAACGGGTCCGCCGCCGGACGGGGACGGCGGGTTGAACTCGGAATTCGGATGCATATGTCACCTTCGGGCTCTGATGCCTTCTACGACTGCCGAACCGCCCCGTCGGGCCGCAGAACTCTCGCGCGTATCAGGTATCGACGCCGGTGTAGCCGTCGCCGGGCAAGTTGCGCGACTTCCACGATGTGACAGCGAGTACACGCGGTGACACCCGGCAGCCCCGGCGACGATCTCGACGCGATGCAGCACGCTGACTGTTGGCTATCGGTCGGAGTGAATCTCCAATTGAGAATCCGAAAAGGGTACGCCTCGGCTGCGGAGGGATTCTGCAACTTGCCGGGTGAAGCGTTGCATCGGCCGGTAGTGTGTGCTCTTGTCGGATATCAACAGTATCCGGCCTTCTACTGCGCCGATTTCTCCGGCGCCTGCCACGGGTGCGCCCGCAAGGAGGCTGGAGTGATGAAATTGCCCGAGGATATGCCACGGTGACCAGTAGAGGTTCCCGAAAGCGTCCATAACAAAGATCGCTCGACCACCTTGTGGAGTCCACAGTGTGGCGCTTCCGCGTGTGTCCAAGAGTTTCCCATTGCTGTCGTAAGCCAGACCGTTGTCGAATTGGATTCGATAGGGTGGCCGTTCCTGATCGGTCAGATAGCGAACCTGTTTTCCTGACCAGATCGGATTTCCGGGCAAGTTTTCACCGTGAAACTCCGGTAGCAACGGAGTCGTCTCGAACCGTGATTGTTCTGCCGGGCGAGCATTGGGGCCGGGCTGGACAGGGGTGATGATCTCCGGTGGCAGGGTCGATGCATCGAGGAGTTCCTCGACAATTTCGGTCGGTGATCGCGTGCCGAGTGCTACCAGGCCGGTTTTTGTTTGATCGTCGCGGAGAGGCCAGATCAGGCCGATTTCGGCTCCGGACCCGAGTTTCAGCAAAAGATAATAGCGACTTTCGTCCGGAGGCTGTCCGAATGCCTGTCCAACCCTGTCTTGAATATAAGGGAACGGTGCGTCTATTACGGCGACGAGGGGGGCGTTGAGAAACTCCGACCAGCGAAGTATCGGCACGGTCTGGAACCGTGGCTCGGGCCAAGGTTTCATTTCGTCCAGGCGGCTCAGCACGCGACCCAGGAAGTCTCGTATAGCAGCCTGGTCATGTGCTGTAGGTATCGATGTGATGGGCCCCTGGGCCTGAATGGCATGTTGTATCGCTTCGTATTCTTCCTGTGGAGTCATATTCCACAGGGGTTGAACAAGAAGCGCCCGTGCTGTGCCGTCCACGGCATCAGGCCCCAGATCGGGGTAATATTCGATATTGTAGACAATAGCGTCCACAACGGACCGCCACATCTCGTTCATGAGAACCCTTCTACGATGCGCCAGGTGTCAGTCTGATCTGGTCGCGTGTTATCGGAACCCCCATCGCTCGCAACCGGTCGACAACTTGCAAGGTGTAATCGTGGCCGGGGCGGTAGTGGCCGCTGCTATCGGTAATCAACTGGAGTTCGCCGTTTATGACGACCAACTCTCCTGCACCGGCGACTGGTGCTCCTGCGAGGAAGCTGGAATGATGGAAAACGCCGGGCTGCTGGAAGAGTGATGCGTAGAGATTTCCATGCTCATCCATGACGAAGATAGCGTTACCCTGTCCGTTCCACACGCTCACGCCCGACCTGGTATCGAAAAGTCTTCCCTGCGCATCGTAAATCCGTCCTTCGTGAATTCTGAGGCGGAATTGTTGGCGGCCGACATCATCGTAATACCAGACCCCTGTGGGCCACCTCCGCCCAGGAATCTGTTCGCCGACGTACTGATCCATCATTCTCGTCGTAGCCAGTGGGTGATTCAGATCGCCACCGTGCTGCGTAAACCATCCATCGGCCGGGACGGGATGTCCAGGATGCTGGTTGGTATTGAGATCGTGCCGAGTGCCGGTTTCCGATGGTGCATGGGGGCCATGTGAGCCCGGCGAGGCGCCGTGTTCGTTTCGACCGATACCCAGCGTGCCCAGCAGCCGTCGCCAAGCGGTGCGGTTCCGACGATCGGGCGCCGGGTGTGAATGTTGGGGTGGGGTTCCCGCCGCTTGGTGAGGCGCCGGGTGTTGCGTGCTGGGGTCGGTGTGCCGTGGGTGTGGGGACGGCCGGCTCGGATTTGCGTGCGGCGCTTGTTCCTGGGCCGGGTGGCCGACGGGATGCGTTGGCCCGTGAGTCTCCGGATGGACTCGGCTGGGCCGTGGGGTTTCCGGTCGCGGTGTTTCAGGGTGTGAGCGGTTCGGGTGGGGCGCTCGCGGATTGTTCGGGCGATCGGTCGACCCCCGTGTTTCCGGATGCGATGCCGGGTGTGGGTGGCCGTTGGCCGGGTGGGAGGCGCCGCGTCGCATGAACTCCGGCGGGCGCATCGAATTTGCGAGGAAGTTCGGGTCGTGGTGGGCCCAGCGGGGTGGGGTTGCCAGTTCGGGTTCGCGGCGCAGCGGCGGGGTTTCCGGGCGTTCGGCCGCCGGGTGTTCGGGGGCGTTGGCGGGGTGATCGTGGGGGGTGCCGGTGCGATTGTGCGGGGGTGTGTTCCCGTCGTGCGGTGTTCCGGCACGATCGCTGGGTGTGGGAGTGCGTTCGGCCGGACGCTCTGGACGGGCGGTGTTCTCCGGTGACGAGTCGCGAGCGGTCGGAGCTTCGTGCTCGGGTGTGCGGGCAGGTGATTGCTCTTGGGCGGCAGGCGCTTCCGCGGCTCCGGCGCGGTGTTCTTCCCAGCGGCGGACTTCCACATCGTGCGGGCTTTCCCCGGGTGGGTGGGCGCGGGCCGCGGAGATCTCCTCCGGCGTCGGCTGGTAGCGGTCGATGTGAGGGTTGTATCGGCCGGAATAGAACGGATCCATGTGGATCATCCGGCCGTCGTTGTGACGAGCGACGTAGTTGTGGATCGCGGGGTCGAAGCCCGGGCGGTGCGGCGGCTGCGATGGTGCCGTCGGCGGTTCCGCTTCCGCACTTCCGTCGGTGCCGGTGCGCGGGACCTCGGCTGGTTCCGGGTCGGAATGGTTGTGGGGTGCGGCGGTCGAATCGTCGGACAGGCGATGCTCGCCGGTTGCACGGGACGGGTCGTCTGCGGCACCCGGGCGGTCCGAGTGTTCGGAACGACGACCGGACGCATCGGCCGGCACGGGTGACTCGGGACGAGTTCCGTTGGGAGCCTGAGTCTCCGAACGGCTCGCGGCAGCGCCGGGCGGTCGCTCGCCGGTGGGTTTGTTCTGCGCGTGTTCGTTTCGAACGTGCGGAGTCTGCGGGCGGTTCGGCTCCGGAGTACGCGCCGGCGGTGGCGTCGATTCCGGTCCGGGCCGCGCGGAGGAGTGGCCGGCGGCGGTCGAGCCGGGGGTGTGACGGCCGGGCTCCGGCCGGGCAGTCGTGCCCTGTGTGGTCGGGGTCGATGGCGCCGGACGCGGTGACTCGGGTCTGCTCGCGGGGGGTGTTTCGGTTCGCACGTTCTCGCGCGGGGAACGGGAACTGTCCGGGCGCGACGCGGTGTCGGGCCCGGAGTGCGGTGTCTCCGGGTGGATCGGGGTGTGGGCGGGGGTGCTCGACCGATGTGTACCTTCACCCCCGGAGGAACCGAGAGATCCCATCGATCCCATCGAGGGAGCCGCCGACGGCGTCGCGGCGGTGGGGGAGTCGGCGGTAGCGGCGTGCGTGGTCGCCGGGGCGGTGTCGGCCGGAGTCGGGGCCCGGTCGCCGACCGGTTGTGGCGATGCCGCCGGATCGACCGAACTTTTGTGTGGTGTCGCTGTGGGGTGTGCGGGCCCGGCCTGTGAATCGGGTTGCGGCGCCGGTGATTCGTCGTGGTGAACGGGCGCCCCGGCATCCGGATGCGGAGATGCGGCGGGTGCTGCCGGAGCGACATCGTGCTGCGCCGGCGTATTCGCTGGCGCCGAGTCCGGATGCTGCGGTGCGGTGTGTCCGGGTCCGGCCGGCTGTGAGGTTGCCGGCGCGTCGTTCGCCGGATTCGACGTGTCGTGCGGCGCCGGGTGGTTCGTCGCGCCGCTGGAGTCGTGCGCTGTGCTGCCGGTCTCCGATGGAGACGGCGAATCGGTGTCCCAGTTCAGGCTCGACCCGGTGTGGGGCTGCTCGGGTACCGAATGCTCTGCCGGGGTCGGGTGGCCGGATGGCGCGGTCTCGGTAGTCGGGGTGTGCGAGGCTTGCGGCGCATCGGTGGGTGCGGTGTTGTGTTGGGGCGCAGCGGATTCCGTGTGTTCGGGAAGGCCGTTCCCGTTACCCGGTTGGGTGGTGTGGTCCGGTGCCGGCGCCGCATCGTTGCTGTGTGAAGTCGTGCCCGTCTCGGTGCCGGCGGGAGCGGGCGACGAGGTGTGGGGTGACGGCTGTGCGTCGGTATCACCGGCAGGCGCGGGACCGGTCGGCGCGCTGTCGTGTGCCGTGGACGGTGCGGCTGTGTTGTCGTGCGCTGGAGACGGCTGCGCTGGGCTCGTCTCGTTCCCCGAATGGGTGCCGGTCGAGTTGTCAGTCGAGTGAGACTGTCCCGCAGCGGAACTGGAACTTCCCGAATCCCCGGCGTCCGTCGTTCCGGATTCGTGGCTCGCGGGCGTGGTCCGCCCTTCGTGCACCTGGCCGAGCGCACCCTGAGCCGCGCCGGCGACCGACGATGTCGCGAGCGTGGTCGGGTCGACCTCGAATTTCCCGCCGAACGGGACGCTCGCGGCGGTTCCGGCGACCGATCCGGCCGCGCCACCGACAGCATCGGCGGCCGTGCGCGCGGCGAACTTTCCGGCAGTCGACCCGGCCTTGTCGACGAGGCCCTTGGCCAGCCCGTCGGAGCCCAGTTTCGCGCCCACCGCACCACCGACAGCGCCTGAAACGCTCTCGGCGAACAGCCCTTTCACTTCCTCGCCGGTGAAACCACCGCGCTTACCCTGCGCCATCTGCAGCAGACTGGCGCCCGCGTCGACACCGGCGCCCTGCGCCACACCGATGATCGCGGCCTTGGCCAGCGCCCGGGTGGAGATCTTCTGGATCAGCCACTTGATGATCTGGCGGATGGTCAGGCGCGCGGCGACCTGCGCCGCAGCCTCCTCCGCCGCGGCGGCGGGGGCGCCGATACCCGTACATGCCGTGGCGATCGCCTGGATCATCTGAATCGCGAAGATCACCAGGGTCGCGATGATGACGTATTTCGTATGTTCGATATCGGTGGCGGTGTCGTCGAGGTCCTTGCTCAGGCCCTTGACTTCCTCGATCAGCCCCGGCCACAGGCCTTTGTCGCCCGCGACCTGATCCCAGAACTCCTTGATCGCCTCGTGGGTCTTCCCGTCGACGGCGGCCAAAGCGGAGGTGGTGACCGAACCCGCGTCGGTCTGAATTTCGGTCAGGGCGTCGGCGAGCTGGTCCCAGCCGTGGGCGAGCCGCCGCATCGCGGTCTCGTCACCCTTGGGCCAATCACCGGCACCCACAACATATTTCGCGACCCACTGCAGTTCGGTGGGGATTTCGATACCCATGTGCGGCGCGGAATCAGAATTGGGTCTGGGCGATCGCGCCGGCGTTGGCTTGGTCCTGCGCCTGCAGCGTTTCGGCCGCGGAGCGCATATTGCCCGCCATGCTGGTGAGGATCGCGCCGAGATTACTGCCGGTCGTGACGGCCTTACCGGCGGGATCGACGTACCCCTTCGCGAACTTCTCGCCGATTTCGTCGTCACCCCAGCACTGGCCCTCGGCCTCGACGATCCGCTTCAGGTTCTGCACCGCGGTGATCACCCGGTCCGAAACGTCGTTGTACCGGGGCTCGGTCGCCCGCAGAGCGGCCGGATCGACCTTGAACGCGCTCATCGCTCCCCCCGCAGGTAGCCGCGGTTGCGGTAGTAGTCGTCCTCGTCCTCGTCGTCGAACGCCCCCGGCTCCGACGAGCCCTGTTGCGCCGGTGCGCTTCCCGCCGGATCGGGCAGCAGCGTGTTCATCAGATCCTTGATGCTGGGCGCACCCGGGAGGATGTCGGAGAGGTCGGGCACGTCACCGGCGACCTCCTGGATGGGTGCCAGCGCCTGCTGCGACAACTCGCCGGCCCGGCGAGCCGCGGCCTGTGCGGCCTCGGCCATCGACCTGCCGAGTTTCTCCGGGGTCGACCGCTTGAACGCCTCGGGCTCCAGATGGACCTCCACCACCACGCCCGCGACATTGGCGACGACCCGGACCAGATTGTCCGCGGACCAGGCCTCGGCGGTCGTGGCGGCCAACCGCTCCTGTACGTCGGCGAGTTCGCGCTTCTGCTGTTCGAAGGTCGCCAGAAGGGAATCGACCTCCAGTCGCAACGCCTCGTTCCGCGCCCGCGCGGCCTCCTGCTCGGCGTCCGCCATCTGTCCACCCCTCCGTCGAAAACCAGCCGTCAACATATCCGACGCGGCCCGGCGACGATCGGTTCCCACCGTTCTCGTGCGCTCCCGGGCGACGGCCTTCTACTTGCGCAGGGCGCGGGCTACCTGCACGAGCTGCAAGGGCGAAACGTGTTCGGGCTCTGGCTCTTCGGTGGCTTCGGGGTCGACGGCCGAGGTGTGGGGGATGTCGGCTTCCGGGTCGGCGAAGGGCTGATATTTCTTGTCGCCCAGGAGTTGGTAGCTGAGGTAGCCGACCAGGAGGGCTCGGGTGATGCGTTCGGTCTTGGGTTCGTACTTGGCGGCGCCGAGCGCGGCGAGAGCGCGGCGGCCCTCGACGATGCCGTTGTGGGTGGCCTTGTCGACGGTGCGCAGCGACATCGGCCCGCCCCAGGCGGTGGCGAGGGCCTGCGCGGTGCAGTTGCCGGTGGAGATGTCGACACCGCCGGCGACGATGAGGGCCGGGGTGTCGATCCGGGCCGCCAGCGCTTCCGCGCTCGGGGCGGTGGGTGCCGGATAGAGGGCCGCCACGGCGCCGACCTTGCGCTGCGAGGCGGCGATGACGGCGGCGCCCGCGCCCATCCCGTGCCCTGCCAGCGCGAGCTTGTCCGGGTGCACGCTGATCGCGCCGGTGCCCAGCCGCACGCCCGCGCAGATGTCGAGCGTGGTCAGCAGGTCGGTGGCCAGATTCAGGTGCGAGGGCAGCGGGCCGCGTTCGGTGTCGGGTGCGGCGGCGACGAAACCCCAGGACGCGAGGTGTTCGAGCAGTCGGCGATAGTTGCCGGCGCCGGCGAGCCAGCCGTGTCCGAAGACGACCGCGGGCAGATTGTGGCCCTCTTCGGGGGTGTACACCACGCCGGGCTGCCCGGCGATGCCGAGGTTGCCGCGCATCACCCGGTGCGGACCAGGGCTGGTCAGAATGCTCAGAAGCGATTTCACAGACACCGACACGGGGGTGAACTCTACCGAGAGTCGCCCGGAATGCGGCACTGTCACGAGCGGAGCGGCCCGGACACGCCCCCACCTGCTTCGATAGCAGGCCGATTCGCGTGTCCACGCGGCCCAAGTAGGCTGGGACACCATGTGCGGAATCGTTGGCTACGTCGGGTACCGGGACGCGCTCGGCGTCGTCGTGGACGCACTGCGCCGCATGGAGTACCGGGGCTACGACTCCGCGGGCGTGGCGATCCTGGACGGCGCGGGCACTATCGCGGTGGAGCGCAAGGCCGGTCGGCTGGCCAATCTGGAGGCCGAGCTGGCCGAGGCCGGTCCCGCCGCGTTCGCCGGTACTACCGGTATGGGACATACGCGGTGGGCCACGCACGGCGCGCCCACCGACCGCAATGCGCACCCTCACCGTGACCTCGCGGGCCGGGTCGCGGTCGTGCACAACGGCATCATCGAGAACTTCGCCCCGCTGCGGCGCGAACTCGAGGAGGCCGGGGTCGAACTGCGCAGCGATACCGACACCGAGGTCGCCGTGCACCTGGTTGCCCAGGCCTACGCGGCCGGCCCCACGGCCGGTGATTTCGTCGGCAGTGCGCTGGCCGTCCTGCGCCGGCTCGAGGGCGCGTTCACGCTGGTGTTCACGCATGCCGATCATCCGGGCACGATCGTGGCCGCGCGTCGCTCGACGCCGCTGGTGGTCGGTGTGGGCAAGGGGGAGATGTTCATCGCCTCGGATGTGACGGCGTTCATCGAGCACACGCGCGAAGCGGTCGAGCTCGGTCAGGACCAGGCCGTGGTGATCACCGCGGACAGCTATGTGGTCACCGACTTCGCCGGCGCTACCGAGGGCGCGCGGACCCGGCCGTTCACCATCGACTGGGATCTGGCCGCCGCCGAGAAGGGCGGCCACGACTACTTCATGCTCAAGGAGATCGAGGAGCAGCCCGCCGGGGTGGCCGAGACGCTGATGGGCCATTTCGACAACGGCCGCATCGTGCTGGACGAGCAGCGCCTCGCCGATCAGGAACTTCGCGAATTCGACAAGGTGTTCGTGGTGGCCTGCGGCAGTTCGTATCACGCCGGACTGCTGGCCAAGTACGCGATCGAACATTGGACCCGGGTTCCGGTCGAGGTGGAGCTGGCCAGTGAATTCCGCTACCGCGACCCGGTCCTCGACCGGTCCACGCTGGTCGTCGCGATCTCGCAGTCCGGTGAGACGGCCGACACGCTGGAGGCGGTGCGTCACGCCAAGGAGCAGAAGGCGCGTGTGCTCGCCATCTGCAACACCAACGGCGCGCAGATTCCGCGTGAATCCGATGCCGTGGTCTACACCCGCACCGGCCCGGAGATCGGGGTCGCCTCGACCAAGGCCTTCCTCGCCCAGATCACCGCGAATTACCTTGTGGGCCTTGCCCTCGCGCAGGCGCGCGGCACCAAGTATCCGGACGAGGTGGCTCGCGAATTCGGTGAACTGGAGGCCATGCCGAAGCTGGTGGAGCGGGTGCTCGAGACCGCGCCGCAGGTGCGCGAGATCGCCCGCCGGTTCGCGCATCAGTCGACGGTGCTGTTCCTCGGCCGCCACGTCGGCTATCCGGTCGCGCTGGAGGGTGCGCTCAAACTCAAAGAGCTCGCCTATATGCACGCCGAGGGTTTCGCCGCCGGTGAGCTCAAGCACGGCCCGATCGCGCTGATCGAGGAGGGTCTGCCGGTGATCGTGGTGATGCCTTCCCCGAAGGGACGCGCGGTGCTGCATTCGAAGCTGCTCAGCAACATCCGGGAGATCCAGGCCCGTGGTGCCCGCACCATCGTGATCGCGGAGGAGGGCGACGATACGGTCCGCCCGTTCGCCGATCATCTGATCGAGATCCCGGCCGCCCCGACCCTCTTCCAGCCGCTGCTGTCGACCGTGCCGCTGCAGATCTTCGCCGCCGAGGTGGCGCAGACCCGCGGCTACGACATCGACAAACCACGCAACCTCGCGAAGTCGGTCACCGTCGAATAGCGGCGGGCGCGCCGGTCAATCTCCCACTGCCACAAGCTCTTCGGGTGCCGTGCTGGAGCGTGTCGTGCGACGTTCCAGTGCGCCCGACCAGACGGCCGAGCCGAGTGCGCTCGTGGCCAGGGCCACGCCGACCCAGCTGGGGCTCGTGTAACCGAAACCCGCGGCGATGACCGATCCGCCGAGCCATGCGGCGAGCGCGTTGCCCAGATTGAAGGCCCCGATATTCAGCGCGGAGGCCAGCGTCGGCGCCGCGGCGGCCTGATCGAGGACCCGCTTCTGCAGCGGCGGCACGGTGGCGAAGCCCAGGGCTCCGATCAGGACGACGGTGATCGCCGCCGCGACCTTGTTGTGCGCGGTGAGCGTGAACAGGGCCAGGACGACGGCCAGCGCCGCCAGCGTGATGTAGAGCATCGGCAGCAGATGGCGATCAGCGTAACGGCCGCCGACCAGATTGCCGATCAGGAATCCGAGGCCGAACAACACCATGATCCAGGTGACCGAGGTTTCGGCGAATCCGGTGACCTCGGTCATCATCGGCGCGAGGTAGGTGATGGCGGCGAAGACACCGCCGAAGCCGAGCACGGTCATCGCCATCGCGAGCAGTACCTGCGGATTGCGCAGGACCGCCAGCTCCCGGGTGAACCGGGCGTCGCGCGGTGCCGGCCGATCGGGCACCAGCGCCAGCACTCCGGCGAAGGCGAGCGCGCCGACGGCGGCGACCAGCGCGAAGGCGAGCCGCCAACCGAAATGCTGCCCCAGCAGAGTGCTCAGCGGAACGCCGACCACGGTCGCGACGGTGAGCCCGGTGAACATCATGGCGATCGCACCGGCGCGTCGGTCCGGGGCGACGAGCGATCCGGCGACCACCGCCCCGATGCCGAAGAAGGCGCCGTGCGCTAGTGAGGCGATGATGCGGCCGGTCAGCATCAGGCCGAAAGTCGGTGCGGCAGCGGACAATGCGTTGCCGGCGATCAACAGCAGCAGGCTGATCAGCAGCATGCGCTTGCGGGATACACACGTGCCGAGTCCGGTCATCACCGGCGCACCGACGAGCACGCCGAGGGCGTAGCCGGTGACCAGCCAACCGGCGGTCGGGATCGATACCGCGTAACTGTCCGCGACCCCGGGCAGCAACCCGACCACGATGAATTCGGTCGTCCCGATGGCGAATGCGCCGAGGGAGAGGGCGAGAAGTGCGAGTGGCATGGGTGCAGGCCTCCACACGGTGTTGTAGACGGGCGTTACAGGCGTCGACAATAATTGCAGACGCGTGTTAATTGCAAGCGCTTGCTATTGCGGGAGCGCGTTATCCTGGGGACGGCGACGACATGAGGAGGGCCCGATGACCGCGGAAGCCGCACTGACCGGATTGGCGGATGGCTGGTATGCGCTCTCGGTGCTGCACGACCGGATCGAGGCACGGATCGAACGCGCCCTGCAGGCCGGCCACGAGCTCAGCGTGCGCGAATACTCACTTCTCACCGTGCTCAGCCGCCAACACGACGGGCCCGGTGGCCATCTGCGGATGAACCAGGTCGCCGACTCGGTGGCGCTGAGTCAGAGCGCGACCACGCGGCTGGTGACCCGGCTCGAGGACCGCGGTCTCCTGCAGCGTTATCTGTGCCCGGACGACCGCCGGGGCATCTATACCGACGTCACGCCCGCTGGTCTTGCCCTCCTCGAACAGGCGCGGCCCACCAACGACGCCGCCCTGTCGCAGGCGCTCCGCGAGGCCGCGGCCGATCCCGAACTGGCCCCACTGGTGACGGCCGTGGAGGCGTTGAACCGCCGCGAGATGCAAGTAGGAGACGGCGTCGCGACTACCGCACCGTGACGGTGCCTCGCATTTCGGGATGCAGCGGGCACAGGTAGCGGTAGACGCCGGGCACGGCGAAGGTATGGCTCCACTCGCCGCCGGTGAAAATCGGGCTGTTGATGCCCATCGCCGCATCGCCGATGCCTTGCACGGCATGCGGCACCTTGTCGGAGAACTTCCAGGTGACGGTGTCGCCCGCCTGGACCGTGACGGCGTCGGGGGAGAACTTCATATCCTCGACGCGCACGGTGACCGAGGCCGGTTGGGCCGCGGTCGGCGAGGCAGCCGCGGTACCCGGCGGCGTGGTCACGGTCGTGGGCGACGGAGTGGATGTCGTTGTGTTCGAACCACATCCGGCGATCAGCACGGCAGCCACCAGCGCTCCGGCGATCGGGAGGAGACGCGCTGCGCGGCTGCGTACGGTGCTGTGGGCCATGATCACGAGCCTAGTCCGAATGGTGGCGTCCGGTTCGCGGCACCCGCGTGCGATCCGGCCGCGGCGCACCGGCGGCAGAGCCGCGGGCATGCGGGAACCGAAGATCCCGGGCGTAATCTGCTGGAGGTTCCGATTCGAGCGCGATCCCTGTGCGATCCCTACGAGGAGGCGAATGATGGCACCGGCCCTGCGGGGATATTTCACCGTCGACGAGGTGCGAGCTGCCGAAGCCGAACTGTTCGAGCGGGTCGCCGCGGGGGTGCCGATGCGCCGTGCCGCGTACGGATTGGCGAATGTGGTTGCGGCCGAACTGCGGGAACGGACCGGCGGCGTCGCCGGGCGGTCCGTGACACTGCTCGTCGGATCGGGGGACAACGGCGGCGATGCGCTCTGGGCGGGCGCGGCGCTGCGCCGGCGCGGTGCGGGGGTGACGGCCGTGCTGTTGTCGCCCGAGCGAGCGCATGCGGAAGGACTCGCCGCGCTGCGCCGGGCGGGCGGGCGGATTCGTGAGGCCGGGGCGGGATCGGCCGCCGAACTGCTCGGCACGCCGGACCTGGTGGTCGACGGCATCATCGGAATCTCCGGCCGGGGTGCGCTGCGACCCCGGGCCGCCGAGTTGGTAGCGGCGATCGAGGCACCGATCGTCGCCGTCGACCTGCCGAGCGGTGTCGATCCGAATACCGGTGCGGTGGACGGCCCGGCGGTACGGGCCGCGGTGACGGTCACCTTCGGTTCCTACAAACCGGTGCACGCGCTGGCCGCGCCGTGGTGTGGGCGAATTCAGCTGGTTCCCATCGGGTTACGCCTGCCCGAGCCGCAGCTGGCCGCGTTGGAGCCGGTGTCGATCGGTCGCGACTGGCCGGTGCCCGGACCGCGCGACGACAAATACACGCAGGGTGTCACCGGCGTCCACGCCGGCAGCGACACCTACCCCGGCGCCGCGGTGTTGTGTACCGGCGCCGCGGTGGCCGCCACCTCCGGCATGGTCCGCTACGCCGGAACCGCAGCCGCACAGGTTCTCGCGCAATTCCCGGAAGTCATTGCGGCCGAGAGTATTTCCGGAACCGGGCGGGTGCAGTCCTGGGTGTTCGGGCCGGGGGCGGGTACCGACGACGCCGCGCGCGAGCGTCTGTCGGAGGTCCTGGCCACCGATCTGCCCGTGGTGGTCGACGCCGACGGGTTGACCCTGCTGGCCGCCACGCCGGAGCTGGTCACCGGTCGCGGCGCACCGACCGTATTGACACCGCACGCAGGCGAATTCGCGCGTCTGACCGGCCGTGAACTCGGCCCCGACCGGGTGGCGGCGGTGCGTGAACTCGCCGAGAAGTGGCAGGTCACGGTCCTGCTGAAGGGGCGGTCCACGCTGGTCGCCACCCCCGGCGAGCCGACGCTGGTCAACGAGGCGGGTGGTTCCTGGGCGGCCACCGCGGGCGCCGGGGACGTACTGTCCGGCGTCATCGGCGCACTGCTGGCGGCGGGACGGGACCCGGGGTGGGCGGCGGCGGCCGCCGCGCGTGTCCACGCCCTCGCCGCGAATCTCGCCGCCCATGCCGACAGTGATGCGGCAGCGCCTATTTCGGCTACTCCGCTGCTGCATCACCTACGAGCCGCGGTGCGGACCCTGCGTAGTCTCGTCGATGCCGCGGACGGACTGCCGGCCGATTCGTTCTGACCGCGCCATCTTCGCCACGGCGGAACCACGGTGGACGGCCGGGCGCCGGGACCGAAGCGCCGGCAGCCCGTCCTCCCGGTACGTGCCCGGTCAGTCGCCCTGGGCGGCCAGCGTGACCGACTCCCATTCGCGCCAGGTCGACAGTCGCGACTCGTAGTCGGCGGTCGCGATCTGCAGCGGTGCGGTCCCCAGGAACAGCCGCAAGGGCGGCTTGTCGGCGTCGACCACGGCCAGGATCGCCGCCCGCGTAGCCGTCGGCTCGCCGGGCTGCTGGGCCGAACGGGTCCGAGTGCGCGCGGCCCGCACCTCGTCGTAGGCGGGGTTTTCCGTGCTGTGCACCGACGACGGGCCGGCCCAATCGGTGCTGAACCCGCCCGGCTCGATCAATGTGACGTGGATGCCGAAACCGGCGACCTCCTGCGCCAGCGACTGCGAGAACCCCTCGAGCGCCCACTTCGACGCGTGATAGGCGCCCAGATTCGGGAAGGCGCTGATCCCGCCGATGCTCGACACCTGGATGATGTGGCCGCTGCCCTGCTCGCGCAGAATCGGCAGCGCCGCCTGGGTGACCCACAGCGCCCCGAAGACGTTGGTCTCGAGCTGAGCGCGGATCTCCTCTTCGGTCAGTTCCTCGATCATGCCGAAGTGCCCGTACCCGGCGTTGTTGACCACGACGTCCAGGCGGCCGAACCGCTCGGCGGCCTCCGCGACCGCCGCGAAGTCGCCCGCGCGGTCGGTGACGTCGAGTTGGAGCGGCAGGAAGGTGTCGGGGTAGGCGGCGACGATGTCGTCGAGTGTCTCCAGCTTGCGCGCGGTTCCGGCGACCCGGTCGCCGCGCTCGAGGGCCGCCAGAGCCCATTCGCGGCCGAATCCGCGCGAGACGCCGGTGATGAACCAAACCTTGCTCATGAAACCCCTCTGGTCGATGGGTGGTGGCGGGCGGCGTGTGCCCGCGTGAACCACGCTAATGAGCTGGAGTGCACTCCAAGCAAGGGTTGATTTCGGCTCGATCCGATATCACTCGGGCGCGCCGGGTGGGCGCGACGCGCCGCGTGGCAGGATCGGTAGCCGTGAGTAGCGCTGATCCGCAGGTGGAGACCGTCGTCGATCTGGATGCCATCGCACACAACGTGCGGATACTGCGCGAACACGCGGGCGATGCCGCGGTGATGGTGGTGGTGAAGGCCGACGCCTACAACCACGGAGCGGTGCAGGTCGGCCGGGCGGCACTGGCCGCGGGCGCGGCCGAACTCGGCGTGACCACCATTCCCGAGGCGCTGGAGTTGCGCGCGGCCGGTATCACCGCGCCCATCCTCAGCTGGCTCAACACCTCCGACGCGGATTACGCCGCCGCGATCGCCGCCGATGTCGAGATCGGAGTCTCCTCGACCGCCCACCTGCGGGCGGTGGAGCGCGCGGCGCGGGCGAGCGGAACCACCGCGACCGTCACGCTGAAACTCGATACCGGCCTGAACCGCAACGGTGTCTCCTCCACGGAGTATCCGCACGTGCTGACCCTGCTGCAGGAGCTGGTCGCCGAGCGCGTGGTGCATCTGCGGGCGATGTTCTCCCACCTTGCCCACGCCGATCAGCCGCAGCATCCGGTCATCGACGCGCAGCGGGACAGATTCGTCGAGGCCATCGCTCTCGCCAAGGACTACGGGCTGCAGCCCGAGGTGGTGCACCTGGCCAACTCCGCGGCCACGCTCACCCGGCCCGATCTGGCGTTCGACATGGTGCGGCCCGGTATCGCCGTCTACGGCCTGAGTCCGATTCCGGAGATCTCCGACTTCGGCCTGCGCCCGGCCATGACCTTCCGGGCCCGGGTCGCCTTGGTCAAACGGGTGGCGCAGGGCGAGGGCGTGTCCTACGGGCACGAGTGGATCGCGCCGCACGACACCACGGTGGCACTGATTCCGGCCGGTTACGCCGACGGCGTGCCGCGCGGCCTGGGCGGTCGGATCGCGCTGCGGATCGGGGATGCGGAGTATCCGAACATCGGCCGGGTGTGCATGGATCAGCTGGTCGTGGATCTGGGCGAGAACCGGCAGGGAGTGCAGGAGGGGGATCGCGCGGTGCTGTTCGGCGGGGCCCCGGGTGATCCGCACGCCCAGCGGTGGGCGGAACTGATGAACACCATCCACTACGAGATCGTGTGTTCCCCCCGCGGCCGTGTCGTGCGAGGCTATACCGGACAGGCAGGGGTGGTGTGATGGAACCCGAACGGGCACATCAGTTTCGGAGCGCGCGCCGGTTACGGTCCACACTGCTGCGTGGCGGGGTGGCGTCGGCGAGTGTGCTGGGCGCGCTGGCCGGTGCGCAGGCCCTGCGGCGAATGGGCGCCGCCGTCGCCTGGCCGGCTCGCGGTGACGACCTGCGCGACGAGGATTTCACCTTGCTGGACCGCGATCCCGCGCGCCGGGTGGTGGCCGACGACGGCGTACCGCTGGCCGCGCGCGTCGTCGGCGCCGAGAAACCCGCTGCCACCGTCGTTTTCGTGCACGGATTCTGTAACAGCATGCACTCGTTCCACTTTCAGCGCCGTGATCTCGCGAGGCAGTGGGGCGCGCAGGTCCGCATGGTGTTCTTCGATCTGCGCGGGCACGGCAGTTCCGGCACGTCGAGCACTGCGAATTGCACGGTTCCACAGCTGGGACGCGACCTGCTGCGGGTGATCGAGGATTGTGCGCCCGACGGCCCGCTGGTGCTGGTGGGGCATTCCATGGGTGGGATGGCGATTCTCGCGGCGGCCGCGCGGAATCCGCAATTGTTCGAGCGCCGCGTGCTGGCCTCCGCACTGCTGTCCACCACCGCGGCCGGGGTGACCCGCGCCGGTGCGGCACAGCTGTTGCGCAGTCCGGCGATCGACGGGTTCCGGGTGCTCGCCCACACCTCCCCGGCGCTGGTGCAGGCGGGACGGGTCACGGCCCGTCAGCTGATCACCCCGGTCCTGCACGTCAGTTCGTTCCACGGCGACGTCAGTCCCACGCTGTCGCGATTCACCACCTCGATGATCGATCGCACACCGGTCGAGACCATCGTGAAATTTCTCGAAGCCCTGCAGGTGCACGACGAATCGGCGGCGCTACCGGTGCTCGCGCCGCAGCCGGCGCTGGTCGTCGGCGGCGACCACGACCTGATCATCCCGTTCCGCAATTCGCGGGAACTCGCCGCCCGGCTGCCGGACGCCGATCTGATCCGGGTCACCGACGCCGCGCATATGGTGCATCTGCAATATCCCGAGCTGATCAACGCCGCGCTGGATCGATTGCTGTTGCGCACGGGCGTATTCGGCGGCGCGTCCGTCGACTACGGCGTGGGGCGGGAGGCGAGCAATGGCTGAGCATCGCGAGCAAGCCCCGGATGCACAGGGCGAGGCCGAGAGCCGAGAACTGCCCACGGTCGCCGATACCGAGGCGCTGGGCCGGGAGCTGGCCGCCGAGTTGCGGCCCGGCGATCTGGTGGTGCTCGACGGCCCGCTGGGCGCGGGGAAGACCGCGCTGACCCGGGGGATCGCGGCCGGGCTCGGGGTCGAGGGACGGGTCAGCTCACCGACCTTCATCATCGCGCGGCAGCATCGCGCGGGCGCGGCGCCGGGATCGATACCGCTGGTGCATGTCGACGCCTACCGGCTGGGCGGTGACCTCGACGAGCTCGACGCCCTGGATCTCGATGCCGATCTGCACGAAGCGGTGGTGGTCGTCGAGTGGGGCCTCGGCGTCGTCGAACATCTCGCGGACCGTCATCTGCGGGTGCGGTTGCATCGGGAAGCGGAATCGGAGACCCGCACCGCCACCTGGGAGTGGGTCGGTCAGTACTGATCGGTTGTGATGCTCGCCACCGATGCGCCGCGGGCGAATACGCGGCAGCGCGGAATCCGGCCCGGCCGCCGGGCCCCGATCGCGGACCTCCGCACCGGCACCCCGGCAGTTGTTGCGGCACTTGGTCGTTGACGAGCGCCACGCGGTCGCCTCGTCACGACGTGCGAACATCCGGTCGGCAGCGGTTTGCCCCGCGGTTGCGACATGCGAATACGCCGACGGCGCTGATGGCATACAGCAGGTGACCAACCGGTATCGTTGAGGCAATCATGCTTGTACTTGCTGTCGACACCGCGACGCCTGCCGTTACAGCAGGACTGGTGGAACTGGAGCAGGCCGCCACACAGCCGCAGGTCCGCACTCTCGCCTCCCGGGTGACCGTGGACGCGCGCGCCCACAACGAGGTGCTCACTCCGCAGATTCTGGCCTGCCTCGAGGAGGCCGACCGCACGCGCACCGATATCGGGGCGGTCGTGGTGGGTATCGGCCCCGGCCCGTTCACCGGCCTGCGGGTGGGAATGGCGACCGCCGCCGCCTTCGGTGACGCCCTGGGCCTGCCGGTGCACGGCGTCTGCAGTCTCGACGCCATCGCCGCGGAGGCATGGCCCGAGGTGCCGGCCGGTCAGGACGAGATCTCGGGCGCCGAATTGCTCGTGGTGACCGACGCCCGCCGCCGCGAGGTGTACTGGGCGCGGTATCGCCGCGGCGGCCGCGTCGACGGTCCCGGTGTGTGCAAACCGGTCGATCTGGATTCCGGGGACGCGACCGCGATCGCCGGATCACCCTCGCACGTGGACTTTTTCGATCTTCCGGTGCTGCCGGTGGAGACCCCGTCGGCGGCGGGGCTGGTGCGGTGTGCCGCCCACGACATCCTCGCGCGCGCGACGCCGCAGCCGCTGGTCCCGCTGTATCTGCGCCGTCCCGATGCGGTCGAACGCAGCTATCAGGCGGTGCGATGAGTACCGAATCCTCGCCGGTGGTCCATATCGAACCGATGGGCCCGGCCGATATCGCGCGCTGCGTGGAATTGGAACTGCTGCTGTTCCCGGAGGACGATCCCTGGCAGGACGTGGCCTTCCGCTCGGAGCTGGCCGGTTCGCACAATCGCTATCTGGTGGCGCGTGACAACGCGGGGCGCATGCTCGGGTACGCGGGCATCGCGCTGCTGGGCACGCCCGACCATCCCGAGGCCGAGATTCACACCATCGGTGTCGATCCGGATGTGCACCGCGGCGGCATCGGGACCGCCCTGTTGCGCGCGTTGCTGGCCGAGGCCGGCCGGCGCGGTGGGCCCGTCTTCCTCGAGGTGCGCACCGACAATGCCCCGGCCATCGCGCTCTACGAGAAGCACGGCTTCCACATCATCGGCCTGCGCAAGAGCTACTACCAGCCCAGCGGCGCCGACGCGTTCACCATGCGCCGCCCGGCGATGACCGGATTCCCGCACCCGGGTGTCGAGCGCGCCCACGACTCCGAGGTCCTGTCATGATCGTCCTGGGTGTCGAAAGTTCCTGTGACGAAACCGGTGTCGGCATCGTGCGCCGCCATCCGGACGGCACCTGCGAGCTACTCGCCGACGAGGTCGCCTCCAGCGTCGACCAGCACGCGCGGTTCGGTGGCGTGGTTCCCGAGATCGCCTCGCGTGCCCATCTCGAGGCCATCGTGCCCGCCATGCGGCGTGCGCTGTCGACGGCCGGCATCGCCAAGCCGGATGCGCTGGCGGTCACCATCGGACCGGGCCTGGCCGGTGCGCTGCTGGTGGGCGTGGCGGCCGCGAAAGCCTATGCGGCGGCCTGGGATATCCCCCTGTACGCGTTGAACCATCTCGGCGGGCACGTCGCCGTCGACACTCTCGAACACGGACCGATGCCGCCGTGCGTGGCCCTGCTGGTCTCCGGCGGGCACACCCATCTGCTGCACGTGACCGATCTGGCCGAGCCGATCGTCGAACTCGGCAGCACCGTCGACGATGCCGCCGGCGAGGCGTTCGACAAGGTGGCGCGGCTGTTGGACCTCGGCTTCCCGGGCGGTCCGGCGCTCGATGCCGCTGCGGTCCACGGTGATCCGGCTGCGATCGCATTCCCGCGCGGGATGACCGGGCCGCGTGATCCGCGCTACGACTTCTCCTTCTCCGGTCTCAAGACCGCCGTCGCCCGCTACGTCGAGGCGGCCCAGCGCAACGGGACCGAACTGCCGATCCCCGATATCGCGGCCTCGTTCCAGGAGGCGGTGGCCGATGTGCTGACCATGAAGGCCGTGCGCGCGGCGCAGGATGTCGGTGTGGACACGCTCGTGCTCGGTGGCGGCGCGACCGCCAACTCCCGGATCCGGTCGATGGCCGAAGAGCGGTGCGCGGCCGCCGGTCTGACCCTGCGGGTGCCGAAGCCGCGCTTGTGTACCGACAACGGCGTCATGATCGCCACCCTGGGTGCCCACGTGATCGCGGGCGGCGCCGAACCGTCTCCGTTGACGGTCGCGACCGATCCGGGTCTTTCGGTGTCCACCAGCCAGATTCGCTGAGGCCGTCCCGAAAAGGATTCCACCGGCTCAGTTCTGGGGCTGCACGGTCGTGCTGGGCGCTGTCGGCTGCCCGGAGGGAGTGGATTCACCCGGCTCGGCGGACTGGGCCGGGTCCGTCGCCGCAGACCCGGAACTCGAGTGCGGCGGTACCGGAATTCGGGTACTGCCCGGCTTGGTCGGCGCGGCCCCCGGAGTAGGACTGTCCGGTGTGGTCGTCTCGGGCGTAACCGGTTGCGGCGCGGTGGTTCCCAGCAGCGGTCCGAGTAGATGCGGCAGGTTGGGCAACGGGATCTGCGGCAGATTCGGATCCGGCCGCAGGACCGGCGCACTGGTCGTCGGCGTGATCGGCGGCACCTGATCGGCATGGGTGGTCGGCACCGAGCTGCCCGGCGATGTGCCGGGTGCCGAACTGCCGGGCTGGGTGGAACTCGTCGGCGGACGCTCGGTCCGGCTCTGCCCGGTGCCGTCCGTCGATGTACCCGTGGGCATCGGGGACGACGTGGGCGACGTGGTCAGCTGAGTACCGGTCGTCCCTGCCGGGGTCACATCCTGGTGGGCCGTCGGCACGAGCTCCTTGACGCCGTAGCCGACCACGAGACCGACCACCACGACCGCACCGACGAGGGTGCCGATCAGTTTGGTGAAGGTTCCGGCCGATCCGTCGCTACCGAGCGCGATCGGGGAGAAGGTCGAGGGCTGGGCTGAATCGGCCACCAGCGCCGCGCCTTTCGCGGTCACCGCCTCCGGCTCCGGAACCGAGACCACCGGAATGTCGAGCAGTGCGTCGAGTCCCTCGACCAGCGAGGCGATATTGGCGCCGCCGCCGATGATCGCCACTGCCTCCGGGGATTTCGGCGCTCGTGCGAAGACCGCGCGGGCGTAGTCGGCCGCCTCGTGCAGCAGATCGGCGATCAGTTCACCGAAATCGGCGCGGGTCAGCTTCAGCGGCTGCCCGGCGACGTGATCGATGGTCACCGCCGGGGCGATGGACAGATGCTCCTTGGCGGCCCGGCTGCGGTTGATCAGCATGGTCCGGTTGGGCCGGGTGCCTCTGCGGGCGAAATGGCAGTCCAGCAGATGGTGATAGATCAGCTCGTCCACCGCGGCGCCACTGATCGTCTCGGTGCGCTCCGAACGCAGCACGGTGTCGTCGGCCAGATCGGCCACGGTGACCGTCGTACCGGAGGCGCCGAGGTCGATCACGGCCACCGTCTCGTAGCGGTCGAGGAGGCCGGTCTCGCGCAAATAGGTGAGTGCCGCAGTACTTTCGGGGATGAGCTGCACATCCCGGCGCTGCTTGCCGATCGCGGCGCGAATCGCCATCGCCTGCTCACGATCGCGGTAGGCGACCGCGATGGCCCCGGCCGGGACGGGCTGCGTCTGGGGCGCCGAGGCGCCGGGCGTGTGCGTGCCGACCCGGTGCAGGTAGTCGCGGGGCATCTGCGTGGTCATCAGCTCGATCGACGAGGCGACCAGATCACCCGGATCGGAATGTGCCACATCCGCCGACACGACGCGGTAGTCGAAGCTCTGGGCGCCGTTGGGCGTGGTGGTGACGACGGCCGAGCAGACGACCTCGTTCCCGGCGGAGATACCGAGGGATGTTCGCATGTTCACCTCCCTTCTCGAGCTGGTCGAGCGGACGGCCTTGGTGGAACCGACCATCTCGAACGGACATCACGGGCATCCGCTGTGCGGCGAATACTCCGCGCGCGGATCGGGGCGGGTCTTCCTCCGTCGGGGGCGGTCCGGTGAGGCGCCATTCCGTCAGGCTTTCGGTCCCATCAGGTGCGATCCGTTTTCAGGGTCGGGACCGGCCGTCGATCACGTGCGGTCTTGTTCTCGTCTCAGGTGTGCGCGAGGTTGTCGCGCGAATGGGTGAAGCAGTGGTACTCAACGGATCGCGTGACGGTTACGGCCGATGGACGCGCCGTAACGACACAACTGTCGTACGGCATGACCGATCACGGAACCGTCTTACATACTGTCACAATCCGTTATCCGAACGTTACAGATTTTTCGGAGCAATTGCCACGCCCTCGGGCGTGTCGCGATGTCAGCACTGCCCACCCTTGAGCGCTGGCACTCTCGTGTATAGAGTGCTAGTCGGCACTGGTTGTGCTCAGGTGCCAGCTCGACTTTGGGCAAGGGTCCCGGCACCCGCGACGACGGGGCTGTGCGCAGGGTCGGCACGGCGGTAGTGGTAAGGCTCCACGAACGCCGCAGCAACACCGTGACCAAACCGTGAGTCCGGGGAACAGCCCCGGACGACCGAATCCCCTGAAAGTGGAGGGCTCAACGTGGCGAGCGTGAACATCAAGCCGCTCGAGGACAAGATCCTCGTCCAGGCCAACGAGGCCGAGACGACGACCGCCTCCGGCCTGGTCATCCCCGACACGGCGAAGGAGAAGCCCCAGGAGGGCACCGTCGTCGCCGTAGGACCCGGCCGGTGGGACGAGGACGGCGAGAAGCGCATTCCGCTGGATGTCAAGGAAGGCGACGTCGTCATCTACAGCAAGTACGGCGGCACCGAGATCAAGTACAACGGCGAGGAGTACCTGATCCTGTCGGCGCGCGACCTGCTGGCCGTCGTCGACAAGTGATGACCGACCGATGACCCACGCGGCCGTCGCGATCCGGATCGCACCGTAACGATCACTGCCCCGGTGTCCCACGCATGGGCGCCGGGGCAGTGATCGTTGTGGCCGGGATCGTCGTGGTCGCTGCTCCAGGCCGCGGGTCGTCGCAGGCCCGTCCACCACTCCCACCCCAAGGACATCTCAACCATGGCAAAGCAGATCGAGTTCGACGAGAAGGCTCGTCGGGCAATGGAACGCGGCGTCGACAAGCTGGCCGACGCCGTCAAGGTCACCCTCGGCCCGCGCGGCCGGCACGTGGTGCTGGCCAAGGCGTTCGGCGGCCCCACCGTCACCAACGACGGCGTCACCATCGCGCGCGACATCGACCTCGAGGATCCGTTCGAGAACCTCGGCGCGCAGCTGGTCAAGAGCGTCGCCACCAAGACCAACGACGTCGCCGGCGACGGCACCACCACCGCCACTGTGCTGGCCCAGGCCCTCATCAAGGGCGGCCTCAAGAACCTCGCCGCCGGCGCCAACCCGATCGGCCTCGGCGCCGGCATGAGCAAGGCCGCCGACGTCGTGTCGGAGGCGCTGTTGGCCGCCGCGAAGCCGGTCTCCGGCGAGAAGGCCATCGCACAGGTCGCCACCGTCTCCTCGCGCGACGAGGAAATCGGCGAAATGGTCGGCAAGGCCCTGACCACCGTCGGCAAGGACGGCGTCGTCACCGTCGAGGAATCCTCCACGGTCAGCACCGACCTGGAGATCACCGAGGGCGTGCAGTTCGACAAGGGCTACCTGTCGGGCTACTTCGTCACCGACCCCGACAAGCAGGAAGCCGTCCTCGAGGACGTCCAGGTGCTGCTGCACCGGGAGAAGATCAGTTCGCTGCCCGACTTCCTGCCGCTGCTCGAGAAGATCGCCGAATCCGGCAAGCCGGTGCTGATCATCGCCGAGGACATCGAGGGCGAGGCGCTGTCCACCCTGGTCGTCAACGCCATCCGCAAGACCCTCAAGGTCGTCGCGGTCAAGGCGCCGTTCTTCGGCGACCGCCGCAAGGCGTTCCTCGACGACCTGGCCGTCGTCACCGGTGGCACCGTGATCAACCCCGACCTGGGCATCAGCCTGCGCGAGGCCGGTCTGGACCTGCTCGGCCACGCCCGCCGCGTGGTCGTCACCAAGGACGAGACCACCATCGTCGACGGCGCCGGCACCCAGGAGGCCATCGACGCCCGCGTCGCGCAGCTGCGCGGCGAGATCGAGGCCACCGACTCCGACTGGGACCGCGAGAAGCTGGAGGAGCGGCTGGCCAAGCTGTCCGGCGGCGTCGCGGTCATCAAGGTCGGTGCGGCCACCGAAACCGCGCTCAAGGAGCGCAAGTACCGGGTCGAGGACGCGGTCAGCGCGGCCAAGGCCGCGGTCGAGGAGGGCATCGTCTCCGGCGGTGGTACCGCGCTGGTGCAAGCGGCGACCAAGCTGATCGAACTGCGCGACTCGCTGACCGGTGACCAGTCCATCGGCGTCGAGGTCGTGCGGCAGGCGCTGCGGGCGCCGCTGTACTGGATCGCCACCAACGCCGGTATCGACGGCGCGGTCGTGGTCAGCAAGGTCAGCGAGGGCAAGGACGGCTTCAACGCCGCCACCCTGACCTACGGCGACCTGATCACCGACGGCGTCGTCGACCCGGTCAAGGTCACCCGCTCCGCGGTCCTCAACGCCACCTCCGTGGCGCGCATGGTACTCACCACCGAGAGCGCCGTGGTCGACAAGCCGGCCGAGGACGAGGCCGACAACCACCACGGCCACGCGCACTGAATTTTTGGCCTCCGCTTCGCTCCGGCGGGGTTGCGGCCCCCTAGGGCTCGTCGATCGGCACCCGTTGCTTGCTCCTTCGTCGCGTACGCAACGGGCACCGATCGACGAGCCGGGCCGCAACCCGTTGGGGTCGGGTCGGGCCTGAGTCTCGGTGAGATCGGGTCGGGTCTGAGTCTCGGTGACGGGAGCCTTTGTGACCGCAACGGCCCGTTCACGTTGAAACGTGAACGGGCCGTTGGCGTTTTCGTGAGGGGGCTGCGGGCGGATACTCGCTGGAGCGATTGCGCCTACCTCGAGGCTCGGTTGAGGCCGGAGCTCAGTTGAGAGAGGTGGGACCGGCTTCCTCACCGTTGCGGTGCGCGGGGGGACGAATGTGTCGTGCGGCGGGGGCGTGATCGTCGGCGATCGCGGCCAGGAGCCGGGTGCGGAGGGTGGCGGGTGGCTGGACGGCCGACGCCGAGGCGAACAGGGTAAGAGCTTCTCTGGTCAGTTGCACTTCCGTGTCGAAGTCCGCGCGCAGTACGGGGTCGCCGGAGTCGAACAGCTCCTGCACCGCGCGCTGGTCCTCGTCGCCGATCGATCCGAGCGCGACCGTATGCGCGAGATCGATCTGGCTCTCGTTCATCTCACGTCACTCCCAAACTCTTTTTCAGTCGTGTCAATCCGTCCCGAATCCGGGACTTGACGGTCGGTAACCCTACTCCGAGGTAGGCAGCCACCTCGGCATACGTCCGGCCGCCGAAATACGCCAGCGAGATGGCCTCGCGCTGGGTTTCGGTGAGGGTGGCGAGGCTCTCGCGTACGGCCTGCTGTTCGAGTCGGCGGCCGACTTCCTCGGTGACCTCGTCGAATTCGTGGCCGAGGGTCGCGGTGCCGTAGGTGACCTCACGCTGGGCGTGCGCCTGTTCGGCTCGGACGCGGTCGACGGCGCGCCGATGCGCGAGCGTCATCAGCCAGGTCACCGCCGAACCCTTGGCCGGGTCGAAATTGGCTGCGGTGCGCCAGATCTGGAGGTAGACCTCCTGGGTCGTCTCCTCCGCGTAACCGGAATCGTGGAGGACACGCAGCACCAGTCCGAATACCCGGGCGCACGTGCGGTCGTACAGCTCGGCGAATGCTTGCTGATCGGACCGGCCGCAGCGCACCAGAAGTGCCGCCAGCTCGATACTTTCGCTTGCGCGTGCCGTGATCGCAGAGTCCACACTCGGTGTGGCCACCCGACCGTCCCCGATGGATCCTTGGAACGAGTCGTCCTCTGCGGCCGGCGGCCGCGTTGTCACAACGCTCCATTCTGTGTCATCGGTCACTACCGTAGCGCGTCGCTATGACCTCCTTCCAGGTGGGGTGCGGCGGGCAACGCACCTGTGGCCCAGCGGATTTCGCGCGTAAGACGACACGCCGAGGAGTGTGCGGAGACACGCCGTGACACGCCGATGACTTTCGCGAAACGCTGGGGCTTGGGTGCGGCCGTTGGTCAACATGCGGCAGGCGAATCGGCGGTGGCCGAGAACCTGCGCCTGTACCGGTGTCGCCGGCCACGTTCAGTGGCCGGGTGTTTGCTAGGTATTCGGCGCCCCAGCTGGTTCGGATCGGTCGGGTGCGACCGAATTTCGCGAGCGCCGGTCAGACGGCCATCCGGCGGCGGTTGCGCCGGGCGTGGAGCTCGCGTTCGGTCTCCGACATGCCGCCCCAGATGCCGTACGGCTCACTGACCTTCAGGGCGTGGCTGCGGCACTGCATGAGCACCGGGCAGGTCCGGCAGATCTCCTTGGCGCGCAACTCCCGCTGGGTGCGCGCGCGGCCGCGCTCGCCGTCGGGATGGAAGAAGACGGAGGAGTCCACACCGCGGCACGAGCCGCGCATCTGCCAATCCCAGATGTCGGCGTTGGGACCGGGGAGGTGGGTGGGCATGGGCATGGTGAACTCCTCATGGTGCGAGCTCGTCGGCGTTGTCGAGCGGTGCTTGTCAGCAGCGGTCTGTCCGGACCCTGGGCGGGGGCGACAGTGACCTCGCCGAGATCGGGCTCGGACCGTATCGCCGATCTCCGGCGATCGCAGTACGCGGTCGCCGCAATTTCGCGCGGCGCCGACGACGGCGATGAAGTACGTTAGGTCGCGCAGTGAAATCACGTCAATAGATACGTCGACAGTGATCGCAATTCCGGCAGATCTCAGATTTAACCTGCGCACTGTTTACTTTCCGGACCGGGAAAGCGATACTGACCGGTTGACTTGTTTCGCAAGTATTGCGACATGTCCGTAGATTCCCGCGTTTTCCCAGTTCACAGGGTGTTTAGCAGAAGAAAAGATCTGTCGTACTTGCCAACGCTGGGGAGTGTGATATGTGATGTGGCACACTGGCCTCGTGCGCGCGGAAGAAGTCCGGATGGCCGCGTCGGGGCGCGCAGGTTAATAATCCGAAAAGCGTGCGAATTCTGCTTCGGTGCGCCGGCGGTTAGCTCGTTGCAGATTTACCTGATGGAAACACGGCGCCTCCGCTTTTCGCTGAGAAATAGCCCGTATGCGGTGCGGAGCGCGGGCCGCCTCCGGATAAGGTGCGCTGGTGTTGGATTTGTCCCCGGGAGTGCGCGGGTTGCTGGACCCCGGGCCCGCCGCCGTACTGGCCGACGCGGCGTTCGGCGGCCGCCCCGGCATCGCGCTCGCGGATCTGCCCGTCGCCGCCGATCCCGCCGGAACCCGGTTGCGGGCAATCGTCCTCGGTGGTCGGGGGTGGTATGCGGCCGCGCGCGCCGAATTGCTCCGGGCCGCCCGGTTGACCAGGGATCCGGTATTCCGCTCGCTCGTGGCCTCCACCGAGGCGTCGCTGCTCCGTCAACTCGGCTGGCACGCGCGCGCCGCGATCCTGGACGGACGGGCAGCGGCGCTGGTCGCGAACCTGCCGGTGGTGGGTGCCGCCGATCCGATGCGCGCTGCGGCGGTCTGCGACGCGCTGACCGGATTGGCCGCGGACGCACTCGGTACCGGGCAGCCGCAGGTGTCCGCGCGGTTGCTGCGGCGCTGTCGCGGCGAACTGGATCGCGCGCCCACGGACCTGCGGACGCTGGTGCGCTGGCACTGGGTCAGCGCCGAAACCGCCCTCGCCGCACCCGGTCTGGGACTGGTCGCCGAGCCGGTGTCGACGCACGCCGAGGCGGCTGTCGCCGCGGCCGAGCGGATGGGATCGGTTCGGCATCAAGTGAAGTCGCGGCTACTGCTGGCCGCCGCGGCGGCGGCCGAGGGTGACATCGATCGCAGTCGCGCCGGTGCCGAGCTGGTCGATTCCCTCTGCGCCGCACATGGATTGCTGCCGCTGCGCTGGGCCGCCGCGATGTTGCGGTCGGGGGTGTGCGAGCCGGCCGAGGCCCGCCGCGCGGCAGCCGAAGCCGCTGTGTTCGCGAGCATTCTGGCTGGTCGGGGCGGTCGGCTGCGGATCGGGACGGAAATCGGGGAGCAGTGATCCCCCATGTTGTCCGACTCACATAGCTGAGCCGCTATTGTTGGTTTCGTTCCACCGACCGGTGGAAGCACCGGTCGAAATCCGGCCGTGCCACTTGTAACGCCAGGAATATCTCTGACGATGACGCACTCGGGCGAGGAGTTGGACGCCGCCGTAGCTGCTGCAGCTCAGGGCGACCGTTCGGCTTTAGCCCAGGTACTGGAAATCATCCGCCCGCTGGTAGTTCGTTATTGCCGTGCGCGGATCGGTTCCGCGGAGCGTGGGCAGCTCTCCGCGGACGACGTGGCGCAGGAGGTCTGCTTGGCTGTGATGACCGCCCTGCCGCGTTACCAGGACCAGGGGCGGCCGTTCATGGCTTTCGTGTACGGAATCGCCTCGCACAAGGTCGCCGACGCACATCGCAACGCCGCCCGTAACAAGGCGGACGCGATGGCCGAAGTACCAGATGTCATATCCACCGACCAGGGGCCGGAGCAGCGCGCTCTCGAATCCGAAACGAGCCGGCAGATGAACAGTCTGCTGGCCACGCTACCGGAGAAGCATCG
The DNA here is from genome assembly GCF_049538315.1 of Nocardia sp. AB354. Taxonomy (NCBI): domain Bacteria; kingdom Bacillati; phylum Actinomycetota; class Actinomycetes; order Mycobacteriales; family Nocardiaceae; genus Nocardia; species Nocardia sp. AB354. Next base: position 213,962 of record NZ_JBMVFU010000001.1, on the reverse strand, counting down.
AGAGATCCTGATCCTGCGTTTGGTCATGGGTTTGTCAGCAGAAGAAACTGCTGTCGCCGTGGGCAGTACGGCGGGAGCTATACGAGTGGCTCAGCATCGGGCGCTCGCGAAACTCAAGTCACAAGTGGCGAGGGCAGGTGAAATGTATGGCTAGGGATGGCGAGCGCGGTCGGGGCGACTGGAAGGCGCGGCTTGGATCGCCGAACAGCGGTCCCTATGCCGAGGCATCCGGGGAGTCCGGTGACGCCGGGCCGGTGGATATCGCAGCGGTCCGACGCGACGATGCGCTGATCGACGCCATCGCAGGCGACGGTCCCGTAGCGACCGACAGTGCCGAGGAGTATCAACTCGCGAGCCTGCTCGCGAATTGGCGAGCCGATATCGTCGACACTCCGATGCCGGCCGGTCCCGATCTGGACGCCGTGGTAGCGGCCGTCAACCAGGAGATCGGAGCGCGGGAGGCGAGGGTCAACGCCCATCGCCGCGGCAGATTGCGATTGGTACGTCCGCTGATGGGCGCCGCGGCCGCGGTCGCGGTGATCGCCGGCGGGACGACGGCCTTCTCCTACGGCGCGCAGCCGGGTGATCCGTTGTGGCGGGTGAAGGAGGTCGTGTTCAGCCAGCAGGCGCAGACCACGATCGCCCAGCGCGCAGACGACGATATGACCAAGGCACAGGCGCTGATCGACCAGGGACACCCCGAACAGGCCAAGGCACTGTTGGAGAGCGCTTCCACCAACACGACTCAGGTCGACGACAACTCGCGCAAGCAGGATCTGCAGGTGCGCTGGCAGCACATGCTGGATCAGCTGAAGACCACCGCACCCGAGGTGGCCGCCGCGCTGGAGTCGCTGGAGCCGAAGGCGAATACGACGCCGGCCACCCCGACAGTGGTCGCGCCGACGACGCCGGGACAGTCTGCCAATCCAGGGCAGCACGAGAGCACCGGCTCCAAGCCGAGCACCCCGGGCCCGGAGATCATGCGCAGCCAGACCGCGCCCGAAACCGGTGCGAGCGGTTCCGGACCGGGAACGCCGGGCACCGAGCCGGGAAGTGGTTCCAAGCCGCCGACGAACCAGCAGCAGCAACCGCCGACGACTGCCGAGCCGCCGACGAACCAGCCGCCGACTCAGCAGCAGCCGCCGACCAACGAACAGCCACCCACACACGAACAGCCGCCGACGAACCAGCCCACCGCCAATCCGCCGACCACCATCGGCGGAGGGGCGGTGGTCCCGCCGACGCAGCCGCAGCAGACGGTGGCTCCGGTCCATCCGTCGGTGCCCTCGGTGCCGACGGTGGTCGTGCCGCCGGCCGGTGGGGGATTGCACACCGGCATCAACTAGAACCACATATTCAATACGAGAACCGATCGCCGATCCCGGCGGTCGGATTCGTGTTTTTCAGGGGTTTTCAGGGGGAAGTGCGCGCGGTACGTCGCGGCAGAAGTGTGGAAATTCACACGCCGAAAGCGCGCGCGGCTGTGCCGAGCCGAGCGCTACGCGGCTGAGGGGTCAGGCGTCGAAACCGTCGAATCCGTCGCCGTGCAGGGCTTCGTTCATCGAGGCATCCGCATATCCGCGGCAGTAGTCCCACGTCACGTAGGCCTCCGGCGTCGGATCGTATGCGGGCTCGTGCGGGCGGACCGTGCCGTCGACCAGCAGTTGCAGCAGGTTGGCGCGCAGCATGTCCCAATCGTGGTAGTGGTCCTGCCGGCAATCCTCACAGCTCACCACGAGACCGCGGATGCCCCGGTGGGACAGCAGCGCCTCGTACACCGCGAGATCGGCGAGATCCTCTTCGACCGCTAGGCGCTCATGGGGGTCCAGCGGCTCCCCAGGCTCAATGGCATCGAGCGCGGCCGACGGGTCGGAGGGATCTCCGGCGAAGGGGTCCGGCGGCAGGCCAGGTGGTAGATGGTCACGCACAATCCCACGGTACGCAGAACCACCCCCTCCGCGCCAGCGCTGAAGGCATTTTGACGCGCTTGTTGCGCGGCTGTCACCCTCGTCCACCACTGTGTCGGAGGCGACGAGGTCGCCCCCACAGGCGGCCGATACCATGGATACACAGGCGCCGGGTCGCACGCTTCGGCTCCACCATCCATCAGCTGTTCTCGATCGGTACCGAGGTCCCGGAATGCCGGGCCGAAGTGCCGTATCGGTGCTTTCGAGGTCCAGGAGGGGTCGATCAGATGAGTAGTCCCGTGATGGGCGAACGAGCCGTCCGCCCGCATACGGGTGGTGACGATCCGAACAAGATCGCCATGCTCGGCCTCACGTTCGACGACGTGCTGTTGCTGCCGGCCGCTTCCGATCTGATCCCCAGCTCGGTCGAGACCTCCAGCCGGTTGACGCGCGAGATCACGCTGCGCACCCCGCTGGTGAGTTCGGCGATGGATACCGTCACCGAGGCGCGGATGGCGATCGCCATGGCCCGCGCCGGAGGTATGGGCGTCTTGCACCGCAATCTGTCGGCCGCCGATCAGGCCGCGCAGGTGGAGACGGTGAAACGGTCCGAGGCCGGAATGGTCACCGATCCGGTCACCTGCCGCCCGACCGACACCCTCGCCGAGGTCGACGCGATGTGCGCGCGGTTCCGGATCTCGGGTCTGCCCGTGGTGGACGAGACCGGTGCGCTGGTCGGCATCATCACCAACCGGGACATGCGTTTCGAGGTCGACCAGAACCGCCGGGTCGCCGACGTGATGACCAAGGCGCCGCTGATCACCGCCCAGGAGGGCGTCACCGCCGAGGCCGCGCTGGGTCTGCTGCGCCGGCACAAGATCGAGAAGCTGCCGATCGTCGACGGCAACGGCCGCCTGCGCGGGCTGATCACCGTCAAGGACTTCGTCAAGACCGACCAGTACCCGAACGCGACCAAGGATCGCGACGGCCGTCTGCTGGTCGGCGCCGCGGTGGGTGTCGGCGAGGACTCCTGGTCGCGCGCGATGAGCCTGGCAGATGCCGGGGTCGACGTGCTGATCGTCGATACCGCGCACGGCCATCAGGCCCAGGTGCTGCAGATGGTCGCCAAGGTCAAGAACGAGGTCGGCGACCGGATCCAGGTCGTCGGCGGCAATATCGCCACCCGCGAGGGTGCGGCGGCGCTGGTCGAGGCCGGCGCCGACGCGGTCAAGGTGGGTGTCGGTCCCGGCTCGATCTGCACCACTCGCGTGGTCGCCGGCGTCGGCGCCCCGCAGATCACCGCGATTCTCGAGGCCGTGGCCGCGTGCCGCGCGGCCGACGTGCCGGTGATCGCCGACGGCGGTATCCAGTTCTCCGGTGACGTGGCCAAGGCCATCGCCGCCGGTGCGTCGACGGTCATGCTCGGCTCGCTGCTCGCCGGTACCGCCGAATCCCCGGGCGAACTGATCCTGGTGGGCGGCAAGCAGTTCAAGAGCTACCGCGGCATGGGTTCGCTGGGCGCCATGCAGGGACGCGGACAGGGCAAGTCCTACTCCAAGGACCGCTACTTCCAGGACGACGTGCTGGCCGAGGACAAGCTGGTGCCCGAGGGCATCGAAGGGCGGGTGCCCTTCCGCGGTCCGGTGAATCAGGTCATCCACCAGTTGGTGGGCGGTCTGCGGGCGGCCATGGGCTACACCGGTTCCCAGTCGATCGCCGACCTGCAGCAGGCGCAGTTCGTGCAGATCACCGCGGCGGGTCTCAAGGAGAGCCACCCGCACGACATCACCATGACGGTCGAGGCGCCGAACTACACCGGCCGCGGCAAGTAGGAGCCGGGGCGAGGGCGACGAGTCCTCGCCACGGCGACACGGTTGGCTCGCCGCTGTGTCGCGGGTGACGGAAATGCTTCCGGGGCAAGGCATGTCATCGCGACGCGTCGGCCCAACGCGGTCCCGGGATACCGGTCGGTCGTGTCGATGTGTGACCGCGCCCGGCCCGTCCCGATGCGCACGGTCCGACACGGACCGCCCCCGGCGTATGGCGTACGCCGGGAGCTGGGAGGATGGACGCGCGTCGGCGTGGGATCGCCGCGACGTCGTGGCGCCGGCGCGCGAGTTCGTCGCACACACCGGCGTGGCAGAACACACTAAGGAGAGACATCAGTGCGGGACATGGTCGAGATCGGGATGGGTCGGACCGCGCGGCGTACCTATGAGCTGGACGATGTCGACATCGTCCCCTCGCGGCGCACCCGGTCGTCGAAGCAGGTGTCGCTGGCGTGGCAGCTGGATGCCTACCGATTCGACATCCCCGTGGTCGCGCATCCGACCGATGCGCTGGTGTCGCCGGAATTCGCGATCGAATTGGGCCGCCTCGGCGGACTGGGCGTCATCAACGGCGAGGGACTGTGGGCCCGGCACGCCGATGTGAGCGCACGCATCGAGCAGTTGGTCGAGGTGGCCGAGCACAAGGGTCCCGAGGCCGCGGTCGAACTGCTGCAGGAACTGCACGCCGCGCCGATGCAGCCCGACCTGCTGGCCGCCGCGGTCGCGCAGGTGCGCGCCGCCGGAGTGACGGTCGCGGTGCGGGTGAGCCCCCAGAACGCGCGCGCCCTGACCCCGAGTCTGGTGCAGGCCGGGATCGACCTGCTGGTCGTCCACGGCACCATCATCTCCGCCGAACACGTCGGCGGCGCGAGCGCGGTGCCCGTCGAAGATGCCGGCTCGTCGGTGGAACCGCTGAACCTCAAGACCTTCATCGCCGAACTGGACGTGCCGGTCGTGGCCGGTGGCGTCAGCGATCACCGCACCGCCCTACATCTGATGCGCACCGGCGCCGCCGGCGTGATCGTCGGTTACGGCTCGATGCCCGGCGCCACCACCACCGGTGAGGTGCTCGGTATCGGCGTCCCGATGGCGACCGCGATCGCCGATGCCGCCGCGGCCCGCCGCGACTACCTCGACGAGACCGGCGGGCGCTACGTCCACGTGATCGCGGACGGCGACATCGTCTCCTCCGGCCAGCTGGCCAAGGCCATCGCCTGTGGTGCCGACGCGGCGATGCTGGGTGTGCCGCTCGCGCTGGCCCAGGAGGCGCCCGGCCACGGCTGGTACTGGCCCTCGGCGGCCGCGCATCCGTCGGTCCCGCGCGGTGCGCTGCTGCAGTTCGCCGAGCCGGACGAGCAGCCGGCGCTGGAGAAGGTGCTGTACGGACCGTCCAGCGATCCGTGGGGCTCGGTGAATCTCGTTGGCGGCCTGCGTCGTTCGATGGCCAAGGCCGGATACTGCGATCTGAAGGAATTCCAGCGGGTCGGTCTCAGCGTGCGGGCCTGAGATCGCACGCCGCGGCCCGGCTCAGTTGAGCCGGGTCAGCACCTCCCCGCGCAGGAAGTCGCGAATCGCGGCGTTGACCTGCTCGGGGTGGGTCATGTTGACCGCCTGACGGGCGCCCTCGATTTCGCAGAATCGCGATCCGACCAGTCGCCGTGCCATCTCCAGCGCGTGCGCGCGCGGGATGCCGGCCCGCGTCGGGTGGATGACCAATGCGGGACAGGTGATTTCGCACAGCCGATCCAGGATCGAGTCGCGGGCCAGCAGACATCCGGCCGCGGCCTCGAGCTCGTGCGGATCGCGCGCCAGCCACCGCTTGGTCCACACCGCCCGGTACCAGGCGTCGTCTCCGATCAGCCAGTGCGCCATGTGCTCGGCGAGGGCGTGCCGGATATTCGGCTCCCGCCAGTGGTCCAGGAAGCGGCGCGAGGTCACGAGTTCCTGCGGGGTCGGGCTGTGCGCCTCGGTCGAGATCAAGATCAGCGCCTCCACCCGTTCGGGAGCGAGCAGGGCGGTGCGCATGGCGCTGAACCCGCCCTGTGAGGTGCCGCCGACCACCGCGCGTTCGACGCCGAGCTGATCCAGCACGGTCAGCGCGTCGCGGGCCGCCGTCCAATAGGTGAAGGGCAGCCCCTCGTCGCGGGTGCGGCCGTGTCCGCGCGCATCCCAGGTGACGATGCGGAACTCCGGTGCCAATGCGGCCGCCTGCGATGCGAACATCGTTCGATCCATGAAGAATTCGTGCCCCAGCAGTACCACCGGGCCACGGCCACCGGAATCCTCGTAATGGATTTCGGCATCGATCGCACGGGCGAATGGCACGAGCACGAGGATAGCCGTCGCCGAGTGCCGCTGCTCCGCCTTCGTGATCGCCGCGGAGGAAGGCGGGCATGGATATGTGCTGGCGGATAGGCCGTTTCGCAAGCCCGGCCGGCACCGGCCGATACGACCGGCATCGAACCGGTGGAGTGGGGGCGATCACGGCCTGGAGTCGCAGGCTCGCCCGCCCTCGAGGTGCGCCGATGCCCTCACTAAACTGTGCGGGTGGCAGAAACCCAGCGACCAGTTCTCGTCGTCGACTTCGGGGCGCAGTACGCGCAGTTGATCGCGCGGCGCGTGCGCGAATCCAGCGTCTACTCGGAGGTGGTACCGCATACCGCGACCGTGGAGGAGATCGCCGATCGGCAGCCGCTGGCGGTGATCCTGTCCGGCGGCCCGTCCAGCGTGTACGCCGAGGGCGCGCCGCAGCTCGATCCGCGATTGTTCGATCTCGACATTCCGGTCTTCGGTATCTGCTACGGATTCCAGGCGATGGCGCAGGCGCTCGGCGGCACGGTCGCGCACACCGGCACCCGTGAGTACGGCCGCACCGAGCTGAACATCGACGGCGGCGTGCTGCACGGCGGACTGCCGACGGTGCAACCCGTGTGGATGAGCCACGGCGACGCGGTCACCGACGCGCCGGCCGGCTTCGAGGTCACGGGGACGACGGCCGGTGCGCCGGTCGCCGCCTTCGAAAATCGCGCCCGGCGGCTGGCCGGTGTGCAGTACCACCCGGAGGTTCTGCACTCGCCGCACGGCCAGCAGGTGCTGAGCCGGTTCCTGCACGAACTCGCCGGCATCCCCGCGTCCTGGACCCCGGCCAATATCGCCGATGCGCTGGTCGAGCAGGTGCGCGAGCAGATCGGCGACGGACACGCGATCTGCGGCCTTTCCGGTGGCGTGGATTCCGCGGTGGCGGCCGCGCTGGTGCAGCGGGCCATCGGAGACCGGCTGACCTGTGTCTTCGTCGACCACGGCCTGCTTCGGGCCGGGGAGCGCGAACAGGTTCAGCGCGACTTCGTCGCCGCCACCGGGGCCAAGCTGGTGACGGTCGACGCGGTGGAGAAGTTCCTCGGTGAGCTGAAGGGCGTCACCGATCCGGAGGAGAAGCGCAAGATCATCGGCCGGGAGTTCATCCGGTCCTTCGAGGATGCGGTCGCCGAGGTCGTGAAGTCCACCGGCACCGAGGACGGCGATGGCGGACCCGCGGTCGAATATCTGGTGCAGGGCACCCTGTACCCGGACGTGGTCGAATCCGGGGGCGGCTCCGGCACCGCCAACATCAAGAGCCACCACAACGTCGGCGGGCTGCCCGAGGATCTGGAATTCGAGCTGGTCGAACCGCTGCGGCTGCTGTTCAAGGACGAGGTGCGCGCGGTCGGCCGCGAGGTCGGGCTGCCCGAGGAAATCGTTGCGCGCCAGCCCTTCCCGGGGCCGGGCCTGGCGATCCGGATCATCGGCGAGGTCACGCCGGACCGGCTGGAAACCCTGCGGCAGGCCGACGCGATCGCCCGCGAGGAACTGACCGCCGCCGGTCTGGACGCGCAGATCTGGCAGTGCCCGGTGGTCCTGCTGGCCGATGTGCGCAGTGTCGGCGTGCAGGGCGACGGCCGCACCTACGGACATCCGATCGTGCTGCGGCCGGTGTCGAGTGAGGACGCCATGACCGCGGACTGGACCCGCCTGCCCTACGAGGTGCTCGAACGCATCTCCACCCGGATCACCAACGAGGTGGCCGAGGTCAATCGCGTGGTGCTCGATGTGACCAGCAAGCCGCCGGGCACCATCGAATGGGAATAAGCGGCTGTCGTTACGGATAGCGGAGAAGGGGCCTTCCAGCATCGGCTGGAAGGCCCCTTCTTTCTGTTGCGGCCTCTTCCGGAGGCTATTTCTTCCTTCGCGGCGAGATCACCAGGGCGATGCCCACGACCACCGCCACACCCACCACGATCCAGCCCACCGGCACCGCACTGTGGAAGGGCCAGGACGTGGGGCCGATGAAGGCCCAGACGCTGACCAGCAGGGCGAGTATCCCGGCCAGCAGCAGCGAGAACGACGGTCCGCGCCCAGTTTCGGTCCGAGTGTCGGCCGTTTCGTTGTCAGCCACGTTTCACCTCCGCGTTTCCGGCGTGGACATCGACGTCGAGAGTGAGAATCGGCCCGTCGGCCGGTCCGGTGGGCCCCTGCGGGCAGGACACGTCGCCCATACTGGCGTTGCAGGTCGCGTGTAGCCGCATCGAGTTCGGCACCAGCACCCGGAAGTCGCCCATCTGGACGTTCACGTGCACCGTGCGATTCTCGGTGAGGGGCAGTTGGCGCAGATCGAGCGTGCCCGATCCCATGGTGATCCGGTATTCCGAGGCCAGATCGGCGGTTGTGGCCGGGGTCCAGACGTGGTCGCCCATGGCTCCGCGGTCGAATTCGACGGGACCGACCATCGAGGCGAGGATGACGAATCCCGCCAGCGGCGCCAGCACCACCATCAAGCCGTAGCCGCGTCGCAGGAACGCGCCGACGATCAGGCCCAGGCCGACCACCGCCAGGGCGACCGCGCCGATCCGCGCGGGTGTCATCCAGTCCGCCCCGGCCGCGGCCACCGCGCCCGCCGCCGCTGCCGCCAGGACGGCCAGACCGATCACCACCGGCGTGAGCCGGGAGCGCGGCCGCTGTGCGGGGACGACCGCGACCGGGCGTTGCTGCGTCGGGGTGGGCAGATCCCAGGCCATGGGCGCCACGCCGAGCGGATCCCAGCCGGCCGCAGTGGGGCCGACATGCGCCGGGTTCGGGATCGGACGGTTGCCGGTCGGCCGTGGGCCGGGAGGAGGCGTCGGGCGAGGACGTGTGCTCCCGCCGGGCCCGGGCGAATCGTCGGGGCCGGACTCGTCCTCGGCCGGGTGTTCGTCGGAGGGTGCCGCCGATTCGGATTCGGCGGTGAGTGGCCGGGTCAGCGCGACCGTGGGTCGGTCGTCGGCCGGCGCTTCGTCGGTGGGCGAGTCCGGCTCGGCGGCAGCGTGTTCGGTGGTACCGGGATCGGTCGCGGCACTCGAACCGGTCTGGCGTCTGGATGCATCTTCCGCCGGAACACCTTCTGCGGCAAGGGCTTCGGTCGCAGTACTTTCGGTCGCTTCGGGTGCCGAGCTCGTGCTGTCCTGCGATGCGGTGCCGGCTTCGCCAGGATCACTTTCCGGCGTCCCGGTGGCCGGATCGACCCGCAGTGGGGCGGTGGCGGCGGCTGCGACGATCGGTTCGGTTGCCGTCGACGCGTTGTCCGCCGTCGAAACAGCGTCGTTCGACGCCGGTGTCGGTGTGGTCGGAACCTGGCCGCCGGCAAAGGCATTCGGGTCCGGTTCGTAGTGGTCGGGCAGCTTGGTGAAGGGTCCGTACTGGCTTCCGCTCCACGGCGACCCGCCCGGGAAGCTCGCCCCCGGATATCCCGTCGCCGCGATCCCGCCCTCGGCCGTCAGCGGATAGGAGCCGTCGATCGGCGGTTCCGGCTGCCGCATGTACAGCAACCACCAGCCGGCCACCATCAGCGCGAAACTGATCACCCCCGAGCCGCCGAGTCCGACACCCACCGGGCCCATCGTGGTGACCGCGATCGCCAGAGCGACGATCAGCACGATGGTCTTGGTCGACGACTGCGAACTACGTCCGCGGCTGATCAGGCCCTCCGCGGGTGAGACCGCATCACCCGCCGGAGGCAGCAGCAACCATGCCGCCAGATACAACACGATGCCCGCACCACCGAAGATCGTCGACACCACGAACGCGACCCGGATCAGTACCGGGTCCACGCCGTAGCGCCGGCCGAATCCGGACGCCACGCCGGCGACCGGACTCTGTCCCGGCAACCGTGTCGGACGCGTCCGCCACAGGTGCTGGAGCTGTTCGCTGAATCCCGTCCGGCTCGTGCCGCCGGTCCCGCCGCTCGCTGTGGTCATAGCTCAATGGTGGCCGTGAGCAGCATCGAATGGCATCGGGGTTCACCCTGAAAACGAACCTGAACTACATCCGGACGGAATCGACTCGACTCGGGCCGCCAGACGACGGCGGCTCGGGGCACGGTCGGACGAGTTCGATCTACGGTGTCACCAGGCCCGTTCGATAGGCGATGACGACCAATTGCGCGCGGTCGCGCGCGCCGAGTTTGACCATCGCCCGGCTGACGTGGGTGCGGGCGGTCGCCGGACTGAGGAACAGTTCGGCGCCGATCTCGGCATTGCTCATGCCCTGGCCGACCAGGGCCAGCACCTCCCGCTCACGGTCGGTCAGTACCGCGAGCCGCTGTTCGGCGGCCTGGTCGGCGGCGCGGCGAGCCGTGAACTGGGCTATGAGCCGGCGAGTGATCCGGGGCGCGAGCAGAGCCTCACCGGCGGCGACCACGCGGATAGCGTGCAGCAGCTCGGCCGGACCGGCATCCTTGAGCAGAAAACCGCCGGCGCCGGCCTGCAGTCCCTCGAAGACATAGGCATCGGTGTCGTAGGTGGTCAGGATGAGGATCCGGACATTCCGCAGCCCGGTCGTCGCGGCGATCTCGCGGGTGGCCTGAATGCCGTCCATCGTCGGCATGCGGATATCCATCAGTACGACATCCGGACGCAGCGCACGAGCTTTCCGCACGGCTTCGGCGCCGTTGGCGGCCTCTCCGACGACCGTGATGTCGTCCTCGATATCGAGCAGGAGCCGAAAGCCCGACCGCACCAACTGCTCGTCGTCGACGAGCAGAACCCGGATCGGGGTGCCACCGTCCGAGTCTGCCGTACTGCTCACAGGTTCACCGTTTCCGTCGTGGCCAGGGGCAGCCGGGCCGTGACCGCGAATCCTCCGTGCGGAAGCGGGCCCGCGTCCAGATCACCTCCCAGGAGCCGGCATCGCTCACGCATACCGAGGATGCCGCGCCCGGCGGTACGCGCTGGACCTCCGAAAGATGCGGCGGGTGACTGCCGCCCGTCGTCGGTGACCCTGATGTCGACCGTGTCGGCACCGTAGTTCACCTCGACCGAGACTCGCGTCGCGCCGGCATGGCGAATCACGTTGGTGATCGATTCCTGCAGTATCCGGTATATCGCGGTGCCGACCGCGCCGGGTATATCGGGAGGCGGTGCGGGCGTGTCGAATTCGACCTCGAGCCCGGCGTCGCGGGCCGCGGCGGCGAGTTCCCGGATCTGCCCGAGACCCGGATGTGGGGCGCGGTCGTCGAGAACTCCGAGGACCGCCCGCATTTCCGACAACGCCCGAGAGCTGGTCCGCTCGATGATCTTCAGGGTCTCACGCGCTTGTTCGGGCCGTTTGTCCAGCACGTGCGCGGTGACACCGGACTGGACGTTGATGACGGCGATGGCGTGCGCGACCGTATCGTGCACTTCGCGGGCGATGCGGAGACGTTCCGCGTCGACCCGGGCGCGGGCCTCCTCCTCGCGAGTTCGTTCCGCCAGCTCGGCGCGCTCCAACGCCTGTGCCGCAATGACTTTCCGCGAGCGGACACTCTCGCCGAGCGCGGCGCTCATCACCGCGGCGCCTATCCGGAAATAGACCCAGCCGATCGCGGCCGGCGGTTGGACGTCCGATGCGGCGGGAAGCCAGATCGCGGTCAGGACGGCGATCCCCACTCCGGCCACCACCAGCGAGCGCCGCCCGTCACCGTGTGCGGTGAGGGTGTAGAGCGCTACGAACAGTGCCAGCCATCCGGGTCCGTCCGGGAAGTCGAGGGCGTAGTAGATCGCACTGGTGAGCGCGGTGACGGCGAATACCGCGACCGGATATCGGCGCCGCAGGACCAGGACGGTGCCCGCGATGATCAAGAGGAGGCAGCCGAGATATCCGAAGTCCGAGAGCGGGCGCAGCACCTCCTCGGGCCGGCCGCTGTTGCGGACGACGGTGCCCTGGACCTGCATCACGGTGATGAATACCGCCAACAGCAGATCCTGAGACCAGCCCGGCAGGCGCAGCGGTGTGACGCGGTCCGGCATGTGGCGATCATAGGAGCCCGAGGCGGCCTGGGACGTCGTGCCGAGCGCGCGACTTCGTACGTCGCGGTGCGCGGTCGGCTACGCCGAACGGCGTATTCGTCGTCGATCCCGGGCCGATGCCCGCGAGCGGGTCGCGGCGCGACGATCGTCGCGTCCGCAGCCGATTCCGAGTCCGTGCGACCCGCACGGCAGCCGGCTGCCGCTCGACCGAAAGGATTCGCGATGCCCGCACTCGATGTGTTCGCCGCGCTCTCGACCACCCGCCTCTCAGTCGTGGCCGCCGGGTACGAGGTCGGCGTCGGCCGGACCGTTCCCACCATCGCGGCAGTCCTGGGCTTGATCAGCGTGATCGCCGGTGGGTCGGCGGTCTCGGCCCGCGGCCACCGCGTCGGCACCCGCCGGTCCCGGGCCGTCACGGCGCTGGCGCTGGGAGCGGTCGCCGCGGTCGTCGGCGCCATCCACGGGGCCGATGCCGCCGGTGGTTTCGGTACCGGCAACGGGCTGGCCGGCGCGATCGCCGCGGTGGTGCTCGGGCTGGGTGGCGTGATTCTGGGTAGCCTCTCGCTGGTGCGTGCTCGCCGCCTCGGATAACACGGCGCCGTCGGCGACCCCGAGATCGGGGATCCGGGTATTTCCCGATGGTCGGTTGTCGGGGTGACGTGCCAGTATCGAAGGCATGTACCCCTCCATGCCCGCATTCGACGCGCGTTCGGGGTTCGACGGTCGCGTGGGGTTCGAACCTCGCGCCGGTGTGGACGGTCTCGGGCCGGACGGCCGGGGCGCCGATCCGGTGTTCGAACAGCCGCGGTTGCTGCGGCGATCCGGTGGCCGGGTCGTCGGCGGGGTCGCGGGCGGTATCGCCGACCATCTGGGTGTCGACGTCTTCAAGGTGCGGATGGCGTTCGTCCTGCTGTCGGCCTTGATGGGGGCGGGGATCGTGGCCTACGGGCTGCTGTGGATCTTCACGTCCTCGGGTGCGGACGGGCCGCCGCCCACGGCGTCCGAGCGGCGGCAGGCCGTCGGGCTGGTGCTGCTCGGGCTGGCGCTGTCGGTATCGATGGCGTGGCTGTTCAACGGGACCGCGGCGCGGGTGGTCGCGCCGATCATCGTGGTCGCCGTCGGTGCGGCGCTGGTGTGGCGCGAATTCGATGCCGAGGGGCCACGTTCCATTCTCGGCCTGCCCGCCCGGCCGACCGTGCTCACCTGGACGCGCATTCTGGCCGGGGCGACGCTGATCGTGGTCGGGCTGGGCGTGGTGGTGCTGGCCCGCATCAACCTGAGTTCGCTGGGTTCGGCACTGATCGCGGTCGCGGTCACGCTGATCGGCGTCGGACTGCTGACGGTGCCGCTGTGGTTGCGCATGATGCGCGCCCTCAATGCCGAACGCTCGGCCCGCATCCGCAACGAGGAACGCGAGGAGATCGCCTCACATCTGCACGATTCGGTGCTGCAGACCCTGGCGCTGATCCAGCGGCAGGCCGACGACCCGCAGGAGGTCGCCCGGCTGGCCCGCAGCCAGGAGCGGGAACTGCGGAAATGGTTGTTCGAGGATTCCATGCCCGCGCAGTCGAGCCTGGCCGCCGCACTGCGCACGATCGCCGGTGAGGTGGAGGACCAGTACGGGGTGCAGGTGACTCCGGTGACCGTCGGCGACGTCTCGATGGATGTCGGCGATACCGGATTCGGCCTGCCGAAGGAACATTTCACCGCCCTGCTCGGCGCCACCCGGGAGGCGCTGGTCAACGCCGCCAAACATGCTGGTGTGCCGACCATCGACGTCTTCGCCGAGGTGGAACCGCATCAGGTCAGCATCTTCGTGCGCGATCGCGGCACCGGGTTCGATCCCGCCTCGGTACCGGCAGACCGGCAGGGCCTGGCGAAATCCATTCACGCCCGGATCGAACGCCGCGGCGGCACCGTCGAGGTTCAGACCGCACCCGGCCGCGGCACCGAGGTGCGAATCATGATGCCTCGCAAGGATTCCGAGGGCCAAGAGGAATTCGCCGCAGCCGGCGTCGACCGTGCAGAGTCCGGGGATGCCGAGTCCGCGAGTGCGGAGGGACACCGCTCCGGCACGGCGGCCGAGGCCGCCGACGCGAGCCGCGCCGGTGATTCGCACAGCGCCGCGACGACCGAACCGCGAGGGGAAACCGCGGATACCGGCCCGGGCAGGTCGCGGTAGCGGGCGGAGCGTGCGGAGATGGGGGAGGCGGGCACATCGGCAGCGGTACCGGCCCTGCCCACCGCGATGCGGTTTCCGGCACCCCGGCCACCGATGTGGTACCGATGAGGAGTTCGGCGCTGCCGCGCCCGGCAGCGGGCCGGCTCGAGGTGAGGAGAACTGTGACGATCCGGGTCTTTCTGGTCGACGACCACGCCGTGTTCCGGTCGGGGGTGCGGGCGGAGTTGAGCCGCGAAGCCGATATGGATGTCGTCGGGGAAGCGGGCACCGTGGCCGAGGCCGTGGCCGGAATCGACGCCGCGCGACCCGATGTGGTGTTGCTGGATGTGCACATGCCCGACGGCGGCGGTGTCGCGGTCCTGCAGGGCATCGACGATCGTCCGAACGGTTCGGCGTCGGGTAACGGCCCGGTATGCCTGGCGCTGAGCGTCTCCGATGCCGCCGAGGATGTGATCGCGGTGATTCGCGCGGGCGCGCGCGGTTACGTCACCAAGACCATCTCCGGTTCCGAACTGGCCGAAGGCATTCGGCGCGTCGCGGGCGGCGACGCGGTGTTCAGTCCGCGGCTGGCCGGTTTCGTGCTGGACTCGTTCACCGGGCGCTCACCGGCCCCCGAACCCCCGCTGGATCCGGAACTGGATTCGCTGACCCCGCGTGAACTGGAGGTGCTGCGCCTGCTGGCGCGCGGCTACACCTATCGCGAAATCGCTGAAACCCTGTTCATCTCGGTGAAAACCGTGGAAACCCACGCCTCCAACGTGCTGCGAAAAACCCAGCAGTCCAACCGCAATGCGCTGACTCGCTGGGCGCACCGCCGGCGCATCGACTGAGTCGCGCCTACATCGCGGCGACGAGGATCACGATCAGGATGAGCAGTCCGATCAGCAGGCCCACCGCGATCGCGAGCGGCGCCGCATTGGGCCCGAACTTCGTGAAGTCGATGTCGACGAGCTTCGATTTCCCCAATTTCGGTTGCTGCGCAACGGCACCGGCCGCGGCGACCCGCGGCGGGCGGGGCAGCGGCGCGGAATGCGGACTGCGCAGTCCGGCGGCCGAATTGCGGGCCGCCCAGGCCGGAATGGTGCCGTCCTCGGTGCGGATCGGAGCGCCGAGAATATAAGGCCCGGTGCCGGGACCGAAGGCGGCGGTGAGGATTTCCTCGCGGGCCTCGGCCATGGTGGGGCGACGCTGCGGCGCCGGTTCCATCATGTGCAGCAGCACCTGGGTGAGCGGCCCGCTGCGGGTGGGCGGAATGATCTGTGCCATCGCCGCGCGCGTGACTATGACGTCGTTGTCGTCGTCGAATCCGTACGGCGGATGTCCCTCGATCGCGGTGTAGAGCGTCGCGCCGAGGGAGAATACGTCGCTGGCCGGGCCCGGCTGAGCACCGCGCGCCACCTCCGGCGGCAGATAGGACGGGGTGCCGGTGATCACGTCTTCCGGTTCGTCGAAAGCCTCACCCGCACTGGAGATACCGAAGTCGCTGAGTTTGGCCATCCCCACCTCGGAGCCTCGATCGGCGACGAGGATGTTGCCCGGTTTGATGTCGCGATGCACGATTCCGGCGGCATGGGCGGTGGCCAGGGCGTCGGCCACCTGCGCGCCGATCTGCGCGACCTCGATGGGGGAGAGGGTGTCGGCCAGCGCGAGTGCCTTGGCGACGCTGCGCGAGGGCAGATACTCCATCACCAGCCACGGTTCGCCCGCCTCGAGCACCACGTCGTAGACGGCGATCGCGTGTTCGTGCGAGAGCTTGGCCGCGACCCGGCCCTCGTGCACGATCCGGTTGCGCACCTCGGTCGCCTCGGCCTCGCTGAGCCCGGCGGTGGTGAGCACCTGTTTGATGGCGACCTCGCGGTTGAGCAGCCGATCGGTGGCGAGCCATACCGCACCCATACCGCCGCCTCCGAGTTTGGACTGCAGGCGGTAACGGCCGGCGACGAGATAGTCGGGGCCGACGATGGGGCGGGCGCGTTCGGTCACGGCGCGAGGATAGCCGAAAACCAGGGCGACCGGCCTGCTTCGGACCGGGGTTGGCGGCGGTCACAGCTCGGCGGGCGGCCCGCCGGACGGCCCCGATGGGTGGTGGGGACAACAGCCGCGACCGTGACGGAACAGTCGCAGTGGGACTGATGTGACACCTGGGCCGGTGCGGCTTGACGGAGACCGGTCGGAAGGTTCTACTGATCACCGGATCGAACGTATATTCGATTACGATCGATAGCTGAATCGGTGCTGAATCCACTCGGCGGTGCTTCCGACGTTGTCAGGGGATGCGAGCCCCGGCGCAGGTGGGTGAGGCGGAGGAGGTGCGGTATGTAGTCGATGCCGCGGTGCGGTGCATCGAGTGCGGTGGAGTCCGTTCGGTGAGAGATAGGTGGTCGGCGAGATGGGTTCGGCTGGTGACGCGCGGGCCGTGCAGCTGGCGGAGCTGCGGCGGCGGATGGCCGCGGTTCCGGCCCGTGGGGTCGAGGTCGTGGAACGCCCACCGGCAAGCGCTGAACTGCGCAGAGAGCTTCTTCCCGTACCGCCCGCGCTGGCCGGGCTGCTGCCCGAGGGCGGGATGCCGAAGGGGGCGGTGGTGGCCTACTCGGGCGCGGGTTCGCTGCTGACCGGCCTGCTGGCCGCGGTGACCGGCGGCGGGGGCTACGCCGCGGCCGTCGGCTTGCCGCGGCTCGGATTGCTCGCCGCCGCGGAGATGGGTGCCGATCTGGGCCGGCTGGCCGTGGTGACCGAACCCGGCCCGGACCCGGTGGAGGTCGCCGCAGTGTTGCTGGATGGTCTTGATCTGGTGGTGGTCGGCCTGGCCGGTATATCGGTGCCGCCCAGCCGAACTCGAATTCTCGCCGCCCGCGCCCGCAGCAAAGGGGCCACGCTCGTGGTGACCGGTGGCGCCTGGAGCGGTCCGACGCTGCGGATCGACACCCGGG
Organism: Nocardia sp. AB354; assembly: GCF_049538315.1. NCBI lineage: Bacteria > Bacillati > Actinomycetota > Actinomycetes > Mycobacteriales > Nocardiaceae > Nocardia > Nocardia sp. AB354. The sequence continues at coordinate 196,820 of NZ_JBMVFU010000001.1, read as the reverse complement.
TCGCGGGCTATTCGGGCCTGGGGCGTGGTCGCGGCCGGTTGCGATCGGTGCGCTTGAACGTCTGCGTGCGCGGCCGGTCCGCACCGGAGCGCACCGGCACGCTCGACCTGTGCCCGCGCGACGGCCGGGTCGAATGGCTTGTACCGGAATCGGATTCGCCGCCTACCGCGCTGTCGGCAGTGGGGGCGTGATGAAGCGACCCGGGTTCCGCGTCTTGGCGGTGTGGTGTCCGGACTGGCCGGCCGCGGCGGCGGCCGCCGTGGCCGACCTCTCACCGTTGCGACCGGTGGTGGTGCTGCACGCGAATCGGGTGGTGGCCTGCTCGGCGGTGGCTCGCGATGCGGGGGTGCGGCGCGGTCTGACCCGGCGCGAGGCGCAGGCGCGCTGCCCTGACCTCCATGTGGCGCAGGCGGATCCGGACCGCGACGCGCGTCTGTTCGAACCGGTGGCGACGGCCGTGGACGCGACGGTGCCGGGAGTGGAGGTCTTGCGTCCCGGCCTGCTGGTACTCGCCGCCCGCGGCGCCGCTCGTTACTTCGGGTCCGAGGAGGAGGCCGCCGAACGCCTGGTCGACGCGGTCGCCGCACTCGGTGTGGAATGCCGGATCGGCATCGCCGACGAACTGTCGGCCGCGGTGACAGCCGCGCGCCGGGCGCAGATCGTCGCGCCGGGCGCCGCCGCGAATTTCCTGGCGCCGCTGCCGGTGGGGGAGCTGGCCGTGGAGCCGAGCCTGGCTCCGCCGGAGCGCGCCGAACTGGTGGATCTGTTGCACCGCTTGGGTTTACGCCGCATCGGCGATTTCGCGGCCCTCACGCCCGCCGAGGTCGCCTCCCGGTTCGGCGCCGACGCGATCCGGGCGCACCGGTGTGCCCGTGCCGAACCGGAGCGCCCGCCCTCGGCGGCCCCGCCCGCCCCGGACCTGATGGTGGAGTACCGGTGCGATCCGCCGATCGAGCGGGTCGATGCCGCCGCCTTCGCCGGTCGCATGCTCGCCACCCGGCTGCACGAACGCCTGGCGGCGGCCTCGGTGGCCTGCACCCGGCTGGCGGTCCACGCCGAAACCGCGGCCGGGGAACAACTGTCGAGAATCTGGCGCTGTGCCCAGCCGCTCACTCCGGAGACCACCGCGGACCGGGTGCGCTGGCAGCTGGACGGCTGGCTCACCCATCGCGCCCTGACCAACGGAAAACGCGGGCGGACGGGCGATTCCGAACCGCCACCGTCCGCTCCGATCACGCTGCTGCGCCTGGAGCCGGTCGAGGTGGTGGCGGCCGGTGCGCTGCAGCTCGGGCTCTGGGGCGGGGTCGGCGAGGAGGATCAGCGCGCCCGCCGCGCCCTGACCCGGGTGCAGGGTCTGCTGGGCGGTGAGGCGGTGCGGATCGGTGTCCTCAGCGGCGGCCGCGGTCCCGTCGAACGCGTCACCTTGATCACCTTCGGTGAGGAAGTGGTTCCCGCCGCCGATCCCGGCCTGCCGTGGCCGGGCCGGCTGCCGCAACCGGCGCCCGCGGTGGTGCTGGTCAACCATCCCGAGGTCCGGCTGGAGTCCGGCGACGGCAGCCCGATCTGGCTCACCGACCGCGGCATGTTCACCGCCGAACCGGCCGAATTGCACTGGGGCAGCAAGTCGTGGCGGGTCGCGGGCTGGGCCGGCCCCTGGCTGCTGGACGAACGCTGGTGGGCCACCGGCGATTCCGGAGGCGCCGTCCGCACGCAGATCCTGCTCGACACGGAGGAGCGTGCTCTACTGTTGCTCGGCTACGACCACATCTGGCACGTGGAGGGACTCTACGAATAGTGCCGGCGCCGCCGATGCCCCTGGGCGCGGGCTATGGAAAACCCCACAGGCTGCGGCGACGGCGCCCGCGGCGACGTACCCTGGCTGATCGTGGAGTCGAACGTCATCCGGGTGCCCCTGGCGGGGGTGCAGATCGCCTATCGGGATTCGGGCAGCGCGCCGACGCCGCATCCGCTCTCGGAGGTCCCGGTGGTGCTGGTGCACGGGATGGGTGGCGACGGCCACACCTGGGATCGCTTCGCCACCGCGCTGATCCGATCCGGACGCCGGGTGATCATTCCCGATCTGCGCGGACACGGCCGCAGCGAACACACCGCCTCCTACCGGTTCGAGGATTTCGGCACGGATCTGCTGCGCCTGTGCGATCGGCTGGAACTGGCCACCGTCGATCTGGTCGGGCATTCGCTCGGCGGATACGCCTGCTCGTGGATGGCCATCGAACGGCCGGCGCTGGTCCGGCGGCTGGTCCTCGAGGAACAGCCGCTGCCGCTGCGTTCCGGTGACGAACAACTCACTCTCACCCGGCGGCTGCCGTCCGTGCCGGAACTGTGGCATGCCACCACCAGTCTGCTGCGTCATCCGCGTGCGGTTCTGGCCTTCGACCGGTCGATGACCACTCCGGCGCTCGAGCAGTTCCGCAAACCGCATCCGGAATGGTGGGAGCGGCTGGCGGATATCACCGCAGCCACAGTGTTGTTGCGCGGCGGTCCCGGCGGCATGGTCGATCCGGAGAAGTTGGAGATCTTCCGCGCCAGCGTCCCGGACTGCCGGGTCGAGGCCTTCACCTGCGGGCACAGCATCCACCGCGACCGGTATCGGGAGTTCGCTTCGGTGGTGCTGCCGTTCCTGGAGCGCTGAACGTGGGGGCCGATTCCCGTTCCGCACCACCCACCTCGCAGGCGCCCGCGAGCAATTTCGACGGGCTGCCGTGTTCGGCGGCAGCGGCCGATATTCCCCTGCCGGGCAGCGCGACCCGGGTGAGCGGCTGGCTGTGTATCGAACAACCCGGCGCCTGGGGCCGCGATGTGATCGGCGATGCGGTCCTCGGTGCCGAGCTCACCGCCGAACTGGCCGCCCGCACCAAGGCCGCGCGCGTCCGTCCCACCCTCATCCGGCGTCCCGGTCGCGGCGAATTCACCGGTGTGCGAACGGTTCTGCTCGCCGCCTCCCGGCCACAGGGTTCGTGGTGCGAACGTCTGACCGTCACCGATCCGGAACAACTTCTCGATATCGATCTGCACGTGCTGAACGGTCCCGCGCCGGGAATCGGTGAACGCGTGACCGATCCGCTGACCCTGGTGTGCGCACACGGTAAGCGCGATCAGTGTTGCGCCCGGCTGGGACGTCCGATCGCGGCCCGGCTGGCGGCCGAATATCCGGATCAGGTCTGGGAGTGCTCGCATACCGGCGGGCACCGGTTCGCGCCCGCCATGGTGATCCTGCCCGAGGGGTTGACCTACGGCCGGGTCGACGCCGAGGACGCGGTCCGAGCGGTGGCGCAGGTGCGGCGTAACCACCTGTCGCTGAAGGGGTTTCGTGGGCGAAGTGGCCTGTCGCCGGTCGAGCAGGTGGCGGAGATCGCGGTGCGGGAACGGGTGCCGGCCGCCCTCGACCAGTTGACGGTCTCGGTTGTCGAGCGGGCGGCCCCGGCATCGGATCCGGCAACCTTCGCCGGCGCCGCCGAGGTGACCCATACCGACGGCCGCCGGTGGCTGGTCACCACGCGAACCGTCGGCTATCCGCCCCGCCAGGCGAGCTGCGGCGCCGCCCCGAAACCGGTGTCGGCGATCGTCGTGGACGAAATCCGCGAGACCACGTGACATTTCGCCGCGGGTGACCGGCGGCGGGAGCGAGCGCAACGGAGCGACGCGGGTGGAGGCTGCAGCCGCGTTTACCAGTAGGTGCCGGGAACCAACCGGGCGGCGCGGCGCAGTGTCGAGCGGGTAACCCGCTCCGCCGCCGACGGCTTGCGCTGTGGTTTCGCCTGCAGCGCGGGCACTTCCGACTCCGGTTCGTCCTCGACCGGCAGTTCGCCCTTGGCGGCGGGGGAGTCCGGCAGCGCCCGGTAGTACCGGTGCATGACCCGATCCTTGATCCCCGGTGCGAACAGCGTCCCGTATTCGGCCAGGGTGCCCACCGGCACATCGATGCGCCGCGGCCGCTCGCTCAGCGCGCGCACGATGGTGGCCGCCGCCCATTCGGGAGATTCCGACGGGCCCTGTTTACCGCTGGGCGCGATCATCGGCGTCCGCACCAGCGGCATGTGAATGGTCGTGAAAGTGATGTTGTCGGAGAGCATCTCGGCCGCCGTGACCTCCGCGAACTTGTCCAGGGCGGCCTTACTGGCGAGATAGGCGGCGAACCGCGGTGTGGCAACCTGAACACCCGCGCTCGAGATGTTCACGATGTGGCCGAATTTGCGCTCCCGCATCTGGGGCAGCAGTGCCAGCGTCATCCGCACCGCACCGAAGTAGTTGACCGCCATGGTCCGTTCGAAGTCGTGCAGCCGGTCGGTGGATCGGTGCACGGCGCGCCGGATGGAGCGGCCGGCATTGTTGACCAGCATGTCGACGTGGCCGTGGGTGTCGAGAATCGACTTCACGGTCCGGTCCACCGAGTCGGAATCGGTGACGTCGCACTGGTAGGCGTAGGCCCGCCCGCCCGCGGCGGTGATCTCCTCGACCACGGCGTTCAGTTCCTCGCCTCGCCGTGCCAGCAGCAGCACCACGGCCCCCTTGGCGGCGACCGCGGTCGCCGCCGCCCGCCCGATACCGGAGGAGGCGCCCGTGATGACGACATGTTTACCGGCGAGATCCCGGCGTGCCCGCCGACGGGCCAGATAGCCGTGTTCGGCCGCGTGGTTATCCGACATCGCTGCTCCCTTGCAGGTCGATTTCCTCCGAACTTACTCCAAAGTAAGTTCCGCTGCCAAGGGGGCTGCGCACATCGGCGCGGGGGAGCCGGGTAGGTCGCGAGGACTACATCGGCCCCGTACCGGTCATTCCGACGGGCGATGCCGGCCCGGCGCTCCCGCGTCATGCTGGGTGTTCGGATATCGGTGCGGGAGGAGACGACGGTGAGTCTGTGGACAACGTTGCGCGGGCGAAGGGCGGCCAGGGACGAGAAGGCCGGGTCCGACGCCCGGGCGAAGGCGATCGCAGCGGGGGCATCCGAAGGAGAGGCCGCCGCCGCGGCGGAACAGGCGGTCCGGCGTGCGCGGCGCCGGCGTCGCGCCCTGTACACCGGCGGATGAGCGGGCTCAGGCGGTGAGCCCCGCGGCGCGCGTACTCGCCGGCGCGGACTCCAGTACAGACATGGGGTCCCTTTCCTTCCCGCCGTCGATTCGCCCAGTGACATTAGGGCGAGCCGATATTCGCGAAAAGGATTCGAATCAGCGAGATTCCAGCGCGGGTCTGTCCCGGCCTGCGGCCGACCGCTTCCCTGGTCAGCCCGCGACAGTGGATGCCCGGGGCGCAGCCGCCGCCAGCCGTACCAGCGCGTCGCACGCGGTCGTGCCGGGTTCGGCGCTGTAGGCCACCAACCGCTGCCCCGGCACATTCGGAACGGCCAGCACCACGTAGTCGAGCGTGAAGGCGCCGACGAGTGGGTGGTACAGCCGTTTGTGCCCGCTGACCTTGTGCCGCAGTTCGTGATCGGCCCACAGTTCCCGGAAAGGAGCGCTCCGGGCGTGCAGGTCGGCCACCAGCCGGCGCAGCGTCGGATCGTCCGGCCGCCGACCGGTGGCCGCACGCAGATGTGCCACCGAGTCGGCGGCTATCTCGTCCCAGTCCGAAAAGCGTTGCCTCGCCTCAGGGTCGGTGAAGACATAGCGGACGTTGTTCGGATGGCCGGAGCCCTCGACCAGGTGGCCGAAGAGCGCGGCGGCGCCGGCATTCCATGCGAGAACGTCGCTGTAGCGGTCGATCACATACGCGGCCGTCGGCTCCGACAGCAGCTCCAGCATCCGGCGGGCGCCGAGCGACAGTTCGCCCGGCTCGGCCGGCTGCAGCCGCACATCGCCGCCGAGCGCGAACAGATGCTCGCGCTCGTCGGCGGACAGCCGCAGCGCATTCGCCAGCGCGGCAAGCACACTCGGTGACGGATGCGGAGCACGCCCCTGCTCCAGCCGCGTGTAGTAGCCCGGGCTGACCCCCGCGAGCCGGGCCAGCTCCGCGCGGCGCAGCCCTGCCGTGCGCCGCACGCCCTCGACGCGGATACCGACCGCCTCGGGCGCGAGCGCGGTCCGGCGCGAGCGCAGGAACGAACCCAACTCGCTCGCCTGTGTGTCTGCCACCGCTCCTCCTACCATCACGCCTCGCTCAGGGTAGCCCTGACAGGTGCACCCTCGGCCCTTGTCGGGCGGTCGCCCCGGGATCGATGCTGACGACGTGAGCACACCTGTCACCCAGCCGATTTCCGGCATCGAGATCACCGAGGCGCCCGGGCGGGCCCGGTGGACGCTGTTCGCGGCTTCCTTCGGATTCCTGATGGTCAGCCTGGACGCCACCATCGTGAACGTCGCGCTGCCCACGCTCGGGCACCGGCTCGATGCCGGCCTGAGTCAGCTGCAGTGGGTGGTGGACGGCTACACGCTGGTATTCGCCGCCTTCCAGCTGATCGGCGGCACGCTGTCCGATCGGATCGGGGCGCGGCGGGCGTTCGTCGCGGGTCTCACGGTGTTCGTCGCGGCCTCGCTGGCCTGCGGGCTGGCGACGGCGCCGGCGATGTTGATCGCCGCCCGGTTCGCGCAGGGCCTCGGAGCCGCGATCCAGCTGCCGGCCTCGTTGGCGATGGTCCGGCACGCCTATGCCGACCCCGGGCGGCGCGCGCGGGCGGTCGGGCTGTGGGCAGCGGCCGGCGGGGCGGCGGTGGCAGCCGGACCGGTGATCGGCGGCGTATTGCTGGCGACGCTCGGCTGGCGGTCGCTGTTCCTGGTCAATCTGGTGATCGGCGCCTGCGGACTGCTGGCCACCACCCGGGCGGCGGCGACGCCCGCGAGCACCGGCCGTGGCATGGATCCGGTCGGACAGCTCACCGTGGTTGTGGTGCTGTGCGGTTCGACGTACGGCTTGATCGAGGGTGGCCACCGGGGCTGGAGCTCGGCGCCGGTGCTGACCGGATTGATCGCGGCGGCGGCCGGTGCGGTCTTCTTCGTGCGGTGGGAGCGCCGGGTGGCGGACCCGATGTTGCCGTTGGATCTGTTCGCGCACCCGGCCTTCTCGGCCGCCTCGGTCGTCGGCTTCGTGCAGAACTTCGCCTACTACGGCATCGTCTTCCTGCTGTCGCTGTTTCTGCAGGAGCAGCGCGGTGATTCGGCGCTGGTGACCGGGCTGGTATTCCTGCCGATGAGCCTGGCCGCGCTGACCGCGAATCTGCTCGGAGGCCGGATCACCGCCGCGGTCGGCCCGCGCTCGCCGATCGTCGGTGGGCAGCTCGCCTTCGCGGGTGGTCTGCTGCTGCTCGTTCTGGCCGGTGCGGATGCTCCGCTGTGGATGATCTGGGTGGCGACCGTCCCGGTCGGCTTCGGTGCGGGAACGGTCGTGCCGGCGATGACCAGTGCGGTGCTGGAGAGCGTGCCGGCCGCCCGGGCAGGGGTGGCGTCCGCGCAGCTCAACACGGCGCGGCAGGTCGGCGGCGCGGTCGGGGTCGCGGTATTCGGCACGCTGGTGGCCGGTGACTTCCTCGGCGGCCTGCGGACGTCGCTGGTGATCGCCGTCCTCGCACTGCTCGCCGCCGCGGTGGTCGGCGGGATATTCGTCCGGACCCGCTGATCGCAGCGGGGCCGCCTTCCGAACGTTGCGCCCACGAGTTAGCATCGGTATCGAATATACGTTCGAATCTACGAAGGTGCGTGCCGATATGGGCTGGGGAAACGGCCCGCCCACCTGGGCGGAAATGGAGCGGGTGCTCTCCGGTCTGCCCGGGCGCGGGGCCGCCCCGCCGGGTGACGGCGGAGACAGCCCGGCGTGGTCGCATACACGCGGCGAATACCGGGCGGGGTCGCGGCCGGAGTCGAGCGGTCCGCTGGTGCCGTATGCGGAATTGCATACGCATTCGGCCTACAGCTTTCTCGACGGCGCCTGCCAACCCGAGGAGTTGGTGGAGGAGGCGGTGCGCCTGGGGCTCGAGGCCCTGGCGCTCACCGATCACAACGGCTTCTACGGGGTGGTGCGTTTCGCCGAGGCCGCCGCCGAATGGGGGCTGCCGACGGTGTTCGGTGCCGAATTGTCGCTGGGTGAAATCTGCGACGCGACAACGATATTCGGCTCCGCTCCGATGGACGATTCGCAACCGCGCACGGGTGAACCGGACCCGTCCGGGCCGCATCTGCTGGTGCTGGCGCGCGGGCAGGAGGGATATCGGCGGCTGTCGCGGGAGATGTCGGCGGCACATATGGTGGCCGGTGAGAAGGGAATCCTGCGCTACGACCTGGACCGGCTCGCCGCCGCCGCCGACGGGCACTGGCATATTCTCACCGGCTGCCGCAAAGGTCATGTGCGCCGGGCGCTGGAGCGGGGTGACGCCGAGGCGGAGGCGGCGCTGCGCCGGCTGATGGATCTGTTCGGCCGCGACCGGGTGAGCGTCGAACTCACCCACCACGGAGTGCCCGACGACGACGAACGCAATGCCCGGTTGATCGCCCTCGCCACCCGGCTGGACGTGCCGGTGATCGCCACGACCGCAGCGCATTTCGCCACCCCGGCGCAGGGCCGCCGGGCGATGGCGCTGGCGGCCATCCGGGCACGGTGCAGTCTGGACGACATCGACGGCTGGCTGCCGCCCACCGGTGGCGCGCATCTGCGCTCGGGTGCGGAAATGGCGCGGCTCTTCGCCGAATACCCGCAGGCGGTGGCCGGGGCGGTCGATCTGGCTCGCGCATGCGCCTTCGATCTGCGCTTGATCGCCCCCGAATTGCCGCCGTTCGACGTGCCGCCCGGCCACGACGAGAATTCCTGGCTGCGGGAACTCACCCTCGCCGGAGCGCGCGATCGTTACGGCCCGCCGGAGGGGAATCCCAAGGCGTACCGGCAGATCGAACACGAACTACGGATCATCACCGAACTGAATTTCCCCGGCTACTTCCTGGTCGTGCACGATATCGTCCACTTCTGCAAGCAGAACGACATCCTGTGCCAGGGCCGGGGGTCGGCGGCCAATTCCGCGGTCTGCTACGCGATCGGCATCACCAATGTGGATCCGGTCGCCAACGATCTGCTGTTCGAACGTTTCCTGGCGCCCGAACGTGACGGCCCGCCCGATATCGATCTCGATATCGAATCCGATCGCCGGGAGGAGGCGATCCAGCACGTCTACCGGAAGTACGGTCGCGAATACGCCGCCCAGGTGGCCAATGTGATCACCTATCGCGGCAAGTCCGCGGTGCGCGATGCCGCTCGCGCGCTGGGTTTCTCGCCCGGCCAGCAGGACGCGTTCAGCAAACAGGTGAGCCGATGGACCGCGGTGGCATCCGAAACGCATACCGATATTCCGGACCGGGTCCTGGAACTGGCGGGTGAGATCGAGGGCCTGCCGCGACATCTCGGTATTCATTCCGGCGGCATGGTGATCTGTGATCGGCCGATCGCCGACGTCTGCCCGGTGGAGTGGGCGCGCATGCCCGGGCGCAGTGTGCTGCAGTGGGACAAGGACGATTGTGCCGCAGCGGGTCTGGTGAAATTCGATCTGCTCGGTCTGGGCATGCTCTCGGCCCTGCACTACATGATCGATCTGGTGCGCGAGCACAAAGGTGAGGTCGTGGAATTGCACGCCCTCGATCTCACCGAATCCGCCGTCTACGAGATGCTGGCGCGCGCGGATTCGGTGGGAGTGTTCCAGGTCGAGTCGCGTGCCCAGATGGCGACGCTGCCGCGGCTGCGCCCGCGTGCCTTCTACGATCTCGTCGTGGAGGTCGCGCTGATCCGGCCCGGCCCCATTCAGGGCGGTTCGGTGCATCCCTATATCCGCCGGCGCAACGGCCGGGAGGAGGTGACGCTCGACCATCCGGCGCTCGAGAGTTCGCTGGCCCGCACCCTCGGAATTCCGCTGTTCCAGGAACAACTCATGCAGATGGCGATCGATATCGCGGGTTTCACCGCCGCCGAGGCGGACCAGTTGCGCCGCGCGATGGGATCGAAACGGTCACCGCAGCGCATGGAGCGGCTGCGCGGCCGCTTCTATCAGGGCATGCGTGATCTGCACGGAATCACCGGAGAGCTGGCCGATCGCATCTACGAGAAGATCTACGCCTTCGCGAATTTCGGTTTCCCGGAAAGTCATTCGCAAAGTTTCGCCGCGCTGGTATTCTATTCGGCCTGGTTCAAACTGCATCATCCCGCGGCGTTCTGCGCGGGGCTGCTGAACGCGCAGCCGATGGGTTTCTACTCTCCGCAGTCGCTGGTGGCCGACGCCCGCCGGCACGGGGTGGTGGTGCACGGGCCGGATATCAATCACAGCCTGGCCGGGGCGACGCTCGAGCAGTGCGGAACCCAGGTGCGATTGGGCTTGTCCGCGGTCCGGCACATCGGTGACGACGTGGCCGAAAAGATCGTCGCCGCACGGTCTTCCGGTCCCTATCGATCGTTTCTGGATTTGACCGGGCGGGTCGAGTTGACGGTGCCGCAGGCCGAGGCCCTGGCCACCGCGGGTGCGCTCGGCAGCATCGAGTCCGCATCGGGCCACGGTCTCGACCGGCGGCAGGCGCTGTGGGCGGCCGGTGCGGCGGCGGGGGAGCGGGCGGATCGGCTGCCGGGGACCGGGGCGGTCACCGACGCACCGGCGTTGCCCGGGATGAGCGAACTGGAAATGGCGGCCGCCGATGTGTGGGCGACCGGTGTGTCGCCCGGTCGGTATCCCACCGAATTCCTGCGTCCGCGGCTGGACGAACTCGGCGTGGTCGCGGCGAACCGGCTGCTCGCCGTGCCCGACGGGTCGAAGGTGCTGATCGGCGGTGCGGTGACGCACCGGCAGCGACCGGCCACCGCGTCCGGGGTCACCTTCATCAATCTGGAGGACGAGACCGGCATGGTGAACGTGGTGTGTTCGGTGGGGCTGTGGCGCCGCTATCGGCGCATCGCCCAGGGCGCTCCCGCGCTGCTGATCCGGGGGCGGGTGCAGAACGCCGAGGGTGTGGTGAGTGTGGTGGCGGAACATCTGCAGCGCATGGACCTGCGCATGGCCTCGAAGTCACGCGATTTCCGCTGAACGGTCGCGGCTAGGCTCGTCCCACCGACCGACATCGAGGAGCAGCACGTGGCGACCGTGGTCCGCGCGACCATCAAACCCAACAGCCGCAAGGGCCCGCTCGTCGAAACCCTCGACGACGGCACCCTGCAGCTGTACGTGCGCGCCCCCGCGGTGGAAGGCAAGGCCAACAAGGCCGCGATCGAACTTCTCGCCCAGCACTTCGGCGTGCCCAAGTCGGCCGTCCACCTCACCGCGGGCGCCACCTCCCGCTTCAAACGCTTCACGATCGACATCTGAGGCGTGCCGTTCGGGCGCGGGCCTCGGCGGCTACACGGCGCCCGGGAATCCCAGCTGCCGCCACGCCTCGTACACCGCGACCGCCGCGGCGTTGGACAGGTTCATCGACCGGCGACCGGGCAGCATGGGGATGCGCAGCTGATCGGTGATGTGCGGGTCGGCCAGGACGTCGGCCGGCAACCCGGTCGGTTCCGGACCGAACAGCAGGACGTCTCCGGCCCGGTAGGAGATATCGGTGTTGTGCGTGGTGGCGTGCGTGGTGAAGGCGAAGACGCGCTCGGGACGCAGGGATTTCCATGCGGCGGAGAGGTTTTCGTGCACGGTGACCACCGCGAGATCGTGGTAGTCCAGTCCGGCGCGGCGCAGCTTCGGCTCCGACAGATCGAATCCGAGCGGCTCGATCAGATGCAGTTCGCATCCCGTGCCGGCCGCCAAACGGATCGCATTGCCCGTATTCGGTGGGATACGCGGTTCGAAGAACACCAGCTTGAGCACACCGAGACGGTACCCGTCCCGGATAAGTGGTACGCCTCGCAGCCCGGCCTCTGTTACCGTGATCGGCGGCCGTATGGCGACGGCCGATCCGTTTCGACGATGCCGCGATCGCCTCGGTATCGATGAGTTCCCGGGAGGTGGATCGATGACTGTGCGTGAGGCCGCCGTGCGCGCAGGTGCCGAACACCTTCCCCAGGGCCCCTTCCGCGCGTCGGCCTGATCTCGTCCGCGATTGCGCCGAGCGCCCGCTCGCGCAGCCGCGTCGACTCATCACCCGATCGATACGAAACGGATTCGTAGCATTGACTATTCGAACCTGGATCACGCGCGCCGAAACCGCCGCCGACATCCCCGCCGTCCACGCGGTCACTACCGCCGCATTCGACCGGCCCGACGAGGCCGACCTCGTCGAGGCGCTACGCGCCGACCCCGCCTGGATCGACGGCCTGTCGATCGGGGCGACCGGACCGGACGACGCAGTCGTCGGCTATGCGCTGCTGACTCGTTGTCATATCGGCGATATCCCGGCGCTGTGCCTGGGACCGTGCGCCGTACTGCCCGAGTATCAAGGCACCGGTGCCGGGGCGGCGGCCGTTCGTGCCGCACTGCGGGCCGCTGCCGACCGCGGCGAGCATTTCGTCACAGTGCTCGGCCACCCCGAGTACTACCCGCGGTTCGGTTTCCGACGGGCAAGCCGATACGGCATCGATCTGAGCATCGATGTCCCCGATGACGCGCTGATGGCCCTCGCGCTCGACGCGGACCATCCTCTCCCGGCGGGCCGTATCCGCTACGCCGCACCGTTCGGCGTCTGATTGCAGCTCGGTCGCGGCGGCCGCATCCGGTGGCCGTCGCGGCCGGGCCCGCCCCCACTCCCGGGGGCGGCACGACCGGACATGCGAGAATCGCAGCCGTGACCGACGTGCCGACCACCCACCCACAGCATTCCAGCCCGGCGAGCCGCTTCTTCCAGGTTCATCTGCCGATGTTGCTGGTCGTGGTGGTGCTGCTGGTCGCGGTGGTCTTCGTGGCCCAGGACCGGTGGCGGCGCGGTGCGTTCTTCATCGGCGGGGCGACCCTGCTGGCGGCGGTGTTCCGGTTGTGCCTGCCGACGGCGCGGGTGGGGCTGCTGGCGGTGCGCAGCCGCCCGTTCGACATCGGCGCCTACACCGTGCTGGGCGGCGCGATCATCGTGCTGGCGGTCACCATCAGCAGCCTCGGCGTCGGCTGAACTCAGGACGCGCGGGCGTCCTGCGCGGCGCGCGCCAACTCCATCGTCTGCTCCAGCAATTTGCCGATCGCCTCGATCTCGGTGAGGAAACCGTCGTGGCCGTCGCGCGAATGCACGACTTCCAGGCCCTTGCAGCCGGGCAGGAGATCGGCCAGTTCCTGCTGAGTCCGCAACGGATACAACCGGTCCGAGTCCACGCCGCCGACCACGCACGGCACCGGGGTGGCGGCCAGCGCGGCCTCGATACCGCCGCGTCCGCGCCCGACGTCGTGCCGGTTCATGGCCTCGGTCAGCAGCACGTAGGTGGCCGCGTCGAACCGCGCGACCAGCTTGTCGGCCTGATGTTCCAGATAACTCTGCACCGCGTAACGGCCACCGTCCCAAGGGTTTTCGTCACCCTGGGCGGTGTTGGCGAACCGATGGTCGAGTTCGAATTCGGTGCGGTAGGTCAGATGCGCGATCCGGCGCGCGATGCCCAGCCCGGCCTGCGGGCGGCGGCCGGTGTCGTGATAATTGCCGTCCTGCCAGTCCGGATCCGAGGTGATCGCGGCGATCTGGGTGGTCTGGGTGCCGATCTGATCCGCGGTGGCGCGGGCGCCGACCGCCAGCACCAGGGCCGCGTCGACGCGATCGGGATAGCCGACCATCCATTCCAGCACTCGCATGCCGCCCATCGAACCGCCGACCACCGCGGCGATGCGGGAGATGCCGAGCAGGTCCAGCAGCACCACTTCGGCGCTCACCTGGTCACGAATCGAAATCTCCGGAAACCGTGCGCCCCAAGGCTTTCCGTCCGGCGCGAGGGACGAGGGGCCGGTGCTGCCCTGGCAACCACCCAGGACGTTGGTAGCGATCACGCACCAGCGATCGGTGTCCAATGCGGCGCCCGGTCCGACCAGTCCGTCCCACCAGCCCGGAAGGGCGTGCAGTTCGTCGGGCTGTCCGCAGACGTGCGAATCTCCGGTCAATGCGTGCTCGACCAGCACCACGTTGTCCAGGCCCGGGGCCAGTTCGCCCCAGCGCTGCACGGCCAGTTCGACACCGGGGACGACCGCCCCGTTCTCGACGCGGACATCGCCGATGCCGATGATGCCCACCGTGCCGTCCGCGGGTGGTAGCAGTGTCGTTGCGCCCGGGCGTGACGTGCTCGATTCGATACTCACGGTCACCGTGCCGTCACCACGTCGAGCCGTGCCAGGCCGTCTACTCCCGTGCCGTCGAGTCCCAGGGTCCGCATCGGCCCGCGGACCTGCCGGAACACGGCGCCGGAGGCCGCCGGGTCGGCGCACGGCGAGAGCGCACGCATGGTCGAGGCGGTACGGAGGGCTGGGGCACACACATCCCCGATGGTAGCGATACGCCTGCGCCGCTCCGCCGCCTCCACGCACTTGTCGACAATGGGCACGGTGGACTCACTCACTTGTTGCTCCTGACAGTCGCGCTTGCCCTCGGCTTTCGAGAGCCCGGTCAATCACCCGGAGCACCCCACCGCAACTGGAGGGTTGCCGGCCAGCGAGCCGGGGCTTGGCGCTGGCACTCATGACCTGCCGTGGATGGTAACAATCGGTCACGGCGGGGGCGAGGGTTGGGCTCGCCCGATTCGAGGCGGACGTTCGCGGTGTATGTCCGTTTCCCTGGCGACCGGACATCGGGCCGGTGTGACGTGGGTAGCTCGCAATGGGACCGCCCCTGTCAGTGAGACCCAGCGCACCAGTACGCTTGTCTTGTTTAGCACCAGGCGTCTCGTGGACAACGCGGGGCGTATACGTTGTCTGTTGAACAGCTGGGGTCCGCTCACAAGCGTGCTCGCCTGGCCGTGCAATGGGAGCACACCTTCCTTAGGAGGACACGAAGATCCATGTCCAAGATCAAGGTTGAAGGGACCGTCGTCGAACTCGACGGCGACGAGATGACCCGGATCATCTGGCAGTTCATCAAGGACAAGCTGATCCATCCGTACCTCGATGTGAACCTCGAGTACTACGACCTCGGCATCGAAACTCGTGACAAGACCGATGACCAGGTGACCGTCGACGCGGCCAACGCCATCAAGAAACACGGCGTCGGCGTCAAATGCGCCACCATCACCCCCGACGAGGCACGTGTCGAGGAATTCGGTCTCAAGAAGATGTGGCGTTCGCCGAACGGCACGATTCGTAACATCCTCGGCGGCACCATTTTCCGCGCGCCGATCATCATCTCCAACGTTCCGCGCCTGGTGCCCGGCTGGACCAAGCCGATCATCATCGGCCGTCACGCCTTCGGTGACCAGTACCGCGCCACCGACTTCAAGGTGCATCAGGCCGGCACCGTCACGATTCAGTTCACCCCGGAGGACGGCTCCGAGCCGATCGTCCACGAAGTGGTGAAGATGCCCGAGGACGGCGGCGTCGTCATGGGTATGTACAACTTCAAGAAGTCGATCGAGGACTTCGCGCGGGCGTCGCTGAACTACGGCCTGCAGCAGAACTACCCGGTCTACATGTCGACGAAGAACACCATCCTGAAGGCCTACGACGGCATGTTCAAGGACACCTTCCAGGAGATCTTCGAGACCGAGTTCAAGGAAGAGTTCGAGGCCGCCGGACTGACCTACGAGCACCGGCTGATCGACGATATGGTCGCCTCCGCGCTCAAGTGGGAAGGCGGCTACGTCTGGGCCTGCAAGAACTACGACGGCGACGTGCAGTCCGACACCGTGGCGCAGGGCTTCGGCTCGCTGGGCCTGATGACCTCGGTGCTGCTCACCCCGGACGGCCGCACCTGTGAGGCCGAGGCCGCGCACGGCACGGTGACCCGCCACTTCCGGCAGCACCAGCAGGGCAAGCCCACCTCCACGAACCCGATCGCCTCGATCTTCGCGTGGACGCGGGGTCTGGCGCATCGCGGCAAGCTGGACAACACCCCCGAGGTCATCGGCTTCGCGCAGACCCTCGAGGACGTCGTGATCAAGACCGTCGAGAGCGGCCAGATGACCAAGGATCTGGCGCTGCTGGTCGGCGGCAACCAGGGCTACCTGACCACCGAGGAATTCCTCGGTGTGCTCGACGCCAACCTGGCGCGCGAACTGAGCTGAACGCTCACGACCGGCCGGAATCCGGCGCGGCCGGTAGACATATCCGGGCACCCGCCCCCACCGATCCCGGTGGCCGCGGGTGCCCGAATTGCTTTCCGCACCCGATCGCACGGCGTGTGAGGTATCCGACAGCGCGCCGGGCGCGGCCTCCGATACGGCGAGAGCCGTTGTCCCGCAACGATTTCGATGCTCCTCGGACGGTGCCGGCGAGCGGAAGCCGATTCCGGTGAGTCGAATCACCCCGGCCGCCGGTATCACCGCGACGGCCGCGTGTGTTGGCCACACCCGTGGCCGACTCAGCTCCCGTGCGTACCGCACCTCCCGTCGACTTCCTCTCGGCGCCGTCTGCGAGTGACGCGTCGTCCCGTGCGGCGCTCGGCTCGGCGCCGGAGACTTCCGTCCGCACCGGATGGCATGTCCCGGCGATGCTCGCGCTGGCGCTCGGCGGTTTCGGGATCGGCACCACCGAATTCGTCACCATGGGACTGCTGCCCGACATCGCCGCGGATCTGCATGTTTCCGAGCCCACCGGCGGACATGCCGTCTCGGCGTACGCGCTGGGCGTGGTGGTCGGCGCGCCCGTGATCGCGGCACTGTGCGCCCGCATGCCGCGTAAGCGTCTGCTGATCGCCTTGATGATCGCGTTCACCGTCGGAAATATCGCCTCGGTGCTGGCCCCGGCGTTCCCGGCGTTGGTCGCCGCGCGTTTCGTCGCCGGTCTGCCGCACGGCGCCTACTTCGGTGTCGCCTCGCTGGCCGCCGCCTCGCTGGCGCCGGTGGGGCAGCGGGCCAAGGCCGTCGCCGCGGTGATGCTGGGCCTGAGTGCCGCCAATGTGGTGGGTGTCCCCGCGGCCACCTGGCTCGGGCAGGGGCTCGGCTGGCGTGACGCCTACGTGGTCGTCGCCGTCATCGGGCTCGCCACGGTCTTCGCGATCACCCGCTTCGTGCCCGATCTGCACGGCGTGCGGGTGACCGATCCGCGCACCGAACTGACCGCCCTGCGCCGCCCCCAGGTCTTGCTGACCCTGCTGGTCGGCGCGATCGGCTTCGGCGGCATGTTCGCGGTGTACACCTACATCACCTCGACCCTCACCGATGTCGCCGGCATGGGTCAGGGCCTCGTGCCGATCGTGCTGGCACTGTTCGGCCTGGGCATGGTCGCGGGCAACATCGGCGGCGGCGTCCTCGCCGACCGCGGTGTGGACCGCTCGGTGTTCGTCGCGCTGATCGCGATGGTCGTGATTCTCGCGGCTTTCGTTGCGGCAGCACACAATCCGTTCACCGCCGCCGCGGGCGCCTTCCTGGTCGGCGCTTCCGGAGCCGCACTGGCGCCCGGCCTGCAAACCCGCCTGATGGACGTCGCCCACGACGCCCAAACCCTCGCCGCCGCGCTCAACCACGCCGCCCTGAACATCGCCAACGCCGCCGGCGCCTGGCTGGGCGGCCTCGTGATCGCGGCCGGCCTCGGTTACACCGCGCCCGCCGTCGTGGGCGCGGGCCTCGCCGTCGCAGGGGTGGTGCTGTTCACCATCACCGTGTGGTCGTCTCGCCGCGTGGCGCGACGCCGTGAACCGGTCGCTCCTCGCCTGTAGCCGACCGGGAGAACGCCGGGCAACCTCCCCTTGTGCGACCCTCCGGCGTGGTTGAGTGATCCCGAGCAGGCGGCAGAACTCGACCGGGAGGTCAGGATGGATCCGCAGGAACAGTGGAGCGGCGGTGACGGTGCGCGGCGGCGGGCGGCGTTGTATGCCGCCGCCCGGACCGCGGTGACGACGATCGTGCTCGTCGCGCTGTATTTCGTCCTGCCCTTTCATCATCTGGACAAGCTCGGTCCGCTACTGGGCCTGTGTGGTGGTCTGGTGTTGGTCGTCGTGCTCATCGTGCGGCAGGCCACGCGGATCGTCGCCGCGCCCTATCCCGGACTCCGCGGAGCCGAGGCGCTGACCATGATCGCGGTGGTGTTCATTCTCGTATTCGCCACGACGTATGTGTTGATGTCGTCGGCCGCGCCGGACAGTTTCACGATCCTGCTGACCCGGGTCGATTCCCTCTACTTCACGGTGACCGTGCTGGGAACGGTCGGTTTCGGCGATATCGCTGCGACCTCGCAGGCCGCCCGCGTCATGGTGACTGTGCAGATCCTGGCCGATCTGGCGCTCATCGGCGCCGGCGTGCGTGTGGTGCTGGCCGCTATCCAGCGCGGCCGTGCGGCGCACGAGCCCGAGTGAGTTTCATGCACGTGTGTATGTAAGTGTAGGATTTCCGAATGGCCAGATCTGTCGTCGGTAAGCCACCGCGTCGTACGCAGGAGCAGCGCAGCAGTGAGATGCGGGTGCGGCTGCTCGACGCGACCATCGATTGCCTGGTCGAATACGGCTATGCGGGCACCACGACGCCGCGCGTCGCGGAACGGGCCGGGGTCACTCGCGGCGCTCAGGTGCACCATTTCGGTTCCAAGACGGATCTGGTGGTGGCCGCCATCTCGCATCTGGCGCAGCGGCGCACCGAGGCCGCGATGAAGGAGCTGGGCCGGTTGCGCGCCGGCGACGATCCGATCGGCGCCACCCTCGACGCGATGTGGGAGCTGCATCAAGGACCACTGTTCATCGCGGCCATGGAGCTGTGGGTGGCCGGGCGCACCGATCCGGTGCTGGCCGCCGAGGCCGAGAAGGTCGAGCCGTTCGTCAACAACGCCGTCCTGATGGCGGTATCGCAATTGGTCCCGGACGAATTGCGGCGCAAGGAAGTTCGGGACTTCGCCTATACCGCGATGGACACCTTGCGCGGAATTCTGGTCTCCAACTTCGTATCCCCCGATCCGGAGCGTGCCCACCGCCGCTGGCAGCGAGCTTCCGCGCATCTGCGCCGGGCCGCCGAATCCGCACTGCCGGGCCTGGGAATCGGGGGCTGAGAGCTCTGAAAGGCTCCGCGCCGGCGCCGATGTGCGGTGCCGCGGGGCTTTCCGAGTCCGATGCGCCGACTCTCGCGCGCGGGAGCTCGGGCTGCTGTTATGGGCGCCACCGCTGACTGCCGTACCGCCCCGCCGGTGCGCCGGCGGCGGGGCGCGCGCTATAGCGAGCTACAGATGCACCTGTACGTATCAACACAAACGTCCTAACTGCGCATACCTCCCGATCCGGCAGCGACCTCACGCACCCTATTGCGCATTTACATACAGCTCCGTATGTTTGTTTCCAGTTCGATCGGAACGGATCGACCGCTGCCGTTCGCCGGGGCGGCCGACTGGGAGAAGGGTGGTTCGATGACGAACAAGGTCTACGTCGTCGGCGTCGGAATGACGAAGTTCGAGAAACCGGGGCGACGGCAGGTCGAGGAGGCCGACGGGACGACCCGCGCGTGGGACTACCCGGATATGGCCCGCGAATCCGGCACCAAGGCGCTGGCCGACGCCGGAATCGACTATCGCGAGGTGCAGCAGGCCTACGTCGGCTACGTCTACGGCGAGTCCACCTCCGGCCAGCGCGCGGTCTACGAACTGGGGATGACCGGTATCCCGGTGATCAACGTGAACAACAACTGTTCCACCGGATCCACCGCGCTCTACCTTGCGGCACAGGCGATTCGGGGCGGGCTGGCCGACTGCACGCTGGCGCTGGGCTTCGAGAAGATGCAGCCCGGATCGCTCGGCTCCACCTGGGACGACCGCGAGCAGCCGATGGCCAAGCACATGATGGCGCTGGCCGAGATCTCCGAAGTGCTGTTCCCGCCGGCGCCGTGGATGTTCGGCGCCGCGGGCCGCGAACATATGAAGCAGTACGGCACCACCGCGGAGCATTTCGCGAAGATCGGATTCAAGAACCACAAGCATTCGGTGAACAACCCGTATTCGCAGTTCCAGGACGAGTATTCGCTCGACGACATCCTGGGCGCGAGGATGATCTACGACCCGCTCACCAAGCTGCAGTGCTCGCCGACCTCGGACGGTTCGGGCGCGGTGGTCCTGGCCTCCGAGGACTTCGTCGACCGCCACGGTCTGGCCGGGCGGGCGGTGGAGATCGTGGGCCAGGCGATGACCACCGATTTCGCGTCCACCTTCGACGGCACCGCGAAGAACCTCATCGGCTACGACATGAATGTGCAAGCCGCGCAGCAGGTGTACCGGCAGTCGGGCCTGGGCCCGCAGGACTTCCAGGTGATCGAACTGCACGACTGCTTCTCCGCCAACGAACTGCTGCTCTACGAGGCGCTGGGCCTGTGTGGCGAGGGCGAGGCCGGCATCCTCATCGACGGCGAGCAGACGACCTACGGCGGCAAGTGGGTGGTCAACCCCTCCGGCGGCCTCATCTCCAAGGGGCATCCGCTGGGTGCGACGGGTTTGGCGCAATGCAGCGAGCTCACCTGGCAGCTGCGCGGCGAGGCCGACAAGCGTCAGGTGGACGGCGTCACCGCCGCGCTGCAGCACAACATCGGCCTCGGCGGAGCCGCGGTCGTCACCGCCTACCAGCGCGCCGAGCGCTGAAAGGAGTACGAGCATGGGTCACATCGAAGCCACCAAGAACCTCAACGCCACCCCGGACGCGCTGTGGGCTGTCGTCTCGGATCCGCAGACCTGGGACAGGTGGTTCACCATTCACGAGCGCTGGATGGAGGAACCGCCGGCCACGCTCACCACGGGCTCGAAGCTGGTCGCCAAGATCATGATGCTCGGCATGGCGAACAAGATGGAATGGGTCGTCGAGGAGGTGAATTCGCCGAACAATCTGGTGCTCAGCGGCGCCGGTATGGCCGGTGTGAAGGTGAAGTTCTCCTTCGACATCACGCCCGAGGGGGCCGGCAGCACGTTCTCGGTCTCCGGCGATTTCGAGGGCGCGCTCATCAAGGGCGCGCTCGGCAAGGCGGTGGAGAAGGACGGCGCCAAGCAGCTGGACACCACCCTCGACCAGCTCGACGCGCTCGCGACGGCATAGCGAGGCGCATATGGCCACCGAAACAGCACCCCGGCCCGTGGAATTCGACGACGCGGGCCTCGACGTCTGGTCCGACGAGGAACGATTCGAGGTCACCCGGGAGCGGATCGCCGAGTACGCCGCGGCCACCAACGACCCGATTCCGGCCCACCTGTCCGGCGATATCGCCTCACCCGTCTTCGCCATCGTGCCCGTCTTCGAGGCGATGATGATGCCCGTGATCGACGTCGTCCCGATGGACATCTTCGGCCGAGTCGTGCACGGCGAGCAGGACTTTCACTTCCACCGCCCGATCCGGCCCGGTGATCGGCTGGTCTCGCGGGCCAAGGCGGTCGGCTACGAGGGCCGGGAGAACGGCACCACCATCACCATTCTCATCGAATGCCGGGACTCCGAGGGCGAGCTGGTCAACGAGCAGTACCTGACCGCCTTCTTCCGCAACATCGATGTCGGCAAGCGGGTCGGTGAGAGCGCGCCGGCGCACAAGTTCGATCCGGAACTGGAGGCGCGCCCGCCCCTGGCCCGGGTCGCCGCCCACGTGGACGACGATCAGACCTACCGCTACGCCCCCGCCTCCGGCGATCCGGTGCCGCTGCACCTGGACGAGCAGGTGGCCAAGGATGCCGGACTGCCCGGCATCATCGCGCACGGTCTGTGCACGATGGCGATGTCGTCGTGGGCGGTCCTCACCGAGGTCGCCGGTTCCGATGTGCACCGGTTGAAGCGTTTCGCGGTGCGCTTCTCGAAGATGGTGTTCCCCGGCGACGATCTGGAGACGCAGATCTGGAAGGTCGGCTCGACCGGCTCCGACACCACCTACGCGTTCCGCACCGCGCGCGGAACCGATCTCGTTCTGACCGACGGCCTGGCGGTCGTCGCCGACAACTCGTAGCCGAGGAGACTTTCATGGGTGTATTGGATGGGCGGGTCGCCGTCATCACCGGCGCCGGCCGCGGCATCGGACGCGAACACGCGCTGTTGTTCGCGCGCGAGGGCGCTTCGGTGGTGGTGAACGATCTGGGCGGGAGCAACGCCGGAGAGGGCGCCGACGCCGGACCGGCGCAGCAGGTGGTGGAGGAGATCCGCGCCGCGGGCGGGAAGGCGGTGGCCAACACCGACAACGTGGCGCAGTGGGACGGTGCGAAAAACCTGGTGGACCAGGCGATCTCGGAATTCGGCACGCTCGACGTGGTGATCAACAACGCCGGCATCCTGCGTGACGGGTTCATCGCCGGACTGGAGGAATCGCAGTGGGACGCGGTCATCGCGGTGCATCTGAAGGGCCACTTCAACGTGCTGCGCCATGCCGCGGCGTACTGGAAGGACCAGTCGAAGGCCGGTAAGCAGCCCAATGCCGCCGTCGTCAACACCGCCTCGGCCTCCGGCGTCACCCTGCCCAACGCCGGCCAGGCGAACTACGGCGCGGCCAAGGCCGGTATCGCCGCGTTGACCCTGGTCGCGGCGGAGGAACTGGAACGCTACGGCGTGCGGGTCAACGCCATCGCCCCGATGGCGCGCACCCGCTTGACCCTGGCCACACCCGGTATGGGCGCGATCTTCGCCGCCGAGGTGGGCGAAGGCGAATTCGACGCCTTCAGCCCGGCCAACATCTCGCCGCTGGTCGCCTATCTGGCCACCGACAAATGCCCGGTCACCGGCAAGGTCTTCGCCGTCCAGGGCGGGGCCATCTCCGAGCTCGGCGGCTGGCACGACGTGAAGACCATCGAAACCGACGGCCCCTGGCTGATCGACGACATCGCAGCCCGGCTGCCCTGACGCTGGAGGAGAATGACGATGTTCGAATGGTCCGAGACCGACGAGATGATCCGCGCGGCCGTGCGCGCCTTCATCGACAAGGAGATCCGGCCGCATCTGGACGCCCTCGACAGCGGTGAGATGCCGCCGTATCCGATCTTGCGAAAACTGTTCGGCGAGTTCGGCATCGACGTCATGGGCGCCGAGGCGATAGAGAAGATGCTCGCCAAGCAGCGTGCCGCCGAGGCCGCGCCGGACGAGGCCGGACAGCGCGACAAGAAACCCAGGTCCGGCAGTGACCCGTTCGGCGAGCAGCAGTCGTTGATGGCGGTGCTGATCAGCGAATTGTCCGGCGTCAGTATGGGTTTGGTCGCCGCGATGGGAGTCTCGATCGGTCTGGGCGCGGCCACCATCATGTCGCGCGGCACGCTCGCGCAGAAGGAACGCTGGCTCGCCGATATCGTGACCTTGAAGAAGGTCGCGGCCTGGGCCATCACGGAACCGGATTCGGGTTCGGATGCCTTCGGCGGCATGAAGACCTCGGTCAAGCGCGACGGCGAGGACTACATCCTCAACGGCCAGAAGACCTTCATCACCAACGGTCCGTACGCCGATGTGGTGGTCGTCTACGCCAAACTCGACGAGGGCGACGGCACCGACAAACGCGATCGCAAGGTGCTCACCTTCGTCCTCGACAAGGGCATGGAGGGCTTCACCCAGGGCAAACCGTTCAAGAAGATGGGTTTGCACTCCTCACCCACCGGCGAATTGTTCTTCGACAACGTGCGATTGGGCAAGGACCGGCTGCTCGGTGAGACCGAGGAGCACAAGGGCGGCGACGGGCGAGAAAGCGCGCGAACGAGTTTCGTCGCCGAGCGGGTGGGCGTGGGCTTCATGGCGCTGGGCATCATCAACGAATGTCACCGGCTGTGTGTGGAATACGCCAAGACCCGCATGCTGTGGGGTCAGGAGATCGGCCGCTTCCAGCTGGTGCAGCTCAAGCTCGCGAAGATGGAGATCGCCCGCATCAACGTGCAGAACATGGTCTTCAACACCCTCGAACGCGGCCGCGCGGGCAAACCGCCGACCCTGGCCGAGGCGTCGGCGATCAAGCTGTACTGCTCGGAGACGGCCACGGAGGTCGCGATGGAGGCCGTGCAACTGTTCGGCGGTAACGGCTACATGCAGGAATACCGCGTCGAACAACTCGCCCGCGACGCCAAGTCGCTGATGATCTACGCCGGTAGCAACGAGATCCAGGTGACCCATATCGCGAAGGGCCTGCTGGGCCGGTGATCGCCACGTGATGGCGGCCGGCGGATCGGCGCCGAGGGGTTCGAACCGATCCGCCGGCCTTTCTCACACCGCCCGCAGACGCGTGCGGCTGGCATAGACGTGCTCGGCGATGAGGGTCGCGATGCGGTCGGGAGCCTCCAGCATCGGGACGTGACCCACGCCGTGCACCAGGATGCGGTCTGCGGTCTCGGGCAGTTCCCGCAGAAAACGCTTGGCGTACATGCGGTTCGGGATGATCCGGTCGAATTCGCACATCAGCAGGCGCACCGGCGTCCGCACGGTGGACAGATCGTCGAGAACCGCCATCCGCAGACCGCTGACGATCAGCGGCAGCATGGCCGCACAGTGGGTCGCCGACATGATCGCCGCTTCCACTCCGCGTCGCGGCGCCGCGGCGATGTTCTTGCTCAGCAACATGGCGGTGGCCCGCCGGACCGGCGCGCTGAACCGGATCCAGGACGGTAGACGCTCGCCGATTTCGACGATCGGCAGCAGCATCAGGAACTCCAGCCCCACCCGCAACTGCGCCAGCGACGGATTGTGCCATCCACCGGCGGGTGCGATGGCGGTGAGCGTGCGCGCCCGGCCGCGGCGGGCCAATTCGAAGCCGACCCAGCCGCCGAGCGAGTTGCCCGCGATATGGCAGGTGCGCCAACCCAATTCGTCGAGCTGTTCCTCGACTCGGTCGGCGAGCAGATTCACGTCGATGTACCAGCCGCTGAGGTCGGGGCCGCCCCAGTGCCCGGCGAAGGCCGGAGCGAACACCTCGCAAGTAGCGGACAATCGGGACGCGACGTCCTCCCAGCAGTGCGGCGACATCAGGAAACCGTGCAACAGCAGCAGCGGATCGCCCGATCCGGTGTGCAGGGCTGTCATCGGCGCAAGGGAGGTGGCGGGTTGGGTGGTGCCGGACGTCATCGTCGTCACCCCTTCCGAATCGGCGGCGGCCTGCTCGGCGTGGCCGCGATGTCCGCGAGGACGGGTTGATTCCCGCATTGTACGGTCGATACGTGGCCCGCATCATCAGTTCCGTCAACGTCAATGGCATACGCGCAGCTACCGGCAAGACCGGGAAGGGGATGCTCGAATGGCTCGCAGTGACCGAGGCCGACATCATCTGCCTGCAGGAGACCCGGGCAACCGATGACCAGACCCGCAAGGCACTGGCGCCGGTCCTCGACGCCGGGTGGTTCCTCGCTCACGCCGAGCCGGGCGCCAAGGGCCGCGCCGGGGTCGGAATTCTGTCCCGCCGTGAGCCCACCCGCGTGCGAATCGGCTTCGGCAGCACCGAATTCGACGGCGTCGGCCGCTACGTGGAGGCCGATTTCGACGAAGTCACCGTCGCGAGCGTGTACGTGCACACCGGTGAGGCCGACACTCCCATGCAGGACGAGAAATATCGTTTCCTGGGCGAACTGGGCGCGCATATGAGGGCGCAGACCCGCGATTTCGTGATCTGCGGCGACTGGAACGTCGCGCACACCGAACTCGACATCAAGAATTGGAAGGGCAACGTCAAGAACTCCGGCTTCCTGCCGGGGGAGCGGGCCTGGATCGACGAGATGCTGGCCGCGGGGTATGTCGACGTGGTCCGCCAACTCCATCCGGGCGTGCCCGGCCCCTACAGTTGGTGGTCCTACCGCGGCCGCGCCTACGACAACGACGCCGGCTGGCGCATCGACTACCACCTCGCGCGTGGTGCGATCGCCGGGCGCGCGAAGCAGGCCGTGGTAGAACGCGCGCCCGAATACGCGCTGCGCTGGTCGGACCACGCTCCGGTCACGGTGCAGTACCGCTGAACCCCGATCGACCGACCGCGGTGGGACCATCGTCTCCGCACCGAGTATCCGTCAGCGTGGACGGAAGCAATCGTTGCCTTGTGACTCTGCCTCAGCCTGAGTGGCGTAGCCGGGTACCCGATGGTCAGCGGTGGCCTCTCGACTCCAGAGCCTTTCGGATCAACGCCCGGGCAGCCTCACCGGTGACCGACTGCCGCGCCAGCACATCGAATGTCCGGTGATACACCCGAATCTCTCGCGGCTGGGTGATGTTCAACTCTGCGGTGATGTTCTCGACGAGAACCATTTTCGAGTCGAACATCAGGAAACTAGTTGTAGCCGTCTCGAACGGTGCCGTGAACGGGATAACTCCGATGGTTACCCGTGGCATACCCTGGACCGCTAGCAGTCGGTCGAGTTGACCGATCATTGTCTGATCATCTCCAACGGTGGTGTACAACGCTTGTTCACCGATGACGAAGTGGAATAGGTGGTCTCGCTGGTACAGGACTTGTTGCCGTTCCATCCGCTTGGATACCCCTGCGTCCAAATCGTCGGGTATCTGCTGGAACTCGATAACCTTGCGGAGGATGCCGGCAGCGTATTCGGCAGTTTGAAGTAGTCCCGGGACGAGTACCGGCTCGAATGATCGAAGTATTCGAGCCTCGGATTCCCATTTGATCGACTGTTGCTGTCGTCGCTTGGTGCCGGTTCCGAGAACCTTCCGCCATTCGAGATAGGCGGTGTCTATGTTCTGGCGGGTGGCGTGCAGGTCCGCTAATTGGTCCTGTGCGTTGCAGTCGCGGCAGTATGCGGTGATGTCTTCGAGTGACGGTTTTATCCGTCCGTATTCGATTTTAGAGACCTTCGATGGGTCCCAGCCGTTACGCCGTGCGAGTTCGGCACCGGACAACCCGGCAGCAAAGCGAATCTCCCGGAGCCGAGCCCCGAGAGATTCGCGCTGTTGCCCTACGGAACCAGTCACTTGGAGACGTACTCCCGGAACGGGGTACCAAGCGACCAGAACCGTTGTTTCAGCCCTAGGGCGTATTCGACAATGTGCGGGTCGGTGGTGAGTGCGCCCGACCAGCCTCCGGACTCTCCGAATGCCGAGTAGGCGACGGTCTCGTCATCGAACAGCCAGAAATCGTCCGGCGGGACTTCCCCGGCATCGTGCCGAGGCAGATACCGGATGTCTTCGCCTGCATCGGTATTGAGTTCAGCGACCCGCATAGAGAACCGGGTGTAGTCGGTGTGCGGCACCGACACGATACGAACCCGTGTCACCGAGACACCCCGGCCGACGGTCTCCTGTACCAGTTCCGTCCACGGCTTGAACCATGCGTAGTCGTCCGGCTCACCGGCAAGGAACCTCCGGTACGGTTCACTCTCTCCGGGCTCTGCGTACGAGTCGAGCACTTCGAGATGAAACGCTTCCCGCTTGCACGTCCGGAGTAGGTCCGGGAACCCTTCATCGGGTACTAGCAGCATTGCCGTAGAACCTCCGTGGTTGTTTCGGAACCTCGATCGCGGTCTCATCTTCCGCCAAGGTCAATATGCCGAGCACGTCCGGCTCGGTGACCGGTCGGCCGGTGACGCTGAACGTCCCCCGGCCGGTGTCGGTCAACGTGGCACCGATGAACGTATCCGGTTCGGCGAATCCGGTAAGCAAGTGCGGAATCTCCACTGTGCCAACAGTATTCGTCTCCCATCCCTGCACCAGGTATGTGCCTTGGTCGGTGGCATACAACGACGGACACCCATTGTTGGTGCTCCCACCCTTACCGAGAAAACGTAGCTTCATCGCGGTTACCTCCATCGGCGTCATGCATGAAGTTGCACATACGCTCTCGATTGTGGCTCCGCCGTGCCGGGGATGCACTGGGAATTTTGGATATGTGCACGATTGAGCACGATCGTAGACCGCGGGCCGGCTCGCTTCTTACGGTTCCGACCAAGCCCCGGCACCGGGCCGAATCGACTTCCCCGGTGCCGGGTGCCCTACCACCGGTCACGAGGCGACGGAGACGACATGGACGCAGAGCCGAGGCGCACAAGGCTTTACACCTTTCCGGGTGGAGTGTTGGAGGTGGAGGCGTACCCAGGAGACCAACCGGGTGTCGGGGTGTATCTGGAGTACCGGCAGTCGTGCAACAGCGCTCAGGCGTTCGGCCCAGGCGAAGCCGAGCGGCTCGGTTCGGCGGACATCGACGCGGAGGGCGCCTGATGGGGCTGTTCGTAGCGTTCGCGGTGCCGTTGGTGGCGTTCTTGGCGGTGCTCTTCTGGCCCCGAAAGCAGTGAAGAGAGAGGAGCTCGGCCAACGCAGCGAGCCGGGAACCTACATGGCCCGCGAACTGGCTACCGGCGAGAAGGCGGAGCTGTTGTCGGTAGAGGTGATCATGCGGTTCCGCGACGCCCTCGAATCCGCAAGTGACAACCGAAATACCCAGGGGGATAGATGAATACGCGATGGAGTCTTGCTCTCGCTGCGGCGCTCGTCGGCATAATTCCGGCGCTCACGGTCGGCGCCGGCCCCGCTCATGCCGACGCTGAACGGCAGGACGGACCGGTGACGCTGTACGTGTCGGGGGAAGGGCTGACTGTCTACAAAGTGGTTACGACGCTGGCCGTGGCGCACGGCTACAGCGGGAACCTTCAGGCGTACTACCTGATCGTGCCTCCGGGTGGCAACGCTGCGAAGGCTGAGAAGAAGTACAGCGAGCATGTGTTCGAGGGTCCGTTGCGACCGGGTGTAGCCCGAGATTCCTACGGTCCGACGGGCGGGTTCCTGGACGGTACCCAGCTGTGTGCAGGTTGGTGGGACCCGCTGGGACACCTCACTATTCCGGGGTATCCGTGTGTGAGGATTCATTCGTGACGTCGCTCGCAGACGAAGGCTGGACGCCGGTCACCGCTGAGCGGACCGACGGTAGCTACACGTGGCGCGTGTGGTGCAACCCCGACCAGCCGGACTGGACCTATGTGGAAGCTCGCAGCGAGACCGGCCGGATATTCTCCGGAGGCATCGGGGGCCGAAGAGAGCCGGACGAAGGTGTCCGCTTCTGGGTCGGCAAAGACGACGGTTTTCCGACCTTCGTCGGGGTTCGGTTCCCTGCCGAATTTCCTGGGATCGAGATCGAGACGACTCATCGGGTGGTGACCGTCGATGCCGATCAGACCGAAGCTCACTTCGGGTTGCGGTACTACGCGATGCCGTTGGGAGAGGACGAAGAGCTGTGCGGTATCACCGGCGGAGGTGAACGCAAGCGCTACATCCCGCCCCCGGCAATCGGTACGGGTGAGACCGGCTTCTATCCGTCCGAGTGAAATCGCATCAACCTTTCCGGACACGACACCAGGTGGTCCCGTAGTTTTGTCTGTCGTGAACGAGGGCCGCGCTACCATCCGGCCGACGGGGCGGCGAGTCGACTCGTCGCTCTCCCCGTCAGCGTGGACGGGACTCCCCACGTCCGACAGCACCGATGAACAGGCACCGATGAACATGTCCGACAAGAGAGTTCGCATCCTGATGGTTCTGGGTGGGCTGGTGATCGCGGCGATCGTGGCCGGCGTGCTGGGCCTGCGCGGCGGTTCCGCCACGCACGACACCGCGAGTTCGGTGGCGGCGACCGTGCATTCCACCAAGGCCGCGCAGTCCACCACCCAGGCTGCCAAGCCCGCGCCCGGCAACGGCGCCACACCCGCCGCGTCGGCGACCCGGGCGCCGGGCGTGCCCGATCGCGCCTACGCCACCCTCGTCGAGATCGACGCCGGACGCTGGCCCGGTTCGGCGAACGCGCCGGGCACCAAGGGCGGCGATCAGTGGATGAACCGCGCCGGAACCCTGCCGAAGACCGCCTCGAGCGGTAAGGCGATCACGTATCAGGAATGGGACGTCAACCCGAAGCAACGCGGCCAGACCCGCGACGCCGAGCGCATCGTGACCGGCAGCGACGGGTCGGCGTACTACACCGGCGACCACTACCAGACCTTCACGAGGATGCGCTGATGGCCGAAACCATGTCGTTGTCGCAGTTCCTGGCCCCGCCGGACGCCGGCTCCGACGCGACTGCGGCGCGCGTGGACGCGCGTTCCCGCCGGACCGCCGGCGGGCCGGTACTCGGCGCGCTCGACGTCGGCGCCGGACCGTTCAGCGGTGTGCGATTTCAGGTCCCCGACGGGTATATCGCCCGCGAGGTCCGCGGCGCGAAAATGCGCACCACCGCGGGAGTATTCGACGAATTCGGCGCCGCCCTGCAATTTCCCTACTATTTCGGCGACAACCGCGACGCCTTCGACGAATGCCTGCGCGACCTGGACGAATTCGTCGGTGAGGCGCCGGGATACGTTGTCGTGATCCGTGATTCGAGCGGGCTGCTGGCCGACCAGCGCGAGGATCTGGAATGGTTCGCCGACGCGATGACCCAGGCGGCCGAATACTGGGCTGCGAAGGGCACGGTCTTCCGGGTGGTGCTGCAACAGCGTCCGCCGGTGCTGTCGCCCGTCGAACTCACCATGGCCGACCCGGCGTAAGGAAGCGGCTCAGCGGAGCCGCTGTGCGAGATCCTCGCCGAGGAGGACGAACACGTCGGTGGTCTCGTCGATGAGCTGTTCCCGGGTCATATCGATATCGCCCTGCAACCAGCTGGTGAGCGTCTGCACCAGCCCGCCCACCAGGTAGGTCGCGCGGAAACCGATCGCCGGGTCCGGCGTGGGCGTGCCCAGGCCGTAGAAGTCGATGCCGCGGGCGGCGACCAGGTTCGCGAACGACGCGATGCTCTGCAGCGTGCGTGAGCGCAGCTCCGGCGTGGAGGCACTCACCGCCAGCGCGACCTGGGCCTTGCGCGGGTCGTCGGTCAGCACGTGGATACCGGCGGCGACGGCCGCGTGCGCCATCGTGCGCGTTTCGCGCTGCGTGCGGCGCGCGGACGTATCGGCGGCGTTGTCGCCGTCGCCGGACGCGCCGGCCACCTCCTGCAGCGCCCGCACGATGGCATTCGCGAGTTCCTCGGCGATGCTGTCGAACAGCGCGGTGAGCACGGCCTCACGGCCGGTGAACTGTTCGTAGTAGTAGCGCTCGTTCAGCCCGGCCTGGGCGCACAGCCCGGCGACCGTGAGCTTGTCCACGCCCTGGGTGCCGATGATCTCGAGAGCCGCGTCGAGCAGCGCGGCACGCCGGCCCGCGCGCCGTTCGGCGGCCGAGATACCGCCATAGGTCCGCTGTGCCGTCACGATCCGATTGTGGCACGGCCGCGTTTCTGGCATGAACTATTGCCAGAAGTGGGTTTCTGGTGGATGCTATTGCCAGATTCCA
Organism: Nocardia sp. AB354; assembly: GCF_049538315.1. Classification (NCBI taxonomy): domain Bacteria; kingdom Bacillati; phylum Actinomycetota; class Actinomycetes; order Mycobacteriales; family Nocardiaceae; genus Nocardia; species Nocardia sp. AB354. Next base: position 165,672 of record NZ_JBMVFU010000001.1, on the reverse strand, counting down.
TGCGAGGAGGGCGACGATGCCTGGTCCGGGATATTTCTCCGACGATTCGATGATCCGCCGGGTGATGCGCAAACGCGCGGTGGGACTGACGTACGGCCTGCGGGCGCTGGTGATCGGCGCGGTCCATCCGTTGTTGTTCGTCGGCACCGCCGAGAACACCGCCCACCGAGCCACCCCCTACACGCGTCTCGCACTCACCGGTCGCCTGTTCGAGGCGGTATTCCTCGGCGACGAGGACGAGGCCGACCGCGCGCTGGCGTTCACCCGCAAGCGGCATCTCCCCGTCGACGGTGTGCTGCCCGAGGACGCGGGCCCGCATCATCCGGCGGGTTCGCACTACTCCGCGCTGGACCCGCACTTGATGTTCATGACCATGGCGTTCACCGCCGACTCCGCCGAGGTCATGCACGACCTGCTGGTGCGCAAACTGACTCCGGGCGAGCGGGAGGATCTGTACCAGGACTACGTGCGCTGGGGCGAGTTGTTCGGTATGCCGCGTTCGGCCGCGCCCGCCGACTATCCGGCCTTCCGGCGATCTTTCGATGCCTACCTCGCCTCGGACGAGCTGTATCTGACCGACGAGGCGCGGCTCGTGGGCTCGTATCTGGCGGGTAAGCAGGTGCCGCATCCGCTGCCGCGCCCGTTCCAGCAGGCCAGCAGCGGGGCGCATCTGCTGGTCCAGGGCTCGCTGCCGCCGCGGATCCGGCGGATGTACGACATTCGATGGGGCCGGCGTGAAGAGCTCGCGTACCGGGGACTCGCGCAGGCCGTGCGCACCGCCCACGTGCGCCCGCCGTTGGCGCCGCCGGTGCTGCGCGACACCCTGTCCGGCCCGAGCGCCCCGGTCTATCGCCTGATCACGCGGCGGGAGAAAGACCTGGTCGCCAGCGGTAGGTCCAGTATGCCGGGGGTGGATCCGCGCAACTACGCCGAACGGCACGCGGTCTGAGCGACGCCGCCCCGCACGCCGCCGAGAGCGCCGGCCGTGCGGGGCGGCGCACGTCCTCGCTCCCTCGGAAAAAACCGCTTGGGCGTGCATGGGAAGATCGGTTCATGTCCAGTCCTGCCCCCAGCGAACGCAAGCAGCGGGTCCTCTCCGGCGTCCAGCCGACCAGCGACTCCTTCCACCTCGGCAACTACCTTGGTGCGCTGCAGTATTGGGCTCCGCTGCAGGACGACTACGAGGCGCTCTACTTCATTCCGGATATGCACGCCATCACGGTGTCGCAGGACCCCAAGCAGCTGCGCAGCCGCACCGTGCGCAGTGTCGCGCAGTTGCTCGCGATGGGTATCGACCCCAAGCGGTCCACCCTGTTCGTGCAGAGCCAGGTGCCCGAGCACGCCGAGCTCACCTGGGTGCTGAGCTGCATCACCGGCTTCGGCGAGGCCAGCCGGATGACCCAGTTCAAGGACAAGTCGGCCAAACAGGGATCCGACAACGCCACCGTCGGCCTGTTCACCTACCCGATCCTGATGGCCGCCGACATCCTGCTGTACCGCCCGCAGCTGGTACCGGTCGGTGAGGATCAGCGCCAGCACCTGGAATTGACGCGAAATCTGGCGCAGCGCTTCAACACTCGCTTCAAGAAGACCTTCGTGGTGCCCGAGCCGCATATCGTCACCGGCACGGCGAAGATCTACGACCTGCAGGATCCGACCTCGAAGATGAGCAAGTCCGCCGCCAGCGACGCGGGCCTGATCAATCTGCTCGACGATCCGAAGGTCTCGGCGAAGAAGATCCGCTCGGCCGTCACCGACACCGAGCGGGAGATCCGCTACGACCCGGAGACCAAACCGGGCGTCAGCAACCTGCTGGTGATCCTGTCCTCGCTCACCGACACGCCCATCGTGACACTCGAAAAAGGCTTCGAGGGCAAGGGATATGGCGAGCTCAAGGCCGATGTGGCCGACGCCCTGGTGGAATTCGTGACACCGCTGCAGGCGAAAGTGCAAGAGTATCTGGACGATCAGGGCGAACTCGATCGCATTCTCGCCACCGGAGCCGAGCAGGCGCGCGAGATCGCCGGTAAGACCCTCGCGCAGGTGTACGACCGAGTGGGTTTCCTGCACCGCTGATCTGCGCCGCGCGAGGCCGTGTTGCGGTTGAACAGGTTCGGGAGGACAGGTGCTCGACAAGCTCAAAGCGCGGATCCAACGTGAGGTGCGAGCACGGCCGTGGCTGGACCACGCCGTCCGCGCCGGCGGCAGCTACCAGCGCCAGCGCGGCGACTACTTCGCGGCCGGTATCACGTACTTCACCGTGCTCTCGCTGTTTCCGCTGCTGATGGTCGCCTTCGCGGTCGCCGGGTTCGTCCTCGCCCGCGATCCGCACCTGCTCGAAGAGTTGCGCGACAAGATCGTCGAGAACATCCCGGGTTCGTTCGGCAGCCAGGTCAACGATCTGATCGACCAGGCCATCAAGTCCCGGGCCAGTGTGGGCATCATCGGTCTGTTCATCGCCGCCTACAGCGGCCTGGGCTGGATGGCCAACCTGCGCGCCGCCCTGACCGAGCAGTGGGAACAGCCCGCGCAGGAAGGCAATTGGTTCCGGACCAAACTGTCGGACCTGCTGGCACTGGCCGGACTCGGTGTCGCGATGGTGGTGTCGCTGGGCTTGTCGGCGTTGTCGTCCAGCGGCCTGGCGCTGCAGCTGCTGGAAAGTGTCGGGCTCGACAAGGTGCCCGGTGTCTCCTGGCTGTTGCGATTGCTGACGCTGGTCCTGGCGGTGCTCGCGTCCTGGGCGGTGTTCGTCTGGATCATCGCCCGGCTGCCCCGACAGCCGGTGACCTTCACCAGCGCCGTGCGCGCGGCCTTCATCGCCGCGATCGCGTTCGAGATCTGGAAGCAGGTGGCCTCGTTCTACCTGCAGAAGGTGCTCACCAGTCCCGCGGGCGTCGCCTTCGGCTCGATCATCGGCCTCATGGTCTTCGCCTACATCACCGCCCGCATCATCCTGTTCGCCACCGCCTGGGCGGCCACCGCCCGGGAGAACGAGGTGGAGGCCGAGATCCCGGCCCCGGGCCCGGCGGTGATCGAACCGAGGATGCACGCGGGCATGACGGCGAGTACGGGCCTGGCCCTGTTCGGCGTGGGAGCGGCGCTGGGCTCGATGGTCGGTATCGCGCGCCGCAAGCGGTGACGCGTCGCCGGACTCGAAAGCTGTTGTCCGCCCGAGGGTCTCACCGCGCACCGGCTTCATCGGGGCCGAAGTCCGGCTCGGACTCCTCGGGATCGGGGAACCGCTCGGCATAGCGGTCGATGATGTTCGCTCCCGCTTCGTCGTCCCCGACCGTCTCGTGCACGGTGGCCGCGATCTGCTCTCGCATCCGCACCTGGGCGCGCTGCAGCGTGCGCATCAGCTCGGCCGACAGCGCGGCGGGTTCGGTGCCGCGGACGGAATCGGCGAAGCGGATATCGGTCGGAATTCCCTCGCCGTCCACCGTCACCGCGATGCCGCCACGTGAGGTTTCGGTGACGCTCAGACTCGACATCCGATCGTGCAGTTCCCGGTACTGCTCGGCCTTGTGTTCGAGGTCGTCGGCCCAGGCCGTCAGCTGATCGGCGGCGCCGTCCGGGTCGTTCGGATCCACGGGTCCATCCTGACACAACGGACAGGTTTGCCGAGTGCGGGAACCGGCTACCGATTCGATGCGTCGGAATACAGGACGCGACAAGTCCGATTGAGGGGACCCAGTGGATTCATCCGGCTACGATCAGCTGCGCGCGCGAACCGACGCCCTGCAGGTGCAGGTCGATTCGATGCTCGAGAGTTACGAGTATCAACTGCGCGATATCGCCACGGCCCGAGACACTTTGGCCGTCGCGACCGCCGAAGGGTGGTCCTCGGACAATCTGATCCGCGTCATCAGCAATTCGGCGGGCATCCCCATCCAGGTGTGGGTCGACCCCGCCGCATTCAAACGCACCACCCCGGAGAAGCTCGGCACCGCCATCACCGAGGCGGCACAGGCCGCCGCCCGCGCGGCGAAGTCGGAGGTCGGTGCGGCGATGGCCCCGATCCTCGCCAACGAGAAACGTTTCCACATCGCGAATCCGCTCGGCGAGGACATGGATTTGCAGCGCGTCGTGGACGGCATCCTTCCGCCGCCACCGCAACCGGTGGCCGAGCCGGAACCGGCCCCGGAGCCACCGCGCGTCGCGGAGGACGACGAGGACAACGGGCCGCACTGGAAGGGCTGGTGACCCGGATATGACCGGCGCCAACGAGTTTCGCATCGAACTCGACGAATTCCGGCGGCACGCGCCGCGTCTGGGTCGACTCGGCAAGCAGCTCGAGGAGGATCTGAAGAATCTCACGGTCGATCTCGGTGAGGTCACCGGCAAATGGGGAGACGACATCTTCGGTTCCGCGTTCGCGCAGAACTATCTGCCGAAAGCCGAACAGGCGCTGCAGGATATCGCGAAGGCCGCGCTGATGTTCGCCCATCTGGAAGAGTCGTCCGGCGCTGCGGCCGATACGCTCGAGGCCGCTGACGAGGGACTCGCCGGGTTGTTGAACAAGGTCCGCGACACCATCGAGAAGAACGGCATCAACGGGGGGAAAGCGTAAGCGATGGGCATCGAGATACCCGACTATCTGAAGCCGGTTGCCTCCCTCGTCGCCTGCGACTGGCCCAAGGCCGACGAAACCGCCCTGCTGCGGATGGCCGACCACTGGGAACATATGGGCGACACGCTGTCGCAGATCCGTGCGGAAGGCGACGCCGTCACCACCGCGATTCTCGCCCGTATCGACGGCCGGACCCACGAATCCATCCAGCAGTTCTGGCGTACCGCCGGGGACGACCTGGAAGGTCTGGTCACCTTCTGCAAAGCGATCGCCATCGCCTGCCGGGTGATGTCCGTGCTGATTCTCGCGGTGAAGCTCTACATCATCGCGATGCTGGTCGAGCTGGCGATCAACTTGGCGATCGCCGCTGCCGCGGCCGTCGAGACGCTGGGCGCGAGCATGGCCGAGGCGGCCGCGGCCGAGGTCGCGACCCGCGTGGTGATCCAGCAGGCGCTGAAGCAGCTACTGAAGCGGATCATCAAGGAAACCGTCATCGAGGGGCTCGAGGGCTTCATGAAGGGGGCCGGGAAGGAGCTGGCCTGGGAGGCGGGGGAGAACGCGCTCGGCCTGCGCGACGGCCTCAACCTCGACGATATCGGGAAAGCCGGTCTGCACAACGGTATTTCGAGCGCGGCGAGCGGTGCGCTCGGCGGGGCACTGCGCAAGGTGGGGGTGGACGAGCACAACAGGACGCCCGACGGCCGCAACCCCCACACCCATGAGCCGGAGAGTCCCGGCGCGCCGAAAACCGATGAGCGCAAGAAGTTCGAGGGCAAGGTCGGCGACTTCGGGGAGAAGGTTGCGGGAGAGGTCGTCGAGGGTCCGCAGGACGACAAGAAGCGTCTGAAGACCGACGCCGCACAGCTGGCGAAGCACTGGTTCGGCCACGACTCCGGCAGCGGTACGCCGGCTCCTGCCGCGCAGCTGCCGTCTTCTACCCCGAACCTCCTGTCGGACAGCGCAACCGATTTGTACAGCCGGTATCCCGATGCGAACCCCGGCGGCGGGCTGGACCACGGCCCGTCCGGCGCAACGGTGCCGGGTAGCGGCGACGACCCCTCCATGCTGTACCCGGCCTCGCGCCCGGACGGCGGCAATGCCGAGTCACCGCAGCCGGCCGTGAGTAGCGCCGTAGCGAGCGGCAACTCCGGCTTCAGTCTCGATCTTGACGGTGACACCTTCTACCGGGAGGAGAACGGGAGCCGGCTGCGCCTCGACTGACGCCGAGCGGACTATTGCGAGCGCCCGTGCATCGGAGCAGGCTGAGATGCACCGGTGGCGCCGCCGGGCGCTGCCCCGAGCAGAGAGGGGGTGGGTCGTGTTCGCACGGTCTACCACGATTCAGGCGCAACCCTCCGCGATCGATGCCGGAATTGCGCATATGCGGGACGAGGTCATGCCGATGCTTGCGGAGACCCCCGGCTGTACCGGTTTGTCCCTGCTGGTCGATCGCACGTTCGGTCGCTGCATCTCCACCACCGGATGGGAATCCGAGGCCGCGATGCACGACAGCGAGAGCGCCTTCATGGCGGAGCGTGACCGGGCGGTGACGGTCTTCGGCGGTACCGCCGCCCAGGTCGCGGAATGGGAGATCGCCGTCCTGCACCGGGACCACCGCTCCATGCCCGGGGCTTGCGTGCGCGCCACCTGGATCAAGACCGATCCGAGCCGCCTCGACATGTCGACCGACGCCTACCGCAACTACATCCTGCCGGGGATGGAACAACTCGACGGATTCTGCAGCGCGAGCCTGCTGATCAACCGCGCATCCGGCCGTGCCGTGTCCTGCGGCGTCTTCGACAGCGCCGAGGCCATGCAGCGCAACCGCGAGCAGTCCGCGGCGCTGCGGGTCGACGCGGCCCGCCAGGTCGGCGTCGAGGCCATCGACGTGCGCGAGTTCGAGCTGGCGCTGGCCCACCTGCGGGTGCCGGAACTGGTGTGAGGGCGGCGTGGAGCGGTGCCGTAGCTACTTCGGCGCCGCCAGCTGCTCCAGCTTCGCGGCGAGCCACCGTCCGTCCACGAACTGCATCGTCAGCAGAACCGAGATCTGACTGCTCCGTTCGGTCGAGGACGTGTTGTTGGTGAGGGCCTGGGTGATGATCGCGGCGACCTCCGCGCGATCGGCATCGGAGGTCTTCACGAAACACTGAGCGTCTGACACGTGGGATCGCGCCTGCGACTGGGTGACGACATCCTGCAAGGTAGGCATGGTCGACTGCATCTGGGTCTTCAGATCACCGGTGGTGGCATCGAGAACTGCCGTCTGATAGGCCCCGAATTTGTCGTAGTCGTAGGTGGAGACGGTGCGGCCGAAGGCGCAGGCGGCGTCGCGGGCGGCGTCGGCCGAACGCTGCGCGTCGTCGGTGGACCTGTTGTGGTACAGGACGAATGCGCCGGCCCAGCCCGCGCCGAGGACCACCAGTACGGCCACGACCGCGGCCACGATCCACCCCCAGCGGCGACCGGAGCCGGACGCTGGTGCCGTGTGCGGCGCGCGTGACGCGCTCGCGGCCGATGCGTAGTGAGCGGCCGCCGCGAGTTCGCCGCAGCTGCTGAACCGCTCCTGCGGATTCTTGGCCGTGGCCCGCGCGATCACTGCATCGAAAGCCGCTGGTAGCCAGGGGTTCTGCTGGCTCGCAGCCGGAAGCGGGATGTTGAGGTGGGCATGGATGAGCTGAGCGGGTGAGGCGCCGGGATACGGCGGCGCTCCGGTCAGCATGTGATACAGCGTGCAGCCGAGGGCATAGACGTCCACCCGCTGGTCGACCGGCATACCGGGGTCGAGCTGTTCGGGCGCGGCGTATCGGAGGCTGGCGTGCACCTCGCCGGACCGCGTCAACTCGTTCGTATGATCCAGGATCTTCGCTATGCCGAAGTCGGCGAGGAAGACCTGCTTCGAATCACCCTGTGCGAGCAGGATGTTGGCGGGTTTCACATCGCGATGAAGCACCCCGGCGCGGTGGGCGAAGTCCAGGGCCTTCGCCGCTTCGGTGACGATCGCGACCGCGTGTTCCGGATGCATGGGGCCGTTGCGCAGCACCGCCGCGACGTCGGTGCCCTCGATGTACTGCATGGCCATCCACAGCCGATCGCCCTCCTGGCCCCGGGCGTAGACGGTCACGATGTTCAGATGTGACAGGCGCGCAATGGTATCGGCTTCTCGCAGAAACCGATGGCGGGCGTCCTCGTCCCCCGCGAAGGCCGGATTGAGCACCTTCAGGGCCGTGTAGCGCGGCAGATCGCGATCGTGAGCCAGATACACCTCGCCCATACCGCCCGCGCCGAGCAGTCGCTCGATCCGGTATCCGGCAAAGACCTGCCCGTGCACCAGTGTCTGAGCCACCGGCTGTACCTCCCACCCTGAATTCGCCCCGACCATACCGGACGCGTCGACGCATCCGGCAGTGGCCGTCGTGGTGCCGAGCCGTGCGCGGCCCGGTCCGCCGTCCGGGATGCGGGTCGAAAGGCGCTGGGCGGTGCAAAGCTTCCTGGGGTTATGCGGAGATCGAATGAAATTCCGCGGTGGACGCGTCGTAGTGGTTCGCGTGATGGTGTGCTGGCGTCGTCGAATCGGAACCTGTTGGGAGGCAGGCATGTCGGAGTACGGGTCCACCTTGCCGCGACGGCAGCTCGGAAGGTATCTGCGCAACGGCCGCGAGGAATGCGGGCTGACCCTGCATCAGGCCGCTGCGCTCATTCAGCGCAGCGCGAGCACCCTGCAACGCATCGAGCACGGCATGGTCGCGCAACTGCGAGAGGTGGATATCGAAGCCCTGTGCAAGATCTACGGCTTCGAAGGAGACGACGTGCTCGCGATGAAAGCTCTTGCGGTCCAGGGCAAAGAGCTGAGCTGGTGGTGCGAATACGGAGACGTGATTCCGGAGAACTTCGACTTCTATGTCGGGTTGGAGGCATCGGCGCGAAGTTTGAAAACTTACGAACCGGAACTCGTTCCCGGTCTTCTCCAAACGCCCGCGTATGCCGGGGCGATGTGCTCGACTGCTCATCCAGAAGACACCGCCGAGGAGCATGCGCGCCGGGTGCAACTGCGGATGCGCAGGCAGACCAGAATTACACGCAAGTATCAGCCGGCCGTACTGGACGTGATTCTGCGGGAATCAGCCTTGAGGTGCGTAGTCGGCGGCCCCAAAGTGATGGCTGCGCAGCTGAAACACCTCGCGGACGTAAGCTGTCGCCCGAATGTCAGCGTGCAGGTACTGCCGGATCGCGCCGGGTTTCCGCTAGGCGAAGCAGTCGGTTCGTTTGTGATCCTTGATTTCGGCAAAGACCGCGGTGGGCAGCTCGCAGAGCCACCGGTTGTCTACGTCGAAGGCTTCATCGGGGATATGTATCTCGAAAAACCTGTAGCGGTGCAGCGGTACCATCAAGCCTACGAAGGTCTCCGGCAAAGCGTGATGGATCCGGTCGCGAGCCGATCCCTGCTCCGGCAGATAGCGAAGGAGTACGTGTGATGGTGGATCTCGCAGGTGCGCGGTGGTTCAAGAGCAGCCGTAGCGGCGGCTCCAAGAACTGCGTCGAAGTAGCGTTCCTGACCGACAGTCTTGTGGGCGTGCGAGATTCGAAGAATATCGCTGGTCCGGCCTTGATCTTCACCGGCGCGGAGTGGTCGGCGTTCACTGCGTCCGCCGCCCGGGGCGACCTCGACATCTGATTGCGCCGACGGCCGCGAGGGGGTCTGGCGCTGCCGTCAGCCCGGTCGTGCGGTGAACTCCGCTCCGCTCCGGTAGAACCGCGAAATCTCGGTAAGCAGCTGCGCGGAACTGGCTTTCATTGCCTGCACCGTCGTTCCGCCCACGTGGGGGCTGAGCGTGGTGTGCGGATTCGACGCCAGTGGTGAGGTGAATCGCGTTCCCTCCGTGGCGAATACGTCGATGGCGGCGTGGCCGAGCCCACATTCCGGGTCGCGCAGCGCCGCATCGAAGAGCGTCTTCGGGAACAACCTGTGCGCGTGCGGTATTGACCAGAATCGAGCCGGGTTTCATCCATCGCAGTTCCCGCGCGCCGATGAGCCCGGCGGTCGCCGCGGTGGACGGTACGTGGACGGAGACGATGTCGCAGCCGGTCATCAGCTCGCGCAGCGTGCCTGTCCATCGCGCGGGCCAGTGCTCCGCATCCCGCGCGGTGAAACGCGGCGAGCCGTGGACCCAGACCTCGGCTCCGAACGGTGCGAGTCGTGCCGCGACCTCCCGCGCGATCGCCCCGCTTCCGATGAGGCCGACGCGTGAATCCGCCAGGCTCCGAACCGGAATGCCGTCGATCGCCGCCCTCCAGTCACCGGCGCGCAATGCCGCGTCGCGCCTTGCGACGCCGCGCAGAGCGTCGAGCATGAGACCGATCGTCAACTCCGCTACCGCGCCGGCGTTGGCCCCCGGTGTGGACAGAACCGTGACACCGCGTTCGGCGGCAGCATCCAGGTCGAAGCTGTCCAGGCCCGAGGCGGCCTTGGCGACCATACGAAGCGGTTGCCCGTGGGTGCTCGCGGTCAGTCGCTCGAATGCGCCGCGGGTCAGCGGAATTCCGGCGCGACATTTCAGCGCGTCGTAGCCGCCGTGGTTTTCGAATGCCGCCACGATGTCGTCGGCACGGAAACCGTCGATGTCGATCGAGTGCCAGCGGCGCGAGATTTCCGAACGAAGGTTCTGATCCGTCACCCGCCGCAGATTGACCGTCGGGGTGAGCCCGAGTTCCGCCAGGCCCGCGAGTTCCGGGATCGCCGACTCACCGGGCGCCGGATCGATGACGAGTACGCGAGGTTGCGCGGGACAAGGCCTCGACTCGGCGGGTGTCACCGCGCCACTCTCGAAAGCTGTCTCGGCCTGCGGAGCTACCGCCGCGACCGGCCCCAGCGTGACCACCCGAACAAGCCCAGCACGATCGCCAATCCCAATGCGCCGATGATCCCGATCGTGCGCAGGTTCGAGTTGCTGTGGGGTGTCGAGGGGGCGGCGGCGGTCGGGGTGTCGTGGGCGGGCGGGGACGCCAGGGCGACGTTGGTGTTCGAGTCCTCGCCGGTGTTGCGGTCGGGCAGGGAGCCGATGGTCGCGCCGGCGGGGAGGGCGAAGGCGTAGTCGAGGAGGCGGGCGGCTTGCTCCGGCGGGCGGATGGGGAGGACGTCGGCCTTGAGCAGGGTGACGACCAGGCGGTGGCCGTTGCGTTCGGCGGCGGTCACGAAGGTTTGCCGGGCGTCGTCGGTGTAGCCGGTCTTGCCGCCCAGGTCACCGTCGTAGTCGTACAGCAGGCGGTTGTCGTTGGCGATGGGGAAGCCGGGGTGGTCCTTGTCGTCGGGGATCTTGGGGTCGGCGGGGTAGCCGGGGAAGTCGTACTGCTCGGTGTGGATGATCGAGGCGAAGGTGGGGTTCTGCATGTCGTGGCGGAAGATCGTCGCCAGGTCGTAGGCCGAGGTGCTCATTCCGGGGCCGTCCAGGCCGGAGGGGGTGGCGGCCCGAGTGTCCATGGCCTGCAACTGTTTTGCCATCGCGTTCATCTTCGCGACGGTGGCTTCGTCGCCGCCGAGCTGGGTGGCGATGGCATGGGCGGCGTCGTTGCCGGAGCACATCAGCAGCGCGTGGAACAGCTGGTCGTTGGTGTAGCGGCCACCGGGGCCGATGCCGACGCGGGTGCCGTCGGCGTTCGCGTCGTCCTGCGTGCCGATCACGACCTGGTTGGGGTCCAGCGCGGGGAGTGCGACCGCGGCCAGCAGCGTCTTGATCGTGGAGGCCGGTCGGTAGCGGCCGTGGGGATCCTTCGCGGCCAGCACCTTGCCGGTGTCGAGGTCGGCGACCAGCCAGGCGGTCGCCGAGATGTCGGCGGGCACCGGTGGTGCGCCCGCCGGAACCACCACGCCGCAGCGTCCGAGTTTGTCGCCGCCGATCGGATTCGACGGCACCGGTAGCGGCGACGGCGTCGTACTGCCGGGCGCCGGCACCTCCGAGGTATCGATCGGCGCGGGCGGGGCCGTCTTGTTCGGGCAGGAATCCGTATTCGGGGTGGTGAACGGCGTGGACGGCGGCGCGGGCGCCGCGTCGGCCACGCCGAGCCCGGTAACCGTGGTGGCGCCCAGCAGCCCGGCAGTCAGTACGGCGGCCGCCAGCGAGCGGGATCGGCGGACGCGGACGGTGCGGGACATGCGGGTGTTCATCGACATGCAGCTTATGCGGCGTTGCGCGATGGTGCCGCGAACACCCGCGCCCACGAAGTATTGACAGAGACCACGAAATGAGAGCTACTATCAAAATATAGACACAACCAACTGAATGGACATGTCATGAACTTGCGGAGATCATCGGAATCGCCCGCATCGACCGGGACCGCGGCGCGGGAGGAAGAGGCCGGACGCTCGGTAGCGACCGCCGGGCCGTCGGCAGCGGACCGCGAACCGCACACGGCCGATGCGCCTGGCGCCGATGCGCCGGGAGTCGATGTGCCAGGCGCCGGGCGGGCGCGCTGGCTCGCCCTCGGTGCGCTCGGGCTGGCGATGCTCACCATCGGCCTCGACACCACCGTGCTGGTCGTAGCGCTACCCACCATGGCCCTCGACCTGCATGCGAATACCGCTGCGCTGCAATGGTTCACCACCGCCTACACCCTCGCGCTGGCCGCCGTGATGCTGCCGGCGGGTGCGCTCGGCGACCGCTACGGCCGCAAGAAGTTCCTGCTGGCGGCGCTGGTCGTCTTCGGTGGGGCATCGCTGTGGTGTGCGCTGGCGACCTCGGCGGGGATGTTGATCGCCGCCCGCGCGGTGCTGGGTATCGCGGCGGCCGCGATGATGCCGCTGTCGATGTCGGTGCTGCCCGGCCTTTTCCCGGATCGGACCGAACGACAGCGCGCATTGACGATCTGGGTCAGCTCCACCGCATTGGGGCTTCCGCTCGGTCCGATCGTGGGTGGCTGGCTGCTGAACCATTTCTGGTGGGGTTCGGTCTTCTTGATCAACGTCCCCCTGGTGGTGGTCGGGTTGATCGCGGTGGCGCTGCTGGTTCCGGAGACCCGCAGCGATTCGGCCTTCCGCATCGATCTGCCCGGGGTGCTGCTCTCGGCCGCGGGCATGCTGGGGTTCACCTACGGATTCATCCGTTTCGGCGAACAGGGGTGGGGCGACGGCGCGGCCTGGGCGGCGGTGGTCGCCGGTGCGGCGCTACTGGGCGGCTTCGTGTGGTGGCAGCGGCGGATCGCGCATCCACTGGTCGACATCGCACTGTTCGCCAACCGCGGATTCCGTTGGGGCACCGCGTATTCCGTTTTCGTGAACTTCGCGATGTTCGGCATGTTCTTCACCGTGCCGCAGTACTTCCAGGCGGTGCTCGGCGTCGACTCGCTCGGTAGCGGGCTGCGGTTGCTGCCGCTGATCGGCGGGCTGGTGGTCGGCACGCGGGTGGTCGACAAGCTGCTGCCGAAACTCGGGGCGCGGATGGTGCTCAGCGGTGGCTTCCTCATCCTCGGCGCCGGGCTCGCCATGGGCGCGATGACCCGGGTGAGCAGCGGATACGGCTACACCGCGGCCTGGACCACGATCCTGGGCTTCGCGATGGGCCTGGTCATGCCGGCCGCGATGGGAATGGCGATGGGGCAGCTGGGAGCCGAGCGCGCCGGTTCCGGTTCGGCGCTGCTGCAGGCGCTGCGCCAGGCCGGTGGCACCATCGGCGTGGCGGTGCTGGGTACCGTCCTGGCCACGCAGTATCGCTCCGACCTGGGCTCCTACAACCACGAGCCGGTGTCGGACGGTGTGAACGCGGGTGTCGCGGTGGCTCGGACCACCGGCAACGCCGACATGCTCGCCCACGTGCAATCGGCCTTCGTCTCCGGGATGGGCGCGATGCTGTGGCTGTGCGCCGGAGTGTGCGTGGTGGCGGCGCTGCTCGCCGCGATCCGGACCCGAAGCGGGGAGCCGGACCCGCACTCCGCGGCCGATGCGGGAGAATCGGTGCATGTCGGCTGAGTCGAAAGCACCCGCTCGGGCCCACTCCGGGGCGACCACGTCGCCCCGGGTGGGCCTGCGCGAACGCAAGAAGCAGCGCACCCGCCGCACCATCCGCGCGGAAGCGATGAAACTGTTTCAGGCACAGGGATATTCGGCGACCACGATCGAGCAGATCGCCGAGGCCGCCGATATCTCGCCGAGCACCTTCTTCCGTTATTTCCCGTCCAAAGAGCAGGTGGTGCTGGCCGACGACGTCGATCCGATCATGATCCACGCGCTCGAATCCCAGCCGCCGGAGCTGACGCCGCTGGCCGCGTTCCGCCAGGCGATGCGCGACACCTTCGACAATCTGGACCCGCAGGACTGGCAGTTCGAGCAGGACCGGATGAAGCTGATCTACAACGAGCCCGAGCTGCGCAGCGTGATCATGCAGGAGACCGAACGCAACGTGGATCTGGTCTCCGCGCTGCTCGCCCGCCGAGTCGGCCGCGAACCGAGCGACTTCGAGGTCCGTGCCTTCTCCGGGGCGATGATCGGGGCGATGATGACCGCGTTCGGCCGGGAGGGGCTCGATCTGGACAAGATCGACCGGATCGTGGAATTCATGGAGGCGGGCATGCCGCTGGGGCCGGCGGTCCCCGAGCCGGAATCGGGCGACTGACGCCACCCTCCGATCAGGACGCGGTCAGCTCGGCGGCCGCGCTGTCGTCGGTCATGCCGGCGAAGAAACCGCCGATCACGTCCTCGATCTCGGAAATCGACCGCGCGCAATACAGAATCGGCTGATAGTGCGTGATGTCGTAGGTCGCGGTGCCCATGTCGTGAATGTTCAGCGGACGCAGCCGGGCGTGCCGGAACTCCTCGATCTCGCCGAACGAGGACAGCAAACCCGCGCCGTAGCAACGCACTTCGCCCTTTTCGCGCACTACACCGAATTCCATGGAGAACCAGAATACGTCGGCCAGGAATTTCAACGCCGCCTCGGTCTCCAGCCGGGACACCGCGGCGCCGACTTCGGCATAGATCGCGGCGAACCGCGGCGACGCCAATTGATTTGCGTGCCCGATGATTTCGTGAATCGAATCGGGCTCCGGCGTGTACAGCGGAGCGGAATGGTGGCGAATGTACTGGGTGGAGTGGAAAATTCGATCTGCGAACGAGCCGAAGAATTCGCGCAGCGGCACCAGGCCGGCCGCCGGCACGTAGCGAAAACCGGTGAGCGGCACCAGTTTCGCGGTCACCTCGTCCAGTTGCGGAATATGATCGGCGGGCAGGTCCAGTCGCCGGGCGCCCTCGAGCACCTCCGCCGACGCGTACGTCCGATGTCTGCGCGTCAACTCCGCCGACACGATGCGCCAGACCCGCTGCTCCTCCTCGGTGTAGTCGATGCGCGGCAGCGTCTCGCCCTCCCGATACGCCAGCGCCAGCGCGGCGATCGCGTTGCGCCGCGCCCGATACTCCGGATCGTGCACCCCCGGATGCTCGGCACTCAAATGCACCGTGACATCGCCGTCGTTACCCGTGGTAACCGGCGAATACAGCTGACCTTCGGTGAACATGCCTCCAGGCAAGCACCCGCACCCCGATCCGACAACAAACCCCCAGCAAACTGAGCAAATTGCCTAGTTACAGCCGGTCCTCCGGTCTCCGCGCTCGAGGTGACATTCACCCTGTGCCAGCAGCAAGGCCTCGAGTCCGCCATCCGAACTCCGCTCAACGAGCTGGACCAATGCCTGATGTCCGACGTGGTTCGGTGCCGACTGCAATCGGTCCCGCCAGTCTGCAGCGTATTCGCGAAGTGCGAGCAGCATTTCGGAGACTGCTTCGTCCAGTGTCGCGCCGGTAGCAGCGATCGGCGCGCCGGGGATGTATATCGACCAGCCGTCCTCGAACACGATCTCGGCGCCTACAGCCTTCGCTCGCCGCGTTCGAAATGATGGCCCACCTCGCTTTCGTTCGTGGCTCGAATAATCGATCGTCAGTCGATACTTCCTCTCGGCACGACCCAGACATGTGGCTGACGCGTGACCGAGGCGATGTGTTCGAAGTCTTCGTCGTAGTGCAGGATCGTGGCTCCGTGGTACTCGGCGACTGCCGCGGTGAGTAGGTCGACGATGCCGGCTGCACGATGCTTTCCCTGTCTAGCGAGCAATAGCTGCACTTCACGAGCCCGGTCGGCGATCGGCTCGGTGACCGGAAGCGTGGTGAATCGTGCCCGGCGGCTGTGCGCGATGTTCTGGACGTCTGCCAGATTTCGACCCGAATAGCCTGCTTCGAGATCGAGCGTGACGCACGTTGCGGCCGCACGATCGGCGAGCAAACCGGCGATGACGGTCCGGACGCCGGGATCGCTCAGGCGGGCATATGCGGATGTATCGATCAGGTGCAGACGCAGTGGGATCGGCTCGATCACCGCCGAGCCCCGCGCATGACCTCGGGGTCGCCGATATCCGGACCGACTCCGAAGCCGTAGGGATCGTTCAGGATCTCCTCGACGCGCCGACGACGTTCGGCGACGAACCGAAGCGCCGCGTTGACGGTGTCCTTCTTGGTGGTTGTGCCCAGCTCCTTCGCCGCCAGGGTCAAGGCCTCGTCGTCCAAGTCGATCATCGTCTTCATATTTACCACGGTATGTCCGCCCCCTTATAACGAGCAATACTGGTTGATGCAACCGTTATTCGGCGCCACCGGCCATGTGGATGGGTGCGTGCGCTGGGGCCGGGCACTGGATACGAAAAAGCCGCCCGCATCGAAGATGCGGGCGGCCTTCATGTTTCGTGCTCTGCTACCTCAGGGCCGGGCGAACAGGAGGGCTCGCTTGACCTCCTGGATGGCCTTGGTGACCTCGATGCCGCGGGGGCAGGCGTCGGTGCAGTTGAAGGTGGTGCGGCAGCGCCAGACGCCTTCGACGTCGTTGAGGATGTCGAGACGCTCGCGGGCGCCCTCGTCGCGGCTGTCGAAGATGAAGCGGTGAGCGTTCACGATCGCGGCCGGGCCGAAGTAGCTGCCGTCGCTCCAGTACACGGGACAGGAGGTGGTGCAGCAGGCGCAGAGGATGCACTTGGTGGTGTCATCGAAGCGGTGCCGGTCGGTCTGGGACTGGATGCGCTCACGGGTCGGCGCGTTACCCGAGGTGATCAGGTACGGCTTCACCGCGCGGAACGCGTCGAAGAACGGCTCCATGTTCACCACGAGGTCCTTCTCCACGGGCAGGCCGCGGATCGGCTCGACGGTGACGGTGAGCTCCTTGCCGTTCTTGGGCAGCATGTCGCGCATCAGGACCTTGCACGCCAGCCGGTTCACGCCGTTGATGCGCATGGCGTCGGAACCACAGACACCGTGCGCGCAGGAGCGCCGGAAGGTGAGCGTGCCGTCCAGGTAGGACTTGATGTAGATGAGCACGTTCAGGAAGCGGTCGGTCGGCAGGACCGGCACCTGGAACGAATCCCAGTGCGCGCCCTTGTCGTCCTCCGGGTTGAACCGGGCGACCTTCACCGTCACCATGGTCGACCCGTCGGGCACGGGGGCCGGCTTCTGCCCGGCCGGGGCTTCGGCTACAGCAGTCATCAGTACTTACGCTCCATCGGCTCGTAACGGGTCTGCACGACCGGCTTGAAGTCGAGCTGGATGTCGGCGATCAGCTCCGCCGGCTTACCGTGCTCGACCTGCTTGTACGCCATGGTGTGGCGCATGAAGTTGACGTCGTCGCGGTCGGGGTAGTCCTCGCGGGCGTGGCCGCCGCGCGATTCCTTGCGGTTGAGCGCGCCCACGACGGTGACCTCGGCCAGCTCCAGCAGGAAGCCGAGCTCGACGGCCTCGAGCAGGTCGCTGTTGTAGCGCTTGCCCTTGTCCTGCACGGTGATGTGCTGGTAGCGCTCCTTGAGCGCGTGGATGTCGGTCAGCGCCTGCTTGAGGGTCTCCTCGGTGCGGAACACCGCGGCGTTGGCGTCCATGGTGACCTGCAGCTCGGTGCGGATGTCGGCGACCCGCTCGTTGCCGTGGTCGCTCAGCAGCAGCGTCAGCCAGTCCTGCACCATCTGCGCCGGGTTCTCCGGCAGCTCGACGAATTCGGTGCGGGCGGCGTACTCCGCGGCGGCGATACCCGAGCGGCGGCCGAACACGTTGATGTCCAGCAGCGAGTTGGTGCCCAGGCGGTTCGAGCCGTGCACCGACACGCAAGCGCACTCACCGGCGGCGTACAGGCCGGGGACCACGTCGGTGTTGTTGCGCAGCACCTCGCCGCGGATGCGGGTCGGGATACCACCCATCACGTAGTGACAGGTCGGCATGACCGGCACCGGCTCCTTCACCGGGTCCACACCCAGGTAGGTGCGGGAGAACTCGGTGATGTCGGGCAGCTTCTCCTCGAGCACGTCCTCGCCGAGGTGGGTCACGTCGATGAAGACGTAGTCCTTGTTCGGGCCGCCACCGCGACCCTCGAGGACCTCCTTGACCATCGACCGGGCCACGATGTCGCGCGGCGCGAGGTCCTTGATGGTGGGGGCGTAGCGCTCCATGAAGCGCTCACCGGAGGCGTTGCGCAGGATGCCGCCCTCACCGCGGACGGCCTCGGAGATCAGGATGCCCAGACCGGCCAGGCCCGTCGGATGGAACTGGTGGAACTCCATGTCCTCCAGCGGCAGCCCCTTGCGGAACACGATCGCCATACCGTCACCGGTCAGCGTGTGCGCGTTGGAGGTGGTCTTGTACATCCGGCCGGAACCGCCGGTGGCGAAGATGATCGCCTTGGCGTGGAAGACGTGGATCTCGCCGGTGGCCAGCTCGTAGGCGACCACGCCGGTGGCGACCGAACCGCGGTCGGTCTCGCTCATCACCAGGTCGAGGACGTAGAACTCGTTGTAGAACTCCACGTCGTGCTTGACGCAGTTCTGGTAGAGCGTCTGCAGGATCATGTGGCCGGTGCGGTCGGCGGCGTAGCAGGCGCGGCGGACGGGCGCCTTGCCGTGGTCGCGGGTGTGACCGCCGAAGCGACGCTGGTCGATCTTGCCCTCGGGCGTCCGGTTGAACGGCAGGCCCATCTTCTCCAGGTCCAGCACCGCGTCGATGGCCTCCTTGGCCATGATCTCCGCGGCGTCCTGGTCGACCAGGTAGTCACCACCCTTGACGGTGTCGAAGGTGTGCCATTCCCAGTTGTCTTCTTCGACGTTGGCCAGCGCGGCGCACATACCGCCCTGGGCCGCGCCGGTGTGGCTGCGGGTCGGGTACAGCTTGGTCAGCACGGCGGTGCGAGCCCGGGGGCCGGCCTCGATCGCCGCGCGCATCCCCGCGCCACCGGCACCGACGATGACCACGTCGTAGCGGTGTTCCTGAACCGGACGGGATTCACTCATCGCGGAGGCGTTCCTAACTGATGTTGGGGTCGAAGGTGAAGATGACGTAGGTGCCCACGCCCATGATCAGGATCATGGCGACGGCCAGCAGGGTCTTCAGCCAGAAGCGGGTGGAGTCCTTGCGGGAGTAGTCGTCGATGACCGTGCGCAGGCCGTTGCCACCGTGCAGCTGTGCCAGCCACAGCATGGCCAGATCCCAGCACTGCCAGAACGGGCTGGCCCAGCGGCCGGCCACGAAGCCGAAGTTCAGTCGCTTCACGCCGCCGTCGAGCATCAGCATGATCGTCATGTGGCCCAGCACCAGCACGATCAGCAGCAGGCCGGAGAAGCGCATGAACAGCCACGCGTACTTCTCGAAGTTGTTGCCGGAGGAACGGCGCGGGGTGCGGGGCGAGTCGAGGCTGGCGGGACGGTCGTAGGACTTGCCGAGAACAGGTGCGGTCATATCAGTGCTCCGTCAGCAGGTAGAAGAACTGGCGGCCGACGCCGGCGGCGGAGACCAGAACCCAGATGGTGAGCACGATCCACAGCATCAGGCGCTGGTACTTGGGGCCCTTGGACCAGAAGTCGACGAGGATCACGCGGACGCCGTTGAGCGCGTGGAACAGCACGCAGACGACCAGGCCCATCTCCATGAGGGCCACGACCGGGTTCTTGTAGGTCTCGATGGCCCGGTCGTAGGTGTCCGGGCTGACCCGCACCAGAGCGGTGTCGAGTACGTGGACGAACAGGAAGAAGAAGATCGTGACACCGGTGATCCGGTGCATCGCCCAGGACCACATACCCGGGTCGCCGCGGTACAGGGTCTTCCGCTTCGGCTGAGCCGGAG
Organism: Nocardia sp. AB354; assembly: GCF_049538315.1. NCBI lineage: Bacteria > Bacillati > Actinomycetota > Actinomycetes > Mycobacteriales > Nocardiaceae > Nocardia > Nocardia sp. AB354. Next base: position 145,984 of record NZ_JBMVFU010000001.1, on the reverse strand, counting down.
CTTCCAGTGTGGTCGTCATAGAGTGCGGTGCCTCCAACGTCGTTGATGGACACGCCGGCGAGCCGGCAGTCGGATCCGGTCGCAGCTTCGGCATACGCCGAGCATGTGAATCTGGAGAAACACCAGCTCAACTCGGGCGCTGACATCCGGAGGCGGTGGCCGGCGGTGCGTTGCCAAACCTGGACCGATCTGTGGAGAACTCTAATCCCCGGCGATTCGCGGAACTAATTCGGCGTGCCGTGCGTTGAGCCTCCAAGCGGCGAGTTAGGTTTGCCTTGCCTGAATGTTCGACAGCGTCGCGGTGCCATTTCTACGCTGTCATATCAGCCATTCGAGCGGAGGTCCGATATGCCGGAAATTGATTGGGATTCCCTGCGTCACAACGCATTTCGAGTAATGCGTAATGCGTATGCACCGTACTCCGGCTTTCCGGTCGGCGCCGCCGCTCTCACCGCCGGCGGTTCCATTGTGAGCGGCTGCAATGTGGAAAATGTCTCATACGGGCTCGGCGTCTGCGCCGAAACTGTACTCGTCGGTAACTTTTGTTCGTCCGGCGGCGGCCGTTTGCTGGCGGTCGCTGTCTGTGATTCGCACGGGGAAATCCTGATGCCCTGCGGGAGGTGCCGGCAGGTGCTCTACGAGCACGGCGGGCCGGAACTGCTCGTCGACCATCGCGACGGCCCGGTACCCCTGGCGAGGTTGCTGCCGGACGCCTTCGGGCCGGACGATCTGGCCGCCGGCCGGAAATGATGTGAATTTCCGCACCTCGAACGGGATCTGGAAGGCTTTTCGCCATGACCCATACGGCGGTGTCGGTGATCGCGGCCAAGCGCGACGGTGCGGAACTCGACGACGAACAGATCGATTGGGTGGTCGACGCGTTCACTCGCGGCGAGGTCGCCGACGAACAGATGTCGGCCCTGGCGATGGCGATCGTGCTGCGCGGCATGACCCGCCGCGAACTCGCCCGGTGGACGGCCGCGATGATCGCCTCCGGGCAGCGGATGGACTTCGCGGACCTGCCCCGGCCGACCGTCGACAAACACTCGACGGGAGGAGTCGGCGACAAGATCACCCTGCCGCTGGCGCCACTGGTGGCCGCCTGTGGCGCGGCGGTGCCCCAGTTGTCGGGCCGCGGCCTGGGTCACACGGGCGGAACCCTGGACAAGTTGGAATCGATTCCGGGCTGGCGAGCCGATCTGGATACCGCGCGGATGCGGTCGATCCTCGCCGACCCGGAGATCGGCGCGGTGATCTGCGCGGCCGGGGCGGATCTGGCACCGGCCGACAAGCGCCTGTACGCGCTGCGCGATGTGACCGGCACCGTGGAATCGGTTCCGCTCATCGCCAGTTCGATCATGAGCAAGAAGATCGCCGAGGGAACCGGCGCACTCGTCCTGGATGTGAAGGTCGGCAGCGGCGCGTTCATGAAGAATTTCCGCGACGCCACCGAATTGGCCACGGCCATGGTCGAATTGGGGACCGACGCGGGGGTGCGGACGGTCGCGTTGCTCACCGCGATGGACACCCCGCTCGGGCGTACCGCGGGCAATGCGCTCGAGGTCGCCGAAGCGGTGGAGGTTCTGGCCGGCGGCGGCCCGGCGGATGTCGTCGAGCTGACGGTGGCGCTGGCGCGAGAGATGGTGGCGCAGGCCGGTATTCGCGATGTCGACCCCGCCGCCGCGCTGGCCGACGGCCGCGCGATGGATCACTGGCGGGCGATGATCACGGCGCAGGGCGGCGATCCCGACGCGCCCCTGCCGCGGGCACGGCACACCGAAACCCTGATGGCGCAGGAATCGGGCGTCATCACCCGGCTGGATGCGATGGCCGTGGGGCTCGCCGCCTGGCGGCTCGGTGCCGGACGCGCTCGTCAGGGCGATCCCGTGCAGTTCGGTGCCGGTATCGAGATGCACTGCAAGCCGGGCGATCCGGTCACAGCCGGGAAGCCGCTGTTCACCCTGCACACCGACTCCGAAGCGGCCGTACCCACGGCGATCGCGACACTGCGGGCGGGATTCGACATCGGAGCGGTTCCGCCGACCGCGCATCCGCTGATCCTGGGGCGGATCGGCCTCTGAGCATAGTTGGTGACCTGTCTATTGTGCCAATAACCAACGGCACGTCATTCAGGTTGCTATTCTGTGCTCGCGCGACCGCAGAATCCGGCTGGTGAGCACCGCCTGCGTGCGGCGGCATTCGTTGTCACCTAGCGAAGGACGTGTCTCGTGGGTGCTGTCGCTCTCGGACTGATCTTCTTGTTCATCCTGGCCGCCGGCGGATTACGGTCCGTCGAGGTCGGATGCCAGAACACACAGAAATTCCATCTGAAGAACATGTGGCTGTGCGCGGTGGTGTCCTACGCCGTCGCGCTGGCCGGATTCTCGGTCTTCCTCGTGATCTCGACCGTGGTTTCGCATTCGCCGTGGCCGACGTGGGCCGATGTGGAACGGATGCCCTGGTGGGCGCCGTTCGGCGGGCTGATCGGCGGTGTCGTGGTGATCGGCATGATCACCGTGGCCAAATATGTCGGTGTCGCCACCTTCAACGCCGTCGTCATCGTGGCCGAAATGCTGGTCGCGCTGGTGATGGACGACCTGGGCGCAATGGGTTTCGCCGAGCGGCACGCGACGCCGCCGCGGCTGCTGGCCGCGGCGCTGATCACCGTGGCGGTGTATCTCATGGCGAGCGATTCCCGGGAGGCGGCGCCCGGGCCACCCGAGTTCGTGCCGGCCGGGGAGGCGGCGCGATGACCGCCCGCACCACTGTCCGGCAGGCGGCGCTCGGCCGCGGGGCGATGATTCTCGTCTTCGTCCTGATGCTCGTCGGCGGCGCCCTGCGCTCGGTCGAGGCCGGATGCCAGAACTCGCTCAAACTCGCCCTGCACAACGTCTTTCTGTGCGGCGTGATCTCGTACGCGGTGGCGCTCGCCGGTGTCGGCGCGATATTCGCTGTGACACTGGCGATTTCGCCGCATCAGCCGTGGCCGTCCCGATCGGATCTGAAGACGATGCCCCGATGGGCTCCCTTCGGCGGGCTCACCGGCGGCGCCGCCATCTTCGCGATGATCACGGTGGCCTCCAGCGTCGGAGTGAGCACCTTCAACGCCCTGATCATCGCCGGTCAGATGCTGCTCGCGGCGGCCATGGACCATTTCGGTGTGATGGGTTTCCCACGCCGGCCGGTCAGCGCGCAGCGGCTGGCGGGCTGTGCGCTGATCGTCGTGGGCGCCTATCTGATGGCCAGGTACTGAGCCGAGTCCGGCTACATGCGGGCGACCGCCGGGCAACGACAGGCCGGCGGGCAGATGCACACCCGGCAAGTTGCCTGCACGGGCCCGCGAATGCGGATAGCGTCGTTACATGACTGGACCGATGCCTTTGACTCTCGCCTCGATCCGCCAGGCCCCCAAGGCCGTGCTGCACGACCATCTCGACGGTGGCCTGCGTCCCGCGACCGTGCTCGAACTGGCCGAGGACTGCGGATACGACCAGCTACCCGCCACCGACGCGCAGGCCCTGGCGCAGTGGTTCCGCGAAGCGGCCGACAGCGGATCGCTCGAGCGCTATCTGGAGACCTTCGCGCACACGGTGGCGGTGATGCAGACCCCGGAGGGACTGCGGCGGGTGGCGCGCGAATGCGCACTGGACCTGGCCGCCGACGGGGTGGTGTACGCCGAGGTCCGCTTCGCGCCCGAACAGCATCTCGAACGCGACCTCACTCTCGACGAGGTCGTCGAGCACACCCTGGCAGGCTTTCGCGAGGGCGAGCGGCTGGCCGCCGAAGCCGGCACCCCCATCCGGGTGACCTGCCTGCTCACCGCCATGCGTCACGCCGCCCGCTCCCGCGAGATCGCCGAGCTGACGGTGCGCTTCCGCGACCGCGGGGTCGGCGGATTCGACATCGCCGGAGCCGAGGCGGGCTATCCGCCCTCGCGGCATCTGGACGCCTTCGAATACATGCGCGCCAACTGCGCGCAGTTCACCATTCACGCCGGGGAGGCGTTCGGGCTGCCGTCGATCCACGAGGCGCTGGCGTTCTGCGGCTGCGATCGGCTCGGGCACGGGGTGCGGATCACCGACGACATCTTCGACGGCGACGGCTCCGAGCCCACCCTCGGGCTGGTGGCCAATTACGTTCGCGACAAACGGATTCCGCTCGAGCTGTGTCCCTCGTCCAATGTGCAGACCGGTGCCGTGCCGGCTCTGGACAAGCATCCGTTCGACCTGCTGGCGCGGTTGCGGTTCCGGGTCACCGTCAACACCGACAACCGGCTCATGAGCGATACCGACATGAGCCGGGAAATGTTGAAGCTGGTCGAAACCTTCGGCTACGGCTGGAGCGATCTGGAACGGTTCACGATCAACGCCATGAAGTCGGCGTTCATCCCGTTCCCCGACCGGCTGCGCATCATCGACGAGGTGATCAAGCCCGGTTACGCCGTGCTGATCGGATGACCACCGCGTCCCTCGGTCGATGACCGCGCCTCGGGAATCGGCTAGCCCTTCTCCAGCCGGTTCTCGAAGGCCTGCTCCAGCGCTCGCCAGCTCTCGGCCTCGGCGGTGAACGGCGGACTCGGCGCCAGCCGGGTCGGGTCCGGCTCCAGCAGGTAGGAGACGTACCAGCCCAGCGGCGTCGACTTCGCCAGTGCCTGCTCGACGGAGTCGTCACCGACGTAATCGGCTGCGTCGGTGAACAATTCGACCGCCAGATCCAGCTGGTCGATATCGACCGCCTTGGGTCCCTGGCCCAGGTCGTCGGCCAGGCCCGGCAGCACGTAGACGTTCTCCTCGGTGACCTCGACCTCGAGCGAGCCGTCGACCGCCGCCGTGCGAACCTCGCCGTAGGTGCTGACCCGCGCCAGATCGTGGTCGTGATCGTCGGCCAGGTAGCGGGCCAGCGCGCGCTCGGAGGGGAAGACGGTGATGGTGCCGTCGTGGCCGAGGAACACCGGCTCGTCGTCCAGATAGCAACGCAGGGTGAAGAATTCGCCTTCGGACGTGACGATCTTGACCGGGTCGATGCCGACCTCGTGCCAGAAGGTCTCCTCTTCGTCCTCGTCGTCTTCCTCGTCCTCGTCGAGGTCGACCGGCTCGATATCGTCGTCGTCGGTGTCGGCGACGTCCTCGGCGTCGACGACGTTCTCCTCGGCGGCCAGCAGTTCCGCCTCGGCGACGGCCAGCGCTTCCTGGTCGACATCCGGAGAGGCCACCACAGAATCGATGGCATCGATGACCCGGTCCCAGTCCTTGGCGATCGCGTTGCCGACCTGGTCCCACAGCTGTTCGCCGTCGCGGCCGACGAACGCGGTTACACCCGCCGGCAGAGCGCCGAGGACGGGATGGGAGCCGAAGAACTTGGTGACAACCTCGAGTTCGCACACCTCGCCGATGGTGCGGACCATCTCGAGGGTCTCTTCCAGTTCGGCGATGGTCTCCGGGTCGGGTTCACCGGCCGCGAGTTCGGGGACGCCGACCAGATCGAAGACGTGCTCCTCCTGGGGCTCCAGCTCGGCGGCGGACAAACCCACGACGACCTTCCAGGACGGATGGTCCACCAGATCGTTGTCGTCGTTGGTCCGGATGAACGCGGCGAGCTCCGCGGGGGAGTCGAATCCGTAGAGCTCGTCCTCGTGACCGAGGAATGCCTCCCACTCGTCGTCACCGTCTCGCCAGCGCGGTGCCCACAGGGTGACCAGATCGCCGTCGGTGAGACCGAGCTCGATCGGGACGATGTCTCCAGAAGCCATGACCGGAAGCCTATCGAGCCGTCGCCTTCGGCACTATTCGGCCCGCCCCCCAACGTTTCCCGATTCGGGCGCGGTGAAGGCGGAATTGAGGGTGGCGACCACCTCCGAGCGCTGCTCTCCCGCATTCTGCGCCGCCTGCTGGCAGGCCCAGATGATCAACTGGCCCACTTCGGCCGGAGAATGCGAGGTGACGGCCTCGGACAGGTCCAGGCCGACCAGGGCGCCGTCGCTGTCGACCTCGACGCTCACCGAACCGTCCTCGGCGGTGAACCGGCCGCGCACGTTCTTCAGGTTGTAGAGCGCCGCCTCGAGGGCCTCGAGTTTATTCGTCGCCGCGGCGACGAGGGCATCCATTTCCGCGCTCACAGTGCGTCCTTTCCGGCAGATGCGCCAACGCTCATGCTGTGCTTGTCAACCGTACGAACGGGGCGCAGCGCGGTTACGCTCCGCAGCCTGTTTTGCCCGCGACCGTTCATACGGGCCTCATCCAGCTGGTGGGGCCGGTGTCCTCGTCGTCCATGCGGTCGAGTTCGTCGACGGCTTCCTGGCGGGTGGGCAGGCCCAATTTGTCCAGGATCTCGGTGGGCATGCCGGATTCGGCGAGCAGTTCGCGCCGGCGGGCCTTGGCGACGATCGCCGACCGCTTGGTCAGCCGCAGAATCTCCGCGGCCAAAGCCTGTGCGCCGTAACGGTATTCGCTGCGCTCGAATTTGATCTCCACCGGAATGCCCTGATCGGTCGCCCGCACACTGATGGTGCCCGCGCGATTGGTGCTGGCGGCGACCGTGACGCTCGGGATCTGCTGGTGCTGCGGCTGGCTCATGACGCCGGCCTGTAGAACCCGTGGAACGCCATTCCCATGTTCTCCGTTCGAATCGGGTCGATCTGCACCGGATCACCGGCCTCGACCATCTGTCCGTTACCGACGACCATCGCGACGTGACCGTCCCAGATGGCCAGATCGCCCGGCATGACATCGCCCGGGCTCACCGGTGTAGCGCCGGCACTCTGATCGCAGGCGAGTCGGGGCAGGTCGACGCCGGCCTCGCCGTAGGCCCACTTGGTCAGGCCGCTGCAGTCCAGGCCGGCCCCGGGGGTGTTGCCGCCCCAGACGTACGGCGTGCCGCAGGCGCTGATCGCGGCCTTGACCGCGGTGGCGGCCTTCTGATTGGGCGCCTCGACCTGGCTGCCGTCGGGCAGGGTGATCATGACGCCGCCGTGGCGGCCGGGCTTGTCGGCGCCGGACTGCTGGGCTCCGGGAGTTCTCGTGCCGCCCGAGCTCGACCGCGACTGCGTCGCCGCGGAGGCCGGGCTGGTCATGCTGCTCATCATCGAACCGCCGCTCGATACCAGACCGCCGAGCAGTGAGCCGGCCGTCTGCGCACCGGTGCTCAGCGCGGGTGCGGCGGCAGCGGCCGCGGCCACCGGAGCGCTCGACATGGACGGCGTCGGCGGGGGCGGGGTGAGGTCGTTCATGGAGGTGGTGTGCGTGTCGAGTTCCGACCGCACCCGGCCGACCACGCCGAGCGCCTGGCCGAAATGGTCGATCGCGGAATTCACCACGGTGATCAGTCCCGGGGGAGTCGTCACCGCGGGCCCCAGCGCCGTGACCGACTGCACGAACGACTGGACGATTCCGTCGAGTTCCTTCTGGCCCGTCTGCACCGAGGCGGCGGCCTGGCTGACCACATCGGCCATATCGTTGCCGCGATCCGACATCGCGGCCGCCGAGGTCTGCACCTTGAGCGCCTTGTCCATCGCCGCGTCGCCACCACCGCCGTTCCAGGCGTTGGTCATCTGATTGATGCTCGCGCTACCGGCCTGATGAATTCCGTCGAGATGGGTGGACACCTGGCGCAGCGCATCGGCCGGGCCGCCGGCGGGCAGCACCCCGGAGCCGAAGCTGGTGAGCAGATCAATGAGTGGCTGGGCGAGTGCGTCGAGATCGATGACGCCCGTCATCCGATCGGGCCTTCCGCGGCGCGCAGGGCGGCGGCGTGGGCGGCGTCGGTTTCGGAATAGGTGGCGGCGGCGCCCGTCGCGGCGGCTCCCACACTGCCCATCACCGCGGACAGTTCGCCGATCCCGGCGACATGCCCGGCATGGGCCGCGGCATAGGCGGCGACGAAATCGCCCCCCACCAAACCGAAGATCGGACCGAGCAGGACCGGGTCGGCGCCGGCGGCGCCCGCCGCGGCCACACCCATTTCACCGGCCAGTCCCGCAGCTGTGGCACCGTAGGCGGCGACGCCCTCGGTGTCGACCGAGATCCTGTGCATCAACATCCCCCATCGTGCTGGTCTGGTGGCAGATTACGTCATCCGAGTAGTTCGACGCATGCCCCTGCGCAACGGTTCCCACTCCGGTTGCGGAAATCCGCCCTCGGTTGCCGATTTCCAACCCCGACAGACCTTATCGTTCCCTCATGCGTACGCATATCGTGGAACACCCGCTGACGGTCACCCTCCTGACGACCATGCGCGATGCCCGCACATCCAACGCGGGATTCCGGGCGGCACTGGCCGATCTGACCGGATTCCTCGTCTACGAAGCGCTGCGGGAAGCCCCGACCCACACCTTCGACATCGACACCCCGGTGGCGCCGACCCGGGGCGCCCGGCTGGCGCAACCACCGCTGCTGGTGCCGGTCCTGCGCGCCGGCCTCGGCATGGTCGACGCCGCCAGTGCGCTGATTCCGGAATCCCGTGTCGGTTTCGTCGGCGTGGCGCGCGACGAGCAGACCCATCGGCCGGTGCCGTACATGGAATCGCTGCCGGCGGACCTGTCGGGCCTGCCGGTCTTCGTCCTCGATCCGATGCTGGCCACCGGTGGATCGATGCGCCACACCCTGGAACTGCTGTCCGCCCGCAACGCCACCGACATCACCGCCGTCTGCGTCGTCGCCGCCCCGGAAGGCATTGCCGCGCTGGAGAAATCGGGTCTGCCGGTGCGACTGGTGACCGCCGCGGTCGACTCCGGACTCAATGCCGACGCCTTCATCGTGCCGGGGCTGGGTGACGCCGGCGACCGCCAATTCGGCCCGCGCCACGACTGATGCCGCCCGCCGCCGAGTAGCATCCAGCCGAACCGCGGGATCGGTAGGGTTCGCGCGGAAGGCTCAGCTGTTCACAACTTCTCGCAGAACTCGCGCAGTGCCGAGAGTCGTTGTGCTGCAACCGCTTTCGACGAAGTCAGCGAGTCGCGGTCGCGAACCGGCTCGACGACCTCCAGATAGCATTTGAGTTTCGGCTCGGTACCCGAGGGGCGGATGACGATGCGTTGCCCCTCGCCTTCGAAGATCAAGGCGTCGGTGCGCATCCGGCCGCGAGCCGTGGACAGGTCGGTGCAGGTGACGGGCACGCCCGCGATGGCATCGGGCGGCGTATCGCGCAGGCGGGCAACGGCTCGAGCGGCAACCGCCTGATCGGGCAGTCGCAGCGAGACCTGGTCGCCGGCGTGCAGCCCGAATTCCACGGCGTAGTCGTCGAGGACGTCGAGCAGGGAACGCCCCTGCTCGCGCAGGCGGGCGGTGAGGTCGGCGGCGGCGACGGCGGCGGTGATGCCGTCCTTGTCGCGCACGGCAGCCGGGTCGACGCAGTGGCCGATGGCCTCCTCGTAGGCGTACACGAGGCCCTCCCCGGCGCGAGCCAGCCATTTGAATCCGGTGAGCGTCTCGGCGTACCGGGCCCCGCGCGCCGGCGCGAGTTTCCCCAGCAGTCGCGACGATACGACGGTGGTCGCGACCAGCGCGTCCGGTGCCGCGTTGCGCAGGACGTAGTCGGCCAGCAGCACACCGGTTTCGTCGCCGCGCAGCATGCGCCACCCGTTGGGGCCGGGGACCGCGAGCGCGCAGCGATCGGCATCGGGATCGAGTGCGACGGCGAGGTCGGCGTCGATCTTCTCCGCCAGTGCCAGCAGCAGATCGGCGGCGCCGGGTTCCTCCGGATTCGGGAACGCCACCGTAGGGAAGTCCGGATCGGGTGCGAACTGTTCCTCGACCACATGGACGTCGTGGAACCCGGCGGCGGCCAGCGCGGCCACCGCCGTCTCGCCGCCGACGCCGTGCATGGGGGTCAGCGCGATCCGGATATCGGGGCGCTGCACCGTCATTCGGTCTCCCGCAATCGGTTCGCCGTCCTGTGCCTCGCCCATAGTGTGGTGGCCCGCATGGACCGGAACAGTTCGCGCGCCGCCGATCGCCTCGGGCACGGCAGCGGCTCGCGCCAGATAGCGGCGGACGAGTTCCTCGCCGAGTTCGGCTCGCCCGGCATCATCGGGCAGCGACAGGATCGACGGTGAGGGGGCGCCGGCGGCCGGATCGGTGCGGGCGATCGGTTCGGTGACCGCATCGATACAGCGCTCGATCTCGGCGTCGGCGGGCGGGATCAGCTGCGAACCGCCGTCCAGATAGAGCTTGTACCCGTTGTCCGTGGCGGGGTTGTGGGACGCCGTGATCTGCACGCCGGCCACCGCACCCAGCTCCCGTACCGCGAACGCCACGATCGGCGTCGGCAGCGGCCGTGGCAGGAGCAGCACCGAAAAGCCCGCTGCGGCAAACACTTCCGCGGTGACCGTGGCGAACTCCGCGGAGCCGTGCCGGGCGTCGCGACCGACGATCACCAGACCACCGCCGAGGCAGCGGTCCCGGAGCCACGCCGCCACACCGGCGCTCGCGCGTGCCACGGTGCCGATGTTCATCCCGTCCGGCCCCTCCTGGAGCGGGCCGCGCAGACCTGCCGTTCCGAATCGCAACATGGCGCCCGCCTACAGCCGTTCCAGCACACCGCGCAACAATTTGCCCAATCTCGGTGCGGCGGCCTGCCCTTCGGCGAGTACCTCCTGGTGGGACAGCGGTGCGCCGGTCACGCCCGCGGCCAGATTGGTCACCAGCGATATGCCCAGCAGCCGCAGCCCCAGCGAGCGGGCCGCGATCGCCTCCAGCACGGTCGACATGCCGACCAGATCGGCGCCCATGCCGCCGAGCATACGGATCTCGGCGGGCGTCTCGTACTGCGGTCCGTTCAGGCCCGCGTAGACGCCCTCACTCAGCGACGGGTCGATTTCCCTTGCCAGCGTGCGCAATTCGGGATCCCAGGCATCGACCATGTTCACGAACGCGGCACCGGTGAGCGGAGTGCGCCCGGTGAGATTGAGGTGATCGCTGATCAGCACGGGCTCGCCGACGCGCAGGCCCGGGCGGATACCGCCCGCGGCGTTGGTGAGGATCACCGTCTCGGCACCCGCCGCGGCCGCCGCGTGCACCGCGTGCACCACCCGATGCGGTTCGTACCCCTCGTAGAGGTGCTGGCGGCCCATCATCAGCAGCACCGGCACCTCGCCGACGCCCACCGAATGCACGATGCCCTGATGGCCCTGCGCCGTCGGCGGTTCGAAGCCGGGCAGCTCGGTCATCGGAATCGACGCCCGCGGCGCTCCGATCTCGGTGGCGGCGGACTGCCAGCCGGATCCGAGTATCACCGCGACCCGATGGTGCGTGACTCCCGTACGTGTGGCGATCGCCTCGGCGGCCTGTTCGGCAAGCATGCGCCCACGATAGTGCGCCGACGGGCCGGTTGTGCGCGTCGCGGGCCGGACACGACCACCGCCGCCGGGCGCGGTCGCCGGGGCGGGGGCAGGATAGTGCCGTGCGTGAACTCGTGGTCCTCGGGACGGCCAGTCAGGTGCCGACCCGCCGACGCAATCACAACGGATATCTGTTGCGCTGGGACGGTGACGGCCTGCTGTTCGATCCCGGCGAGGGGACGCAGCGGCAGATGCTGTTCGCGGGGGTTTCGGCGAGTGGCATCACCCGGATCGGGCTGACGCACTTCCACGGTGATCACTGCCTGGGCCTGCCCGGGGTGCTGGCGCGGCTGAATCTGGACCAGGTGACCCGTCCGGTCGACATCTGCTTTCCGGAATCGGGTGCCGATCTGCTCACGCACCTGCGCGGGGTGGTACCCCCGTTTCCCGGTCTGCGCGAACATCCGATCGACGCGGACGGTCCGGTGCCGCTGCCCGACGCGCCGTTCACCTTCGAGGCCGTGCGGCTGTCGCATCGCATCGACACCTTCGGCTACCGGCTGGTCGAACCCGACAGCCATCGGATCCTGCCGGAGCGGCTCGCCGAATTCGGCCTGGCGGGTCCGGTGGTCGGGGCACTGCAGCGCGAAGGCGCGGTGCGACTGCCCGACGGTCGTACGGTCACTGTCGACGAGGTCTCGGCCCCGCGGCCCGGACAGCGCTTCGCCTTCGTGATGGACACCCGAATGTGTTCGGGCATAGCCGAATTGGCCGACGGCGCCGATATGCTCGTCATCGAGTCGACCTTCCTGGAGGCCGAGGCGCAGCTGGCCGACGATTTCGGCCATCTCACCGCGGGGCAGGCGGCACGCGTGGCCGCGGAGGCGGGCGTGCGGACCCTCGTCCTCACCCATTTCTCGCAGCGCTACGGCGATCTGTCCGGGCACCGGGCCGAGGCGGAGCGGTATTTCGACGGGGAGCTGGTGATCGCCGAGGATCTGATGCGGGTGCCGATCCCGCCACGTCGCTGACACGTACCCGGCCGGTGATGACAACTCGTCGGTAACTTGGCCGGGGGTGTGATGCGGCCGTTCATACGGCGCTGCATATTCTCTGCCTATGCCGTACTTGGACCGTGACGGGGACGTATTCGTGCTCTACCTCGGCAACGAGGGTCAGACCGACAGCGAGAACCGCTTCCACCCCGACTGGATCGACGCCTTCCACGCGAAACTGGACGAGGTAGAGGCCGCCGAGGGGCCGGCGGCGCTGGTCACGGTGGCCACCGGAAAGTTCTTCAGCAACGGCCTGGACACCGACTGGCTGTTCGGCAACATGGACAAGATGCACTGGTACCTGGACCGGGTGCATTCCGTCTTCAGCCGGTTGCTGGCCTTCGGTATGCCGACCGTCGCCGCGCTGAACGGCCACGCCTTCGGCGCCGGCGCCATGCTGGCCACCTCGCACGACTTCCGGGTGATGCGCTCGGATCGCGGGTACTGGTGCCTGCCCGAGGTTCACCTCGGGATGCCGTTCACGGTCGCGATGAACGCGCTCGTCACCGAACGGCTGACCAATCAGGTCGCGCTCGAGGCGATGACCACGGGCCGGCGCTACGGTGCCGCCGACGCGATCGCCGCGGGCATCGTCGACGAGGCGGCCGAGGCGGACGGCGTCCTGGCCGCGGCCGTGGCGCGGGCCGCGGCGCTGACCGGCAACCGCAAGCCGAATCTGCCGGTCATCAAGCGTGCGCTGCACGGACGGGCGCTCGCGGGCCTGAATACCCCGACCACACCGGAGAATCTCGCCTTCGGCTCCTGATAACCCGATGATCATCGCGTGGCGCACAGTGCGAGACTGTGTGCCATGCCACGCAGCGGGGACGAACGCAGCTGGAGTCGAACGGGCCGGTCGGCGCACCGGGCCGCGGCGCCCGGCTGCGCCCGCGCCGACGATGCCGGTGCCGACGATGCTCGTGCCGACGATTTCGACGCGCAGGTGGCCCCGGCCGATCCTGCCCTCCTCGCCGCCACCGATACCGCGGTCACGGCCGCCGAATCGGATCTGATCGCCCTCTCGCATTCCATTCACGCCGAACCCGAGCTGGCGTTCGCCGAGCACCACAGTGTCGCCAAGACGCTGGTCCCGCTGCGTGAGCGCGGATTCGGTATCGAGACGCCGGTCGCGGACCTGGACACCGCCTTCGTCGCCACCTACGGCAGCGGTGATCTGGTGGTCGGAATCTGCGCCGAATACGACGCGCTGCCCGAGATCGGTCACGCCTGCGGCCACAACATCATCGCCGCGGCGGCGGTGGGCGCGGGCCTGGCCCTGGCCGAGGTGGCCGATCGGTGCGGCCTCACCGTGAAGGTGTTCGGCACGCCGGCCGAGGAGAGCGGCGGCGGCAAGGTGCTGATGCTCGAGCGCGGCGTCTTCGACGGGGTCGCGATGGCCCTGATGGTGCACCCGGGTCCGCTGGACATCGTGGGTGCGCGGTCGCTGGCGCTGGCCGATCTGTCGGTGTCCTTCCACGGCCGCGAGGCACATGCCAGCGCCGCGCCGGAGTACGGCCGCAACGCCGGGGACGCCGCCACCGTCGCGCAGGTCGCACTGGGTCTGCTGCGTCAGCATCTGCGCCCCGGCCAGCAACTCCACGGTATAGTCGAGTCGGGCGGTGTTGCCCCGAATATCGTGCCCGGCCATGCGGAACTGTTGTATTACCTGCGGGCAGACGATTCCGCATCCCTCGACGATCTGCTGCAGCGCGCCTCGGCCTGCTTCGAGGCGGGAGCGCTGGCGACCGGATGCACCCATGAAATCCGGGCGCTGGCGCCCACATATACCGAGCTCACGCCGGATTCCGCACTACTGTGTGCCTACCGCGAGCAAATCATCGGTATGGGTCGCATGCCGCTCGCGCCGGACCTCGAGGCAGCACGGCCGCTGGGCAGTACCGATATGGGCAATGTCACCAACGTCATTCCCGGCATCCACCCGGTTATCGGCATCGAGGCGAACGGCGCGGTGACACACCAGCGGGAGTTCGCCGCGGCCTGTGTGACGCCGTCGGCCGATCTCGCGGTGGCCGACGGGGCGCGGGCACTGGCCCGTACCGCAATCCAGGTTGCGGGCGATCAACTACACAGGGACAGGTTGTTGGAGCGCAGTATTCAGCGACAGGAGGAAATTCGGTGAGCACGATCGGCCGGTCATCACCGGCGGGCCGCGAAGGAGATGCCGCGGCGGGTCGCGGCGACGATACCGCCACCGGTTCGGAGGACGACTCCGCGACCGGTGCGCGCCCTTCCGCGGCGGCGGGTCGCACAGCAGCAGCCCCGGGCCTGCAGGGCAAGGCGGCCACACCGGGCCTGCAGGGCAAGGCGCTGGGCCCGGAGGCCGGTACGTGTCGGCACACCGGGCTCGCGACCGGACGGCAGGCGGAGATCACGGCCGGGCAGGCGGCGGTCGAGGCGTGGCTGCGGGACCACGGTGACGATCTGATCGGCTGGCGCCGCCACATCCACGCCAATCCGGAACTGTCCCGCGCCGAGCACGGCACCACCGAATTCGTCGAGTCCTGGCTGGTGAAGGCCGGTCTGGAACCGCGCAAACTGCCCACCGGCACCGGTTTGATCTGCGATATCGGCCCGGCGGGGCCACGCCTGGCCCTGCGCGCCGATATGGATGCGCTCCCGCTGCAGGAGTACACCGGCCGGCCGTTCGCCTCGACCGTCCCCGGGGTATCCC
Source organism: Nocardia sp. AB354 (assembly GCF_049538315.1). Classification (NCBI taxonomy): domain Bacteria; kingdom Bacillati; phylum Actinomycetota; class Actinomycetes; order Mycobacteriales; family Nocardiaceae; genus Nocardia; species Nocardia sp. AB354. The sequence goes on along the minus strand of NZ_JBMVFU010000001.1, from coordinate 130,965 downwards.
ACGCCTGCGGTCACGACGCGCACACCGCGATCCTGCTCGGCACCGCCCTGGCCCTCGCCGAGATGGACGAACTGCCGGTCGGCGTCCGGTTGGTCTTCCAGCACGCCGAGGAGGTCATGCCCGGCGGTGCCATCGATATGGTCGCCGCGGGTGCGATGGACGACGTCTCGCGGGTGTTCGCCCTGCACTGCGATCCCCGGCTCGAGGTCGGCCGGATCGGGGTGCGGGTCGGAGCCATCACCTCGGCCGCCGACACCGTGGAACTGGTGCTCGACTCGCCGGGCGGGCACACCTCCCGGCCGCATCTGACCAGCGATCTGGTCTATGCCATCGGCACCGTCATCACCGGCCTGCCGGGTCTGCTCAGCCGTCGCATCGATCCGCGAACCAGCACGGTGATGGTGTGGGGCGCGGTATCGGCGGGGAAGGCGCCCAATGCGATTCCGCAGACCGGCATGCTGACCGGGACCGTGCGGACCGGGGATCACACCACCTGGTCGCTGCTCGAGCCGATGGTCCGCGAAATCGTCGACGGACTGCTCGCCCCGACCGGCGTGCGATATCAGCTGAACTACAAGCGCGGCGTGCCGCCGGTGGTCAACGACGAATTCTCCACCCGGATGTTCGAGGACGCGATTCTCGGTCTGGGCCCGGACGCGCTCTCGGATACTCCGCAGTCGGGCGGTGGCGAGGACTTCTCCTGGTACCTCGAGGAGGTTCCGGGTGCGATGGCACGACTGGGCGTGTGGTCGGGCGAGGGCCCGCAACTGGACATCCACCAGCCGACCTTCGACATCGACGAGCGCGCGCTGGCGGCCGGCGTGCGCGTGATGACCAATCTGGTCCTGCAGGCACGCTGACGGGGCGGCCCGCCGGGTGCGAACTCGGCGGGCTGTTCGGCTCTGCCCCCGCGGTTGTCCGGCTACATCGAGCCGAAAGTCCCCGGACCGACGTTGCGGCTGTTGCGGGTGCGCAGTGCGTGGACGTAATCGGCCGGGGCTCCGGCCTTTTCGGCCGCGTCGGCGATCACACCGATGTAGCGGGCCGAGGGCAGCCCGCCCTCGTAGGCATCCAGCACGTACAGCCACGCCAAACCCGGCTGCGTACCCGTGCCCGAATTGGGCGAGACCCGGAGCCGGATCTTCTTGTGGATACCGAAATCCGAACCCTCCCACCGGTCGAGGCTCTGCTCGTCCTCGGCGGAGACGTCGTACAGCACGACGAAGACCCGGGAGCCCGGATCCTCGACCACCGTCGCGAGCGGCCCTTCCCAGCCGATGTCGTCGCCGGCGAAGGTCAGGCGCCACCCTTCCAGCCAGCCCGTTCCGTAGACGGGGGAGTGCGGACAGCGCTTGAGCATCTGCTCCGGGTCCATATTGGATCCGTAGGCGGCGTATATCGGCACCTGGCAAGAGTATCGAATGTAGGGACCGCTTGTTTCGATCCGGCCGGGTTCGGGCCCTGCCTGTCTTCGGCGAGGCGGGGGAATGTCCGGAGAATTACCGGAAGGTGACACGCGCAACGTCACCCATGACGCGGTCAAAACGATGAGGAGCAGGACCGATAACGTTGACGGCAGTGCCGGAGATCCCGGCCGGACGGCTCGATAGCGGAGGTACACATGGCCCGCATTGCAATCATCGGGGGTGGCCCCGCAGGCTACGAGGCGGCGTTGGTGGCAGCTCAGCACGGAGCCACGGTCACCGTGATCGACTCCGACGGTATCGGTGGCGCATGCGTGCTGTGGGACTGCGTCCCGTCCAAGACCTTCATCGCTTCGACCGGGGTGCGCACCGATCTGCGCCGCGCGCGTGATCTGGGCATCACGGTGCACATGGCGCAGGCACAGGTGCGATTGTCGGAGGTCAACTCCCGGGTGAAGGCGCTGGCGCAGGCGCAGTCGTCCGACATCCGGTCCAAGTTGCAGGCCGCCGGAGTCACCGTCCTCAACGGCCGCGGTCAGCTGATCGACCAGATCGCCGGTCTGGCCACACATCTGGTGCGCGCGACGCTCGCCGACGGCACCGAACGGGTGATGGAGGCCGAGATCGTCCTGATCGCCACCGGCGCCAGCCCGCGGGTGCTGCGCGGCGCCGAACCCGACGGTGAGCGCATTCTCACCTGGCGTCAGCTCTACGACCTCAAGGAGCTGCCGGAAACGCTGGTCGTGGTCGGCTCCGGTGTCACGGGCGCCGAATTCGTCTCCGCGTACACCGAGATGGGCGTGAAGGTGAAGCTCGTGTCCAGCCGCGACCGGATGATGCCGGGAGAGGACGCCGACGCCGCGCTGGTCCTCGAGGACGCCCTGGCCGAACGCGGGGTGGAGCTCGTCAAGCAGGCCCGGGCCGACGCCGTCGAGCGGACCGCGGACGGGATCGTGGTCAAACTGTCCGACGGGCGCACGGTCACCGGCTCTCATGCGCTGATGACGGTCGGTTCCACGCCCAATACCCAGGATCTGGGCCTCGAGCGCATCGGCATCGAACTAGACCGCGGCGGCTATCTGCGCGTCGACCGCGTCTCGCGGACGGCCGTGCCCGGGATCTATGCCGCCGGCGACTGCACCGGCCTGCTGCCGCTGGCCTCGGTCGCGGCGATGCAGGGCCGGATCGCGATGTATCACGCACTCGGCGAGGGCGTGCAGCCGATCCGGTTGAAGACGGTCGCCTCCGCGGTGTTCACCCGGCCCGAGATCGCCACGGTCGGTGTCAGCCAGACCGCGATCGACAACGGTGAGGTGCCCGCGCGCACGGTGATGCTGCCGCTCAACACCAATCCGCGGGCCAAGATGTCGGGCCTGCGCCGCGGTTTCGTGAAGATCTTCTGCCGGCCCGCCACCGGCGTGGTGATCGGTGGCGTGGTGGTCGCGCCCATCGCCTCCGAACTGATCCTGCCGATCGCGATCGCGGTACAGAACAACCTGACGGTGAACGACCTGGCACAGACGTTCTCGGTGTACCCGTCGCTGTCCGGATCGGTCACCGAGGCGGCGCGGCAACTGATGCGTCACGACGACCTCGATTAGTGTGCGGCTGCTGTTTCAAATGTGCTGCCCCGCTTGACGTTTTGCCGGACGGAGTGCGGCTTCCCACAGCCGGGTAGCACCAGTTGCCTGAAACTTGTTCGTGTGGTTCACTTCCGGCAGAGATGTCGGTGGTGGGCGGTTGGCAGGTTCACGTGCGGGGGGAATGCAATCTTTCCCGGGCCCGGGAATCCGCGAGCGGCTCGCGGACCGCAGCAGGGTGCGGGCCGGACATCGATGAGGGACCAATGGAGACGGCCCCATCGGACGGCGTTCGTCGGTCGGTGGCAGTGGCCGAGCTCGGGAAAGGGATTGCGAGACAGTGAAACATCGTAAGCCGAGTCGGGCGCAGCGAGCGATGGCCACGACGTCGTTGCCACTGGCCACCGCGGCCGCCGTGGCAACCATCCTCGCGTCGGGTACGGCGAGTGCCGCGCCGGCCGATCAGCCGAGCGTGCCGACCACTCCGGCGCAGCCGGGCGCCACCAACGAGGCCCCCGCGCAGGACAACAACAACGGCCAGAGCCAGAACGCGCCGGGCACGCAGGAGAACGCCCCGCAGCAGAACGGCACTCAGCAGAACGGGCCGCAGCAGAACAACAACCAGCAGAACGGGACCCAGCAGAATGGGCCCCAGCGCAACGGCAATCCGCAGCCGGGCGTCACCACCCCCAATCAGCCGGGTGTCACCACGCCGAACCAGCCGGGCGTCACCACCCCGCAGCCGGGCGTCACGACCCCGAACCAGAACGCGCCGAAGCCGGACCAGAACCTGGCCTCGCCGACGCAGCCGGGTGTGACCACCCCGCGTGTCGCGCCGCTGCCGGTGCCGGGTCAGGGCAGCCAGGTGCAGCCGGCCGTCGTTCCGGACCAGCCCACCCCGAACGGTCAGGCCGACCAGCTGAAGCCGGGTCAGCAGTCGCCGGACCAGACCGTGGGCACCCCGAACAAGCCGCAGTCGCACGACGGCAGCATGGACACGCTGCGTAGCCAGCAGGGCAACTCGGCCCCTTCGCAGCAGGCGCAGTGGACCTCTCCGAGCCTGCAGTCCGCACCGGCCGCGCCGGTCGTGCAGATGAACGGCCCGCACACCGAGGTCGGCGCCAACGTCGACGGTGGCGGGCTGCTGCCGGGCTACGTGGCCAACACCCACCACTTCAGCAACCTCGACGGGTATGTCGGCACGGTCGGCTACAGCACTCCCAACGGGGTGGGCGACGCCGGTGTGTCGGTGGAGTTCGTCGAGGCGAACAAGGTCAAGATCACCTCGTACACCCACGCCACCGGCTTCGACGACATGAAGTCCGAGAGCTACGTCGACACCACCCAGGCCAATGCGGCCAAGGCGGCCGTCGAGGGCTGGATCAAGCAGCAGCCGGGCGGCGCCGCGGCACTGGATGCGGCCGCTCAGATTGGTAGACTCCCGCAGGGTGATATCGCTCCGCAAACGGTGAATGTCGCTGGTGCGACCACACAGTGGGGTGGCACGGTCCAGTACTGATCCAGTACTGATACAGGCTGAATCGGCGCGTGGGGCGGTCGTTCGCGACCGCCCCACGCGTGTGTCTCGGGGAAGGAACGGGTGATGGCCTCCGGCGACGATCAGGGCCGGGACGAAGGCGAGTCGGAATTCGGCCCGCCGGTTTCCGGATTCGGACCACCGCTGAACGATTTCGGGCCGCCGACGGGTGAAACGGGTGCGGTCGGCTGGGCGCCGGTCGGAGAACCGGAACGTCCCACACTGGGCTGGCAGCCCGCCGACACTCCCGCGACGCCGTCCGTACCGCCGCCGCCCGCGCAGTACCGCGCGCCGGATTCGACCGCGGCGCCCGAAACCGTTCGCCACTCGGCACCGGAGGCACCACGCGCGCCCGAAACCGTGCGGACGCCCGCGCCGGAAACCGTGCGGACGCCCGCGCCCGAAACCCGCCGCGTTCCCGAGCCGCCGCACGGCACGGACGCGGCACGCGCCCCGGAGACGGTGCGCTACCCCGACGCCGGCGGTGCCGACGCGGACCGCGGAACCTGGTGGCGCGCAGACGATTCCGGCTTCCCGCCCACCCCGCCGCGGGAAACCACGGGCTCGCTGTGGGACGACGACGAGCTGGCCAAGAAGCTCGCGCCCTCGCGGCCACCCGGACAGCCGCAGGCGGAGGCCCGGCCCGACCGCAACATGCCGGTGATCCTGGCCGGTGCGGCGGGCGCCGTCGTGATCGTGATCGCGTTGGTGCTGATCATCGTGTTCGCGACGCGAAGTAGCGACGGCGACGGATCCGTTGGCGGCGGCAAATCGTCACCGCCGTCGGTTGCCGCGTTGAGCTGTCCGGCGCGTACCGACGGCAACGTCGTGATCGGCAACGGTCCCGGCGACACGAACAGCGGATCCGCGGCGATCCTGGGGTTCCAGCACGCGTTCTATGCCGACCGCAGTGGTGTCAAAGCGCACGACTTCGTCGCGCCCGACGCGTCGAACGTCTCGACTGCCTCGACCATGCAGCAGGCGATCGACAGTCTGATCCCGCAAGGCACCACATATTGCTTGCGTGTGGAAACGGTCACGCCGGAGCAGTTCAACGTCGACCTCACCGAGCATCGCCCGGACGGTACGACCACACTGTACAAACAGCTGGTCAAGACCGTGAACCGCGAGGGGAAGAACCTGATCTTCTCGATCGATCAACGCTGACCGCGCGGCGCACGCCGTTGCCCACTCATCTCATAATTTGGGATACAAATTTCATATTCTGGGTAGTGATATGCGATAGTTGCCATGATTCGCAGCTACCGGAGGTCTCCATGTCGCCGCATACTCCACCCCTGTCCCGTCGGCTGGACGGTCTGCAGAGTTCGGCGATTCGGGATCTGCTCAAGCTGACCTCCCGGCCGGACATCGTCAGCCTGGCCGGGGGCCTGCCCGACGAACAGCTGATGCCCCGCGACGCCATCGCCCGCGCCGCGGAGTCGGCGCTGGCCGACCCGTCCCGGTTGCAGTACACCGAGTCCGCGGGTTGGGGGCCGCTGCGTGAGGTGCTCGCCTCGCGGGAGTCGGTGCGACTCGGCCGGCCGGTGCCGGTGGAGGAGATCTTCGTCACGCACGGTTCGCAGCAAGCCCTCTCGCTGCTGGGTGAGGTCCTGCTGGATCCGGGCGCTCTCGTGGTGGTCGAGGATCCGGCCTACGTCGGTGCGTTGCAGGTGTTCCGCGCGGCGGGGGCGCGGATCGTGGCGATTCCGCTGGATTCCGACGGTATGCGTGTCGACGCGCTGGCCGAACTGCTCGAGCGCGGCGAGCGTCCGGCGCTGGTGCATACGGTGAGCAATTTCCACAATCCGCGCGGTGTGACGCTGAGCCCGCAGCGTCGTCGCGAACTGGCGGCGCTGGCCGAACGCTACGGCTTCTGGGTGGTCGAGGACGATCCGTACGGCGAGCTCTGGTTCGATCGCCCCGCGCCGCAGGCCGTTGCCTCCTACTCGCCCAACGTGATCCGGCTGTCGAGCGCCTCGAAGATCCTGGCGCCGACACTGCGGGTGGGCTGGATGATCGCCCCGAACGCGGTGTGCCGTGGCGTGGAACTGCTGAAGCAGGGCGCCGATCTGTGCGGTTCGGCGCTCACCCAGCAGATCGCCGCGGACCTGCTGGCCGACGAGCCGTGGCTGGGCGCCCACCTGGACAAGGTGCGCGGCATCTACGGCGAGCGTGCCACCGCCCTGGTGAACGCGGTTCGCACCCGTTTCGGCGACCGGGTGGTGAGCACCGACGCCGCCGGCGGCATGTTCGTGTGGCTCGACTTCACCGACGGCACCGACACCGTCGAACTGCTCCCGCGCGCGATCGACCACGGCGTGGCCTACGTCCCGGGCTCCGCCTTCGCGGTCTCGCAGCCTTACCGCGGCTCGATGCGCCTGTGTTTCACCACGTCGGATGCAGCCGTGCTCGCCGACGCGGTCGACCGGCTGGGTCGCGCGGTCGACGCGGCGGCGTAGCGCGCAGCGGTTACCGCGCCCACCCGTAGGTGCGTTCGACGGCCTTGTTCCACTCGGCGTAGAGGCGTTCGCGGTCGGTGTCGGACATGGTCGGCTGCCATACCTTGTCCTCGGACCAGTTGGCGCGGATGTCGTCGGTTCCGGACCAATAGCCGACGGCCAATCCGGCCGCGTAGGCGGCGCCGAGCGCGGTTGTCTCGGTGATCACCGGCCGCACCACCGGCACATCCAGGATGTCGGCCTGGAATTGCATGAGCAGTTCGTTGGCCACCATGCCGCCGTCGACCTTGAGAGTCGTCAGTTCGACGCCGAGATTCTCCGCCTCGGCGTCGGCGCGCATCGCGTCGATCACCTCGCGGGTCTGAAATGCGGTGGCCTCCAAGACCGCTCGGGCCAGATGCGCCTTCGTGACGAAGCGGGTGAGTCCGCTGATCACGCCGCGCGCGTCCGGCCGCCACCGCGGTGCGAACAGACCCGAGAAGGCGGGCACGATGTAGGTGCCGCCGTTGTCGTCGACACTGCGGGCCAGCGGTTCGATCTCGGCCGCGGATTCGACGATGCCGAGGTTGTCGCGCAACCACTGCACCAGGGATCCGGTCACCGCGATGGAACCCTCCAGCGCGTACACCGCGGGCTGGTCGCCGAGCCGGTAGCAGACCGTGGTCAGCAGGCCGTGCTTGCTGAATACCGGAGTGGTACCGGTGTTGAGCAGCATGAAATTGCCGGTTCCGTAGGTGTTCTTCGCCTCGCCCGGCGACAGGCACGCCTGCCCGAAGGTCGCGGCCTGCTGATCGCCCAAAATGCCGGCCACCGGAACCCCGGCGAGCGGTCCGGCGGAGATCTCGGCATACACCTCCGAGGAGCTGTGGATCTGCGGCAGCATCGAGACGGGGATGCCGAACTCCGCGCAGATCTGCGAATCCCATTGCAACGTCTCGAGATTCATCAGCATCGTGCGGGAGGCGTTGGTGACGTCGGTGAGGTGGCGGCCGGTCAGCTTCCACAGGATCCAGCTGTCCATGGTGCCGAAGCACAAATCCCCGGCCTCCGCGCGGGCGCGCACCCCCTCGACGTTGTCGAGGATCCAGCGCAGCTTGGGGCCGGCGAAATACGTGCTCAGCGGCAGTCCGGTGCGGTCGGCGTAGCGCGCGGGACCGACGTCGCCGGCCAGCTCGTCGCACAGCGCCGCGGTGCGGGTGTCCTGCCAGACGATGGCGTTGGCCACCGGCTTCCCGGTAGCGCGCTCCCAGACCAGGGTGGTTTCGCGCTGGTTGGTGACGCCCACCGCGGCGATGTCCCCGGCGCCGATCCCGGCGTCCTCCAGGGCGGCGCCGATCACGAATTCGGTATTGCGCCAGATGGTTTCGGCATCGTGCTCGACCCAGCCCGGCCGTGGGAACAACTGCTCGTGCTCACGCTGCCCGAGGCCGGCGATGCGGCCGGAGCGGTCGAACACGATGCACCGGCTCGAGGTTGTCCCCTGATCGATGGCGGCCACGAAGCGTCGCATCCGTGCAGGCTACTAAACCTCGCACGCGCCGCGCATCACATCGCCGCGGGCCCGGCGGTGGACTAGGGTAGTAGCGATTACCGACGGGTAACGCAGGACGATCCCACCGAACAGTGCGGAGGAAGTCGAGCGATGAACGAGAAATCACACGGTCAGCACACCGGCGAACTGGGGCCCGAGCAGCGGGAGGCCAGCTGGGAAAGCTTGGGCGCCAAGCATTTCGACGTCATCGTGGTCGGTGGCGGGGTCGTCGGCGCGGGCATCGCCCTCGATGCCGCCACGCGGGGCCTGGAAGTGGCCCTGGTGGAGGCGCGCGATCTGGCCTCGGGCACGTCGAGCCGTTCGTCGAAGATGTTCCACGGCGGCCTGCGCTACCTCGAGCAACTGGAATTCGGGCTGGTCCGGGAGGCGCTGCGGGAACGTGAGCTCAGCCTGAAGACACTGGCCCCGCATCTGGTGAAACCGCTGCGGTTCCTCTACCCGCTGACCAACCGCGGCTGGGAGCGGCCCTACGTCGCCTCGGGACTCGTGCTCTACGACACCATGGGTGGCGCGAAATCCGTTCCGGGACAACATCATGTGACCCGGTCCGGCGCGCTGCGGCTGGCGCCGGGGGTGCGCCGGGACGCGCTGATCGGCGGGGTCACCTACTACGACACCGTGGTCGACGACGCGCGCCACACCATGACGGTGGCCCGGACCGCCGCCCACTACGGCGCGGTGATCCGCACATCGACCCAGGTCGTGGACTTCCTGCGGGAGGCCGACCGGGTGGTCGGAGTGAAGGTGCGCGACAGCGAGGACGGGCGCACCACCGAGGTCCGCGGACATGTCGTGATCAACGCGACGGGCGTGTGGACCGACGAATTGCAGGCGCTGTCGCATGTTCGCGGCCGATTCCATGTGCGCGCGTCCAAGGGCGTGCACATCGTGGTCCCCCGCGATCGGATCGCCAGCGACGCCGCGCTGATTCTGCGCACCAAGACCTCGGTGCTGTTCGTGATTCCGTGGGGCAGCAATCACTGGATCATCGGCACCACCGATACCGACTGGAATCTGGACCTGGCCCATCCGGCCGCCACCAAGGCCGATATCGACTATCTGCTCGAACGGATCAACGAGGTGCTCGTCACCCCGCTCACTCACGCCGATATCCAGGGTGTGTACGCGGGGCTGCGGCCGCTGCTGGCCGGGGAGAGCGACGAGACGTCCAAGCTGTCGCGCGAGCACGCGGTGGCGCAGATCGCGCCCGGTCTGGTCGCCATCGCGGGCGGCAAGTACACCACCTACCGGGTGATGGCCTACGACGCGGTGGATATCGCCGTTCACGACATTCCGCAGCGGGTGTCGTCCTCGATCACCGACAAGGTGCCGCTGCTCGGCGCCGACGGCTACTTCGCCCTGCTCAACCAGACGCCGCAGCTGGCGCAGACCTACGGTGTGCACCCCTACCGGATCGAACATCTGCTCAACCGCTACGGCGCCCTGATCACCGACGTACTCGATCTGGCCGAGGGCAAACCCGAACTGCTGCAGCCGATTACGGACGCGCCCAGCTACCTGCGGGTGGAGGCGGTGTACGCGGCGGCCGCCGAGGGGGCGCTGCATCTGGACGACATCCTGGCCCGGCGCACCCGGATCTCCATCGAGTTCTCCCACCGCGGCACCGAATGCGCCGACGAGGTGGCGCGGCTGGTGGCGCCGGTGCTGGGCTGGGACGAGGAGCAGATCCGGCGCGAGGTCGGGACGTACAACGCCCGGGTCGACGCCGAGATCCGGTCGCAGACCCAGCCCGACGACGTCTCGGCCGACGCCCTGCGCGCCGCCGCACCGGAACCTCGTCCGGAGATTCTGGAACCGGTGCCGCTTCCGCAGGGATAGCGGTCAGGGCGCGGTCGACGTGGGCGCCGAGGTGTGACCGGAATGCACGGGGCCCGTACTCGCCGAGTGCTGCAGGGCATAGGTGAACAGCACGGTGGCCGCGATGGCGATGGCGGTGATCATCAGCTGGGTGACGAGCCGTGTGCTACGACGCATCGCGGTGCTCGCATATGCCATCTGCCCTGCTTCCCGACCGGTGACGATCTGTGTCGCCCTTATGTCGCGCTCACGCTCCGAAACGTTAGCGGCCGAAAGAAATATAGCTATCGATCGGCAAACATTGTGCTTCGTCCCGGTCAGCGGCGAGCCCGGCGTGCGGCCCTCGGTTCCGGCGTCTCGGGTGCGGGCTGACAGCGAGGGCAGAAGTAGATGCCGCGTTCGGTGGCGGTGGCGGAGGCGGCATCCGGGCCGAACATGCGGACGAGGATCATCGATCCGCAGCGCCGGCAGGGTTGGCGCTGCCGGCCGTAGACCACCGCGGGCCGGGGTGGATGGTGGGCCGCTCGCTCGAGGATGCGGTGCGCGGCGTCGACGAGTCCGGGGAGATCGGGTACGGCTGCGACCGGAGTGGCCGGGTGGATCCGCTCGGCGAAACAGATCTCACTGCGGAAGATGTTGCCGACTCCGGCCATGACGGTCTGGTCCAGCAGCGCGAGCCCGATCGGCCGCTCCGGGTCCGCGCGCAGCCGGCGGACCGCCTCGGCCGCATCCCAATTCGGGCCCAGGAGATCCGGGCCGAGATGATCGATGGCGGTGTGCTCGTCGGCGAGCGGGAGCACCTCGACCAGGCCGAGGGAGAAGCCGACGGCTTCGGTGTCGTCGGTGGCGAGAATCAGGCGCGCGGTGAATCCGGGTTTGGTCCACCGCTGGCCGGGGCGGTAGACCCGCCAGGTGCCCTCCATCTTGAGATGGGTGTGGATGCTGACCTTTTCGGTGCGCACGAACAGGTGTTTGCCGTAGCTGCCGACGCTGTCGACCCGGCTGCCGCGCAGATCGAGCGTGGCATAGCGCGGGACACGAAAGTCACTGCGAGTCAGCGTCTTTCCCGCCAGCGCCGTTCGCAGCCGGGCCGCCGCGAGGTAGACGGTATCTCCTTCCGGCATCGCCGTTCACCTCCTGTGTCGCCGGAGGATGCGCGCCGGTCTCATGCTGTGCTCCGGAGCCGGAAGCCCCGGGGAGTGGTGTGGAAGCCGGCGTCGGTGAGGAATGTGGCGAAGGTGTTGCCGTGCACCGATTCCCCGTCGACGCGTTCGACGACCAGTGAGTCGATCCGGCGGTCGTGGACCAGAGCCGCCAACGCGGCCGCGGCCTCGGTCCGGATCTCGGGGTCCTCGGTGAAGGTGAGCAGAGTCTTACCACCGCGTTCCAGGTACAGTGCCAGCTCGCCCGCGACCAGGACGACCAGGGCTCCCGCCTTACGGCCCGGACGATGTCCGGCTCCCTCACCCGCGTTCTTCGGCCACGGCAGTGCGGCGCCGTACGGATTGGCCGGATCGCAGGCGGCGAGCGCGACCGTGCCGCCCCGGCCGATGTCGCCGCCCACCCGGTCGGAATCGTAGGAACGCAGCCGATCCACCACGTCGGTGGTGGAGAACTGCGCCCCGCCGAGAGTATCGATGAAATAACCGCGCCGGCAGCGCCCGCGATCCTCGAATTCGGTGAGCACCCGGTACATGAGCGCGAAGCCGCCCGGAATCTCCTCGTTTTGTACCGAACCCCGGGTCAGCACCCCGTAGCGTTCCAGCAGGAGATCGGCGGTGGCGTGGGCACGAATGGTGTTGTCCGGCAGGCGCTGTGGCAGCAGCGACCATCGACCGGCCACCGCGGGTGGGCCGGTCCGGGTCGGCATGGCCGGTCGCGGCAGGTACATGCGGCCGCGCGGGGTTCGTCGCGGGGTGCGGTGGGCGGTGGTGCTGCGGGTGGTGCCGGACAGTCGCGCCCGGACCGGGGCGAAGGTGTCGCCGGACAGATACCCCGCCCACACCAGCTCCCACAGTGCCGCCGCCACGGCCGCATCGTCGAGCACCCCGGTGGCGTCGGACAGTTGCCGGAAGAAGTAGGCGCCGCCCGCCACCGCGACGATCCGGTTGCCGCCGAACGCAGCCGGTTCGGTGGCGGCCGCGTCGTCGCCATCGGCATCGAGCGCGATCGCGTCGCCGGTCGCCACCGTCAGCTCCGCGCCCAACGCCGTCAGCAGACGCACCTGGACATCGGTGAAGTCGATCTCCTGCGGCGGCGCCAGCGTGACCGGTGCCTGATCCGCCGGATGCAGGGCGATCCAGCCGTCCTTCGCGGTGATGGCGCCGTGGCCGGACCAGAGCACCTCACCGGAGGCGGTGAGTTCGTCGAGCATCGCCGGTGTGTAGTCACGCACCCGCGACGGCAGAATGAGCGACTCCCACGCCGAGGCCGGAATCGGCACGCCCGCAAGCTGTTCCACCACCGCCGCGACACCGTCCACGCCGCGCAGCGTCGAAGTGCCGATATGCTGCCACGCCGGCAGGAACCGGCCGAACGCGCCCGTGGATACCGGCTCGACCTCCTTGCGCGCCGCGGCCAGCGAACGGCGGCGCAGCCGGCGCAACACCTGCGCGTCACACCATTCCGCACCGGCCGAGCCCGGCGTGAATTCACCTTCCACCACCCGCTTCTCGGCCCCGAGGTGGTGCAGGGCGGTAGCGGCGACGGCCGGGCCGATCCCGAAGCGCCGGGCGACGGCGTCGAGGGTGAACGGGGCGTGGGTGCGGGCGTAGCGCCCGATCAGATCACCCAGGGGATCGGCGACCGGTTCGATGAAGGCCGCCGGGGTGCCGATCGGCAGGGGGACGCCCAGGGCATCGCGCAACCGGGCGGCGTCCTCGATCGCCGTCCACCACCGCGATCCCGCGAACGACACCTCGAGAACGCGCCGGGCCCGCAGCAATTCGGCGAACCACGGGTTCGGGTCGGCGGTGCAGCGCGCCGCCGCCTCGGCCGGGGTGAGCGGGCCGAGCAGTCGCAGCAGGTCGGCGAGCCCTTCCGCGTCGCGGGCGTGGCGCTCGGGGGTCAGCCGCTGCAGTTCGCGTTCGGTCAGTTCGAGGACCGCGGCGTCGAGGAGTTCGCGCAGTTCCACCCGCCCCAGCAGTTCGGCGAGCAGGCTCGAATCCAGCGACAGCGCGGCCGCGCGACGCTCGGCCAGCGGGCTGTCGCCCTCGTACATGAACTGGCCGATGTAGTCGAACAGCAACGCGTTGGCGAACGGTGACGGGGCGGCGGTCTCCACCTCGACCAGGCGCAGTTTGCGCCGCGCCACATTCGTCAGCAGATCCCGCAGGGCGGGCAGGTCGTAGACGTCGCGCAGGCATTCGCGCACCGTTTCCAGCAGGATCGGGAAGTCGGGGAATTTCCTTGCCACATCGAGCAATTGGGCGGCGCGCTGGCGCTGCTGCCACAGCGGCGCGCGGCGGCCGGGATCCCGGCGCGGCAACAGCAGCGCTCGCGCCGCGCATTCGCGGAAGCGAGAGGCGAACAGCGCCGATCCGCCCACCTGCTCGGTCACCACGTCGTCGATCTCGTCCGGTTCGAAGACGAACAGTTCCGCGCCCGGTGGATCGTCGGTGGTGTCGGGCAGCCGGACCACGATGCCGTCGTCGGAGGCGGTCGGTGCGGCATCGACCCCGAACCGCTCCCGCAACCGCGCGCCCACCGCGAGCGCCCACGGCGCGTGCACCGGTAGACCGTAGGGCGAGTGCAGGATCAGCCGCCAATCCCCGAGTTCGTCGCGAAAGCGTTCGACCAGCAGCGTGCGATCGGTCGGCAGATGGCCGGTCGCCTGCCGCTGCTCGGCCAGCAGTGAGACCAGATTCGCCGTCGCGAAATCGTCCAGGCCGGCGGCGTGGACGAGTTGTTCGAGTTCGACCAGTTCGCCGCCCTTCGCGGCGGTCTTACCCGCCTTGGAGGCCGAGGCTCCCGCGCGGGAGGGCGTGCGTCGCGTGGCGCCGTTTCCGCTGGGGTCCGCGGACGATCGGCGTTGTCGCGCAGGACTTTCCGCACGCGCCGCCGGGGACTTCGGCTGCTCGTCGCCGATCGAATCGGCGCCGTTCCCCGTGGCCCGGCGCGCGGACGGCTGCCGTCCGCGGCCGCGCGTCGCCGGCCCGGAGTCGAGTGCTTCGCCGTCGAGCGCCGCATCGGATCCACCTGCGTCTCGCACGAGTTCCGCGATCCGCCCGGCCGGTGCGTGTTCGACCGCCCGACCGGCTGTGCGGATGAATTCGCCCAGGGCCGCGCCCAATTCGGCCGGACGCCCGAGGGAATCGCCGTGCCAGAAGGGGAGTCGGCCCGGCAGGCCGAACGCGGGGGAGACGAGGACCCGGTCGTGGGTGATGTCCTCGATGCGCCAGCTGGTCGCGCCGAGGGCGAACACATCGCCCACGCGCGATTCGTAAACCATCTCCTCGTCGAGTTCGCCTACCCGCGAAGCCTTTTCGCCGACCATGAACACCGGGAACAGGCCACGGTCGGGAATCGCGCCGCCGGAGGTGACCGCGAGGCGCTGAGCGCCGGGACGCCCGGTCAGAGTGCCCGCATCGCGGTCCCACACCAGGCGCGGACGCAGCTCGGCGAATTCGTCGGAGGGATATCGACCCGACAGCAGGTCCAGCACCGATTCGTACGCCGAGCGCGGCAGCGCGGCGAAACTTCCTGTCCCCCTGACCGTTTCGAACCACTCGTCGACATCGATCGGTTCCAATGCGCAGGCGGCCACGGTCTGCTGGGCGAGGATGTCGAGGGGATGGGCGGGGATCTTCAACTCCTCGATCTGTCCCGCCGTCATCCGCATCGACGCCACGGCGCAGTGGATCACATCGGTGCGGTGTTTGGGGAAGATCACCCCGCGCGAGATCTCACCCACCTGATGTCCGGCGCGTCCGACCCGCTGCAGCCCGCCCGCGACCGACGGCGGAGCCTCGACCTGCACCACCAGATCCACCGCACCCATATCGATACCGAGCTCGAGGCTGCTGGTCGCCACCACACACCGCAACCGGCCGCTCTTGAGATCGTCTTCGATGATGGCGCGCTGTTCCTTGCTCACCGAGCCGTGATGGGCCCGGGCCAGCAGCGGCGCCGCCCCGTGATTGACCTCGGTCGGCGACCCGAGCTGGGCGGGCGGCGCGTGCTCGCGGCGTCCCGCGACCTCCTCCGCCTCGTCGGGTTCGGCGATCCGCTCGGCGTATTCCTCGTTCAGCCGCGCCGTCAGGCGTTCGGCCAGCCGCCGCGAATTCGCGAACACGATCGACGAGCGGTGCGCCAGCACCAGATCCACGATCGCGGCATCCACATGCGGCCAGATCGAGCCCGGCTGATCGGATTCGTCCGGCTCGGTCATATCCGCCACCGGCACCCGCACCGACAGGTCGAACGTCTTCGGCGCCGGCGGCGACACGATCGTGATCGGCGCCGAGCCGACCAGAAAGCGCCCCACCTCATCCGGCGGACGAACGGTCGCCGACAACCCGATGCGCTGGGCGGGCCGCTCGGTGAGCTGGTCGAGCCGGGCCAGCGACAGGGCCAGATGCGCCCCGCGCTTGGAACCGGCGATCGCGTGGACCTCGTCCACGATCACGGTGCCGACCTGCGACAACGTCTCGCGGGCCGCCGAGGTGAGCATCAGGTACAGCGATTCCGGGGTGGTGATCAGGATGTCGGGCGGCTTGCGCTGCAGGGTCCGCCGGTCGGCCGGGGTGGTATCGCCCGACCGCACGCCGACGCTGATCTCGGGGGCGGGCATACCGAGCCGCGCGGCCGTGCGGGTGATGCCCACCAGGGGTGCGCGCAGATTGCGCTCGACGTCGACCGCGAGGGCCTTGAGCGGGGAGATATAGAGCACGGCGGTGCGCTGCGGGCCGTCCGTGGGTTCGCGGGTGGCGAGCCGGTCAATCGCCCACAGGAAGGCCGACAGAGTCTTACCGGACCCGGTCGGCGCGATCACCAGGGTGTGTTCTCCCGCGGAGATCGCCTCCCAGGCTCCCAGCTGGGCGGTCGTGGGCGCGGGGAACGCACCGTCGAACCACTCCTGGGTCGGCCGGGAGAACTGCTGCATGGGTTCAGTGTGCACCCGGGCACCGACATCGAGACCCGGCGGCGAAGTCCCTCGGGCGCATTTCCCGGTCTCGAGCTCGCCGGACGGGGTCGTCGACGCGGACGGATCGGCGCCGGTCCACGGCTCGTCCCGATAGGCTGGCCGCGACCGCGGTGGCTACCGACGATGGGACCGACATGAGCGAGCGCCCCGACACTGTGACCCAGATTCCGGCCGACCCCGCACAGGTGACGAACGACCCCGCCAACCCGCCGGTCCCGCCCGGCACGATGCTGCTCGAATTGGTGCCGGTCCCGGTGCGCGATATCGACCGGGGAATCGAGTTCTATCGCGATCGGCTCGGCTTCCATCTCGATGTGGACGTGGCTCCGGCACCGGGCGTGCGGATCGCGCAGCTGACTCCACCCGGTTCCGCCTGTTCGATCCTGCTGTCCGAAGGCGTCCCCACCGCGGACGGCGCGGTCGGCTCCCTGCGCGGATTGCATCTTGTCGTGGCCGATATCGAGGCAGCGCGCGCGGAACTCGTCGCGCGGGGCGTCGCGGTGGGCGCGATCGCCGATGTCGGTGGTGGTGTGCTGTACGCCCATTTCGCCGACCCCGACGGCAATACCTGGAGTCTGCAGTACATGCCCTGGCGGTAGCCGGGGCCGTTCATTGCCGAACGGTTGCGATCGGCCGACCGGGCCGCGCATCGTGGCCCTCGCCCACTAGTGTTTGAGACTATGCGTAACAGTAACGGGTTACAGCGGCGTGGCCTGGCGATCGGATGCGGCGGCACGGTCGGCGCGGCCTGGATCGTGGCGGCGCTCGCGGCGGTGCGAGATGTCCTGCAGTGGGATCCGCGCGAGGCCGATGCGCTGATCGGCACGTCCGCCGGCGCGGAAATGGTGACGATGCTGGCCTCGGGAGTCTCCGTCGACGATCTGGTGGCAATGCAGCGCGGCACCGTCGCCGATCCGATCCTGGCCCGGCATATGGCCGACGAACCGGGCCGCTTCCCGCCGCTGCCTCGTCCCCGCCTCGGCGCCCCGCGAATGGCCTTGCACGGCAATCGTTCCCGGCAAGCCCTGCTGACCGCGGGCAGCCGGCTGCTGCCGCTCGGCGGCGGCGATGCGAGCTGGCTGCAGCGCCTGGCCACCGATCTGAACCGCGGCCGGGACTGGTTCGCCCATCCGGCCGCGTGGCTGGTCGCGATGGACTACGACTCCGGCGAGCGGGTCGCCTTCGGCGCACCGGAGGCGCCGGCCGCGACGATCGGCCAGGCGCTGCGGGCGTCGTGGGCGGTTCCGGGCTGGTTCCCGCCGGTGCCGATCGCCGGTCGGCGGTTCGTCGACGGCGGCGCCGCCTCCACCGCCTCGGTGGATCTGCTGCTGCCGCTGGGCCTGGACGAACTGGTGGTGCTGACACCGATGGCTTCGGCCCGGTCGGTGCCCGCCGGCGGACCGGGACACTGGCTGGAGCGTCAGCTCCGCGGGCCGATGAGCGCGCAACTGGAATCGGAGATCGCCGCCGTGCGCGCGGCCGGAACCCGTGTGTTGCGGCTGGCGGTGACCGCGGCCGACCTGGCGGTCATGGGCCCGAACTTCATGGACGGCCGCCGGCGCGGCGAGACCTTCGAGCACAGTCTGCGCAGCACCCGCCGCGCCATGGAACGGAGTGAATTCGCATGAACCTGTTCGGTACCGGCTATCCGCCGATCGACCTGGCCGCGGCCCGCGTTCTCGTCACCGGCGCCGGTCGCGGCATCGGCCGGGCCACCGCGGAGTTGTTCGCGCACAAGGGATCCGACGTGGTCCTCGCCGATGTGGACGCCGCGGCCGCAACCGCCGCGGCGGCCGATCTCGGCGCCCGCGCGGTCGAACTCGACGTGCGCGACCGGGAGCAGTGGGACCGGGTCGTCGCCGATCTGGGCCGGATCGACGTCCTGGTGAACAACGCCGGAGTGATGCCCGCGGGCCCGTTCCTCGGCGAACCGGATGCGGTGGGGCACACCACGATCGACGTGAACGTCTGGGGCCTCATCCACGGCATGCGGGCCGTCGCGCCGGCGATGATCGACCGCGGCCGCGGTCATATCGTCAACGTCGCCTCGCTGGCCGGAAAAATTCCGCTGCCCGGGTTGGCGGTGTACAACGCGAGCAAGTTCGCCGCCGTCGGACTCTCGGCCGCGACCCGGCTGGAATTCGCCGAATCGGGGGTCAGCGTGAGTTGTGTGCTGCCCTCCGCGGTGCGCACCCGCCTGTCCTCGGGGCTGACCCTGGGCCGCGGGTTGCCCACGGTCGACCCGATCGACGTCGCCGCCGCGATCGTCAAGACCTGCCGGACCCGGCGGGCCGAGGTGGCGGTGCCGCAGTATCTCGATCCCGTCGACATCGCGCTGGCGGCCGCCCCCGAATCGGTCGTGCGCATGGTGCGTGGCCTCTTCGACGGCGACCGGGCGCTGCATCCGGGCGACGCGGCGGTGCGGGCCGCCTACGAGGACCAGGTCCGCGCCATCGCGCGCGAACCGGAACGCTGAACGCTCAGCCGAACCGAATGCCTTGTGCCAGCGGCAGTTCGGTGGAGTAGTTGACCGTATTGGTGGCGCGGCGCATATACGCCTTCCAGGAGTCGGAGCCCGATTCGCGCCCGCCGCCGGTCTGCTTCTCACCGCCGAACGCACCGCCGATCTCCGCACCCGAGGTGCCGATGTTCACATTGGCGATGCCGCAGTCGGAACCGTCGGCGGCCAGGAATCGTTCCGCCTCGCGCTGGTCGCCGGTGAAGATGGCCGACGAAAGCCCCTGTGGCACAGCATTGTGCAGGGCGATCGCGGAATCCAGATCGTGATAGGTGAGCACGTAGAGAATCGGCGCGAACGTCTCCTCGCGCACGATCGCGGTCTGAGCGGGCATCCGGATGATCGCGGGGCGTACATAGTAGGAATCGTCGCCGCCGACCTCGACGCGCTCACCGCCGCAGATCAATTCGCCCCCGTCGGCGAGCGCACGGTCGATCGCCGCCCGCATCGCGGTGTGGGCGCGGCCGTCGATCAGCGGCCCGACCAAGACCGAGTCTTCGAGCGGATTGCCCACGGGCAGTTGGCGATACGCCGCGTTCATCCGATCCAGCAGCGGCCCGGCGATATCCACGTGCGCGATGACCCGCCGCAGTGTCGTGCACCGCTGTCCGGCCGTTCCCGCCGCGGCGAAAACCACGGCCCGCGTGGTGAGGTCGAGGTCCGCGGACGGGGTGACGATCGCGGCGTTGTTACCGCCGAGCTCGAGCAGGCACCGGCCGAAACGCGCCGCCACCCGCGGTGCCACCGCCTGCCCCATCCGCACCGATCCGGTGGCGCTGACCAGAGCCACCCGTTCGTCGTCGACGAGCTGGGTGCCGACGTCGGCGCCACCCTGGATCAGCTGGTGGATCCGCGGGTCGGCGCCGACGTCGAGGGCCGCGCGCCGCAGCAGCGCATCGCAGGCCAGCGCGGTCAGCGGCGTCGTCTGCGAGGGTTTCCACACCACGGTGTCGCCACAGACCAGGGCGATCGCGGTATTCCACGACCAGACCGCGACCGGGAAGTTGAACGCCGAGATCACCCCGACCACCCCGAGTGGATGCCACGTCTCCATGAGCCGATGCCCGGGTCGTTCGGAGGCCATGGTGCGGCCGTACAGCTGGCGGGACAGGCCGACGGCGAATTCGCAGACGTCGATCATCTCCTGCACCTCGCCGCGCGCCTCGGCGCCGATCTTGCCCGCCTCCAGGGTGACGAGTTCGGCCAGCGCGTCGAGATTGTCGGCCAGTAGTCGTCCCAGCCGCCGCACCACCGCGGCACGTTGCGGTGCGGGGACGGATCGCCATGTCTGAAAGGCGCTGTGCGCCTTGTCGATCGCGCAGGTCACGTCGAACGCCGAGGTGGCCGGGATGCGCATCAGCTCACCGCCGGTGATCGGTGTGCGGGCGGGCAGGTCGCCCGAACCGACCGGGTCGACGCCGAGTTCGAGCAGCAGGCGCGCGGCCCGATCGCGCAGTTCGCCGGTGGTGGGCAGAACGGGTGCGGATGTCATCTACGGCTCCGTTTCCGAAATCGGTTGATGGGGGCTTCGCACCGGTGGGAGATCGTTTCCGGCCCCGGCCACCGCCTGCTGGGTTAGCCTTCGCTGATGGCGGATGCACCTGCGAAACCTGTTCTCGACGACATCGATCGGCTCCTGATCCGCGAATTGATGGCCGACGGCCGGGCCACGCTGTCCAATCTCGCCGAGAAGGCCAGTCTGTCGGTGTCCGCGGTGCAGTCGCGAGTGCGCCGGCTCGAGGCGCGCGGCGTGATCCGCGGATATTCCGCGAAGGTCGACCCGGAGGCGCTGGGACAACTGCTCTCGGCATTCGTCGCGATCACTCCTCTCGATCCCTCACAGCCCGACGATGCTCCGGCCCTGCTCCAGCACATCCCCGGCATCGAGGAATGCCATTCGGTGGCGGGGGAGGAGAGCTACATGTTGCTCGTCCGGGTGGCCTCGCCCCGGCATCTCGAACAGTTGCTGCAGGAGATCCGCGCCACCGCCAATGTCCGCACCCGAAGCACCATCATTCTGCAGACATTCTATGACAGGTGAGACCTGATCGTAATTTATACGTTTGCTCGTAGTGAAACCGTAAATATTTTCGTATCCTGTGGGTGTGACCCTCGAACTGGAGCGCCCCGGAACGGCCGACGCGGAGGTCACGAACCCGGCGTCGGTCACCGCCTCGCGCGTACACGACATCCTGTCCGCCCATATGCTCGCCGACGGTTTCGATCTGGTGCTGGACCTGCGCAGATCGCGGGGACTCGACCTGGTCGACGCCCGGGACGGCACCGTCTATCTGGATATGTTCGGCTTCTTCGCCTCCTCCGCGCTGGGGATGAACCATGCGGCGCTGGCGGCGAATGCCCGCTTTCGCGCCGAACTCACCAGGGCGGCGCTGAACAAGCCCAGTAATTCCGACGTCTATACGGTCGCGATGGCGCGCTTCGTCGACACCTTCGCGCGGGTCCTCGGCGATCCGGCGCTGCCGCATCTGTTCTTCATCGACGGCGGTGCGCTGGCGGTCGAGAACGCGCTGAAGGTCGCCTTCGACTGGAAGAGCCGCCACAACGCGATGCACGGCCGCCCGGCCGAACTGGGCACGAAGGTGCTGCATCTGACCGGCGCCTTCCACGGCCGCTCCGGCTACACGCTGTCGCTGACCAACACCGACCCGATCAAGACCGAACGATTCCCGGCCTTCGACTGGCCGCGCATCGAGACCCCTTATCTGCGCCCCGGCATCGACATCGAGGCCGCCGAGCAGCGCGCGCTGGCGCAGGCCTGGGCCGCATTCGCCGAAAATCCGCACGACATCGCGTGTTTCATCGCCGAGCCGATTCAGGGCGAGGGCGGCGATCGGCACATGCGACCGGAATTTCTCCGGCGCATGCAGCAGCTGTGCCACGAGCAGGACGCGCTGTTCATCGTCGACGAGGTGCAGACCGGCGTGGCGATGACCGGGTCGACCTGGGCCTACCAGCAGTTGGACCTGCAACCGGATGTGGTCGCCTTCGGAAAGAAGACGCAGGTCTGCGGAATCATGGCCGGCGGGCGCGTCGACGAGGTGCCCGACAACGTGTTCGCGGTGAGCTCGCGGCTCAATTCCACCTGGGGCGGCAACCTCGCCGATATGGTGCGGGCCCGCCGCATTCTCGAGGTGATCGAATCCGACGACCTGGCCGCCCGCGCGAAGGAGCTCGGCGCGCTACTGCTCGACCGGCTGCGCGCGCTCGCCGACCGGCACGAGCGGCTCACCGATCCGCGCGGTCGCGGGCTGATGTGCGCGGTGACACTGGATTCCGCCGAACTGCGCGATGCCGTCCTCGCGGAACTGCGCGAGCGCGAACGGGTACTGTTCCTCGGAACCGGCGAGCGCGGTATCCGGTTCCGGCCGCCGCTGACGGTCACCGCCGACGAACTCGAGCGGGCGGTGGATGCTCTGGATCGCGTCCTCGCGGGCATGGCCGATCGCTGACGATTCCCAGGCTCGCGCGAGCGTGTCCGGACCGTCGTTGTGGCACTTCACCAGCGCTTTTCTGCTGGCGGGTAGTCAATAAGAGTACTGGTCGGTAGCCCCCACTGGAATTCCGCCGGGCTGCGCCACTGGTTACACTCCGGGGCATGACGAGTGTCCAGAGTCAGCCTTCGCCGGGTTCGGCGGGCGCCCCCGATATCCACACCACCGCAGGGAAGCTGGCTGATCTGCGCAATCGGCTGGAAGAGGCCAAGCACCCGATGGGTGAGGGCGCGGTCGAAAAGGTCCACGCCAAGGGCAAGCTGACCGCGCGCGAGCGCATCCTGGCCCTGTTGGACGAGGGTTCGTTCGTGGAGATGGACGCGCTCGCCCGGCACCGCAGCGTCAACTTCGGCCTGGAGAACAACCGTCCGCTCGGCGACGGCGTGGTCACCGGCTACGGCACCATCGACGGCCGCGACGTCTGCATCTTCAGCCAGGACTCGACGGTGTTCGGCGGCAGCCTCGGTGAGGTCTACGGCGAGAAGATCGTCAAGGTCATGGACCTCGCGCTCCAGACCGGCCGCCCGTTGATCGGCATCAACGACGGCGCCGGCGCTCGCATCCAGGAGGGCGTGGTCTCGCTCGGCCTCTACGGCGAGATCTTCCATCGCAACATCCAGGCTTCCGGCGTGATCCCGCAGATCTCGCTGATCATGGGCGCCGCGGCCGGCGGGCACGTGTACTCCCCGGCGCTGACCGACTTCGTCGTGATGGTCGACCAATCCAGCCAGATGTTCATCACCGGCCCGGACGTCATCAAGACCGTCACCGGTGAAGAGGTCACCATGGAGGAGCTGGGCGGCGCCCACACCCACATGGTGAAGTCCGGTACCGCGCACTACGTCGCCTCCGGCGAGCAGGACGCGCTGGACTGGGTGAAGGACCTGCTGAGCTACCTGCCCAGCAACAACCGCGCCGAGGCCCCGCGTTTCCCGGCCAGCGACCCGATCGCCGGCGCGATCGAGGATTCGCTGACCGAGGAGGATCTCGAGCTCGACACCCTGATCCCGGATTCGCCGAACCAGCCCTACGACATGCACGAGGTCATCCGGCGACTGGTCGACGACGACGAGTTCTTCGAGGTGCAGGCCGAGCGCGCGATGAACGTCATCGTCGGCTTCGCCCGCATCGACGGGCGCAGCGTGGGTTTCGTGGCCAACCAGCCCACCCAGTTCGCCGGCTGCCTCGACATCGACGCCTCGGAGAAGGCCGCCCGGTTCGTGCGCACCTGCGACGCGTTCAACATTCCGATCATCACGCTGGTCGACGTTCCGGGCTTCCTGCCGGGTACGGGCCAGGAGTACAACGGCATCATCCGCCGCGGTGCGAAGCTGCTCTACGCCTACGGTGAGGCCACTGTGGGCAAAATCACGGTCATCACTCGCAAGGCCTACGGCGGCGCTTACGACGTGATGGGCTCCAAGCACATGGGCGCCGATGTGAACCTGGCGTGGCCCACCGCCCAGATCGCCGTCATGGGCGCTTCGGGCGCGGTCGGCTTCGTCTACCGCAAGAAGCTGCAGCAAGCGGCCGCGGAGGGCGCCGATGTCGACGCACTGCGCCTCGAGCTGCAGAACGAGTACGAGGACACGTTGGTCAACCCGTACGTGGCGGCCGAGCGTGGTTACGTCGACGCGGTGATTCCGCCCTCGCACACCCGCGGCCAGATCGTCGCGGCGCTCCGGTTGCTCGAGCGAAAGATGGTTACTCTTCCGCCGAAGAAGCACGGCAACATTCCGCTCTGATCCGACGATATGTGCGGTAGCGGAGGCACACTTTCCGGGAGAGTGGCGAGTTCGTACCGCGCACGATTGCCGCATCCGGGTGAAGATGGTAGGAAAAGGCCCTCATTCGATGAGGGCCGCACGAATACCGTTCGCGGCGTGGGTTCGTCCCGCGCCGTGAACGCCGGGCCCTCTCGGTCCGGCACAGAACAGGAGGAGTTGGCGCTGTGACGGCTGTGGCTGACGAAGAGATATTGCGCGCTGCCGAATTGGATTTGGCGGTCGACGAATTCGGTGACGGCGACACCAGGCTCGCATCCGACACCGCTGTCGTCGAGGCCGAGGTCGGCCACGGGCCGGTCATCCGCGTTCTGAAGGGTTCGCCCACCGACGAGGAACTCGCCGCTCTGGTCACCGTGTTCGCCGCCGCGGGCGCGAACGCCGACGCGGCGCCGCAGGATCAGGGCCCGGTGGACAACTGGGGCCGGCCCACCATGATGCACCGCGGTACCTCGCCGTTCTCTCCCTACGCCTTCCCCTATCTGTCGCACATCCGCGGCTGACGTGACGGGATTCGTTCTCGGCTCCGCCTCGCCTGCGCGACTGCAGGTGTTGCGCGCGGCCGGGCTGGATCCGGTGGTGCGAATATCCGAGGTCGACGAGGACGCCGTCGCGGCGGCGCTCCCGCCGGACACACCACCCGCGGGCGTGGTGACCGCTCTCGCCCGAGCCAAGGCCCACACCGTCGCCGCCGCGTTGATCGCCGACGCCGCCGCGTCCGTGGACGGCCCGGCCGCCCCGGATTCCTATGGCCTGGTGGCCGCGCGGGCCCCGCGCCTGGTCGACGACTGCGTGGTCGTCGGCTGCGACTCGATGCTGCTGGTCGGCGGCGTGCTGCAGGGCAAGCCCCATACCCCGGACGTCGCCCGCGCCCGCTGGGCCGAGATGGCCGGGCGCAGTGCCGATCTGCTCACCGGCCACTGTGTGCTGCGCGTGCGCGACGGCGCGATCGTCGCCGACGCCCAGGACTGCAGCACCACCACCGTGCATTTCGCCGATCCCGGGCCGGCCGAGCTGGATGCCTATATCGCCACCGGCGAGCCGCTGCGGGTGGCCGGTGCGTTCACCCTCGACGGAATGGGCGGCTGGTTCGTCGACCGCATCGACGGTGACCCGTCCAGTGTCATCGGAATCGGCCTACCGCTGCTGCGTCGCCTCCTGGGCGACGTGGGCGTCGGAATTGCGCAACTGTGGTTCCGTGCGCAGCTGCGGGCCGACGCGATTGGCTGACGGCGTCGGTAGTCGCGGTCCGGTCCCGGCCTGATCGGGGATGTGGGCGGGATCCGGGAGCGTGCTCGCCAGTGCCTCCAGATGGATCACGCACAGTTCCGGGCCCACGAACGGGTGCAGCCGGACGTTGACCGCATCGCGTCCGCCGTTGCGGTCCAAGACTTCGCGCATCAGGCCCTGATGCACACCGCAGACCACCTCGGAGTGGGTGCGCGCCAATTCGCGCAGCGGGCAGGCGGTCAGGCGGATGTTGAGCTGGTCGCCGGTTTCGGAGGCGGGATCGCGCTCCGGGGCGAAACCCAATTCGGAGCTCACGGTCACCGCGACATCGCGCGCATCGTCGAGCGAGGCGATGGGCTGTTCGAGCTGTTCGACCTTGGCGCCCCACGCCCGCCCGGCCGTCACGGCCAATTCGGAACGCCGGCGGGGATCACTGCCGAGCTGATCGGCCAGCACCTGCGCGAGATCTTGATAACCGACCGATCGCTGCACCGCCGTGTATCCGATGCGCGGGCGGCCGCGGCCGCGGGGCGGCTGCTGGAATTGGCGGACCAGCGATTCCCGGGTGAGAACATCCAGATGAAAGCGGACGGTGGTGACGTGCTGTCCGGTGATGCGCGCCAGTTCCTGGGCATCGAGAGGCTCGCTGGCGCCGCGTAGGATCGCAAGCAGGCGCCGTCGTGGCCAAGAATCGGACATAGCTCACCCCTCCTCCCATGTGACTTTATCGGACGAAGCTGCGACTTAATCGCGCTTCATCCGATTCGTGATGTGAAACCGACGGCGCACATTGTTCGCACCTACGATCGGTACTGCCCAGCCGCCCATCGTCTACCACGCGTGAAGGATCTTCCACCGTGCCCGTCGCTCCGGACTCTCATCCATCCTTCGGCTCTCATGCATATCCACAACGATTGGTAACCACTGAGTGGCTGTCGGCAAACATCGGTACGCCGGGCCTCGCGATCGTCGAGTCCAACGAGGACATCCTGCTCTATGACATCGGCCATGTGCCAGGGGCGGTCAAGATCGATTGGCGCGCCGAGCTTACCGATCCGCTCACCCGCGACGTGATCGACGGCGCCCGTTTCGCCGAACTCATGCGTGCCAAGGGCATCGCTCGCGAGGACACGGTCGTCGTCTACGGCGACAAGGCCAACGGCACCGCCGCCGCCACCGCGTGGGTCTTCGGCCTGTTCGGGCATCCGGATGTGCGGCTGCTCGACGGCGGCCGGGACGCGTGGATCTCCGAGGCCCGCGACACCACCTTCGAGGTGCCCGACGTCGGGCTGGGGGAGTATCCGGTCGTCGAGCGCGACGATCGCAGCGCCCGGGCCTTCCTCGACGATGTGCGCGCCTGCCTGAACGACGGCGGAACGGGCGCCGGACTGGTCGACGTGCGCGCGGTGGGGGAGTACACGGGCGACGACGACCGCATCCGGGACCGCCCGGAGGAACAGTCACTGCGCGCCGGGCACATTCCGACCGCGATCAACATCCCGTGGACCGCGGCGGTGGGCGGCGACGGCCGATTCCGCAGCCGGTCGGAGCTCGAGGAGATCTACGCGCCGCTGCTCGGCGCCGAGGACACCATCGTCTACTGCCGCATCGGCGAACATTCGGCACACACCTGGTTCGTGCTGACTTCGCTGCTGGGCGTGGCGAATGTGCGTAACTACGACGGCTCCTGGACCGAGTGGAGCAACGCTGTGCGCACGCCGATCGTCAAGGGAAGTGAACCGGGTTCGGCTCCGGCCGCCGTGTCGGCGGCGGCACAGTCGGTCTAGGGTGTTGTTCACGTCACGGGGGTCCGGGCTACTGTTCGGTAGCCCTATCCCTGTTCGGAGTCTGTTGGCACACTGCCTACACTCACCCGAGACGTAAGTTGTCCAAAGCACAGGAGGCTCAGTGCCCAGCCATGCCAGCGCGCAGATCACGAAGGTCCTGATCGCCAATCGGGGCGAGATCGCGGTGCGTGTGATCCGGGCCGCCAAGGATGCCGGTATCGCCAGTGTCGCCGTGTACGCGGAACCGGACGCGGACGCGCCATTCGTCAAATTGGCCGATGAGGCATTCGCGCTCGGGGGGCAGACCTCGGCCGAGTCGTACCTGGTCTTCGACAAGATTCTCGACGCGGCGCGCAAGTCCGGCGCCGACGCGATCCACCCCGGTTACGGCTTCCTGTCCGAGAACGCGGATTTCGCCCAGGCCGTCCTGGACGCCGGGCTGATCTGGATCGGCCCCTCGCCGCAGTCGATTCGCGATCTGGGTGACAAGGTCACCGCTCGCCACATCGCCGAGCGCGCGCAGGCTCCGATGGCCGCGGGCACCAAGGATCCGGTGAAGGACGCGAACGAGGTCGTCGAGTTCGCCAAGCAGTACGGCGTCCCGGTGGCCATCAAGGCCGCCTTCGGTGGTGGTGGCCGCGGCATGAAGGTCGCCCACACCATCGAGGAGATTCCCGAGCTGTTCGACTCCGCCACCCGCGAGGCGACCGCCGCCTTCGGCCGTGGCGAGTGCTTCGTCGAGCAGTACCTGGACAAGGCCCGCCATGTCGAGGCCCAGGTGCTGGCCGACAAGCACGGCAACGTCATCGTCGCCGGCACTCGCGACTGCTCGCTGCAGCGCCGGTTCCAGAAGCTGGTCGAGGAGGCGCCCGCGCCGTTCCTGTCCGACGAGGTCCGCGCCAAGATCCACGAGTCCGCCAAGCGGATCTGCAAGGAGGCCGGCTACTACGGCGCCGGCACCGTGGAGTACCTGGTGCAGGGCGAGACCGTGTCGTTCCTCGAGGTCAACACCCGCCTGCAGGTCGAGCACCCCGTCACCGAGGAGACCTCGGGTCTGGACCTGGTGCGCTGGCAGTTCCGCATCGCCAACGGCGAGGAGCTGACCATCACCGAGGACCCGACCCCGCGCGGTCACTCGATCGAATTCCGCATCAACGGTGAGGATGCCGGTCGCGGATTCCTGCCCGCACCGGGCCCGGTCACCGTCTACAAGGAGCCGTCCGGCCCCGGCGTGCGCGTCGATTCCGGCGTGGTCGCGGGCAGCGTGATCGGCGGACAGTTCGACTCGATGCTGGCCAAGCTGATCGTCACCGGTGAGAACCGCACCCAGGCGCTGGAGCGGGCAGCGCGTGCGCTGGCCGAATACGAGATCGAGGGCCTGGCGACGGTGCTGCCGTTCGACCGCCACATCGTGACCAACCCCGCCTTCGTCGGTGACGGCACCAAGTTCGACGTCTACACCAAGTGGATCGAGAACGAGTGGGAAAACACCATCGAGCCCTACACCGGCGCCCAGCCCATCGAGGACGAAGAGGAGGGTGCGCGCCAGACGGTGGTCGTCGAGGTCGGCGGCCGTCGCCTCGAGGTGTCGCTGCCGGGCCAGTTCAGCGTGGGCGCGGGCGCGGCCGGCGCCGCGGGCAACGGGGCGGGCGTGATCCGCAAGAAACCCAAGCCGCGCAAGCGTGGCGGCGCGGGCGGCTCGGCCGCCTCCGGTGACGCCGTCACCGCGCCGATGCAGGGCACCGTGGTGAAGGTGGCCGTCGAAGAGGGCCAGTCGGTCGAGGCCGGCGACCTGATCGCCGTGCTCGAGGCCATGAAGATGGAGAACCCGGTCAACGCGCACAAGTCCGGTGTGGTCACCGGCCTGGCCGTCGAGGCCGGCGCCGCCATCACCCAGGGCACCGTGCTCGCCGAAATCAAGTAGGCAGCAAGCGATTTCGTGAAGAACCCCGCTCCACGACGGAGCGGGGTTCTTCACGTTCTGGGCAGAGAACCGACGGCAACCCGCACGAGACCTAACCGGCGTGCGGAGAGTGTTGTTTGCCGGGCTCTGTCGGTTTGTCGTGCTTGTTCTCGGAATAGCTTGTGGCATGCGGGATTTGGAAGGGCGGCGGCAGCACGCCAGTGGGGAAGGGCAGCAGCCGCGGTGGGATGACCGCGGTCGTGTATCCCGGTTCCGGGGTCGTCGGGGCCGCGGTGGTCGGTGCGGGGGTGGTGACCTCGGGAGGGGTGGTCGACTGCTGGTCGGAGGGAGTGCGGGAGCCGCTGCTCAGCAGGGCCGTGCACCCGGCGACGACCGCGAGGGCGACGATGGCCGCGCCGATCAGCGCGGCGGCGACGGTGAGGGCCGAGCGTCGTGGCGGTGCGGGTGAAACCTGCTGTGCCGCTGAGGACAAGGGATGCGGCCGGCTGGATGGTCCGAGTGCTGTAGGTGGTGCGAGGGCATCGGCCGGTGGGCGCGGGCCCGGCAGGACGCGAGTCGGCCGTGCCGCACCGCGCGGCCGGGCGGCCGCGGCACCCGCGAATCCGGGCACGGGGGCCGGTCCGGAGTCGAATCGTCTGGTCGTCGCGGGTTGCGCGGCCGCCAGGGGCGAAGGACCGAGTTGTCCGCGTGCCGCTGGTGCGGGCCCGGGCTGCCCGCTCGCCTCCGATGTCGCGACTGGATGCGGCGTCTGCGACCGCTCGGATTGCAGGACCGGCGCTGGGTGGTCGACGGTGGTCGTTCCCGCCGCGGCCCGGGCCGCCGCCGCCAGCTCGCCCGCGGTACGGTAGCGGTCGTCCGGCCGCTTCGCCATCCCGCGGGCGACGACCGCGTCGAGCGCGCCGGGGGCGTGAGCGGCGATCGCGGAGGGGCGCGGCGGAGGCTCGTGCAGATGGGCGTGCAACTGCCGGACCGCGTCGGTATCACCGAACGGCCTTCGCGCGGTGAGGCATTCGTACAGCACGCAGGCCAGCGAGTACACGTCCGAGCGGGAGTCGCCGTGCCCGGTGAACCGTTCCGGCGCCATGTAAGCGAGCGTGCCGACCGTGAAACCCGTTGCGGTGATGGTGGTTTGCCCCGCCGCGCGAGCGATTCCGAAGTCGATGAGATACGCGAACCCGCTGGGGTGCACGATGATGTTGGCGGGTTTCACGTCACGGTGCACCAGCCCGGCCGCGTGGGCGGCGTCGAGCGCCTCGGCGATCTGCGAGATCAGATCGATCGACTCCGGCACCGCCATCGCACTCGACCGCACCAGCCGCGCCAGATCCACACCCGGGATGTAGGCCATATCCAGGTACAGCCGCCCGGCGTATTCGCCGAATCGATGGATCGGTGCGATATGCGGATTGTCCAGACGCGCTCCGATCCGGGCCTCGCGCTCGAACCGCCGCCGGTAATCCGCGTCCTCGGCCGCGCTCCCGGACAAGATCTTCAGCGCGACGGTCCGCGCATCCGCCGGGTCGTACGCCAGCCACACCTCCCCGGCCGAACCCCGGCCGAGCAGTCGATCGAGGCGGTACCGCCCGAACTCCCGCGCCGTCATCGCATCCGCCCGAGGTGCCTACCGGGCCGGATGAAGGGGCCGGGGGTACGGCGGCTCGCCGGTATCGTCCGCGCCCCGAGCCTCGCGTCGCTGGTCTGCGGCCGCGTCTCGGTACTCGGCTGTGGTGCTGGACCGGTCGTCGCGGCGACGAGCGGGGCGGCAGCGGTGCCGATGCCGCGCTGGCGGAACATGAGACCGACGATAGTGCGGATGTGCGGCCGGCGGTACCGCGGGTGGAATGCCGCGATGACGGGCCCGCTCAGCGGCGCCCCGCGCGGTAATCTCGTGCCATGGCTGATTCTCCCGACGTCCGCATCGGTACCGCGGAGCGCGAGCAGGCGATGCAACGCCTGTCGGAGCACTTCGCCGCCGGGCGGTTGTCGGTCGCCGAGTTCGACGAGCGCAGCGGCCTCATCGCCGCGGCGGTGACGCGAGGTGATCTGGCGCCGGTGTTCAGCGATCTCCCGGCCGTCGTGCCGGAGCCGCCGGAACCGCCGGAACCGGCCGCCGCGCAGCCGGGTGGGCGGCGCGAGTTCGCCGGTTCGATGATGGGCCTGGTGGTGATCATCGCGCTGGTGCTGTTCTTCACCACCCATACTTGGCTCTGGTTCCTGCTGATCCCCGCGGCCGGCATCATCACCGGCGGCCTCCAGCAGCGCGGCCACGATCGCCGGCTGCTCGACGGCGACGACCACCGCCTGCTCGACCGCCGCCGCCGTCGCCGCGACCGTCGCCGGAGGTTCTGATGGAACCGATCGAAATCAACGCCGGCAGTTGGTATCTGCGTGCGCTGCGTGCCGACGACCGCATCGACGACCGCCCGGCTCTGGCCGACGGCGGCATCACCGATCCCGGCTATGTCGAACGCCGTGCCCGCGAATGGGCGGAACAGACCGGATATTCGTGGGCGGTGTGCGAGCCGACCACCGCGGAACTGGTCGCCGAGATCGTGGTGACGCCGCAACCCGATGGCACCGCGGAGATTTCGGGCTGGGCGCGCGAGGGCTACGATTCCGCGCTGCAGTCCGGCCTGACCGCGGTGAGCCGATTCGTCGCCGGGGCCCTGGGCCTGCAACCTCTGTAAGGCGCGCCGAACGCTCTGTGCCGCAGCCCTTTTCGCGTCGAGCGGCCGGGGTCGCCGATTAAATCGGTGGATTGTCGGGGTTCCGTACCCGTACCGTGAAGACTCCGAAATCAAGCACTGGGGAGGTGCGCGATGTGGGAGTGGAGTAAATCGGTCGCGGAACGGGCCACCGCGACAGCGTGGACCCGGTCGGCCGGGGAGCCGGAGCCGACCGTCGTGGATCCGGAGGTCCGGGCCGAGCGGCCGGACGAGCAGGCGCCGGAAGATCTCGGCGAACGGGCCTCCGACGCCGTCATGGCGTATGGCGGAGCGGGCGCCGGCGGACCGGTGCGCTCGATCCATCTGCCGGAGTACGACCTGGCCCGATGAGAGGAACCGGGAGGCGGGTGCCGCTCACATGGCGGTGCCCGCCTCCTGGCGCCGCCCCCCGGGCGAACCGTCCGACGGGAGCGGCACAACGACCGTCCGAGCAGGCAGGAGTAGCCTGCGAGGCGTGCAGAGGCCACCGTTGGACGCCGATATCCTGCGACATGCCGTCGCCGAACAGCCCGACCTGTCGTTCTTCTCCCACATCGATGTGGTGGAGTCGACCGGTTCGACCAACGCGGATCTGATCGGCGTGGCGGGCGATCCGTCCTCCGATCGGCGGGTGCTGGTCGCCGAATATCAGGACCGCGGTCGCGGCCGCCACGAACGGTCGTGGGTGAGTCCGCCGCGCGCGCAGATCGCGATGTCGATTCTGGTGCGGCTCGGCGGTATCGAGCCGGCCGTCCTCGGCTGGTTGCCGCTGCTGACCGGTGTCGCCGTCGTCGACGCGGTCCGCGAAACCACCGGACTGGACGCAAATCTCAAGTGGCCCAACGACGTTCTGATCGGCGGCCGCAAGGTGGCCGGCATCCTGGCCGAGGTCGCCTCCGGGGCGGGCGCGCCGGCGGTCGTGGTCGGCGTCGGGCTCAATGTGAGCCTCACCGAGGACGAACTGCCTGTGCCGCATGCCGTTTCGCTCACCCTGGCCGGTGCGGAGAACGCCGATCGCAACGAATTGGTCCTCGCCCTGCTGCGCGCCTTCGCCCGCCACTTCACCGAATGGCGGACCGAGAACTGGAATGTCACGGCGCTGGCCGACGCCTACCGTGCCCGGTGCGCCACCCTCGGCGCCGAGGTGCGGGCGGAACTGCCCGGCGGCGAGGTCATCACCGGCGTGGCCACCGATATCGACGCCTACGGCCGCCTGATCATCGGCGATCGTTCGGTATCGGCGGGCGACGTCACTCATCTTCGCCCGGCATAGCGGGCCGAATCAGGGGGTAGGGTTCGCATATGAGTTATCCGGAGGAGCTGCTCGCGCCGGACGAGCAGCTGCTACTGCACCGTCATCCGCATTGGAAGATGTTGTTCTTGCCGGCGCTCACCTTCATCCTCGCCACGGCGCTGGCCGGATTCCTGAGCGGGCTGGCCTGGCGCAACACCGAGGGCACCACGCGCAACGCCGTTCTCATCGCGATCGTCGTGGTGTGGGCGCTGCTGGTCGTGTGGCGTTGCCTGTCGCAGGTGATCCGTTGGAAGTCAACGCATTTCATCATCACCGACCGGCGGGTGCTGGTGCGCGAGGGCGTGCTCACCCACACCGGCATCGACATTCCGATGAACCGCATCTCCAGTGTGCAGTTCCGCCACGGGTTGTCGGACCGGTTGCTCGGCACGGGCACCCTGATCATCGACGCCGCCTCGGGTGATCCGTTGGAGTACGACGACATTCCGAACGTGCAGAAGGTGCATTCGTTGCTGTACCACCAGGTCTTCGACAACCCGCACGGCGATCCGGGCCACGA
Organism: Nocardia sp. AB354; assembly: GCF_049538315.1. NCBI lineage: Bacteria > Bacillati > Actinomycetota > Actinomycetes > Mycobacteriales > Nocardiaceae > Nocardia > Nocardia sp. AB354. The sequence goes on along the minus strand of NZ_JBMVFU010000001.1, from coordinate 97,173 downwards.
GCAGTATCAGGACCCTCGCTACGGCGGCCGTCGGTAGCGGCGGGCCGCGGTTCGGTGGCGCCCGCCCGATCGGCCCGGTTCGCCAGTAATCTTGTGCTGTGACCGCCGTACTGCTGGCCGAGGACGATGAGGCCATCGCCGCTCCGCTGTCGCGAGCGCTGGGGCGCGAAGGCTATTCGGTAACCGTCGAGAGCTTCGGCCCCGCCGTGCTGCGCCGGGCGCTGGAGGGTGAACACGATCTGCTCATCCTCGATCTAGGGCTGCCCGGTATGGACGGCCTGGAGGTGTGCCGCCAGGTCCGTGCCCGCGGCGCCGATCTCGCGGTGCTGATGCTGACCGCCCGCACCGACGAGGTCGATTTCGTGGTGGGTCTGGACGCCGGCGCCGATGACTATGTCGGTAAACCGTTCCGTCTCGCCGAACTACTGGCCCGCGTGCGAGCCCTGTTGCGGCGCAGTGGCATCGGCGACGAGGCGGTGGAGATCGGCGGAGTGCGGCTCGAACCCGCCGCACGTCGGGTGCTGGTCAACGGCCACGAAGTGAATCTGGCCAACAAGGAGTACGAACTGCTCAAGGTGCTCATCGACCGCGCCGGGCAGGTCGTGCCGCGCGAGACGATTCTGCGCGAGGTGTGGGGCGATGCCGATCTGCGCGGCTCCAAAACCCTCGACATGCACATGTCCTGGCTGCGCCGCAAGATCGGCGACGAGGGCCCGGTCGCGGAGCGGCGCATTGTTACCGTGCGCGGTGTCGGTTTCCGCTTCAACACCGATTGATCGCCGATGCGGCGCCGAATTCTGCTGTCCATGCTGGCGGCCCTGACCCTCACCACCGTGGTGCTGGGTATCCCCTTGGCGTTCACCGCCTGGCAGTGGGTGGCCGATATCACCCGCAGCGATCTGCGGGCCCGCCTGGATCGCATGTCGGTGGAGATCGTCGGCCAGGAGCGTGAGGACGGGTTGGTCCACGGCGTGCTCGACCTGCGCTCGGTGCGGCCGCTGATTCCGTCCGGCGGACGTCTCACGATCATCTATCCGACTCCCGAGGACGCCGCGCTGCGCGTGGACGCCGGGGCGCCGGAGGTCGACAACCCGGTGGTGGAATCGCTGTCGATGGGCACGTCGGGCTCGCTGCGACTCGAGGTGCCGGCCGCCCCCATGCATTCGATGCAGCGGCAAGCGGTGGGCGCGGTGGCGTTGGTGGCGCTGGCCTCGCTGGCCGCGGGCGCCGCGGTGGCGGTGGTGACCGCGCGGCGGGTCGCCGATCCGCTGCGGGATGTGGCCGCCCGTGCCGCGCGGCTGGCGAAGGGCGATTTCCGGCCGGACCCGCGCCGGCACGGCATCACCGAACTCGACCGGGTCTCGGATGTGCTCGATTCGGCCACGGTCGAGATCGCGGGCCGGCTGCAGCGCGAGCACGCGCTGGTCGCCGACGTGTCCCATCAGTTGCGCAGCCGCTTGACGGCGGTGCGGCTGCGCCTCGACGAATTGTCGGCGCATCCGGACCCGGCGGTCGTCCAGGAATCGGAGGAGGCGATGGCGCAGGTCGATCGGCTCACCGAGGCGATCGACGAGTTGGTTCGCGATTCCCGCGACCAGGACGCCGCCGATCACGAACCGGTCCCGGTGGTCGCGGAATTGCGCGGGGTTGTCGCCGAATGGCGGCATCCGTTCGCCGAGGCCGGCCGCAAACTCGTGCTGTCCGGCGATCCGGCCCTGCGCGCGCCGGTGACCGGACCGCGGTTGCGCGAGGCGGTGGCCGTACTGGTCGACAACGCGCTGGTGCACGGCGGCGGAGACTGCTCGGTGTCGGTGCGCACCGTCTACGGCGGGCCCGACCGCGAACCGCTGGTGGCGGTCGAGGTGGCCGACGAGGGCGAGGGGGTCAGCGACGAACTGGCACCGCACATCTTCGACCGCGGCTTCTCCGGCGCCGGATCGACCGGGGTGGGGCTGGCGCTGGCGCGCGCGCTGATCGAAGCCGATGGCGGCCGGTTGGAACTACAGCGACGGCGTCCGGCGCTGTTCGCGGTATTCCTCGGTAAGCCGACCGCGGGGCGGTCGGGTAACGGCGTCATCGGGGAGCCCCGCTGAACGGTGGGTTCAGCTGAAGCCGAGCGGTTTCTCTTCCTCGTACAGTTCTTCGAATTCTTCGACCAGTGCGTCGATTTCGTCGGGGAACACCCAGCGCTTCATCGCCCAGAATCGGAACACCATCTGCAGGATGTTGCCGATGATGAAGGCGCTGACGAAGTCGGCGATGTTCTCCACGGTCAAGCTGACATCGGGAACGTGCAGATGGAAGAAATACCGCGAAACCCACAGCGGGAGATTCGACAGCAGCACACCGATGGCGCTGACCACGAAGAACAACAGGGCTTCGTGGTGTTTCTCACGACCGCCGCGCCCCTTGAAAGACCATTCCCGGTTCAGGATGTAGGACGCGATGACCGCGATTACTCCGGAAATGATCTTGGCCGTGATCGGTTTCGACTCGAGAACCGTCAATTTGAGGATGTAGAAGATACCGCTGTCGATGACGAAAGTGGTCGCTCCGACAATCGCGAACTTGATCAGCTCGTGATGACGAATAGCGAGGTCCCGTAGTGTTTTGGGGAGGATGTTGACCACATCGTCGACAAATGGCACCCGGTGAGTCTACGTCCGTCCCGCGCTGGGCAATCAACCCGCACTCATCCCCGCGTGTGGGCGCATGACAACATGGTGGGCTGTGAGCGAGCGTAGTGGGCCATCGATGGACCCCTCCACCGGGGTGCAAGAGGTTGCCGAGGGTGAACCGATGCCGGTTTCGCGCAGTTTCGAAGGTGGTGGAATGCCGACCGTCGCGATGATCGGCGGCGGGCAGCTGGCGCGAATGACGCATCAGGCCGCCGTGGCGCTGGGGCAGTGCCTGCGGGTCCTGGCCGAGCGACCCGACGATCCGGCGGCCCAGGTCAGCCCCGAGCTGGTCCTCGGATCGCATACCGACCTGGCGGCCCTGCGCAAGGTTGCCGTCGGTACGCACGCGGTGACCTTCGATCATGAACATGTGCCGACCGAACATCTGCTGGCGCTGGTGGCCGAGGGCGTGAACGTGCAGCCGCCGCCGGCCGCGCTGGTCTACGCCCAGGACAAGCTCGCGATGCGGCGCAAACTGGCCGAGATGGGCGTGCCGGTCCCGGCGTTCACCGCGGTCGAGAACGTCGCGGATGCCACCGGTTTCCTCGCCGAACACGGTCCGTTCGTGCTGAAGGCGGTGCGCGGCGGCTACGACGGGCGCGGCGTGTGGATGATCGACGACGCCGCCGAGGCCGAGCGCATCGTCACCGACCAGCTCGGGCACGGTGTGATCTTGCTCGCCGAGCAGCGGGTGGATCTGAAGCGTGAGCTCTCCGCGATGGTGGCGCGCTCGCCGTTCGGGCAGGCCGCGGCCTGGCCGGTGGTGGAGACCGTGCAGCGCGAGGGCCAGTGTGCCGTGGTGATCGCGCCCGCGCCGCAGCTGTCGGACGAGGCCGCGACCGAGGCCGAATCGCTGGCTCTGCGGCTGGCCGCCGAGCTCGGCGTCACCGGTGCGATGGCCGTGGAGCTGTTCGAAACCCACGCCGGTGAACTGCTGGTCAACGAACTGGCCATGCGCCCGCACAATTCCGGGCACTGGGGGATGGACGGTGCCGTCACCGGGCAGTTCGAACAGCATCTGCGTGCGGTTCTCGACTATCCGCTCGGTGCCACCACGCCGCTGGCGCCGGTGACGGTGATGGCGAACATCCTCGGCGCGGCCGAGGCGCCGGCGATGTCGATGGACGAGCGGCTGCACCACCTGTTCGCGCGGATGCCGGAGGCGAGGGTGCATCTCTACGGCAAGGGCGAACGCCCGAAGCGCAAGATCGGGCATGTCAACATCCTCGGTGACGACGTGGCCGAGGTGCGGGAGAAGGCCGAACGGGCGGCGCACTGGATGTCGCACGCGGTGTGGACCGATGGATGGGATCCCCATGAGTGACAAAGAGGAGGGCGCAGCTGTGTTCGATGGTCGCTCCGCAGGCTCCGCTCCGGCGGTCGGCCTGATCATGGGCAGCGATTCCGACTGGCCCACGATGGAAGCCGCCGCGGAAGCGTTGGCGGAGTTCGGGATTCGCTTCGAGGTCGGTGTCGTCTCGGCGCATCGCACGCCGCAGCGCATGCTCGACTACGCCCGCGAGGCCGCCGGTCGCGGCGTCAAGGTGATCATCGCCGGTGCCGGTGGCGCCGCCCACCTGCCCGGCATGGTCGCCTCGGCGACCCCGCTGCCGGTGATCGGCGTTCCGGTGCCGCTGAAATACCTCGACGGCATGGACTCCCTGCTGTCGATCGTGCAGATGCCCGCCGGCGTCCCCGTCGCCACGGTCTCCATCGGCGGCGCCCGCAACGCGGGCCTGCTCGCCGTCCGCATCCTCGCCGCCACCGACCCCCACCTGCGCACCCGCATGGAACAGTTCCAGGCCGACCTGGAAAAACTGGTTCTCGACAAGGACGAAGCCCTGCGCACCCGCCTGCTGGGTTAGGACGATCCGGGCGGTGCCGCGAGCATCGCCCGGAACTGCTCGGCGGTCACCGTCGAACGCGCCCCCGGCTGCCACCGCGGCACCCATCGATACCTGAGCGGTGTCGTCGGAGTACCCGGGATCTCCTCGTACGGCGCAGACATGGTCGCTCGAACATACCGATTACCGTTGTGGGGTGCCCAGCGACAATTCGACCCCCGTTCGTGCTGCCGACGCCGCGGAGTTTCGGCTGGCTGTGGTCGATCATGCGTTGCGGCTGTTTGCCGAGCAGGGGTACGAGGCGACGACGGTGGACGAGATCGCGGAGGCGGCGGGGATTTCGCGGCGGACGTTCTTTCGGCAGTTCCGGTCGAAGGAGGATGTGGTCTTCGCCGACCACGAGGAGCAGCTCGCCCGGGCGAAGGCGTATCTGGCCGCGGCGCAGGGGGATCCGTGGGATGCGGTGCGGGAGGCGGTGGTCGGGATCTTCGAGCGGTTCACCGAGACCAGGGAACTGGCCGCGCGCCGGTACCGGGTGGTCCGGCAGGCCTCGGCACTGCGCGACCGTGAGATCGTGACCGTCTTCCGGTACGAACGGCTGTTCACCGACTATCTGCGCGATCGGCTGCCGGAGGTGCCCGATCTCGCGCTGATCCAGTTCAGTGCGGCCGTCACCGCCACCCACAACTATCTGCTGCGCCGCATGGTGCGGGGTCGGTCCGAGGCGAGCGCGGCCGATCTGCGCGCGGCGGTCCGGGCGATCGCGCCCCCCGGTGCGGCCCCGGAGCCGGGTGAGATGGTGGTCGCGGTCTTCCCGCGCGAGATGCCCGCACGGCAGGTCGCCGACCTCCTGGCCGACCGCCTCGATAATCTGTGAATCGGGCACTGAATCCAATATTTGGCACTGAGTGCCACGCCGGATTCCGGCCATCCCCTCACGTCGTCGCCCTCGGACGGCGTATAGTCGAACCCGACTGGCACTGAGTGCCGAGGTGCGCCAGTGTAGTGCCGGGATTCGCGGACCAGGCGAATCGAAACCCCACGACCAGGAGTGAACCCATGGCGGGCAACCCCGATTTCGAACTGTTCAAGTTGGACGACATCCACGACGAGTTGCGCGCGGCGATTCGCGGCCTGGCCGAGAAGGAGATCGCCCCGCACGCCAAGGATGTCGACGGCAACGCCCGGTTCCCGCAGGAGGCCCTGGACGCGCTGAACGCCGCGGGCTTCAACGCGGTCCACGTCCCCGAGGCCTACGGCGGCCAGGGCGCCGACTCGGTCGCCACCTGCATCGTCATCGAGGAGGTCGCCCGCGTCTGTGGTTCGTCCTCGCTGATCCCGGCGGTGAACAAGCTCGGCACGATGGGCCTGATCCTGCAGGGTTCGGAGGAGCTGAAGCAGAAGGTGCTGCCCGACCTCGTCGAGGGCAAGATGGCCTCCTACTGCCTGTCCGAGCGCGAGGCCGGTTCGGACGCCGCCTCCATGCGCACCCGCGCCAAGCGCGACGGTGACGACTGGGTGATCAACGGCTCCAAGTGCTGGATCACCAACGGCGGCCAGTCCACCTGGTACACCGTGATGGCGGTGACCGATCCCGAGAAGGGCGCCAACGGCATCTCCGCGTTCATGGTCCACAAGGACGACGAGGGCTTCGTGGTCGGCCCGCTCGAGCACAAGCTGGGCATCAAGGGTTCGCCGACCGCCGAGCTGTACTTCGAGAACTGCCGCATCCCGGGTGACCGGATCATCGGCGCCGAGGGCACCGGTTTCAAGACCGCGCTGCAGACCCTCGACCACACCCGGCCCACCATCGGCGCGCAGGCCGTCGGCCTGGCCCAGGGTGCGCTGGACGCCGCGATCGCCTACACCAAGGACCGCAAGCAGTTCGGCAAGGCCATCGCCGATTTCCAGAACACCCAGTTCATGCTCGCCGATATGGCGATGAAGGTCGAGGCCGCGCGCCTGATGGTCTACACCTCCGCCGCACGCGCCGAGCGTGGTGAGAAGAACCTGGGCTTCATCTCCGCCGCCTCCAAGTGCTTCGCCTCCGATGTGGCGATGGAGGTCACCACCAACGCCGTGCAGCTGTTCGGCGGCGCCGGCTACACCACCGATTTCCCGGTGGAGCGGATGATGCGCGATGCCAAGATCACCCAGATCTACGAGGGCACCAACCAGATTCAGCGTCTGGTCATGTCGCGCCAGCTGCTGCGCTGATCGCAGACCCGATCGACGACGCGCGCGGCGCCGGGGAACGACTCGGCGCCGCCCGCGTTCGCTTGTGACATCGAACCGAAGCGGCACTGCCTCGTGGCGCGTCGCGCACGGTGAGTTGTCAGGACGCGTTACGGTATCGAAGCGCCGAATTCAGTGAATTACCGGCAATTTTCGCTGGTAGAACGGTAGTGCCACGAAAATCTCTGCGAAGTACTTTCAGATGCAATTTCAAATGTTCGTTCAATCGCAATCGGGCGAATTCGGAATTGTCCCAACGGCTTTCGCAGCGCACTATTGATGCATGGCAGGCGTGGAGATCACCGACAGGTTCGTCCGCCGCACCCTGGACAACGGGCGAATCGAAGAGGTCACCTGGCTGGAGCTGACCGAGGTGCGCATCATCACCACCGCCGACGGTCCCTTCGCCGACGACGTGTTCTTCGTACTGATCGGTGTGCGCGGGAACGGTTGCGTGGTCCCGCATTCCGCTGCCGACACCGAGTTCCTGGCCCGCCTGCAGAAACTACCGGGCTTCGACAACGCCGCCGTGATCGAGGCGATGGGGACGGTCGGCGACCGCCAGTTCCTGGTCTGGCGGCGCCGGATCTGACGCGGAGACCACGGCGCCGCAGGAGGACCGCTAGGCGACCAGATCGGCGTATTCGCGATGGTCGCCGATGTACTGCTCCACGTACCAGCAGGTCGGCACGACGCTGAAGCCGTTGTCGCGGCAGTCGGTGAGCGCGTATTCCACCAGTTGCGCCGCCACCCCGCGCCCGCGGAACTCCGGGAAGGTGAGGGTGTGGTTGAGATCGCGAATCGGCTTGTCGCCCACGCTGTTCTCGGCGTAATCCGCGTAGCCGGCGAGAGTGTCGTCGATGTAGATCTCGTAGCGGCCGGCGGCCGTATTGTGCTCGAGCCTGGTCGTCATATCAGGTAGAACTCCGTCGTCGCCACGATTTGTTCCGCGCGGGTCAGCTCCCGCAGACTCGATTCAGCTCGTCCGACATTTCGCAGCCTAGCCGTCGAATGTCCGATTTGCGAGATTTTTCCGGCCGGTCCGAGTTCAGAGCACCGCGCCCGGATTGAGGATGCCGTGCGGATCCAGGGCTTCCTTGATGCGCCGGGTCAGATCCATCACCTCCGGACCGACCTGATCCGGTAGCCACGCCTTCTTCAACCGGCCGACGCCGTGTTCGCCGGTGATCGTGCCGCCCAGCGCGATAGCCAGGTCCATGATCTCGCCGAAGGCCTGATGCGCGCGTGCGGTCTCGTCCGCATCGGCGGGGTTGTAGACGATCAGCGGGTGGGTGTTGCCGTCACCGGCGTGCGCGATCACCGAGATCAGCACCTCCCGCCGCGCGGCGATCTCGGCGATACCCGTGACCAGCTCGCCCAGGCGCGGTAGCGGCACGCCGACGTCCTCGAGCAGGAGCGGACCCTTGCGTTCCACCGCGGGGATGGCGAATCGCCGTGCGGCGCAGAACGCTTCGCCCTCCTCGGGGTCCTCGGTCCGGAAAACCTCGGCGGCTCCGGCGCTTTCGCAGGCCTCGGCGATGATCGCGGCCTCCCGGGCCCGGTATTCGCCGGGAGCGTCCGAGCGGGCCACCAGCATGGCTGCGGCCTCGCGATCGAGTCCCATCCGCATCTCGTCCTCGACGGCGTTGATCGCCACCGAGTCCATGAATTCCAGCATCGAGGGACGCAGCCGGGCCGCGATCGCCTCGATCGCCGCGGTAGCCGCGGTGAGAGTGGAAAACGTGGCGACCACGGTGCTCTGCTGCGGCTGCGCGGGCAGCAACCGCAGCGTCAGCTCGGTGATGATGCCGAGGGTGCCCTCGCTGCCGACGAACAGTTTGGTCAGCGACAGCCCGGCGGAATCCTTGAGTCGCGGCCCGCCCAGCCGCACCACCGTGCCGTCGGCGAGCACCACCTCCATACCCAGGATGTAGTCGGTGGTGACGCCGTATTTCACGCAGCACAGCCCGCCGGCGTTGGTGGCCGCGTTGCCGCCGATCGAGCAGATCTCGAACGATGACGGATCCGGCGGATACCACAGTCCGTGTTCGGCCGCCGCCCGTTTGACCTCGGCGTTCAGCAGTCCGGGCTGGGTGACGGCGGTGCGGGTGACCGGATCGACCGTGATCTCCCGCATGCGTTCGGTACTCACCAGCAGGGCGCCGTCCTGCGCGGTCGCGCCGCCGGACAGTCCGGTTCCGGCGCCGCGCGGCACCAGCGGGACCCGATGTTCGTGCGCCCAGCCGACCACGGTCGCGACCTGTTCGGTGGTCAGCGGCCGGACCAGTGCCGCCGGCATTCCGGCCTGTGGATCGAGCGCGCGGTCGTGGCGGTACCCGGCGAGGATGTCGGGATCGGTGACGACCGTGCCGTCGGGAAGCCGGTCTGCGAGTGTTGCGATGTCCACACCCCGAACCTACGTGCTCGCGCGGGATCCGTGCGCAGTACACTGCCGCGGTGTCCGATGCCAAGCTAGAGATCCAGATGCTCCACGACCGGATCATGGTTCGCGTCTCCCAGGAGGAGGGCGAACGACGCAGCAGCGGCGGCATTCTGATTCCCGCCACCGCGCAGGTGGCGAAGCGGCTGACCTGGGGTGAGGTCAGCGGGGTGGGTTCGCATGTGCGCAGCGTGGGCGTCGGCGACCGTGTGCTGTTCAGCGCCGAGGACCAGTTCGAGGTGGAGGTGCAGGGTCAGGCCTACCTGGTGCTGCGCGAGCGCGATCTGCACGCGGTGGCGAGCGAACGCCCCGAACACGGCACCGGCCTGTACCTGTAACCGGCACGACGATGCCCCCGGCCGGGTAGCCAGGGACATCGAGCGCATCAGCGGGTGTGCCGCGGTAGCGCCAGCGCGGCGGCGAGCACCACGGCGAGGACCGCGATCCCGGCTACCGCGGCCATCTCCATGGCGGTCACATAGCTGCCGGTGCTGTGCACCGCGCCCAGCGCCGAGAAGAAGATGACGCCGAGAACGGTTGCGCCGATGGCGTTTCCGAACTGCTGCGCGGTGGTGAGCACGCCGGCCGCCATCCCGGCCTGCGGTGCGGGGATGCCCGAGGACAGCACGGCCGAGACCACCGACGGGATCGTCATCCCGTTGCCGAGGCCGACGACCATCATGCCCGGAATCAACGCGAGGGCGCTCACCTGCGTGCCCATGCCGACCAGCACAGCCAGGGTGATTCCCAGGCCGGTCAGGCTGGTGCAGGTTCCGATCACCATGACCCGGTTGCCGAACCGGTTGGCGACCCGCGGTGCCAGGAACAGTGAACTGCCCGCGAAGCAGAGTCCCAGCGGCGCGAACGCCGAACCCGCACGCAGCGGCGACAATCCGAGGCCGCCCTGCAGCATCAGCGTCAGGCAGAGCATGAATCCGGCGAAGAAGGTCAGATAGCCGCCCGCGATCACGAGGCCGAGGCTGAAGCCGCGTTCGCGAACCATGGCGGTGTCGAGGACCGGTTCTCCGCCGCGGCGTGCCAGCCGGTTCTCGTAACGCAGGGTCGCCAGCAGCACCGGCGCCGCGGCCGCCATCGACACCCAGGTCCACAGCGGCCAGCCCTCCGGCCGGCCCAGTGTGATCGGAATCAGCAGCAGTGCCAGTGCCGCGGAAATGCCCACGGCGCCAACGGGATCCAGCCGCGCCCGGCGAGTGCTGCCGGTGCGGGGCAGCCAGCGTGCGGCCAGGGCGGCCGCGACCAGTCCGATCGGCACGTTGATGTAGAAAATGGTCCGCCAGCCCCAGCCGAACAGATCGGCGTCGAGCAGCACGCCGCCGAGCACCTGGCCCGCGACCGCGCCGAGGCCGATGGTGGCGCCGAACGCGGCCATCGCCCGGGGCCGTTCGAGCGGCGGGAACAGGGTGTTGATCAGTGCCAGCATCTGCGGCACCATCAGCGCCGCGGTGCCGCCCTGCAGGACGCGCGCGCCGACCAGCGCCCAAGCATTCGGTGCGAGGCCGCAGAGCAGCGACGCCACCGTGAAGGCCAGCATGCCGACGACGAACAGGCGCCGATGGCCGAACAGGTCGCCGAGCCGGCCGCCCGTGATCAGGCCCGAGGCGTAGGCGAAGCCGTAGCCGCCGACGATCAGTTCCAGCGCCGCTTCGCCGGCGTTCAGATCGTGTTGTAGCGAGGAGGCGGCGACATTGACGACGAACCAGTCGAACATCGCCATGAACATGGCACTCAGCACCACCGGCAGCACCCGCCAGCGCGCCGGGTAGGGCACGGGCTCGGCCGGCGGCGTACGCAGAAGTGGTGGGGCGGTGGGTGTTTCGAGGGTGGGCATATCGGACTCCCCGGAATCGGTCGAGAGTATCGACGGCGCCGCGCTGCGCCGCGGGATGCGGATCGGTCTCCGCATAAGATGTAACTAACCGGTTGGTTAGAACTATTCCAGCGCCCGCGACGTCGTGTCAACCAATTGGTTGGTTAGCATCGATGGCATGCCCCCGCGCGATCCTGAGGCCACCAAGGCCCGCATCTTCGAGGCGGCGACCGAGGAGTTCGCCGCCCACGGGATCGCCGGTGCCCGAGTGGATCGCATCGCCCGCAACGCCAAGGCCAACAAGCAGCTGATCTACGCCTACTTCGGCGACAAACAACACCTGTTCGAACAGGTGCTGGAGAAGGCGATGCTCGATGTGGCCGCGGCGGTCTCGACCGATATCGACGATATCGATGCCTGGGTCGACGCCCATATCGCCTACCACCGCGAACATCCGGAATTCCTCCGGTTGCAGATGTGGGAGGCGTTGGAACTCGCGCCGGACCGAGTGACCGCCGGCGAGGCCCGCGCGCGCCGCTACCGGGACAAGATCGAGAAGGTCGAGGCCGCACAACGGCGGGGACTGCTGCGCGACGATATGCCGCCCGGCTATCTGCTCACCCTGCTGACCGGGCTGATCAACTATCAGCAGGCGCTCCCGCAATCCCGGCGGTTCGTCGTCGGCGGCCCCGACGATCCGGCGGAGCTGCGCAACTGGGTGCGTGACGCCGCGCGCCGGATCGTGGCGCCGCGCGAGGAATCCTGAGCCTTACACCCGCCAACGCCGCGCGGCGATCTCCGTCTCGAGGGTGGCCAGGTCGGTGGTCAGCGATCCGCCGGCGAAAGCCATTGCGGCATATGACCGTTCGGCCGCATCGGCATGTCCGGCGCCACAGGCGTCGGTCACCGTGATCGGCAGATAACCCAGATCGATGGCATGCCGCACCGTCGGCTCGATACCGACCTCGAGCGCGATCCCCGCGATCACGACGGTATCGATGCGCAGGTCACGCAGGGCGATATCCAGGGGTGTGCCCGCGAAGGCCGACATGGTGATCTTGTCGAAAACTACCTCGTCCGGGCCGGGGGTCAGCTCCGGAACCAGGTGATACTGCGGTGAGCCCTGCGGGAACATCGACCGCACCCGGCTCGGATCGTCCACGCGCTGCCACGCCATGGCCGTCCGCAGCTGCGCCACCCCGGCCGCGGCCGGCGGCAGTGACATGTGCCGGGTGTAGAACACGCGAAAACCGTTGGCTCGAGCCGTATCACGAAGCCGGACGCAGGCATCGACGATCTGCTGCCCGGCGGCGATCTGACCGACGATGCCGACCTGCATGTCGTAGATCAGCACCGCGGTCCGAGCCGGATCGCACGCGTCCGCCACGGTCAGGGCGATGTCGAGTCCGAATGCATGCCGCATATACTGCTCACCTGGTCCGATCGTAGGGTTCGGCCGTGTCGACCGACGCTTCCATGAGCGCCTCGAGCGGGAGTGGGGCGGTCACCGGAACGTAGGTCCATTCCAGAAAGCCTCTCTTGGACAACGGGAAATCGTCCACATATCGCTGGGCCTCCGCGACACTGTCCACCTCGAAGACGATCACCACCCCCGATTCGTCCGCACGGGCGTAGTTCTCCCGGACGATTCCGGCCTTCCAGAGGCGCCACACATTCGCGACCTCCTCGGGCAGATACGGTGTGATGGTCTCGAGCGTGACCCCGGGTTTGAAGCGGTCGAAGGCGATAACTTTCATGAGATCCATGCAAGTCCCGCGATTACAGTGTTACAAGAGCGCACTTTTCGGTAAGTAGGTGAGCGCGATGTCGCAGCGTCGGTATTACTGCCCGGTCGAGGTCACTGTCGACCTGATCGGTGGGAAGTGGAAACCGGTGATCCTCGCGCATTTGAAGGAGGGGGTGCGGCGCTACGGTCACCTGCGCCGGGCCATGCCCTCGACCAGCGAGAAGATGCTGGTGCAGCAACTGCGCGAGCTCGAGGCCGACGGTCTCGTCAGCCGGACCGTATTCGATACCGTCCCGCCGCAGGTGGAATACGATCTGACCGCCGAGGGGCGCAGCCTGGTTCCGGTGTTGACCGCGCTGTACGAATGGGGCGAAAAGCGGTGTGAGCGAACGGGTATCACCCTCGGGTGAGCACGATCGCGGCCGGACCGTGCCGGGTCAGCCGGCTGCGGTCAGCACCTCGGTGCGTGCACCGTCGACCACGACGGCATCGTCGTCGGTCAGCGCCCAGTGCGGCGTTCCCGCCACGCGCAAACGGGCGGCCAGGCGGGTGCCGTGGCCGTCCGGATCGGTGGCCGGCGAATCCACATGAGGGACGATCGCCCGGTCCACCAGTCCCAGTCCGTCCCAGCGCGGATCGATACCACAGGCGAGCCGCACCTCGGCCGGATCGTCGGCGTCCTCCAGGCCGTGCAGGTCGGGAGTGAGCAGGCAGGCGCCCGCGCTGTACCCGGTGTAGGCCAGCGCGTCCTCGGCCAACAGGTCACGTAGAACGAGATCGGCCGCGCTGCGGGCGAACTGGGCCCGCAGGACGAAGGTGTTGCCGCCGCGAACCCACAGCGCCGGATATCCGCGCAGCACCCGCTCCAATTCGGCGCGACGACCGATGTAATCGCGCAGATCGACCACCTCGGGCCGAAAACCGCTGCGCCGCAGGGGAACTAGATCGCTGGTCACCGCGCCGGACCACGCGGACGGCCACGCATCGCAGGCGTTCGGAACGACCGCGATCGGCCCCGGACCGCCGACCAGCTCGGCGAACCGGTCGTAATGGGCGCCGAATCGGTAGCTGGACAGGAAGAGTCGCACGGCGAGTCAGATGGTGAAGGCGAGATTCGCGGCGATCCGCTCACCCAGTGCGCGGTCGCCGTCGACCTCGATCTCGTCGCGATGATCCGCGGCGGCGGTGCGTCCGCCGCACAGGCGGGCGAACAGGCTCGAACTCAGCCGAACGACGGTGTCGGCCGGACGATCGAGGGTCGCGACGACGTCCGCGCGCCCGTCGACGCGGATGTGGACGGTCCGGGCGACGGGACCGGTGGTCTCGATCGTGATGCGGGATCCGTCGGGCGCGCCGCCCCGCTTGACCACCACGCGCCCGAGGAAGGGTTCGATCTCGTCCAGTGCGATCTCGGCGCGCCGGCCGCCCTCGTCCATACCCAGGGCTTTCGCATCGCCGCCGAGCGCGTCGGTGATGTCGAGTTGATGCATCCAGCAGTCGAACAACCGCACCCGCATGAACCTGCCGTACGGCACCACCCCGATCGGGGACTGGATATCGGCGGTCCAGGCGGCCTCGTCGACGGCCGCCAGCGCGGCGCGGCGCCGGTCGGTCACCTCGGTGAACCGCCGCAGCAGTTCGTCGCCGCGCAGCGGTCGCAGCGATTCCAGCCACATCTCGTTCAGCGCTCCGGTGTCGTTGCGGACGTGGTCGAAGGCGTGAACGTCACGGTCCACCTGGGGTAGCGACTCGCCTAGCAGCATCGATTCGGTGCCGACGACATGGGCGAGCACGTCGAAGATCGTCCACCCCGGCAGCGGTGACGGCAGCCGCCAGCGGTCCTCGTCCAATCCGGCGGTCAGTTCCGCCAGCACATCCCACTGGCCGGAGAGCGCACTGGTCAGTTCGGCGCGGTCGAGTGAGGCTGTGCTCATGAACGAGTCTCCCTGTCGGTCGGGTCGAGTCGGTCCGGTTCCGCGCCGAGCCGGTCGAGCCCGGTGCGGAGCGCGGCCGCGGTGGCCGTCGGATCGTGCGGCCGTCGCAGCAGGAAGCCGCGGGCGAAGGTGAACAGGTCACCACCGCGGCGCGGCACCACGTGCAGGTGGACGTGATGCACCGTCTGGAAGGCCGCTTTACCGTCGTTGAGTACGAGATTCGCGCCATCGGCGCCGAGATCGCTGCGCCGCAACGCCTTTGCGATGCGATGGCCCACGCGAAACAGGTCCGCGCCCAGTTCGGCGTCGAGTTCGTCGAGGTGGGCGGCATGGCTTTTCGGAATCACCAGGGTGTGTCCCCGGGTGATCGGCCGGATGTCGAGGAAGGCGTACACGCGCTCGTCCTCGTAGATCCGCGTCGCCGGCGCGTCGCCCGCGACGATCCGGCAGAAGATACAGCCACTCACCACGCAGACATTACGGCGTAAGGCGCACCCGGCATAGCCCGCTTCTGCGCTGCGTGAAGCGGCAATCGAGGGAAAAGCCGTGGTGTGATGTGATGTTGATCTCAACTAATCTCACCGGCCTGCCGGGTACAGTTGCGAGAATTATTTCGGACCTTACTGAAAAGTAAGTTCCGCTCGGCCAGACCCAACAGGCGGCCCACCTGGACATCAGGGGGCCAGCTTGCCGTCACAAGTAAGGAAGTTGACCAGTGGAGACAACGCAGGGCGCGAACGAGGGCGCGCAGCCCGGCGACGACAGTCGCGCGTCGCACCGCACGCGTGTCGGTGTGGTTCGTGAGACCAATGCCGACGAACGACGCGTCGCGTTGGTGCCGAAGATCATCCCGAGCCTGGTGAAGCAGGGTGTACAGGTCGTCGTCGAAGCCGGCGCGGGTGTCGGGGCATTGATTCCGGACGAAGCCTACGAGGCCGCGGGCGCGACGATCGGTGATCCGTGGCAGGCCGAGGTCGTGGTGAAGGTGGCCCCGCCCAACGACGCCGAGATCGCCAAACTGTCCGAGGGCCAGACGCTGATCGGATTCCTCGCTCCGCGCAACGCCGACAACAAGATCGGTGCGCTGCAGAACGCGGGCGTGCGCGCATTCGCCGTGGAGGCGATCCCGCGCATCTCGCGTGCGCAGGTGATGGACGCGCTCTCCTCGCAGGCCAATGTCGCCGGGTACAAGGCGGTGTTGCTGGCGGCGTCGGAGTCGACGCGCTTCTTCCCGATGCTGACCACGGCGGCGGGCACGGTGAAGCCGGCGACGGTGCTGGTGCTCGGTGTGGGTGTCGCGGGTCTGCAGGCCCTGGCGACCGCCAAGCGTCTCGGTGCGCGCACCACCGGATACGACGTGCGGCCCGAGGTGGCCGACCAGGTGCGGTCGGTGGGTGCGCAGTGGCTGGATCTGGGTATCGATGCGGCCGGCGAGGGTGGTTACGCCCGCGAGCTGACCGAGGACGAAAAGGCCCAGCAGCAGCAGGCTTTGGAAGATGCCATCAAGGGTTTCGACGTGGTGGTGACCACCGCGCTGGTGCCGGGTCGCCCGGCGCCGCGTCTGGTGACCGCCGCGGCGGTGGAGGGGATGAAGCCCGGCAGTGTGATCGTCGACCTGGCGGGGGAGACCGGCGGCAACTGCGAGCTGACCGAGCCCGGTAAGACGGTGGTCAAGCACGGTGTCACGATTTGCTCGCCGCTGAATCTGCCGGCGACGATGCCCGAGCACGCCTCGGAGCTGTACTCGAAGAATATTGCGGCGCTGCTGGAGCTGATGCTGAAAGACGGCGAGCTCGAGCCCGATTTCGGCGACCAGGTACTCGCCGATTCCTGTGTGGCCGGTGCGCCGAGCCGTCCCGCCGATTCCGAGGAGCAGGGCTGATGTATACCGAGCTTTTGGCCAATATCGCGATTCTGGTGCTGTCCGGATTCGTGGGTTTCGCGGTGATCTCCAAGGTGCCCAACACCTTGCACACCCCGCTGATGTCGGGCACCAACGCCATTCACGGCATCGTGGTGCTGGGTGCGCTGGTCACCCTCGGCAAGGTCGAGCACCCGTCGGTGATCACGCAGATCATTCTGTTCGTCGCGGTGGTGTTCGGAACGCTGAACGTGGTCGGTGGTTTCGTGGTGACCGACCGGATGCTGGGGATGTTCAAGGGCAAGAAGCCCGCTGCGTCGGGCGCGGAGCGCCCTGGAAATACCGAGAAGGCGGGCCGCTGACTCATGGACAATCTGGTCAACATCCTTTATATCGTCGCGTTCTCGCTGTTCATTTATGGCCTGATGGGCTTGACCGGTCCGAAGACCGCGGTGCGTGGTAACTGGATCGCGGCGGTCGGTATGGGCATCGCGGTGATCGCGACGTTCATCTCCATCCGGGACACCTCGAACTGGATCATCATCATCGCGGGCCTGGTTGTCGGTGTGGCGCTGGGTGTTCCGCCGGCGAAGTTCACCAAGATGACGGCGATGCCGCAGCTGGTGGCGGCGTTCAACGGTGTCGGTGGTGGCACGGTCGCGTTGATCGCGTGGTCGGAATTCCTCAACAGCGACGGCTTTTCGTCGCTGCACGAGCAGCCCACCGTGCACATCATCATCGGTTCGCTGTTCGCGGCGGTCATCGGTTCGATCTCGTTCTGGGGCTCACTGATCGCGTTCGGCAAGCTGCAGGAGATCCTGCCCGGCCGCCCGATCGGGCTCGGGAAACTGCAGCAGCCGGTCAACCTGCTGCTGGCCCTGGGCGCGATCGCCTCCGCGGTGGTCATCGGTATCGGCGCCACCAAGGACGGCGCGCCGTGGTGGTGGATGGTGCTGCTGCTGGTGCTGGCCGCGGTGCTCGGTCTGATGGTCGTGCTGCCGATCGGCGGCGCGGACATGCCGGTGGTCATCTCGCTGCTCAACGCGCTGACCGGTCTGTCCGCGGCGGCCGCGGGTCTGGCATTGAACAACACCGCGATGATCGTGGCCGGCATGATCGTCGGCGCGTCCGGCACCATCCTGACCAACCTCATGGCCAAGGCCATGAACCGGTCCATCCCGGCCATCGTCGCGGGTGGTTTCGGTGGTGGCGGCGGTGCCGCCGCGGCCGGTGGCGGTGAGCAGAAGCAGGCCAAGGCCACCTCGGCCGCCGACGCCGCGATCCAGATGGCCTATGCCAACCAGGTGATCGTGGTGCCCGGCTACGGTATGGCCGTCGCCCAGGCCCAGCACGCGGTGAAGGAGATGGCCTCGCTGCTGGAGGCCAAGGGTGTCGAGGTCAAATACGCCATCCATCCGGTCGCGGGTCGCATGCCCGGCCACATGAACGTGCTGCTGGCCGAGGCCGAGGTCTCCTACGACGCGCTCAAGGAAATGGACGACATCAACGGCGAATTCTCGCGCACCGACGTGGCTTTGGTGATCGGCGCCAACGACGTCACCAACCCCGCCGCGCGCGAGGACTCCTCCAGCCCGATCTACGGCATGCCGGTGCTCAACGTCGACCAGGCCAAGAGCGTGATCGTGCTGAAGCGGTCGATGAACTCCGGCTTCGCCGGCATCGACAACCCGCTGTTCTACGCCGACCACACCTCCATGTTGTTCGGCGACGCCAAGAAATCCGTCGGAGCCGTCACCGAGGAACTCAAGGCGCTCTAACGATCGAGGCGTCACCACCGCATCGGTGGCGGCGCAGGTTCGGACCCGAAACGGCCCGCAGCACATCTGCTGCGGGCCGCTTCCTTGCGTGCACGGTGCCTTCCGGCAGCACGGGGCGGACTAGAGTGGCCCGCAGAGCGCGGTGGTGCCGGGAGCGTCGCACAACAGCCGGAAGGGGTCGACATGACGGTTCGGGAGCGATTCGATCTGCCTGCGGTGGGCGATGATTCGGCGGTCTACGGGACGCCCTATCAGACCCCCGAGGGCGCCACGGTCATCCCGGTGACACGCCCCGGCGGAAAATTCCGGCGCGCGCGACCGCTGGGCGTCTTCGTAATCCAGGACGGGAACACCGGCTGGCATGCCGTCACCGACGACACCGCCATCGCGCTGCTGGGCATCTTCGTCGGCTTGGTGGCGACGACGCTGTCCTTGATCGCGGTCGTGCGGAATCCGCCGTGGCCGGACGTCAGGATCCGGATCGACCGCAAGGAGCGCTGAGGAGGGTCATCGCCGCCAGGCGTCGGTGCGCTCGGCACTGTCGAGAAACGCGTCGACCATGCGGTGGTTGAGCGCCGCGAGCTGACGCAGGTCCTCGGTCGACCAGTCCGCCAGCGCGTCGCGCATGTGACGTCGGCTCACCGCGCGGATAGCGTCGACGGTGGCCCGGCCCTCGTCGGTGATGCGCACCCGCTGTGCCCGGCGGTCCTCCGGATCGGTCACCCGATCGACGTAGCCGGCCCGTTCCAGGCGCTGGATCTGACGCGTGACATGCGGCGCCTCCACATCCAGGCAGGCCGCGAGCTCACCCATGCGCATGGGCTCCGCGGCGTCGGCGAGCATCCGCAGCAGCGGCACGTTCGCGCGGTCGAGATTCACCCCGGCCGCGGCCACGGTGCGATCGTGCCGTCTGGCCCGGGTGAGCAGGTGCGCGATCCGGGTCAGGGCGCGCTCGAGTTCCACGATGTAGTCGGCGTCGACCACCGGTTCGGGACTTCCTTCGGAACGCGGCACAGGGTTATCCTACTACCCAACTTACTTAAGTTAGGTAAGTATAAAGATAGGGAACTCAGATGACGTCGACCGTCACCGGCCGATCCACCGGAACCGATTCCGAAACCGGTGCGCCGGCGCACCTGGTCGTCACGCTGCTGGCGCTGTGCGCGGCAGGACTCGTGGTCTCGCTGCAGCAGACCGTGGTAATTCCGTTGCTGCCCAGGCTGATCGGGCAACTTCACACCGACGTCGCGGGTGTGACGTGGTTGTTCACCGCCGCGTTACTCACCGGAGCCGTTGCCACGCCGCTGCTTTCGCGTTTCGGCGACATGTACGGCAAGAAGCGCATGGTGATGTTCTGTATGGGACTGCTGATCGCCGGTTCGGTGGTCTGCGCGGTGGCGACTTCGCTGGGGGTCTACATCGTCGGCCGGGCGCTGCAGGGCACGTCGTCGGCGTTGATTCCCCTGGGCATCGGCATCATTCGCGACACCTTCCCGCGCGAGCGGCTCACCACCGCCATCGGCGTCATCAGCGGCACCATGGGTGTCGGCGGCACCATCGGCATGCTGGTGACCGGCGTCATCGCGGACAAGACCACCAATCCGCATCCCGTGTTCTGGATGACCGCGGTGCTGGCCGTGATCGCCACAGTGCTGGTCGGGGTGAGCGCCAAGGATGTCGGGCAGCGCCACGGCGGGCAGCCGGACTATCTCGGCGCGGTCCTGCTCGCCGGTCTGCTGGTGTGCCTGCTGCTGGCCATCAGCGAGGGACCGCGCTGGGGCTGGGGAGAGACCAGCGTGATCGGGCTGTTCGCCGCGGCCGCCGTGCTGGCGGTGGTGTGGGTGCTGGTGGAGCGCAAGGTCGCGCAGCCGCTGGTGCGCTTGCCCCTGCTGGTCGGCCCGCGCTCGCTGTCGGCCAATATGGCGTCTGCGCTGCTGGGCTTCGCGATGTTCGGCTCCTTCACCCTGATCTCGAATTTCGTGCAGACCCCCGCCGACAAGGTCGGCTACGGTCTGTCCGGCTCGGTGCTGGCCGTGGGTCTCTACGGCATTCCCAGCTCGGTGCTGATGACCTTCTTCTCCTTCCGGACCGGGCGCATCGCCGCGCGCATCGGACCCGCCTTCACCCTGGCCATCGGCGCGGCCTTCGCCGGCGCGGCGACCGGATGGCTGGCGCTGTCGAATGCGCACGGCTACGACATGGTCATCTCGAATACGCTGCAGGGCATAGGCTTCGGGATCGGCTATGCGGCGCTGGGAACCCTTGCCGTCCAGCATGTTCCGATGAGCGAGAGCGGAATCGCCAGCGGGATCAACTCACTGGTGCGTACGGCGGGCGGCAGTATCGCCGGCGCCATCACGGCCTCGATTCTGAGCGCTCTCACCATCGGTCACACCAGGGTGCCCTCGCTGCACGCCTACGTGATCAGCTTCGCGGTGCTGAGTGTCGGGGCGTGGCTGGCCGCGGCCGTGGCGCTGGGCAACGGCCTGCGGCACAAGCACGAACGGTAGCGGTCAGCGGTTATCGTATGCCGTAACCGGGATCCCACATTTC
Organism: Nocardia sp. AB354; assembly: GCF_049538315.1. Lineage (NCBI taxonomy): Bacteria > Bacillati > Actinomycetota > Actinomycetes > Mycobacteriales > Nocardiaceae > Nocardia > Nocardia sp. AB354. The sequence continues at coordinate 76,275 of NZ_JBMVFU010000001.1, read as the reverse complement.
TGGCGGATCGAGAACGCGGATGACCGTCAGGACAACCGTCCCAGTGCGGGGAGCAGCACAAAGCAGCCGGCAGTGCCGACCAACGCCACCGCGATGCCTGTGCAAAGCTGTCGCGCGCGCCCTCCGCGAGCGCAGAGCAGAGCAGCGCCGATCAATTCGATCGCGTACAGCAGGACGAGCGCGAAGATCAGGTATCCGTTGATGAAGAACGGAATCACGTTCAGCGTGAGGCACACTGCAGCCGCTCTGAATGACAATGGGCCGAACCAGGTTTCGCGCCGGTACTGCGGAGCGGAGTGTTCTCGGGTCACAGGACGCTCCTACCTGGTCGCGAAATAGAGGCATCCGATGAGGACAGACGACCCGAGCCATATGCCCGCGGTGGTCACTGCGGCAAGAGCTACACCGCGGACGGCCCCCCGCGCCTTCCATCGAAGGAGCGAGGCGATGAGGGTACCTACCACCGAGGCGGCGAGAAACGAACCGAAGATCGTGCCGCTGGTGTCCGAGTGCATCACCCGCGCCGCGATCATCATGACCACCAACTGCAGCAGGAAGAAGCCCGCGACACCCCATGTGGCGAGGCGCCAGAACCGCGCGTCTTCCGACGAAGAGGGCGTCATTCAGGCCGCCCCCGCGGGTATCCGCTGCACTGGGGCGGTAGGCGGCGCCGTGACCGGACCGAACGATGTCGACGGCTTCGGATTGCCTGGCACGTCGTATCGGTCGTTCCAGTCGGTGAACGGACCGAAGGCCGCACCTCCCACGCCGATGTCGTGGTGAAAAGGCAAATTCATGGCCGGGCCGAGTGAGCTCCCGGATCGAGCCGGGTCCAGCGCGATCGTTTGTGTGCGCCCGTCGGGGGTGTCTTGATACACCTCCAATGATGGGTAATCGGTGCGCGTCCCGTTCACTTGGACCCCGTTCGGACCGGGCTGGAACACCAAATCGCCGTTGACCGTGACATCGTGGCCATCCAGGCCAGGAGGTTTGGTCATCCAAGAGGGCGGCAGTGGGTTACCCGCGTCGTACTGGATGCGGACCGACCCGTCTGGGTTCTGCCACACCTTCCCGTCCGGCGCGCCAACTTTGACCTCGCCCGGGCTGCCGTCGTCGTTCTCGCGGACGGACGGGTTCTGGCGCATGACGACGATGCCGTTCTCGTAGTCGACATACGTAGTGACCTTCGTATGTTCGGGATCGAAGTTCGGGTCGGCCGTTCGATTGTTCCCCAAGTCGCGAGCGCCGGGATTGAGATTGAGCGGGTTGGGGTCCGGGTCGGAGACATCACGCTGCTCGATGTACTGAGACGATCGAACCACCCCTGCCCAGGAACGGGCGTGATCTTGACGACACGGATCTCGGGCCCGACTCCTTTGAACTCCGGAGTGTAGCTGTTCGGGTTCAGGACCTCGGCGGTACTCCAGTCGGATGCGGTTGTCGGCGGACGCCCGAACAACTGCTGGAACGCCGCGGCCGAGGTGCGGATCCGATCCGGATCGGCTCGGGGATCTATGGATTTGAAGCTCTGATCAGCCACCTTGATCGCCGTCAAGGTAGTCGTCGATGCCATCTTCGTCAGTTCGTCGTTGGCCGTGGCGATGGCCGAGCTCCACTGCGCATCGGCGGTTCGGAGGCCGGCGGCCAGTCCCGGCAGGCGAGAAAGCTGTACGCCCGCTTCGGAATTCGGATCTTGTATGCCGGTTGTGCTCCAGTCGTCCGCGACGGCAACCGGCGGGACGACGTAATGCTGAAAGATCGTCTTGATTTCCGCTATCGGGTACTGAAGGTCGCGAGCTGCGCCGGCGCAGGCGGCACTGAGGTCATCGTATGCGGTGGCAATCGCTCGCATCTGAGTCTGTTCGCGGTCGGCTTTGTCTTCAGCGGCTCGGGCAGCCGCGCCTTGCCACGCCAGATCGTCGTGGATGGTCTTGTGCAGCGTGCCCGCTACTTTGACGATAGCGTCGGCAATCTGGCCGGCCCGGTCGGCGACGCCCTGCAGGCCCGACGTATCCATGGCCAGTACTTCTTTCGGAGTCGGCATGATGGCTACCGGCCCGCGTGCGGGTCGCCGGAATTCAGATCCGCGACAGCGGCGAGGCGCTGAGCGGCGTCTTGGTCCTTGCCGTGGAAGCTGTCTGCACACGTCACCAACAGGGCTGAGAACTCGTCGAAACGCGCCTTCAGAACGTCTTTGGCTTGCGTACTCGCCGCATTGGACTTGCCGAGTTCGGTCCCTACCGACAAACCCGCGAGCAATTTCGCCACCGGATCGGCGTCGAGTTTCGGCGCATTGTCGACCTCGGTCGGTAGTAGCGCCAACTCCCCGGCCGCGGCCCGCAGTCCGTCCGGATCGACTTGAAATGTCATTTCCCCTCCTCGTGTCAGCATAGAGCAGGGAAGCGGGTCTCGCGGTGGATGACGACTGCGACGACCGAGCGCGCACACCGGGGTGCCGTCGCTGCACGCCTACGTGATCAGCTTTGCGGTGCTGAGTGTCGGGGCGTGGCTGGCCGCGGCCGTGGCGCTGGGCAACGGCCTGCGGCACAAGCACGAACGGTAGCGGCTAGGCGACTTTCAATGTTCCGCCGTCGATGACGTAGTCGGCGCCGACGATGTTGCCGGCCCGCACGGAGACGAGGAAGGTGACCAGCGCGGCCACCTCCTCGGGCTCCGAGATCCGCCCCGAGGCGATGCCGAAACTCTCGCTGATTCCCGCGAGTAGATCGTCGTGCGAGATGCCCTGCGCCGCAGCGAGTTTCCCGCCGAATCGGTTCGGGTCGCGCCAGAGCGGCGTGCCCACGACACCGGGGGATACGGTGTTGACGCGCACGCCGCGCGGGGCCAATTCCTCACTGAGGCGTTTGCTCAGCGAGGTGAGCGCGGCCTTGGCCTCGCTGTAGCCGATCGGTCCGGCCGCGGGCAGACGCGAATTGATCGAGGAGATGTTCACGATCGAACCGCGGCGTTCCAGCAGGCTGGGCAGCGCCGCGCGCGTGGTCCAGACGGCGCTGAACAGGTTGAGGTCGAACAGGGTTCGCCACTGCTCGTCGGTGATGTCGGTGAATGCGCCCAGCCCGAGCCGGTCGGCGTCGCCGCCGCCGACATTGTTGACGAGGATGTCGATGCCGCCGAGTTCGCGCAGTGCCGAATCGATCAGCGTGGTGGCGCCCTCGGAGGTACCGAGGTCGACCGAATAGGCTGCGATGCTTGCCTTTTCGAGCTCCGGTGTGACGGTGCGCGCCGCGCCGACCACCAGCGCGCCCTCGGCGGTCAGCGCCTCGGCGATCGCCAGTCCGATGCCTCGGCTCGCGCCGGTGACGACGGCGGTCTTGCCGGTCAGTTCGAGGTCCATGAGGTTCCCTTTCTTGAACTTAAGGTCAAAAATTCGAGGGTGAAAAAGGGCCGCGACCGCGGCCCAGATATCAGAATGTGGTCAGTGCGGTGTCGATGATGCGGTGCAGGGCCTCCGCATCGCTGGTCTTGGCCATGACGCGCAGTCCCACGATGGTGTTCATCAGGAATTCGGCGGCGGCTCGCGGATCGACGTCCTGTGCCACGTCGCCGTCGCGGCGACCCTGATCGATCCGCTCGGCCAGGGCGGACATGGTGTGCTCCTGCATGGTCCGGACCGCCTTCGTGATCTCGGCATCCCGCGCGGAGAATTCGGTAGCGGTGTTCACCGCCAGACAGCCACGCCGAACAGGTTGCGCCACATCGGAATCCACCAGAAACCGGATGAACGCGCCGATGCACTCCCGTGCCGTCCCCGGCCGCGCCATGAACTCGCCGACTACTTCCGAACCCATCCGGTCGTAGCGGTTCAGCACCCGCTCGAACAGCTCCCGCTTACTGCCGAACGTGTTGTACAAACTCCCCTTCCCGATCCCGGTCGCCTCGGCCAGCTGCGCCGGCGAAGTATTCGCATACCCATGAGTCCAGAACGCATCCATCGCCCGATCCACCACGGTCTCGGTCTCGAAGTTGCGCGGCCTGCCCATACCGCAACCCTACGAGTTTTTGTCCTACAGGTCAACAACTCGGTGTGCGTCCCCGACGGTCCCGGCGAACCAGGCGCAGAGCAGGACGGCTATCAGGGGGAAGGTGAAGGCGAGGGTGAGGGAGGTGAGTTGGGCGAGCCAGCCGATGACCGAGGGGCCGGCGAGGAAGCCGAGGTAGCCGAGGCCGAAGACCTTGGACATGTCGGTGGCGGCGGTGGCGGTGCCCAGATTGCCTGCGGCGGTGAAGATTTGGGGGACGCCGCCGGCGAGGCCGAGGCCGGCGAGGATCCAGCCCGCGAGGCTCAGCGGCAGCCACGGCGAGACCATGATGACGGCGAGGCCGGCGGCGCCGAGGACCGAACCCCAGCGGACGACGGCGACGCGGCCGAAGCGTTCGCTGACCCGGTCCGCGGTGAAGCGGCCGACGGTCATCGCGATGGAGAACGCGCCGAACGACAGTGCGGCGGTGGCGTCGCCGACCCCCAGGTGTTCGTGCGTCTGCAGGGCGCTCCAGTCGTTGGCCACGCCCTCGGCCATCAGCAGGGCGAAAGCGATGGCGGCCAAGGACAGTACCTTCGGCGGGAGCAGACGCCGGATGCGCCGCCGCACGGATTCGCCGCGTCGGGTGCGGGAATCCTGCGATGCCACGGCGGATTTCACGTCCGATTCGCGAGCCACCGCGGCGGCGGTGCCCGCGTGGTCGGCGGCCGGCGCTGCGTATTCGGCGGCGCTCGGTTCGATGTGCGAGGTCGTGCGCGGGCGGGGGAGCAGACTCGGCACACTGGCCAGCATCACCAGCAGGCCCAGCACCGCCGCGACCGCGAAACTCACCCGGATATCGGCTCCGGCGTGCATGGCCGCCGCGCCGGCGAGGGAGCCGACCAGGCCGCCGCAGGAGAAGAGTGCGTGGAACGCGGCCATGATCGGCCGGCCGTAGACCCGCTCGACCTGCACGGCCTGGGCGTTCATCGACACGTCGAGCGCGCCGTTGCCGAAACCGAAGATTGCCAGCGCGAGGCCGAGCTGGATCGGTCCGGTCGCCCACGCCGGCCCGCTCACCGCCACGATCAGCCAGCTGACGGCAGCGGCGACCAGAGCCCGGCTGCCGAAGCGGTCGGCGAGCGGACCCGCCGCCTGCATACCGACGATGCCGCTGCCGGCCATCACCAGAATCAGTAATCCCAGGGTTCCGTGCGATACCCCGGTGCGATCGGTGATGACCGGAATGTGCACCACCCACATCGCGGCCAGGAACCCGTTGAGCGCGAAAGTCGCGAACACCGCTGCCCGCGCGCGGCGAGCGGCCGGAGCAACCGTCCCGCGCCGTGTCGTCTCCACCGATGAATGCATCGACTCGACGGTACCGGGCGCGCACCGATTGTTCACCGCACGAAAGGCCGTGCCGGACCGGGCGGCCCGGCACGTGGATCCCCTTGGGGCCCAACACCCGAAGCGCCTGCCCCGCGGGTACGACTCCGGAGCGGAGGAGTGCGTCGAAGCGTCGTTGATTCGGCGGCGCCGACCGCGGTCGGCGGCTCCCCGTCTCCCGAACGATCACGGCATCGTCGACGTCACCGCACGGGCCCCGGATGTAACCGGTTTCGATTCGAGTGTATGACCTACCACCGACACGTTTCGGCGGCGCGCCGGGTTCACCGCCGCCTCCGCCCGCGTCGCCGAGGTCGCGTCACTATTGTCGGGGCGGTGACCACACAGCAGGACTACCCGGTGCTCTGGCCGGTGCCGACCCGATGGGCCGACAACGACCACTACGGCCACGTCAACAACGTGACCTACTACTCGTACTTCGACACCGCGGTCAACGCCTGGTTGATGGCCGCGACCGGCACCGACATCCGGGAACTGCCCGCGATCGGCGTGGTCGCCCAGACCTCGTGCCAGTATCTGGGCTCGCTGAGTTTTCCCGACCAACTGCGGGTGGGGCTGCGAATCAGCCGCCTCGGTCGCTCCAGCATCACCTACGATCTGGCGATCTTCCGCGTCCTGGACGCCGGCACCGCCGCCGACACCACAGGGGAAGATCTGGAGTTGGCCGCCACCGGCACCTTCGTGCACGTCTACGTGGACAACGAGACGCGCAAATCGGTCGAGATCCCGGCGATCATCCGCAGCGCCGCCGCCGCGCTGGTGACCGACGAGACCTAGACGCCGGCGCCCCGGGGGACCTCAGACCCGGCCCAGCAGGGTCAGCGGATCCTCGAGCAGTGAGGCCACCGTCGACAGGAACCGCGCGCCGAGCTCCCCGTCGATCATGCGGTGATCGAAGCTCACACCCAGCGTGGTGATCCACCGGATCGCCGGTTCGTCGCGGTACACCCAGGGGCGTTTCCGGATCGAACCCAGGCACAGAATCGCGCCTTCGCCCGGGTTGACCAGCGGCACACCGGTGTCCACACCGAAGACCCCCACATTGCTGATGGTGAAGGTGCCGCCGCGCAGATCGGCTGGGGTCGCCGAGCCGGCGCGCGCCACATCGGCGAGCCAGCCGATCTCCCGGCACAGTTCGCGCAGGCTCAGCGACTGCGCCTCCTTGATGTTGGGGACGAGCAGGCCGCGTTCGGTGGCCACGGCGATGCCGAGATTGACGTAGTGCTTGGTGACGATCTGATCGGCCTCGGCGTCCCAATAGGAGTTGATCCCCGGGAATTCGGCGATCGCCGCCAGCGTCGCCTTCGCGACCAGCGCCAGCGGAGTGAGCGACAGCCCGGTGAAGGAGTCGGTGCTGCGCAGGTGGTCGAGCAGTTCCATCGAGGCGGTGAAATCGGTGGTGACGAACGCGCTGGCCTGCGGGATGGTGCGGGCGCTGGTGGTCATGGCCGCGGCGATGCGCTTGCGGACGCCGCTGACCGGGGTGCGGGTTTCGCGTTCGCTCGGCGTCGGCCGGATGACGCCGCCGTCGGGCCGCATGGTGGGCACCGGCGGGGCGGCCGGACGCGGCGCGTCGGCGGCCTCCTCCTCGGTCCGCACTCGGCGCGGCGGCTGCGATACCGGCACCGCGTGGCGCACATCCTCGACCGTCACCGCCCCACCCGGACCGGAGCCGGCCACGAAGGCGATATTGATACCGAGTTCGCGAGCCAGCTGGCGGGCGGCCGGAGTGGCGGGCGGGCGGCCCGGGAACTCCGGCGGGATCTCCTCGCCGCGTGCGGGCGCGGCCGAATGCGGCTTCGCCGCACCGTTTTTCGCGGAGCGACGCCGGGTGGGCGCTTCGGCCCCGGGGCCGTAACCGACGAGCACCGACGTGCGGCCCTCGGCGGCCCCGGAAGCTTCGCCGGTAGCCCCGGAAGCCGCGGCTGCCGTCGTGGAAGCTTCGCCGGCATCGGCGCGCACTCTGATCAGCGGTGCGCCGACCGCCACCGTTTCACCGGGCCGGGCCAGCAGCTCGGCGACCTGCCCGGCGAACGGACACGGTAGTTCCACCTGCGCCTTGGCGGTCTCCACCTCGGCGATGGTCTGATTGAGCTCGACGGTATCGCCGACGGCCACCGACCAGGAGATCAATTCGGCCTCGGTCAATCCCTCCCCGAGATCGGGCAGCCGGAACTCGAGTATGTGATTGTTGTCGTCCACAGCAGGGTCTTCCAACGGGCACCTCTGTCCGAACAGTTATCAGGCGGCGAAGGTTCGATCGACCGCGTCGAGAATGCGGTCCGGGTCTGGCATGTGGTGCCGTTCGAGCTTAGCCGGGGGATAGGGAATGTCGAAGCCACCGACGCGCAGGACCGGCGCCTCGAGGTAGTAGAAACACCGTTCGGCGATGCGCGCGGCGATCTCGGCACCGAGTCCGGCGAAGACGGGCGCCTCGTGTGTCACGATCAGCCGGCCGGTCCGGCGCACCGATTCCTCGATGGTGTCGAAGTCGATCGGCGACAGGCTGCGCAGGTCGATCACCTCGAGTGAATGTCCCTCTCCGGCCGCGATTTCGGCCGCCGTCAGGGCGGTGGCGACCATCCCGCCGTAGGCGACGAGGGTGGCGTCGCGGCCCGACCGGCGGATGCGTGCCCGGTCCATGGGCAGCGGATCGGCGTCCAGAGCGGTGAAATCGAGATCGGCCTTGTCCCAGTAGCGTCGCTTCGGTTCGAAGAAGACGACCGGGTCGTCGCACGCGATCGATTGGCGCAACAGTCGATACGCGTCCTCGGGCGTGCTCGGCGACACCACGCGCAGTCCGGCGGTATGCGCGAAATACGCCTCCGGTGACTCCGAATGATGTTCGACCGAACCGATTCCGCCGCCGAAGGGAATCCGGATGGTGATCGGGGCGCGGACCTTGCCCTGCGTACGGTAGTGGATCTTGGCGACCTGCGAAACGATCTGGTCGAAGGCCGGGTAGACGAATCCGTCGAACTGGATCTCGCACACCGGCCGCAGACCGCGCAGTGCCATTCCGAAAGCCGTTCCGATGATGCCGGATTCGGCCAGCGGCGTGTCGATGACGCGATTGTTGCCGAAGTCCTTCTGCAGCGTGTCGGTCACCCGGAATACGCCGCCGAGCCGCCCGATGTCCTCACCCATCAGCACGACCTTCGGATCGTCCTCCAAGGCCCGGCGCATCCCCGTGTTCAGCGCGTTCGCGAAGGTGGTGATCATGCCCGTACTCCTTCCTCGAAATCCGCCAGGTATCCGGAGTACTCGTCGCGCTCGGCGGCGATCAGGGGATGCGGGGTGGTGTAGACGTGCTCGAACAGCTGCATCGGATCCGGATCGGGCATGTCGATGGTCGCGGTGCGGACCGCGGCACCGACCGCGTCGGCGCGTTCGGTGATCCGCCGCTCGAAGTCACTGTCCCACAAACCCTCTCGCTCGAGCAGTCGTCGCATGCGGTCGATCGGGTCGCGGCGCTTCCACAGTTCGGTTTCCGCGGCCGAACGGTAGCGGGTGGGATCGTCGGCGGTGGTGTGCGGGCCCATCCGATAGGTAATGGCCTCGATGAACGAGGGGCCGCCGCCGGCGCGGGCGCGGGCGACGGCCTGGCGGGTCACCGCCAGCACCGCCAGCACGTCGTTGCCGTCGACCTGGACGCCCGGTATGCCGTACCCGTAGGCGCGCCGGACGATCGGCGTCTGGCTCTGCACCTCTACCGGTTCGCTGATCGCCCAGTGGTTGTTCTGGCAGAAGAACACCACCGGCGCACTCCAGGTGGCGGCGAAGCCGAGCGCCTCGGCGATATCGCCCTGACTGCTTGCGCCGTCACCGAAGTAGGTCAGCACCGCGATCTCCGCACCTTCCAGGTGTGCGGCGTAGGCGTAGCCGGTGGCGTGCAGGCCCTGAGAGCCGACGACGATGGCCGGATTGGTCATATTGATCTCGTCCGGGTCCCAGCACGAATGTGCGACGCCCCGCCACAGCCGGGTGATGAGAGTGGGATCCACGCCGCGGCAGTAGGCGACACCCGCCTCGCGGTAGCTGCAGAAGACATAGTCGTCGTCGTGCAGTGCGCGAGCCGAGCCGATCTGCGATGCCTCCTGCCCGAGCAGCGGGGCCCACAGGCCGAGTTGGCCCTGCCGCTGCAATGCGGTGGCCTCGACGTCGATGCGGCGGGTGACGACCAGGTCCTCGTACAGTTCGCGCAGTTCGGCCGGACCGATATCCGCGATCAGGGCCGCGTGCTCGCGGTCGAGAACGCGGCGCCCGTCGGGCTGGACCAGTTGCACGGGATAGGGGTTCGTCCCGGTGTCGTGCCTGGTTGTGGTGTTGTGCGCGGTGGTGTTGTGCACAGCCGTCACCTCCTCGTTGCCGCGTACGACGGGGTCTTCCGTCCCTCGCGATCCGGCGGACTGCTCTTCGCCAGCTGTGTGCTGTACTTCACAGCATCCACGATTGAGCGGGATGCGCAAGTGGCGACACGCGAACTGTGCAGAATGCTCGATCCCGACCGGGTCGGAGCTGTCATACTGCGTAACATGCCCAGTGCCGAACCCGCCCCGGCGACTATCGACGCCACCGACGCCCGGCTGCTGCTGGAACTGGTTGCCAACCCTCGTGCCACCGGGGTGGAACTGGCCACGCGGCTGGGGCTGTCCCGTAACACCGTGCAGGCCCGGCTCGCCCGATGGGAGGCCGCCGGTGTGCTGGCCGGATTCGAGCGGCGGGTGGACCCGCGCGCACTCGGTTACCGGCTCGCGGCCTTCGTCGCGGTGGTGGTCGATCAGCATCGGCTCGCCGACGTGGTGGCCGAACTCGCCGAGATCCCCGAGGTCACCGAGGTGTGCGGCACCACCGGGCAGACGGATCTGACCGTTCGCGTGGTCGCGCGCGACGCCGACGATCTGTATCGGATCACCGGCGCGATCCTGAAGATCGCGGGCGTGCAGCGCACCAATATGGCGCTGGTCATGCAGCAGTTGGTCGGGCCGCGCACCGCACCGCTGCTACAGCGACTGGCCGGAGCCGACGAGGCGACAGCATTGCGACAGGATGCCGGGCGAGACGACGCCGGACGAAACGACGCAGGGCGATCCGATGCCGGCGAGAATTCGGTCCAGTTCCGGCGTACTGGCCGCTGACGGCGGGGCCAGCCGCCCGCGAAGATAGCTCGGTGACCGCCACCGCCGATTCCGCATCCCGCCCGCCCGATGTCGCCGAGACGCAGACGGGCCTCCAGGAGGCGGTCGAGGGCGAGCACGGGCCCGGCGGTACCGGACAAGCGCTCGGCGCCGGGATCATCGCGGCGCTGGTCGGTTTCACCAGTTCGTTCGCCGTCGTGCTGGCGGGACTGACCGCGGTCGGCGCGACACCGGCGCAGGCCGCCTCGGGCCTGCTGGCCGTCTGTGTCACCCAGGCGCTGGGCATGTGGATCCTGAGCCGGCGCTATCGCATGCCGATCACCCTCGCCTGGTCGACTCCCGGTGCGGCACTACTGGCCGGCGCCGGCGCGGTAACCGGCGGCTGGCCCGCGGCGGTGGGGGCGTTCGCGGTCACCGGCGTATTGATCGTTCTCACCGGCTGCTGGTCACGGCTGGGCCGGCTGATCACCGCGATCCCGGTCGAGATCGCGCAGGCCATGCTCGCCGGTGTCCTGCTGCCGCTCTGCCTCGCGCCGCTGCGGGCCCTGACCACCTCGAGTGCGGCAGTGGTGGCGCCCGTGCTGGTGGTGTGGGTGGTGCTGCAGCGGTACGCGCAGCGGTGGGCGGTGCCCGGCGCCTTCGTCACCGCGGTGGCCGGGGCGGGAATCTCGATGATCGCCGGACATCGCTCGATTCCGGTCGCCGATCTGATTCCGAAACTGGAAATCACTGTGCCGCACTGGAGTTGGCAGGCCGTCATCGGCATCGCGATTCCGCTGTACGTGGTCACGATGGCCGCGCAGAACATACCCGGCGTGGCGGTCATGAGCTCGTTCGGCTATCGGGTGCCGTGGCGGGCGTCGATGACCGTCACCGGCCTGGGAACCATCGTGGGCGCTCCGGCGGGCGGGCATGCGATCAACCTGGCCGCGATCAGCGCGGCGTTGGCGGCCGCGCCCTCGGCCCATCCCGATCCGCGCCGGCGCTGGGCGGCCACCATGGCCGCCGGGGCGTCCTATCTCGTGCTGGCCCCGGCCGCCGCGGCGCTGGTCGCGCTCGCCGCCGCCGCGCCCGCCGGTGTGCTGGAAACCGTTGCCGGACTTGCCCTCCTCGGCACCTTCGCCGCCGCCCTCACCGCGGCACTCGGGGTGGCCGAACATCGCGTCGCGGCCACGGTGACCTTCCTGGTCTCGGCCTCCGGGATCGCGGTGTTCGGCATCGGTGCCGCGTTCTGGGCGGTGGTCGCGGGCCTGGTCGTGCGGTGGATGCTGACTCGCCGGGACGCGCCCGTGTCGTAGGCTGACACGTGTTCGCGTCACGGGTACATCTGTTGACTGAGGAGCCGGGCTTGACCGCGGTACTGATCTCCCCCGAAGAGCTCCGGAAATCGCTGGCGGACAGCGAGAGCCGGACGCATCTGCTGGATGTGCGCTGGGCGCTGGGCGATCCCGACGGTCCCCAGCACTATCTCGCCGGCCACATTCCCGGCGCGATCTTCGTCGATCTGGAGACCGAGCTGGCCGCCCCGCCCTCCCCGGCGCACGGCCGCCACCCGTTGCCGACGCTTACTCACCTGCAGAAATGCGCGCGCAGCTGGGGACTGCGCACCGGGGAGCCGACGGTCGTCTACGACGCCACCGGCGGCATGGCCGCCGCCCGGGCGTGGTGGCTGCTGCGCTGGGCGGGCCTGCGCGACGTGCGCATTCTCGACGGCGGCCTGCCCGCGTGGGAACGCGGCGGCGGCGATCTGGCCGTCGGCACCGAACCCGACCCGGCGCCCGGCGACGTCGTGCTCACCCCCGGCAATATGCCGGTGGTGGATGCCGACGAGGTCGCGGGCTGGCCGGGCGCGTTGCTGGACGCGCGAGCCGGGGAACGCTATCGCGGGCAGGTCGAGCCGATCGACCCGCGCGCCGGCCACATTCCCGGCGCGGTGAGCGTGCCGACCGTGGAAAACCTCACGTCCGAGGGCACTTTCAAAACTCCGGACCAGTTGCGGGCGCGATTCTCCGATCTCGTCTCCGGTCCGGTGGCGGTCTACTGCGGTTCCGGGGTGACCGCAGCGCACCAGATCGCGGCGTTGTCGGTCGTCGGAGTGTCGGCCGCGCTGTACCCGGGTTCGTGGTCGCAGTGGTCGTCGGATCCGGAGCGTCCGGTCGCCACGGCCCTGGATTGATCAGCCCACGGCCCCGGCCGCGAGGGCCGCGCGCCAGTCACCGTATTCGCTGATGTCCTTCCCTTCCGCGGCGGCGGTCCCGTCACATCCGAATGCGGTGTGCCAGGTGCCGTCGTCGAGTTCGACGGCGCCCAGCTGCATCGGCGCCGGTAATGCGGCGAGGAAGCGGCCGAGAGCGGCGGGGGAGAGTAACCAGCGTTCGCCCGCGACGGACACACCGCCCTCGCAGCGGGTCACCGCGGGTTTCGGTGGGGTGGTGCCCAGGGCGGCGAGGCGATAGGCCGCGGCCGTGCGGACCGGCCCGGCCCAGCGCGCGCCGAGCGCATGCAACTGGTGTTCCAACGGCTGGCCGCGCAGATGGGCCCCGAACACGATCAGCTCGCACACCGGCGCCACCGCCAGGGGCCACGGCCGCGTGATCTCCGCATCACCGGTGATCGACACGGCGATGTCCAAGGCCACCGCATCCTCGAACGGCCGAGCGAAAATCGTGACGCCGAAACAGGATTCGCCCGCCGTGCCGGCCGGAACGGCCACCGCGCACAGATCGAACAGATTGCAGAAGTTGGTGTAGGTGCCCATGCGGGAGTTGATTCCGATCGGATCCGCCTCGACCTGCGCGATGGTGGGGTGCATCGGGGTGGTCGGCGCGAGCAGGGCGTCGGCGTCGCCCAGACTGTCCACCGCGATCGCGCGCAAGCGCTCGAGTTCGGCGCGATCGGCGACCAGCCGATGCGCCGGAATCGCGCCCGCGGCGCGGATGATGCTCGCGACGGTGGGGTCGACGGCGTCGGGCCGCGACTCGACGAATTCGCCGACCGCGGCGTATCTTTCGGCGACCAACGCCCCGTCGTAGAGCAGCCGGGCCGCGGCCAGGAACGGCTCCGGGTCGATCTCCACGATGGTCGCGCCGCGCTGCCGTAACACGGCGACGGCCCGCTCGAAGGCCGCCCGCCACACCGGGTCGAGTTCCGGCAGGTCGGCGAAGATCGCGACGGTCGGGCGCGGCGGCGCCGCCAGCCTGGTATCGGCGGGCCAGGCACGTCCGGGCGCCCCGGCGGCCATCACTCCCATCGCCTGGTCGGCACGTGCCGGGTCGGCGGCGAAGATCGTCACGCAATCGTAGGAACGGCAGGCCGGGACGACCCCCTCGGTGGAGACAACTCCCACGGTCGGTTTGATGCCGACGATGCCCTGCAGCGCCGCCGGAACGCGTCCGGACCCCGCGGTATCGGTGCCGATGGCGATATCGGCCGCACCGGTCGCGACGGCCACCGCCGACCCGGAACTCGAACCGCCCGAGATGAATTCGGGCCGCCGCGAATCGGAAACCGGACCGTAGGGCGAGCGGGTGCCGACCAGACCGGTCGCGAATTGATCCATATTGGTCTTGCCGACCACCACCGCACCCGCGGCGCGCAGGGCCGCGACCGCGGGCGCGTCGCGGTCGGGTAGATAGGCGTAGTCCGGGCAGCCTGCGGTCGTCGGCAGGCCGGCCACGTCGACGTTGTCCTTGACGGCCACCCGCAGGCCTGCCAGCGGGCCCGGGCCGTGCACGCCCGGATCGTCGGCACAGCGGTGAATCCAGATGCTCACGTCGGTGTCCTCATCCTCGTTCGTGCAATTCGCCCGCCGCCTGCCACGAATCACGCTCGGCGGCAAACGCTTCCGCCTGAACGGCGCGGAAGGCGGCGATGGATTCGGCGTTGGCGGACAGGAAATCGCGGTATTCGGCGAGACGGAATTCGCCCTCCTCCGCACGCAGTACGCCACGGCCGCGGGCGACGTCGGCCCGCAGATCCAGCAGTTCCTCCGCGGATACCGGATACCAGCGGATGCGATCGAAATACCGCAGCAGCCAAGGATCTTCGACCTCGCCGGTGGACCGGTGGTTCCACACCTGCGTGGTCCGGCCGACGAATTGATATCCGCCGGGCCCCTCCATGCCGTAGATGCACAGGTAGGCGCCGCCGATGCCGACCGCATTCTCCGGCGTCCAGGTGCGGGCCGGATTGTATTTGGTGGTGACCAGGCGATGGCGCGGATCGGTCGGCGTGGCGACCGGCGCGCCGAGGTACACGTCGCCGAGCCCGAGCACGAGGTATTCAGCGGCGAAGACGGTATCGAAAACGTCTGCGACCGTGCCCAATCCGTTCATCCGGCGAATGAACTCGATATTCCACGGGCACCACGGCGCATCGGCCCGCACGCCGTGCATATAGCGGATGATGGCCTCCCGCGTGGCCGGATCGTCCCACGAGAGCGGCAGGTGCACCGTGCGGCTCGGCACCACCAGTTCCGCGGCCGAGGGCAGGGCGGATTCGGCCTCGCGCAGCAGTCGCAACAGTTTCGGCGTGGCCAGCCGGTCCGGATCGAAACGCACCTGCAGCGAACGGATTCCGGGTGTCAGTTCGGTGATCCCCGGCTCGGCGTATTCGAGCAGATGCCGGTGCAGGGCGTGGACGCGGGCGCGCAGCCCGAGATCCAGTGTCATATCACCATATTCGACGAGTACGCCGTCGTCGCCGGCGCGGCGATAGGTGACGGCGGTGGTGTCGTCGGCGTCGGCGCGGGCCAGGATGCCGTCGTCGCCGTCACCGCCGTCGGACAGTACGATCGGCCAGTCGGCGCGCCGGGCCGGGCCCAGGGCGCGGATCGAGGCGGCCCGGTCGGCGCGCACCGGAACGAAGCGCACGGTGTCACCCGGACAGAGCTGGCCGAGTTTCCAGCGCTCCGCCGCGACAACCGTGACGGGACAGACGAATCCGCCGAGGCTGGGACCGTCCGGCCCCAGCAGGATCGGCGTATCACCGGTGAAGTCCAGGGCGCCGACCGAATAGGCGGTGTCGTGAATGTTCGAGGGATGCAGTCCGGCCTCGCCGCCGTCGCTGCGCGCCCAGTGCGGTTTCGGCCCGATCAGCCGCACTCCGGTCCGATCGGAGTTGAAATGCACCTCGTAGTCGGTGCCGAGGATGGCGTCGATATCGGCCCGGGTGAAGAATTCCGGTGCGCCGTGCGGACCCTCGGTGACCGCGAGTTCCCATCGTCGCGTCAGCACCGGTTGCTCGGCCATCGGCACCCCGGCCCCGATGGGGCCGGTCGCCTCGCCCAAGGGTAACCGGTCGCCGTCCCGAAGGGCGGCGCCGGTGCCGCCGCCGAACCTGCCGAGCGTGAAAGTGGCTGCGCTGCCGAGATAGTCGGGCAGAGCCAGACCGCCGGCGAACAGCACGTAGGTCCGCATCCCCGGCCCCTGCACAGCGCCGACATCCAGCGTGCCGCCCGCCGGGACCTCCAGGGTGCGCCACTGCCGTACGCGCTCGCCGTCGACGGTCACCGTCGCGGGCGCACCGGTCACGCACACCCGGGTCGCGGTGCGGAATCGCAGCGCCGGCCCGGCGAGGGTGCATTCGAGTCCGGCCGCGCCCTCGTCGTTGCCCAGCGCGCGGTTGCCGAGCCGGAACGACAGGTCGTCCATCGGTCCCGACGGCGGGACACCTACGTGCCAGTAGCCGACGCGGCCCGGCCAGTCCTGCACGGTGGTGAGCATTCCCGGGCGCACCACCTCGATGTCGGCGGCTTCTGTGCCCGGAGTCGTTGTGCCGAACTCGATTTCGGTCGCTGTCGTCATTGCGTCACCACCATGCGTACCGGCGTCGGATCGAATCCGTTGCAGGGGTTGTTGATCTGCGGGCAGTTGGAGATCAGGACGAGGGTGTCGATCTCGGCACGCAGCGTCACCGACTTACCCGGTGCGGAGAGCCCGTCGACGATACCGAGGGTGCCGTCGGCCTCGACCGGAACGTTCATGAACCAGTTGATGTTCGAGACCAGATCGCGCTTGCCGAGCCCCCATCGCAGCGCCTCGGTGAGGAAGTTCTCCACGCAGGCGTGCTGATGGCGGGTGTGGTGGCCGTAGCGCAGGGTGTTGGATTCCTGCGAGCACGCGCCGGCGATGGTGTCGTGGTTGCCGACCTCGTCGGCGACCACTGTCATCAGTGGCGTCCCCGATTCGGCACGGAGCACGCTGCCGGTGGTCAGGAAGATGTTGCGCTGGGCGGCGACGGTCGCCTGGGCGCTGTAGCGGTCGGCGTGGTCGGCGGCCGAGTAGAGCAGGCAGTCCACCGCCTGGTTTCCGTACAGGTCGATGATCTGCCACTGCTGGCCCGCCCGGACCACGGTCGACCACGGCGCGCAGGCGGCCACGGTCTCGTCCAGGACGACGGTGCGTTCGGTCACGGTGGTCATGCGATCGCCTCCGGATCGTGTGCGGCCAGCCAGGCCTGTTCGGTGTTCTGCACGGCCCGGCGATATTCCGGCTCGGTGTCTTCGGTGCCGTCCGGCTCCCCGGCGCCGCGCCAGGCGACGACGTCCAGCGGCGTGGCGGGCCGGTCGTCGAGCGGATGCGTGCCGTTGGCGATCAGGACGGTCAACGGCAGGTGGATCAGCAATTCGACGGAGCTGCCCGGGCCGGTGCTGCCGGTGGCGGTGAGGGTGCCGTCCGAGCCGACGCGCACACCGCGGAACAGTGCGACCGAAGGGCCGATATCGCGCGGTGTGAGACCGTGTTTCGCTCCCGCGACCCGCAGCGTTCGCCGTACCTCGGGGGTCGGGCCGCACAGCGTGTCGTGCAGGCCGGACGTGTCGGCGACGATCGTGGCGAGGACGCGCCCCTGATCCGAGAGCAGCGGATGGCCCGGGCCTGGGTACGCCTGCCACGGCACCTTGATCGTGTCGGCGACGTTCAACCGTTCCCACGGTGCCTCGGCCCGCAGGAGCAGCAGGTGGGCACCGGCGGCGCCGTCCGGATCGGCCAGCCGGAGCCGGGTGCCGCGGGCGAGCACCGCGGTGGTGTATCCGTTACCCGGAACCCGTTGGGCGAAGGTCACTTTCGTGGTGTCGAGGCCGTCCGGCAGGTCGGGGCCGGCGACGGTGGCGGCCGCGGCTTGCGCTCGCGCGTGATCGCGGGCGCCGACGGTGGAGGCGGTTGCGGACATGGTGTCTCCTCGCAGTCGGACGAAAAGGTTCCTCAGGCGGGTTGCGGCGCGGGCCGGGCCTCGGCCGCCGCGGCGCGGGGTGTGACGATGCGGTGCACGACCGCGCCCACCGCGACGGTCAGGAGCAGGAACAGCGGTGCGGCCCAGAGCATCCACCAGCCGCCACCGGCGGGCGTGTACACCTCGGCGCGCGGCCAGGCCAGGTTCACCGCCATCGCGATGCCCCACACCACCGCCGCGACGTTCACCGCGATGCCGTAGCGACCCAGCGAGAACAGGCCGGGCTCGGCGGCGGGCAGCCCGCGCAGCCGCCGGATCAGCAGCGGCACGGTGACCAGCAGATATGCCACATACAGCGTCACGATGCAGACGCTGGCCAGCGTCGCGAACAGCGCGGCGTTGCCGAGATTCACCACCAGCAGCGCCACGGCGAGCACGCCGATGATCACCGCGGGCAGGATCGGGGTGCCGAAGCGCGGGTGCACGGCGGCCAGCCGAGACGCGAACGGCAGGCGGCCGTCGCGGGCCATCGAGAAGATCAGCCGTGAACCCGCGGTCTGAATGGCCAAGGTGCACACCGTGATCGCCACCGCGACACAGCCCAGCAGCACGGTGCCCGCCGGACTGTCGAGTTTGGCGGTGATCACGTAGGCCAGTCCGTCGGTGGCCAGGTGACCGTCGCTGACGCTCGGTGCGGCCATCAACGCGCCCAGCAGGAGCAGGCCGCCGCCGAGGGCGGAGGCGGCGAGCGCCAGCAGGATGGTGCGCGGTGCGACCCGGCGCGGATTCTTGGTCTCCTCGGAAAGCTCTCCGGCGGAATCGAATCCGACCATCACGTAGGCGGCCATCAAGCCGGAGACCAGAAACGCCGCCCAGTACGGGCCGGGCGCCGCCTGGTCGGTCTGCAGGACCACATCGGCGCCGCGTTCGGTATGGGTGAAGAACAGGGCGATGACGGCGAGCACACCCACGATTTCGACGGTGACGCCGATCGAATTGATCCGGGCCATCAGATCGATGCCGATCACATTGATCACCGTCGTGATCACGAGCAGCACGCTGCCCAGCAGGACTGCGTTCGCCGCGCCGTCGGTGGAGGTGAGGGCGGTATCGGTGCCGACCAGTTGGAAGCCGCTCCAGATCGAGGGCAGGACCACCTGTAGCGCGATGGCGGCCGCGGCGGCGGTGACGATCTGGGCGATGATCATCATCCAGCCCGCGAACCAGCCGACCACCTCACCGGCGAGCCGGCGCGACCACTGGTAGATGCAGCCCGAGATGGGATAGCGCGCGGCGAGTTCCGCGAAATTCAGCGCGACGAGGAACTGGCCGGCGAACACGATCGGCCAGGTCCAGAAGAAGGCGCCGCCGCCGAAACCGTAACCGAATCCGAAGAATTGGAAGATGGTGGTGAGGATCGAGACGAAGGAGAATCCCGCGGCGAACGAGGCGTAACGGCCGAGCTTGCGATGCAGCACCGGCTGATATCCGAAACGTTCGAGATCGGCGCTGTCACCGATCGGGGATTGCGAGGGGGGATCGAGCGTGATGGCCATGGGCTGTCCTTCGGCGTCGCGGCCAATATCTATCAGGTGACAGTTTTGCGGGCCGGATCGCGCTTTCGGTGACGGCTGTGTATCGCTTGCGGTAACCCGCGTAACGTCTGCGTTGCCGGTATTTCTGTCGAGTGACAGATATTTCACCACCGCAGGTGGGACGTGGTGCGCGGCGTAGAGCCGGTCCGCGCGGCCGTGGCGATGGCAGGATGAGACGGTGACACACCTGGGTCCGGGCCGTCCTCGCGTCGATCAGCGCAGCCGTCGCGGGCGGACACCGCGCGCCGAGATCCTCGACGCCGCAGCGGAATTGTTCACGGCCAACGGGTACGGCAGCACGTCCACGCGCGGTATCGCCGACGCGGTCGGTATCCGGCAGGCGTCGCTCTATCACCACTTCGCCGCCAAGGACGACATCCTGGACGCGCTGCTCGCCGAAACAATCACCGGCCCTTTGGAATTGGCCGAGCGGTTGCGTGCCGAACCCGATCCGGCCGCGGTGCGGCTGTACGCACTGGCCCGGGCCGACGTGCGCCAGCTGTGCGCCGCCAAATGGAATCTCGGCGCGCTGTATCTGCTGCCCGAACTGCGCAGCGACCGATTCGCCGACTTCCGCAGCCGCCGAGCCCGGTTGCGCCGCCACTACGAGGAACTGGCGGCGGCGGCGATCGAGGCCGCACCCGCCGGCGTCCCCGGCGCGCATGTCCTGCCCTTCCGGATGGTGGAAACGGTTATCAACATTCGCTCCGACGAGGGCACCGCCCCCGACTACGCGGAAACCGCCATCCCCGACGCCGCGCTGCGGGTGCTCGGTGTCACCGACGACCCGGCCGGGCTGCGCGCCGCCGCCCAGCGGCTGCTCCGGCGACTGGACGCGGGCGAATAGTTCGACCGGTGCGGCAAACGGTTCGCGAGTAGCGGCCGAGCCGGTCGTCGCATCAGGGGCATTGCCGTGCGACGCGGGCGAGCGCGGCGTGGTCGGCCGCGGTGATCGGCAATCGGTACTGCGCCGCGGTGGTGAGATATTTGCCGGCGTAGAAGCAGTGATAGGCGCCGGCGGGGGGAAGCCAGTCGGCGGGTGTGCGATCGCCCTTGTCCATATTGGCCGGGCCGTCGACGGCCAGCAGATTGAATTCGATGTCGTTGGCGAAGCGCATCCGCTGTTCGGACGACCAGGCCGCCGCCCCCAGATCCCAGGCGGCGGCCAGCGGGTAGACGTGGTCGATCTGCACCTCCCGGGCCCGCGCCTTGTCGAAGGTGATCGCGCGGCCGGTGTACGGATCCCGCAGCGTGCCCGCGAGCACCACACAATCGTCGGTACCCGGCCGGAATCGCACCTCGCGCAGCTGCCGTGCCAGCACTCCGTTGCGCGAATCGCACCCGTCGTGCCCGCCCGGCCCGTCCTGGTCGTCCGACCACGCCGGTCCGAACACGCATCCGTGCCCCGTCCCGCAGTCCCGGTCGTACCCGCCCGGGTGCGGCCGCCGGGCCACCACGGCCACCGCACCCAGCAACTGCTCGATCCGGGCCCGGCTCGGGCTCCCCGGCGCGGGTTCGGGCCCTCCGATCACCCCACACCCCGCCACCGTCACCAGCACGACGATCCCCGCCGCCCATCCGAAACCTCGTCCCCACCGCATAACGCAGATCTACCGACCCCGCCCGACAACTTCCGCACCGGAAGTCACGCACGGGGTGCGTTCGTTCGATACGTCCGGATAGCGCGCTGCGGTACAGCCGGGCAGTACCGTCATGCGCGGTCTGTGCACTGCTCGCCTCCGCACCGGCCACGGACGGGCGTGTCGGTGGTGGCTGATTGGATGGGGACATGCTGCACGGTTTGTGGTCGCCCGGATCGGGGTTGGTGCTCTGGCGCCTGCCCGGGTCGGCGGCGCAGCCGGCCGCGGACGCCGGGGGTGAGCTGCCCGATCCGCTGGGGACGATCGCGCAGACTGCGCGGTTTCGGCATCGGGTGCGGGTCCTGGTGGCGGGAGATTCCGGGCCGGAGGTCGTCGAGGTGCGGGGGCATGCCCTGGCGCCGGAGGTGGCCGCCCGCGTCCTCACCCAGCCGCTGCCCGACACGGCGGTGGCGGCGGATCTGCGGTTTCTCGCGCATGCGGCCCGGGGACTGCGGCGCTGGGTCCGGGCGGGGCGGATCGTGCCCGAACTGCATCGCGCCGACGGCGAGTGGTGGGTGCGGTGGCGGCTGGTCGGCGGCCGGCGGCAACGGGCCTGGCTGGCCGAACTGGCCGCGGCGATGCCGCCCGCGCTGCGGGTGCCCGATGCCCGGTCCGCGTCCTCGATCCTCGAGGATTTCGTCGCCGAACTCGCCGACCCGCTCGTCCGGCTCGAGCTGAGTGTCCGGGAACCGTCGCATCCGCTGACGGCAGCGCTGGTCGCGGAGGTCCCGCTGGAATCGGGATCGCATCGGGTGGCCTCGGTGCTCGACGAGTGGCGCGCGAGCCTCACCGCCGGCGAGCCCGAACTGGTGCTGCGCCTACTCGAACCGGACGACGATCCCGACGACGACCCGCAGGCGGTCGACGCCCTGTGGCGGCTCGAAGTCTGTCTCCGCTCGGAAGGTGAAGCGCCGCAACCGGTTCCGCTCCAGGGCGACCCGGCGTTGATCCGGCTCGCCGGGGAGAAGGTGGCGGCCGCGATCCAGGCCTACCCGCGGCTGCAGCAGGTCCCGCGCGATCCGTACGGAATGGATTTCCTGCTCCCGACGCCGGTCGTGCAGGAGCTGGTCGCCCACGGTGCGCACGAATTGCGTTCGGCCGGTGTGCATCTGATGCTGCCGCGCGCATGGCGCATCGTCTCGCCGAGTATGCGGCTGCGGGTGCAGTCCCCGGCCGCGACCGAAACCGCGGTCGGGCTCAGTGGATTGGTCTCCTACCGCTGGGAACTGGCCCTGGGCGATACCGTCCTCACGCCGGCGGAAATGAGCCGGCTCATCCAGGCCAAATCGGATCTGGTGCGGCTGCGCGGCCACTGGGTGCAGGCCGATCAGCGCAGCCTGGCCGCCGCGGCCGCCTATCTGGAGGGCAAGGTCGACGAACGCCCGGCGACCCTGACCCAGCTTCTGGGCGAGATCGCGGCCACGCAGGTGCGCCAGGTGCCGATCGCGGAGGTCACGGCGACCGGCTGGGTTCGCGAACTGTTCGACGGTGTCCACTCCGGCGATCCGGTCGACCCGCCCGCCGGCTTGAAGGCGCAGCTGCGCCCCTACCAGCTGCGCGGACTGTCTTGGCTCGCGACGATGAATCGTCTCGGTTGCGGCGCCATCCTCGCCGACGATATGGGCCTCGGCAAGACGGTGCAGGTGCTCGCGCTACTTCTGCACGAGAACGAAAGTCCCGCAACTGATTCCGTCCCGGGGCCGACTCTGCTGGTGTGCCCGATGTCGGTGGTCGGCAATTGGCAACGCGAAACCGAACGCTTCGCCCCCGGGCTGCGGGTGCTGGTGCATCACGGCTCGTCACGACGCTCCGGTCCGGAGCTGGACGCGGCCGTGGCCGATTCCGACCTGGTGCTGACCACCTACGCGCTGCTGGCGCGCGATGCGGAGGAGTTGAAGCGCCAGCCCTGGGAGCGTGTCGTCCTCGACGAGGCGCAGCACATCAAGAACGCCGCGACCCGTCAGGCTCGCGCCGCCCGCGCGATTCCGGCCCGGCATCGGCTGGCGCTGACCGGCACTCCGGTGGAGAACCGGCTCGAGGAATTGCGGTCGATTCTCGATTTCGCGGCGCCGAACGTGCTGGGCAAACCGTCGGAATTCCACGCCCGCTTCGCGGTGCCGATCGAACGCGAACACGACGAGAACGCCGTCAGCCGCCTGCGTGCCGTCACCGCACCGTTCGTCCTGCGCCGGGTGAAAACCGATCCCTCGGTCATCTCGGATCTGCCGGAGAAGTTCGAGATGACGGTGCGCGCCAACCTCACGGTCGAGCAGGCCGCGCTGTATCAGGCGGTGGTCGACGACATGCTCGCGCAGCTGAAGGCTTCCCGGGGTACCGGCTCCAGCGCGGTGAACATGGCTCGCCGGGGTGCGGTCCTGGCCGCGCTCACCAGGCTGAAACAGGTGTGCAACCATCCCGCGCACTACCTCGGCGACGGGTCGGCGCTGCTGCGGCGGGGGCGCCACCGCTCCGGCAAGCTGGCCCTGGTCGAGGATGTGCTGGAGTCGGTGCTGGCCGAGGGGGAGCGGGCGCTGCTGTTCACCCAGTTCCGGGAATTCGGCGATCTGATCACGCCGTATCTGAGCGAGCGGTTCGGCACCGCGATCCCGTTCCTGCACGGCGGTGTCGCCAAGAAGCGCCGCGACGGGATGGTGGAACGCTTCGCCGAGTCCGACGGACCGCCCATCATGGTTCTGTCCCTGAAGGCCGGTGGTACGGGCCTCAATCTCACGGCCGCCAATCACGTGGTGCACCTGGACCGCTGGTGGAATCCGGCGGTGGAGAATCAGGCCACCGACCGCGCCTTCCGCATCGGTCAGCGCCGCGATGTGCAGGTGCGCAAGCTGGTCTGTGTCGACACCATCGAGGAGCGCATCGACGATATGCTCACCGGCAAACAGGAATTGGCGAATCTCACCGTCGGCACCGGGGAGAACTGGATCACCGAACTGAGTACCGACGAATTGCGCGATCTGTTCGCGCTCGGCGCCGAGGCGGTCGGCGAATGAGTCCGGCACCCGATTTCCCGGTCCCCGACTTCAGCGTCTACGGGAAGCGCCGTCCGGTTCGCGGCGGCGTCGAACCGCGCAGCCGCCGTGGGTCTTTCGCGCGGACCTGGTGGGGCCGGGCCTTTCTGGAAGCCGTGGAGGAGGTCGCGGATGCGGGCCGGCTCTCCCGGGGGCGCACCTACGCCCGCTCGGGGCAGGTGGTCAGCTACCACATCGAGCCCGGGGCGGTGGCCGCCGAGGTCCAGGGCAGTCAACCGCGGCCGTTCACCTCGGTGCTGACGCTGCGGGTGCTGCGCGACGACCGGCTGGACGAACTGGTCGAGCAGGTCCGCGGCACACCGGGCATGCTCGCCCAGCTCGCCTCCGGCGCCCTGCCGCAGGAGCTCGGTCCGCTGTTGCTGCCCGGCACCGCCGCCGAACTCGATTTCTCCTGCACCTGCCCGGACGACGGCTGGCCGTGCAAGCACGTCGCCGCGCTGTGCTACATCGTGGCCGAACGCCTCGACGAGTCCCCGGCCATCATGCTGACCCTGCGTGGCCTCGATCTCGACACTCTGATTCGCGGGGTGCAGGAGGACAGCGGCCCGACGATCTCCGATGACCTCTACGGCGAGAACGTCGCGCTGCCCGAGCTGCCGGCACCGCAGTTCCGTGCGGCGATCGAGGACCTCGATCCGATTCCCCTGCGGCAGGCGTTGCGGATGACCAGTGAGGAGGAAGCGGTCGCCGAGGCCGGTATGCGGGAACTCCGTGCCCTGTACCGCGCCCTCGAGAGCTCCGGCTAGCCCCTATGCTGGCCTCGTGCCCGAGGATCTCGTCGACGATCTGAATGCCGCGGTTGCGCTGCGGCGTCCGGTCCGCCGGGTGATCTCGCTGGTTCCGTCGCTGACCGAAGCGATCGCGGCGAGCCGCCCGGAGTTGCTGCTCGCCGCCACCGACTGGTGTACCCATCCGCCGGAGCTGGCGGTCGAACGGGTGCGGGGGACGAAGAATCCGAATCTGCGCCGGATCGCCGAGCTGGCGCCGGATCTGGTGGTGTGCAATCAGGAGGAGAACCGCCGCCTCGATGTCGAGCGGATGCGCGAGGCGGGAATTCCGGTGTGGGTCACCAGGATTCGCACCGTGGACGAGGCGTTCACCTCGATGACGCGACTGTTCGGTATCGCCCTGGGCGGCGCGGTGCCGGCTTGGCTGACCCTGGCCCGCGCGGTCTGGTCCGCGCCCGCGCCGCATCCGCCGATCGATGCGGTGATCCCGATCTGGCGCAAGCCGTGGATGGTGGTCGGCCGCGATACGTTCACCGCGGACCTGGCCGGACGCCTGGGGCTGAACCTGGTGCACGCCACGGGTCCCGAGCGCTATCCCACGGTGACGGAATCCGAACTGGTACAGGGTGTTCGGCTGGCGGTGCTGCCGGACGAGCCGTACGTGTTCACCGCGACCGACGGCCCGGAGGCGTTTCCGGGCATCCCGGTCGCCCTGGTGAGCGGCCGCGATCTCACCTGGTACGGCCCGTCGCTGGTCGAGGCGCGCGAGCGGCTGACCGCTCAGCTGGCCCGTGTGGTCTGCAGCTGAGCCGGGATCCGTTCGAAGCTGTAGTCGCGCAGATCGAAATGCGCAGCGCGCCAGGCCGCTTCGACGGTGCTCATCGGTTTCAGCGGCACATCGCCGTGTTTGTCGAAGTAGTAGCTGTTCGAGACCGCGCAGCTGTCCTGCCAGAACACCTGTCCGTCGCGGCGTTCGAGCATTTCCCGGAAGTATCGCGCGTTGGCCGCCGCGGTGACCTCGATGCGGCCGGCCCGCTTGCTCCGCGCGTGCCGCAACAGCCGCACAATGTGCTGGGTCTGCATCTCGATCAGCGTGAAATACGACGCGCCGTTGTATCCGTAGGGCCCGATGATCGAGAAGAAGTTCGGAAAGCCCGGCACGCTGACGCCTTCGTAGGCCTGCAGGCGGTTCTCGTCCCACCACTTCTCGAGATCACGGCCGCCGACGCCGGTCATCTCGAAGGTCGGCATGTTGCCCGATTCCATGACCTTGAAGCCCGTCGCGAGGATCAGCACGTCGGCCGGGTATTCGGTTCCGTTCGCCGTGCGCACGCCGGTGGGGGTGATCTCTGCGATCGGATCGGTTTCCAGCGTCACGTTGTCGCGATTGAAGGTCGGCAGGTAATCGTTGGAGAAACCGGGCCGCTTACATCCGAGCGCATACCGCGGGGTGAGTTTGTCCCGGATCGCCGGGTCGTGCACCTGGCGCCGCAGATGGGCCAGTCCGGAGCGCTCGCCGAGTTTGGCCAGGGGCAGCTTCGAATAGTAGTGCGCCGACAACGGGAAGGTCAGTTCGACGAACGCCTGGCTCGCCAGGCGCGAAACCGCCTGTCCGCCCGGCAGATACCGCAGTGCCCAGCGGGCGGGCGCGGGCAGCGTGGCGTCCGGCCGCGGCAGGCACCAGATCGGCGTGCGCTGGAATACCGTCAGCTCGGCGACCTGCGGGGCGATCGAGGGAATGACCTGCACCGCGGAGGCTCCGGTCCCGATGATCGCCACGCGCTTTCCGCACAGGTCCCGGTCGTGGTCCCAGCGTGAGGTGTGCATGGTGATGCCCGAAAACGATTCCACGCCAGGAATATCCGGCAGTTTCGGCCGGGTCAGCACTCCGGTCGCACCGACGACGTAGCGCGCGGTCAAACTCTCACCGTCGCTGGTGCGCAGCGTCCACACCGAGGCGTCCTCGTCGAATTCCGCGGCGGCGATGGTGGTGCTGAACCGGATGCGCGGTCGCAGCCCGTACTTGTCCACGCAGTGTTCGGCGTAGTCCTTCAATTCCCGGCCGGGTGCGTAGACGCGCGACCACCGGGTGCTCTGCTCGAACGAATACTGATAGCTGAACGAGGGGATGTCCACGGCGATGCCGGGGTAGGTGTTCCAATGCCAGGTGCCGCCCACGCCGTCGGCGTCGTCGACGATGAGGAAGTCCCGGAAGCCGGCCTTCCGTAACGCGATGGCCACCCCGATACCGGAAAATCCGGCGCCGACGATGATCACTTCGTGGTCGATGGCCATGACTGCTCCTGTGCCGTCCTCGGCCAGGGCACCTGACTGGCCGCACCTGCCACCAATTAACCGCGCGGTGGCCGGGATGTCAATGGTCCCGCCTCAGGCCAGCAGTTCCGCGTCGATGCCGTAGGTTCGCTGGGCGTTGGTGCGGAAGACCTGCTCGAGCTCCTCGGCGCTGCCGCCGCGGTCGGCCAGTACGTCGATCACCGCCTGCGCGCCGTTGGCGATACTCGTAATCGGTTTGTCCACAGGGTAATTCGAACCCCAGATCAGCCGCTGCGCACCGAAGACGTCGAAGGCGTGGTGCAACAGCGGAGCGGTGCGGTCCAGTAGTTCGGAGACGGGTGTCGGTAGGCCTCGCATCGGCACCGGATGGCCGAGGATCGGCATGGCCAGCCCGCTGACCTTCGCCATCACATTCGGATGGGTTGCGAGGGTGGCGATATCGTCGCGCCACTGCACGAACAGTTCGCGGCGCCGGCCCGGTTGGGTGCCGGTGCTCTTGCCGACCGGGCCGAATATCCCGGCGGGTGTGCCGAGATGGTTGAGCACGATGGTGACCTCGGGATAGCGCCGGGCCAGGGCGGTGACCTGCGGGATCTGATGCGAGTAGACCCAGGCCTCGAACGACAGCCCGCGTTCGGCCAGAACCGCGAAGCCGTCGAGGAAGGCCGAATCGGTCAGTGCGCCCTCGGCCCGGCAGAACGACCGCACCCCGGGGTCCGGATGGTGAGCGACCATGGTGCGGATACCGCGGAACAGCGGTGACGCGGACTGATGCTTGTCGATGAGTTCGGCGAATCCGGGCGCGGCCGGATCGCCGCTGCCGATGATCGCGCCCAGGGCCGGGGTGTCGACCCCGAACGGCAGGCTGGCCACCCACCGCGTTTCGTCGGCCTTGGCGTCCGGCGCGCGTCCGGCCCACTCCACCTCGATGTGCACCAGCGCCTCCACCGGCACCGTGCCCAGGTCCTCGCGGTAATCCGCGGGCAGATACGGCCGCAGATACGCATCGGGAGTGCCGACGAAATCGCGGTCCCGCTTGGGAGCGAGCCGAGCGGCCTTGTCGACCGGCACGGGCACGAACCGGAACAGTTTCGCCAGCATGCTGAAATCCCGCGGGGTGTTCAGCGGATCCCACTGATGGATGTGCGCATCCACAACGCTGATACCGGCGAGGTCCATGGCGCCCTTCCGTCGCGTTCGACTGTCCGCTCTCCGGCATTGTCACACGGCCGTACACACCGGCGGGTCACATCCGAACCCTTGTCACACATTGCGGCGGTATTGCCCGCCGACGGTGAAGAAACAGTCGGTGATCTGCTGCAGAGTGCAGACCCGCGCGGCGTCCATCAGCACGTCGAAGACGTTGTCGTCGCCGCGTGCGGCGGCCTCGAGCCGGGCCAGGGCGGCCTGCGCCGGCTCGCGATGCGCGGTGACGAATTCCTCGGTGCGACGCAGCTGCGATTGTTTCTCGGCCTCGGTACCGCGGGCCAGTTCCAGCACTTGATGGGTTTCCCCGTTCGGATTGCGGAACGTGTTCACTCCGATGATGGGCAGCGTGCCGTCGTGCTTGCGGTGTTCGTAGCGCATCGATTCGTCCTGGATGCGCCCGCGCTGATATCCGGTCTCCATCGCGCCCAGCACCCCGCCGCGTTCGCTGATCCGCTCGAATTCGGCGAGCACCGCCTCCTCCACCAGATCGGTCAGTTCGTCGATGACGAAACTGCCCTGTAGCGGATTCTCGTTCATCGCCAGGCCCCATTCCTTGTTGATGATCAACTGGATGGCCAGGGCGCGCCGCACCGATTCCTCGGTGGGTGTGGTCACCGCCTCGTCGTAGGCATTGGTGTGCAGGCTGTTGCAGTTGTCGTAGATGGCGATCAAGGCCTGCAGCGTGGTGCGGATATCGTTGAAGTTCATCTCCTGGGCGTGCAGCGAACGCCCGGAGGTCTGAATGTGGTACTTCAACTTCTGCGAGCGGTCGTCGGCGCCGTATTTGTCGCGCATCGTGATCGCCCAGATCCGCCGGGCCACCCGCCCGATCACCGAATACTCCGGATCCATGCCGTTGGAGAAGAAGAACGACAGATTCGGTGCGAAATCGTCGATGGCCATGCCACGCGCCAGATAGGCCTCGACATAGGTGAATCCGTTGGCCAGGGTGAACGCCAGCTGACTGATCGGATTCGCGCCGGCCTCGGCGATGTGATAGCCGGAAATCGATACCGAGTAGAAGTTGCGCACGCCGTTGCGGACGAACCATTCCTGGATATCGGCCATCATGCGCAGGCTGAATTCGGTGGAGAAGATGCAGGTGTTCTGCCCCTGATCCTCCTTGAGAATATCGGCCTGGACGGTGCCACGCACCGTGGCGAGGGTGCGGGCACGCAGGTCGGCGGCCTCGTCGCTGCTCGGCTCGCGCCCGTTGTCCTCCCGAAACCGTTGCAGCGCTTGATCTATCGCGGTGTTGAGGAAGAAGGCGAGAATCGTCGGCGCCGGACCGTTGATGGTCATCGAGACCGAGGTGCTGGGCGCGCTGAGGTCGAAACCGTCGTAGAGGGCCTTCATATCGTCGACGGTGGCGATGGAAACCCCCGAGGTGCCGACCTTTCCGTAGATGTCGGGCCGCGGGGCCGGATCGTGACCGTAGAGGGTCACCGAGTCGAAGGCGGTCGAGAGGCGTTTGGCCTCGGCGTGTTCCGAGAGCACCTTGAACCGCCGGTTCGTGCGGAAGGGATCGCCCTCGCCGGCGAACATGCGGGCCGGATCCTCGTTGTCGCGCTTGAACGCGAACACGCCGCCGGTGAACGGGAAGCGCCCCGGCAGATTCTCCGAGCGCAGGAAGCGCAGCAGCTCGCCGTGATCGGTGAAGCGCGGCAGCGCCACGCGCGGAATCGAGTTGTCCGACAACGTGGTCCGTCGCAGCGGCGTGCGAATCTCGCGATCGCGGACCCGGACCACCTGTTCCTCGCCGCGATACGACTCCACGGTCGCGGGCCAATCCCGCAGCAGCGCGGCGGATTCCGGGGTGAGATCCGCGCTCGCCCGCCCGAGCAATCCGGACACCGTCCGTTTCGCGACCGAGAGATCTTCCGCCGTAGCGTCTTCCGTGCCGGTCGGATCGTCGGTCGCCCCCACGGGCAGTTCCGCCAGCACCTGTTCGAAGCGCTGCACCCGCTGGGCCGCGACCACCTGCCGCCGGGTCTCGGCGTGGTAATCGCGGACAGTCTCGGCGATCTCGGCCAGGTAGCGCACCCGCCCCGGCGGAATGATCTGTGCGAATCGGGTGGAGGCGCGGGTGTCGACCCGCGGCAGCACACCGGTCTCCAGCGGCAGGCCGCGCGCACCGAGCAGCCCGGCCAGATGCTGATAGAGCGCGGTCACCCCGTCGTCGTTGAACGTCGCTGCGCTGGTGCCGAATACCGGCATATCCTCCGGCGCCGCCCCGAACGCCTCGCGGTTGCGCACGAGTTGGCGCGAGACGTCCCGCAGCGCATCCTCGGCGCCGCGGCGCTCGAACTTGTTGATCGCCACCACATCGGCGAAATCGAGCATGTCGATCTTCTCGAGCTGGGAGGCCGCGCCGAACTCCGGCGTCATCACATACATCGAGATGTCGACGTGGTCGATGATCGCCGCATCGCCCTGACCGATACCGGGCGTCTCGAGAATCACCAGATCGAATCCGGCCGCCTTGCAGGCCAGGATCATCGCGTCGATATTGGTCGGCAATTCGTGTGCGCCACGGGTGGCCAGCGAGCGGAAGTAGACGTGTTCGCTGTCGAGCGAGTTCATCCGGATGCGGTCACCCAGCAGCGCGCCGCCGCCGCGGCGCCGGGTCGGGTCGACGGCGAGGATCGCCACCCGCAGTTTGTCCTGCTGATCGGTGCGCAACCGCCGCACGAGTTCGTCTGTGAGCGAGGACTTTCCGGATCCGCCGGTGCCGGTGATGCCGAGTACCGGCACGGTGCGGCCGGCGGCCGCGGCCCGCAGTTCGTCCAGATCCGCCGCGGGCAGCGCATCGGCCTGCAGGCAGGTCATGGTGCGCGCCAGCGCATATCGCTCACCCGCCAGCACCGCCTCGATGGCGGCCGGTTCGGTCGACAGATCCACATCGCAAGCCCGGACGAGTTCGTTGATCATGCCGGGTAGCCCGAGTCGCTGGCCGTCCTCGGGAGAGAAGATGCGCACCCCCGCCGCCGCCAGCCGTTCGATCTCCTCCGCGACGATCACGCCACCGCCCCCGCCGAAGATCTCGACGTGCCCCGCCCCGGCCTCGCGCAGCGCGGTCGCCAGATATTCGAAGTACTCGACGTGCCCGCCCTGATACGAACTGACGGCCACGCCCTGGACGTCCTCGGTCAGCACCGCGTCGACCACCTCGTGGACCGCGCGGTTGTGCCCCAGATGGATCACCTCGGCCCCCTGTGACTGCAGGATGCGCCGCATGATGTTGATCGCCGCATCGTGGCCGTCGAAAAGGGCCGCGGAGGTGACGAAACGTACGGGATGGACCGGAACGTGCAGGTCGGCCATGTAATCCTCCACCAGAGGCCGGCGCGGGATCGCCGGGCGCCTACGCTTGGCGTCCCGATAGTAGGACGTCAAATCAACTGTACTGTGATGCGGACCACGGCGCCATCGGTGTCATAAATCACATGACTTCCGATACTTGGACATCCAACTATAGGATGGCCGGGTACTGCGTCGGCTCCGGCGTGGCAGGCATCGACCGCATCGAGAACAGGACTGGCATGGTTCGCGAACTCACTCATTTCATCGGCGGGCAGCGGGTGGCCGGGACCTCCGGTAACTTCGGCGACGTCTACGACCCCAGCACCGGGCAGGTCCAGGCGCGGGTGCCGCTGGCCAGTGTGTCCGAGGTCGAGGCGGCCATCGCGAATGCGGCCGAGGCGCAGCGCACGTGGGCCGCGTTCAACCCGCAGAAGCGGGCCCGGGTGCTGATGAAGTTCGTCGCCCTGGTCCAGGACGAGATGGATTCGCTGGCCGCGCTGCTGTCGAGCGAACACGGCAAGACCATCCCGGACGCCAAGGGCGATATCCAGCGCGGGCTCGAGGTGATCGAATTCGCGATCGGCATCCCGCATCTGCTCAAGGGGGAGTACACCGAGAGCGCGGGCACCGGGATCGACGTCTATTCGATGCGGCAGCCGCTCGGTGTGGTTGCCGGCATCACCCCCTTCAACTTCCCGGCCATGATCCCGCTGTGGAAGGCCGGACCGGCGCTGGCCTGCGGTAACGCCTTCGTGCTCAAGCCGTCCGAGCGTGACCCCTCGGTGCCGCTGCGGCTGGCCGAACTGTTTCTCGAGGCCGGGTTGCCGGCCGGTGTGTTCAACGTCGTCAACGGTGACAAGCAGGCGGTGGACACGCTGCTGAACGACGAGCGGATCAAGGCCGTGGGCTTCGTCGGCTCCACCCCGATCGCGCAGTACATCTACGAAACCGCCACCGCGAACGGCAAGCGCGCCCAGTGCTTCGGCGGCGCCAAGAACCACGCGATCGTCATGCCGGACGCCGATCTCGACGATGTCGCCGACCAGCTGATCGGCGCAGGCTACGGCTCGGCGGGCGAACGCTGCATGGCCATCTCGGTGGCGGTGCCGGTCGGCGAGGAGACCGCGGATCGCTTGCGCGCCAAGCTCGTCGAGCGCATCGGCAAGCTGAACGTCGGCCGCTCCGACGATCCGGGCGCGGACTTCGGCCCGCTGGTCGGCCGCGACGGTGTGGAGCGGGTGAACAACTACGTGCAGATCGGTGTCGACGAGGGCGCCGAGCTGGTGGTCGACGGCCGGGGACTGAAGGTCGCGGGCGCCGAGGACGGATTCTTCGTCGGCGCAACGCTGTTCGACCGCGTCACCCCCGAGATGCGGATCTACAAGGAGGAGATCTTCGGCCCGGTGGTCGCGATCGTGCGCGCCGCCGACTACGAGGAGGCGCTGCGCCTGCCGAGCGAGCACGAATTCGGCAACGGCGTCGCGATCTTCACCCGCGACGGCGACACCGCCCGCGACTTCGCCGCGCGCGTGCAGGTCGGTATGGTCGGCGTCAACGTCCCGATTCCGGTGCCGATCGCGTATCACACCTTCGGCGGCTGGAAGGCGTCCGGCTTCGGCGACCTGAACCAGCACGGTCCCGACTCGATCCGCTTCTACACCAAGACCAAGACGGTCACCCAGCGCTGGCCGCAGGGCCTGCGGACCGAACCGGCCGCGGGGGCCGGTGCCGATCACTTCGTCATCCCGACGATGGACTGAGACGATGTTCGTACTCGACGAGGACGAACAGGCGATCGTGGACACCGCGCGCAGTTTCGCCGACGAACTGCTCGCCCCGAACGCGCTGGAATGGGACGAGCACAAGCACTTCCCGATCGATGTGCTGCGCAAGGCCGGCTCGCTCGGCATGGGCGGCATCTACGTCGGTGAGGACGTCGGCGGTTCCGGATTGCGCCGCGTGGACGCGGTGCGGATCTTCGAACAGCTCGCCACCGGCTGCCCGGCGATCGCGGCCTATATCTCCATCCACAACATGGCCGCGTGGATGATCGACAGCTACGGCACCGAGGCCCAGCGCAACCGCTGGCTACCGGGGCTGACCTCGATGGATCTGCTGGCCAGCTACGCGCTCACCGAACCGGGCGTCGGCTCGGACGCGGCCGCGCTGAGCACCAGGGCCGTTCGCGACGGCGACGACTATCTGCTCACCGGGGTCAAGCAGTTCATCTCCGGTGCGGGCAGCACCGATGTGTATGTCCTGATGGCGCGGACCGACGACGCAGGCGCCCGCGGCATCTCGGCGTTCATCGTGCCCGCGGATACGCCCGGACTCTCCTTCGGCGCCAACGAGAAGAAGATGGGCTGGAACGCTCAGCCGACCCGGCAGGTCATCCTCGACGAGGCCCGGGTGCCGGCCGCGAACCTGCTCGGCGGTGAGGGCAACGGCTTCCGGATCGCGATGAACGGCCTCAACGGCGGCCGGCTCAACATCGCGGCCTGCTCCCTCGGCGGCGGCCAGACCGCGCTGGACCGGACCGTGGCATATATGGCCCAGCGCAAGGCATTCGGGGCCCGGCTGCTAGACAACGCGGCACTGCAGTTCGACCTCGCCGATATGCGCACCTCGCTGGAGGCGGCGCGGACCCTGCTGTGGCGGGCGGCGGCCGCCCTCGACGCCGACGCCGCCGACAAGGTGGAGTTGTGCGCGATGGCCAAGCGCTTCGCCACCGATGCCGGATTCGAGGTGGCCAACAAGGCCCTGCAATTGCACGGTGGCTACGGCTATCTGGCCGAGTACGGAATCGAGAAGATCGTGCGCGACCTGCGCGTGCACCAGATTCTCGAGGGAACCAACGAGATCATGCGGGTCGTGGTGGCCCGCTCGGTGGTCGGCGCGGCATGAGCGGTCAGCGCCCGGAGGCGGCAGCCTGCGTAACCACGGAGGGCGCCCGCTCATGCCGAGCGGATACAGCGTAAGGAAGAATATGACCGAAGCAGAAGTACTGTTCGACAAGCGCGACGGCGTCGGCCTGATCACGCTCAACCGGCCCAAGGCCATCAACGCGCTCAATCATCCGATGGCGCAGGCGATTCTGTCGACCCTGCGCGAGTGGGCCGTCGACGACGAGGTCCGCACGGTGGTGCTGACCGGCGCCGGGGAACGCGGGCTGTGCGCGGGCGGCGATATCGTCGCCATCCACACCGACGCGAAGAACGCGGTGGCGCACGGTATTTCGCGCCACGACAGCGCCGATTCACCGAGCGGCCGGTTCTGGCGCGACGAGTACATCCTCAACGCGCTGATCGGCAACTATCCGAAACCGTATGTCGCCGTGATGGACGGCATCGTGATGGGTGGCGGCGTGGGACTGTCCGCCCACGGCAATCGCCGCATCGTGACCGAGCGGTCGATGGTCGGCATGCCCGAGACCGGTATTGGTTTCATCCCCGACGTGGGCGGTACGTATCTGCTGGCGCGCACACCGGGTGAACTGGGTACTCACGTCGCCCTGACGACGGCGCGCATGGGCGCCGGAGATGCGATCGCGGCCGGGTTCGCCGACTATTTCGTTCCCGCCGAACGCATTTCGGATCTGCTGGCCGAACTGCGCCGCACCGATGCCGACGCCGCGATCGCGGCGGTCGCGCAGCCCGCGCCGGTGTCGGACCTTGCCGCGCAGCGGTCGTGGATCGACGCCTGCTACAGCGCCGACACGGTCGAGGAGATCGTCGCGCGGCTGCAGCGCCACGACGCCCCCGAGGCAGCCAAGGCGTCCGGCGACGTGTTGTCGAAATCGCCGGTGGCACTGAAGGTGACGTTGCGTTCCCTGCGCAACGCCCGCGCGGCGGCGAACCTGGAACAGGCGCTGGACGAGGAGTACCGGGTCTCGGTGGCCGCGCTGACCACGCACGATCTGGTCGAGGGCATCCGTGCCCAGGTGGTCGACAAGGACCGCAACCCGCAGTGGTCGCCCGCCACCCTCGCGGAGGTGTCGGAGGCGCTGGTGGACAGCTATTTCGCCGGTCTGGGCGACCGGGAACTCGGACTGAGCGGAGCACAGGAGTGACGAACGTGACGAAGGTGGCCTTCCTGGGCCTCGGGCATATGGGCGGCCCGATGGCGGCGAATCTGGTGCGTGCCGGATATCGGGTACTGGCCTACGACCCGGTGCCGGCCGCGCAGGAACAGGCCCGCGCCGACGGAGCGGAGGTCTTCGACACCGCCGCGGCGGCCGTGACCGAGGCCGAGATCGTGATCACCATGCTGCCCAACGGCCGCATCGTGCTCGACGTCTACGACAACGTACTGCCGTCCGCCAAGCCCGGGACCCTGTTCATCGACTGTTCCACCATCGACGTCGCCGACGCCAAGCGCGCCGCGGAAGTCGCTGTGGCAGCGGGACATCGGGCCCTGGACGCGCCGGTGTCGGGTGGCGTCGGCGGTGCCACCGCCGGCACCTTGACCTTCATGGTCGGCGGCGAGGCCGACGATTTCGCCGCGGCGCAGCCGGTGCTGGACGTGATGGGCGGCAAGGTCGTGCACTGCGGCGGCGCGGGGGTGGGCCAGGCCGCCAAGATCTGCAACAACATGATGCTGGGCATCTCGATGATCGGGCTGTCCGAGGCGATCGTGCTGGGCGAGAAGCTGGGCCTCACCCACGACAAGTTCTACGACGTGGTCTCCACCGCCTCGGGCCAGTGCTGGTCGCTGACCACCTATTGCCCGGTGCCGGGCCCGGTCCCGACCAGCCCGGCCAACAACGAGTACCGGCCCGGATTCGCCACCGCGTTGATGAACAAGGACCTGGGCCTGGCCGCGAACGCCCTGCGCGACAACGATGTCGAGGGACGGTTCGGTCTGCTGGCGGCCGAGATCTACGAGCAGTTCAACCGGTCGGCGGGGGACCTGGACTTCTCCGCTATCGTCACCGATATTCGCCGCCGTTCCGGCGCGAAGCCGGGCCAGGATTCCGGCGAGTAGCCGAGAAAGGGAAACAGTGACCGACTTCGAAACCATTCTGCTGGAGCGCACCGGACGCGTCGCGGTGATCACCCTGAATCGGCCGAAGGCACTCAACGCGTTGAATACGCAGGTGCTCACCGATATCACCGCCGCACTCGACGAGGTGGAGGCCGATGCCGGCATCGGCGCGGTGGTGCTGACCGGTTCGGAGAAGGCGTTCGCCGCCGGCGCCGATATCAAGGAGATGCAGTCCAAGTCCTATATGGACATGTTCCTCGCCGATTTCTTCCAGGGCTGGGACCGGGTCGGCGCGTTCCGCAAGCCGATCATCGCGGCGGTGGCCGGATACGCCCTCGGCGGCGGCTGCGAGCTGGCGATGATGTGCGACATCCTGATCGCCGCCGACACCGCGAAGTTCGGGCAGCCGGAAATCAAGCTGGGTGTGATTCCCGGCATGGGCGGCTCCCAGCGCCTGACCCGCGCGGTCGGCAAGGCCAAGGCCATGGATCTGATTCTCACCGGCCGCAATATGGATGCCGAGGAGGCCGAACGGGCCGGACTCGTGGCCCGCGTCGTCCCGGCGGCGGAACTGCTGTCCACCGCGCGCGAGGTCGCCGAGACCATCGCCGGCATGTCGCTGCCGTCGGTGATGATCGCCAAGGAGGCCGTGAACCGCTCGTACGAGACCACGCTCACCGAGGGCTTGCGTTTCGAGCGCCGGGTGTTCCACTCGCTGTTCGCCACCGAGGATCAGACCGAGGGCATGACCGCCTTCGTGGAGAAGCGCGCGGCGAACTTCGAACACCGCTGAGCAGTCTCGGCACGAGCGGTCGCGTGCCCGGGAATTCCCGTACGCTCATCGGCGTGAGATGGGTAGTCGCCGCGGTCACGGTGGCCACCGCTGTGGTGGTGGCGGGATGTGGCGCGTCCGGGCCCGCACCGGCCACGACGAGTCCGGCCCCGGCGCCGGTCTCCGCGCAGGCACTGGCGGTCGCCGAGTGCGGGTCCGCCACCGATGCGGATGTCGTTGCCGCAACAGGCATTTCCGGGTTCCAGCAGGTGTCGGCCAATCCGCTGCGCTGCCGGTGGGAGGCGGCCGCCGGCACCGCGGTGACCTTCGAATGGTTCCGTGCCAGTCCGATCGCCGCGCATATCGCCACCGACCCCGCGGCCCAGGCGGCGCCGCTGCGGATCGGCGACCACACCGGCCGGATCTTCTCCACACCGCAGTGGTGTGAGGCCGCCGTCGATTCCGGTGCCGCGGATTTCGTCGACTGGCGTGCCGACGAGCCGCAACCCGCTGCGGCACAAGCCTGTTCGGCCGTGCGGCAGCTGGCCGCGGCGACCCTGGCGAAGGCGGGGTGACGACGATGCGCCGAGCCCGTCGGCTCCTCGTCGCGGTGGCCTTGATCGCCGCCGCGGCCGGATGTTCCTCGGGGCCGACGCCCCCGCAGCGGCCGGTGCAAGCCGAGGACGAACTCCTGCAGGGGTGTGGTCCGGAAACCGATGCCGAGATCGCGAATCTGGTGCATGCCACCGCCGTTCACCGCGAGGGCGGACCGACCGTCTGTGCCTGGGAGGGCAACTACCCGGACGGCGGCGTCGTCGACATCACCTACGCCTGGTTCGCGCGGGACTCGCTGTTGCGCGCCGGCCAGGTCGCCGCGGCGCTCGGCTACCGCACCGAGCATCTGGTGATCGGCAGTTTCGGTGGGCTCATCTGGCACGATCCCCGGGATCCCGGCAGTTGCGGGGTCTCGGCCGCCGATTCCGGGACCGTCACCTACTGGGTGCAGAACCGCTCCCGCCTCGCCACCCCGGACCCGTGCGCCGCGGCGACGGACGCGGAGAAGGCGACCGTCAAACTGGACGGATGATCCGCCGTCAGTTCCCGGGTGGGGGTTCGGCACTGCTGCCCGCGACCTCCACGGGACGTGCCGGTGTGCCGTCGTGCGCGGGCCGTGCCGCATCGTGCCCGGTGACCAGCAAGCCGGTGACCGTCGCGCCGAGCGCCGCGGTCACCGCCAGCGCCGCGACCACCTTGCGCCGCGATACCGCCGGCCGTGGTGTCGAGGCCGCCGATCCGCACTGCGGGGGGGTGAATCGGATACCGCGTACCCGGCGCGCCGACGGTTGTTCGGTGGCCATCAGTACCGCGCCCCGAACGGAGACGAAATCGGGCTCCGGATCGTAGATCACCGGCAGATCCAGCAGCTGCTCGAGCGACTCGCGGATACTCGGGCTGCGTGTGCAGCCGCCGAGCAGCGCCACCGCCCGCGGCGGGACCCCGGTCTCCTCGATCAACTGCCGCACATACGACACCGAATGGTGGATTCCGGCCACGACCA
Source organism: Nocardia sp. AB354 (assembly GCF_049538315.1). Lineage (NCBI taxonomy): Bacteria > Bacillati > Actinomycetota > Actinomycetes > Mycobacteriales > Nocardiaceae > Nocardia > Nocardia sp. AB354. The sequence goes on along the minus strand of NZ_JBMVFU010000001.1, from coordinate 37,447 downwards.
GATCGTGGAAGTCGCTGCGGGTCACCACGATTCGCATGCCCGAGCAGGGATCGCCGGCGGTCACCACCCGGGTGCCGCTGAGCTGTTCCTTGTATTCGCGCCCGGTGGCATTGTCGATCTCGACACCACCGTGCGCGAGATGCCAGCGCAGCAGAGCGTCGTGGCCGTCGCCGCCCAGGAGGGTGCTGCGCTTACCGGCCAGAATGGCCTGAGTGCGGCAATCGGCCTCGGTGAGGGTGAGCCCGGAGCTGCCGAGGTCGTAGAGCAGCACCGCACCCTCGTCGGGCAGCTGTCCGCTGAACCGCAGATAGCGCAGCTGGGCCGGCGGTTCGTCGACGATGGTGAGCCGGCTGCGTCCGGCCGCGGCCCGGATGGCCTCGGCGTGCAGGGCGCAGCGTGAGGTGACGGCGATGCCGGTGACGAATTCGTCGCGGTCGGCCGCGGAGGCCCGCATCGCGTCGATGGCCTGGAAGACCGGCTCCTCGACCCCGGCCCCCGCGCGACGAGCGACCACGCAGCGATCGATCGGCGGCAGATGGGGCTGATCGGAGTGGGTGAGCATGGCGCGCGCGCCACCAGCGCCCGCCGACACGCCCAGGACCAGCACCATGGCGTCCATGGTGAACCTTTCGGCCGCCGATGGGAAGGCAGCGCCCCGGGATGTCGCTGCCGGAATGTCGGCAACCCGGTGGTCAGGCCCAGCGAGTCGGTGTGTCGCCGCTGTCGAAGTCCCCCGCCTCGCGCCGGAATTCCGCCAGCAACTGCAGCAGCAGGTGGAGACGCTCCGGGGGCAGCCCCGGCCGGGCGAAGACCTTCTCGTTCAACTCCCGGGTGGCCGCCGCCGCCAGATCGCGCCCGGCGGCCGTGATCTCGATCAGGGTTGCCCGGCGGTCGCTGGGGTGTGGTACTCGTTTGACCAGTTGGGCGGCTTCGAGCCGATCGACGGTATTGGTGACACTCGTCGGGTGAACCTGCAGCCGGGCGCTGGCCGTCGCCATCGGCAGGGCCCCGGTCTTGCTGAAGCTGAGCAGCGTCAGCAGTTCGTAGCGGGAGAACGTCAGTCCCGACGGGCGCAGTGCCTCGTCGACCCGGGCCATCACGATCTGCTGGGCACGCACCAGGGAGGTCACCGCCGCCATCCCGTCGGCGACATCGCCCCAGCCGTGCGAGGTCCACTGGCGGTGGGCCTCTTCAATGGGGTCCAGCGGAAGCGGGCGAGGTGCGGCCATACCGCCGAGTGTATTTGCCCGTCCGCTCCCACGCTGCGGTCCGGAGTCGCCGAATCGGTAATTCAGGACAGTCCCGAAAGATCACCGAGGACAACATGGTTGCGATCGGCGGTGCTGCCCAGTGTGTATTCGGGCATCGATCCGAGATATTCGGCCCGGCTGCGGGTGCTCCACCGCCGCGCGTCCGGGGTGCGGGTTTTGTAGAAATTGACCATGTAGCCGCCCTCGTAGAGGCGCAGCAGGGTGTAGCCACCCGGATACTCCTTCACCGCGCCCACTTCCAGAAATTCCACCCGGAGCGGGATGTCGGGCCGGGTGCGGCGATTGCGGTGGGTATGGCCCGCATGGTGGAAGAACACCCCGGGCGTCGCTTGATACAGCTGTTGCAGGGTGAGCGCGTCCGATCGATTCAGCACGAAATTCGGCCCGGCGAGATTGGTCAGGCCCGATTCCGCGGTGACCGGATGATGTCCGAAGACGACCGTCGGCCGATCGGGGTCGCGGTTCAGTGATTCCCGCAGGCGATCGAATTGCCCGGGACCGATACTGCCCCCGGATCCGTCGAGTTCGGTGGTGTCGAGCCCGATCAGCCGCAACCCGCCGAGCCGGTGCTCGCTGAATTGTTCCGGGGGAAGGAAGGATTCGCCCCAGCAGTCGTGGTGATCGGCGGTCACCGCCGGGCAGGCGGCGTAGTCGGCGCCGGTATGCGGCCGGTCGTGATTGCCGCGCGCGGCGAACCAGTCCCGTCCCTCGATTCCCCAGGCGTCCAGCCGGTTTCGTACGGTCCGGGTCTGCTCGGGAGTAGCTTCCGAGGTCAGATCACCGGCCAGGATCAGATGGTCGGCGCCGCGATCCGGTAGGCGTAGATCGTCGAGCAACGCCCCCAGCATTACCTCGGGGTAGGGCGGCAGTCCCGGTTCCTGCCGCACACCCGGTGGCAGGCCGGCGGCGATGATGCCGCTGGTCTCCTCACCGATGTGCACGTCGTTGCAGAGAGCGAGGGTGCGCAGCAGCCGGCCCGGGGGAGCGACCAGAGTGGTGAATTCGCCGGTGCATTCGGGTGCGTCCGGCAGATGGGTGACCAGCTCCGGCGCCGGTACCGCCCGCACGCCGTCCGACCATGCCTCGAATCGATACCGCCGCCCCGGTTCCAGACCGTCGATCTGCGCGTAGTGATACGGCGTCCGATCGGCGCCCGCCACGGCAACCGTCCGGGCGGGGCCGGTGGAATCCGCGGGAGCCAACCGGATTTCGGTGCCCGCATCGACCGGTACCGGGGCTCCCGACGCATCGACGCCGAGGGTCGTCCAGGTGATGATCGCCGACGTGTCGGTGATCGTGACCACCTCGAGATCGGTCGCGCGCAGTGAATCAGCCTGGGCCCGAGCCGAACCCGGGAGTACGAGCGGTGCGGCGGCCGCCGCGGCCAGAGCCGCGAGCAGCCGGCGGCGATTCGGCCCGCAGCAGGTCATCGTCGCTCCCTCGGAGGTGGTCGGTTCCGATCCGAAGCCGACCCTACCCAGATCGGCGCCATACCGCGTTTCGTGTCGCTAACCCACGCGGTAGGTTGGCTAGCCGGTCGCCTCGGCGCAATTTCCGATCGGAAGGACGGTCCATGGCAACGGCGCAGCAGCACGAACGTACCCGATGGAAACTCGTGCTCGGCGTGGTGGCGCTGGCCGCCTCGGCGCTGGTCACCGCCTGTTCGGCGTCGTCGGACGAGCCGGAGATCGTGGTCTACAACGCGCACGATCAACGCCTGACCCGGCAGTGGGCCGACCTTTTCACCGAGCAGACCGGAATCCGGGTGACGCTGCGCGCCGGCGCCGATGCCGAAGTCGCCGACCAGGTGCTGGCCGAGGGGGATCGATCGCCCGCCGATGTGGTTGTCACCGAGAATTCACCGGCCATGGCCCGGATCGAACGCGCCGGGCTGTTCGCCGACCTCGACCCCGCCACCCTCGCGCAGGTGCCGGAACGGTTCCGCCCGAATTCGGGTCACTGGACCGGAATCGCCGCGCGCGCAACCGCTTTCGTTGCCCATCCGGCCGAGATTCCGCCCGCCGAGCTGCCCGCCGGGTTGCTGGACCTGCAACAGCCACAGTGGCACGGCCGCTGGACCACGGATCCGCACGGCGCGGATTTCCAGGCGATCGTCGCGGCGCTGCTGGAACTCGACGGCGAGAACGCCACGCGCGCGTGGCTGCACGGGGTGAAGGACAACGCGTCCGTCGCGCCGAACGGTTTCGCCGCACTGAAATCCGTCGGCGCGGGTGGAGTCGGCGGCGCGCTGGTCTTCGCCACCGACTGGTACCGCGCCCAGCTCGCGCCCGAGCGGATCACCGGTCCCTCGGTGCCGCATTATTTCCGCGGCGGCGACCCGGGCGGATACCTCTCGCTGTCCGGTGCGGGCGTGCTGAAGTCGAGCCGGCACGCCGACGACGCGCAGCGGTTCGTGCGATTCGTGACGGCCGCGGCCGGTCAGGGTCTGCTCAGCGGCGGTGCGGCCATGGAGTATCCGGTGGCCCCCGGCGTACCCGCCGACCCGGCGCTGCCGCCGCTGGATTCACTGGACCCGCCGCGCGTGAATCCGAGCGACCTCGACCCGGTGAGGGTCGAGGCGCTGATGCGCGAGGCGGGGCTGCTCTGATCCGCTACGAGGCGGTCAGGTCGTAGCGGTACCTGCTGGTAGGGATGACGTCGAGGTCGCGATCGGCGCCGAAGGTCGCGACGCTGGCCATCATGCGACCGGCGCGGCGCTGCAACTCCGCGTCGTCACCACCGCTGCCCCAGAACGCGTGCTGGTCGGTCATCGCATCCATCGGGAACAGTTCCTCGACCAGCGCGTCCACCCGCGGCCCCGGAGTCACCGCGGCGACCACCGTGTTCTGCACATAACCGAAGGTGGCCTGGGTTTCGATCGCCACTGTCGTATGGCGATCCTGCCAGTTGTGCAGCCATTCGGCGCGGCTCAGTTCCTTCGGAATTCGCAGCAGCGCGATATTGGCCAGTGCGTCGTAGCGGGTTCCGTCCGGGGGGCGCGCGGTGGTGAGCGGTTCGCGTTCCTCCACGATCCAGCCGTTGATCCGCTCGGCGACGCCGCTGAGCACATCGGTGATCGGCCCGTTCTGTCCTTCGCTCCAGACGGCGACGATCGCGGCGACCGGTTCGTCGTAGCTGCTCACCCGCAGTTGTGCGGTGGCGACGTCGGCATCGCCGATGTTGACCTGCAGTTGGGTCGCCCCCGCGGCGGCCAGCCGCCGGTGGAAATCCGGCGCGTGGAGGATATCCGCGAGATCCGGCCCCCAGAGGGCGTACATCAATTTCATGCCGGATCCTTTCGGGGAACTGCGTTCGGCTGCGACGACGGTAATTCCGTCTACCGCGCGACACTCGCGATTCGCCGAATCCGGTCCCGCTCACCGGGACCGAATCGGATGCCGGATCGCCGCGCATGTGCGACGGTCCGGACGGGTCGGTCGCCTACAGTGAGAGCGACATTCATCCGGTGAGAGGAGACCAGGTGCGCCGCATACTGTTCGCGATGACGCTGTGTGCCGCTGTACTGCCCGCGCTCGCCTGCTCCGCCGAGGCCGACCGCGCACCGGCGGGTACATCGGCGCCCGCGTCCGCGCCCGCGGCTGCCGACCACGGCACCAACGGCACGATCGAGGTGGTGGCCACCCACGGTCCCGAGAAGTACGCCGCCGCCGGCCTCGCCGCGGGCATCACCACCTGTCAGGCCGGTTCGGTGCTGGCGACCCTGACCACCGGCCGCGACGGCAAGGCCCACCAGGATGTCGCCGCCGACTGCTATCAGGTGCAGGTGACGTCGGTGCCGATGGGATGCCGGTTGGCCACCGACACCGCCAAGAAGGTCGATGTGGTGGCCGGCCGGACCGCGACGGCGGAGTTCGGATTGGCCTGCGCCTGAGCGCATGTCACCGGTTGGCGAGTTCGGCAAGCCGGTAGGCCAGCGTCGTGCGCACCGCCGGAACGCGGGTGACGAGGCGGATCGCGGTATTGCGCAGCAGGCGGGCCGGGCGCGGGCGCAGGGTCGCCATCCGGGTCATGCGATCGGTGAAGGCGACCACGTCCAGCGCGACCGGGCGGCGGGTGCGCTCGTACTCGTCGAGCAGCGTGTCGGGTTCACCGCGCAGGACCCGGGCCAGCAGCGTGCCCAGTAGCGCGGCGTCCTGAATGCCGGTGTTCATTCCCTGCCCACCGGCGGGGCTGTGCACATGTGCGGCGTCTCCGGCCAGCAGAATCCGCCCGGCGCGGTACCGGTCGGCCACGCGGTGATGCACGCGGAAACGCGAGCTCCACAACACCTCTCGCGCCGTGGCGCCGGGGCAGCGGGCATCGAGCAGCGCCTGCACTTGCGCGCGGGTGGGCTGTTCGGGTGCTTCGGCGACGGTGGCGACGATGCGGAAACGATCGTGCTCGGGGTCCGGCAGCGGCGCGACGACGGTGATGCCCTCCGGTGAGACGTGCAGCGATACTTCGTCGCGGGGCGCGGGCCAGTCCATCCGCACATCCGCGAGGACGAACGATTCCGGATAGGTGGCGCCGGTGAATCCGATTCCCGCCGCCTCGCGGACCCGGCTGTGCATCCCGTCCGCCCCGATGACGTAGCCGGCCCGGATCGACCCGGATTCCCCTGTGGCATCGGTGAATTCGACGGTGACCGCCTCCTCGCCCGGTATCACCGCGGTGACCTCGACGGGCCGCAGAACCGTTCCGCCCGCCCGCTGCAGCCGGTCGAGCAGGACCGCCTCGGTCGTCTCCTGGCCGATCATCAGCGTGTAGGGGAACGGTGTCGGCAGCCCGGAGAAATCGATGGTGGTCAGCCGATCGGCGCCTTCGTACATGACGAAGCGCGGTACCTCCAGGCCGCGATCGTGCAGGTCCGCGGCGATGCCGAATCCGTCGAGGACCTCCAAGGTCCGGGCATGGACCACCGCGGCGCGGGATGTGTTCGCCCCGGCGGCCAGCCGATCCAGCAGAACCACGTCGGCGCCGGCATCGGCGAGCGCGATCGCGGCGGTCAGCCCGGCGGGCCCGGCGCCGACGATGACGACCGCGGCGGTGGCGGGAACGGTGCTGTTCATGGCTACTCCCTCAGTTTGCCAACCTGTGTTGGCCAACGGCTGTTGACTTAAGAATAAGGTCGCGGCCGCTGGAAAGTCAACAGTTGTTGGCCTACGGTTGTGGGCATGAATGAGGAAACTGCGCCGCGCCGCTCGGACGCCACCCGCGCGGCGATTCTGGAGGCGGCTCGCCGGCATTTCGCCCGCGAGGGATTCGCCAAGGCGACCATTCGGGCCATCGCCGCCGACGCCGGCATCGATCCGTCGATGGTGATGCGGTACTACGGCAACAAGGACGGCCTGTTCGACGCGGCGCTCGACGTCGATCTCGGCCTCCCGGATCTGGCGGCGGTGGCCGAGGACGAGTTGGGTGAGACGGTCGCGCGGCGCTTCCTGGAACTCTGGGAGACGCCACCGAGTAACGAACTGCTGCTGACCCTGCTGCGTTCGTCGGTGTCGGACGAGGCTGTGGCGCAACGGTTTCAACGCGTCTTCGCCGAACAGCTGATGCCGATGGTAACCCGGGTCGGCGATCCCGCGGACGCGCCGCGGCGAGCCGGATTGGTGGTCTCGCAGATTCTGGGACTGGCGGTGTGTCGCTATGTGCTGCGTCTGCCGCCCGTGGTGGCGTTGACGGCCGAGGAGATCGTCGCGGAGATCGGTGCGACGGTGCAGCGGTATCTGGTGTCGGTGCCGAAGTGAGGGTCCGAGTGGTCCGGAGGTGGACATGAAAATGCCCCGAGTCCGGCGGGCTCGGGGCATCAGGGCTGCGGCGCGGTCCTCGAGTGTCGGCGCACGGCATCTACCTCCGTTCGATCGGGTGGGCGCTGTCCTGGGCGGTCAGCTGTAGAGACGCTCGACGAATGCGCGCAGGTTCGTGCGCACCCGCTCGGCCTTCTCCTCGTCGGTCAGATCCTCGCGGTAGCGGTTGCCCAGCGCCGGACGCTTCTTGTTGCGCGCGTACAGCGAACAGGCGAGATCGGTGCACATGTAGATGCCGATCGAATTACCGCGCCGCCCGGAGTCGCCGACCTTGTGCGCGGTGAGCAGCGACACGCCGCTACCGGTATGCGTGGTCAGGCAGATCGAGCACAGCTGGGCCCGGCCGGATACGCCCGTCTCGTAGCGCAGGGCCACGCCGACCAGCCGATCGTCCTGCGGGGTCACCAGATAGGCGCGGCCCGGCATCGACCGATCGTTCCAGCCGAAGAAGTCCAGGTCGTCCCACGGTTGCGCGTCGAGATCCCGGGGGACCGGCATGCGTTTGGCCTCGCCCTTGGAACAGTTCACGAACGACGAGCGGATGTCGCGTTCGGTCAGTGGTTGCACGTGTTCACTCCCTTCCGAATGGATGAATGGAAAACGGAGCGAGGCTACGGCCACCGATCGCGGCGGGCAATCGAATATCGGCTCAGCCGGTGGTCCGCAGGCCGGCCAGGGTGACCGTGATCAGCCGTTCGGCCGCATCGGGTGATGTCTCGCACGCGACGCCGATCCCGTGGCCCAGGCGCAACAGATCGCGTGGTTCGATCTCCGTGCGGATCAACCCGGCTTCCTGGGCGGGTTGCAGGACCGAGGTCGCGGCGTCGGTGATCAGATTCGAGCACAGCGTGAAGGTCTGCGATCCGCGGTCGATGGCGGCCTTGAGGGTCACTGCCAGGCTGCGTTTGTCCATCACGAACCGCACCTGGGCGCGGAACCACTGCTCCAGGGCCTCGAGCGGGGGGAGGGTTTCGGTCAGCTCGGCGGCGAGTTCGGCCAACGCCTCGATGCTCGATCGGTAGACGGCCTCGATGAGTGCGTCCCGGTTGGGAAAGTGCCGGTAGAGGGTGCCCGGCCCCACCGCAGCGCGGCGGGCGACCTCGTCGAGGGGCGCCTCGGGACCGTGTTCGGCGAACGCCTCGCGCGCGCATTCGAGTATGCGCTCGTAGTTACGCCGCGCATCCGCGCGCATCGGACGCGGCGGCGCCGCGCGCCCGGACCCCTGTGTCGACGGTGCGCTCACGATTCCTCCAGTGGAAACGGACGAACTCTCCGCTTAGTCTTGCGTAACCGGAGAACTTCTCCATATGCTATCTCCATTGGAAACGGAGACATTCTCCGTTTTAGTTCCGCATCCGATGGAGCCTCCTTGTCTACCTCCACGACCTCTACCTCCGTGCTTTCCTCGTCTGCGCAGGCCGGCGCACCGCCCGGCCGCCTGCGCTCCGGCATCGTGCTCGTCACGCTGCTGACCTGCCAGTTGATGATCGTGCTCGACATCACCGTCATGAATGTGGCGCTGCCGCGCATTCAGCACGATCTGCACTTCAGCGCCACCGGCCTGTCCTGGGTGATGAACGCCTACACGCTGGTCTTCGGTGGGCTGCTGCTGCTCGGCGGCCGGGCCGGTGACCTGTTCGGACGCCGGCGCCTGTTCATCCTCGGGACCGTGCTCTTCACCCTCGCCTCCCTCGGCGGCGGTCTGGCGCCGTCGGCCGCCTGGCTGATCGTCGCGCGCATCGTGCAGGGTCTGGGCGGCGCGATGGCCGGACCGAATACTCTCGCCCTGCTCACCACCACATTCGCCGATCCGAAGATGCGGGTCCGGGTGCTCGCCCTGTTCTCCGGAATGTCGAGTGCGGGATTCGCGATCGGGTTGATCCTGGGCGGGCTGCTGACCCAGTGGCTGAGCTGGCGCTCGGTGCTGTTCATCAACGTGCCGTTCGGACTGGTGGTGGCCCTGCTGGCGGTGCGGTATCTGCCCGACGCGCCGCGCCGTCGCGCGCACCTCGACCTCCCCGGAGCGGTGACCGCGACGGGTGCGGTGGCCGCGTTGGTCTACGGCTTCATCAGCGCCGCGGCGCACGGCTGGGACGATGTGACGACCGATGTGTCGCTGACGGTCGGCGTCGTCGCACTGGTGGCGTTCCTGCTCATCGAACGCCGCGCCGTCCAGCCGCTGCTGCCCCTGCACCTGTTCGCCGACCGCAATCGCGCCGCCGCGTACGCGAATATGTTCCTCGGCCCGATGGCGGGAACCTCGATGTTCTTCTTCCTCACCCAGTATCTGCAGGAAGTGCGGGGAATGAGCGCGCTGGCAACGGGTTTCGCCTTTCTGCCGACCGCGGTGACGATGTTCACCATGATCCGGCTGATTCCCCGCCTGCTGCCCCGTTTCGGACCCAAGCCGGTGACGCTGGTGGGGACGGCCGCGATGATCGCCGGACTGGTCCTGCTCACCCTGCTCGATACCGATACCGGTTACTTCCCGCTGCTCGCGGTGGCGACGGTCTTGATGGGGTGCGGTATCGGCCTGGCGTTTTCGCCGCTGAACGTGATCATCATGGCGAATGTGGCGCCCGAGGAGGCCGGTGCGGCGGGCGGTGCGCTGCAGACGCTGCAGCAGACCGGTGCGGCGCTGGGGCTGGCGGTGCTGGTCACGGTCTTCGGCACCGCTGTCCGGGCCGCGTCCGGCTCGGCCGTGCATGTGCTCGTCTCCGGCATCACGACCGCCTTCGCCGCGGCGGCGGGGATCGCGGTACTGACATTGCTTGTGGCGTCGACATTTCGGAGCGTACGGGCGCAGCGGTGAGTGCCGGGACGGCGGCCCTCGGAGATGCCCCAGGGCCGCCGTCCTCGATATCCAAGATCAACTTCGGGCATATCGGACGATTCGAAACTCGTTGTCGCGCAGTGACTTATCCGAGATTCGACTCACAGGAACCTTTATGATTGCCGTGCGAAACTCGTCGCGATGCTCACCTATTTCGAAGCGATGGTCATCGGCGCGGTGCAGGGTTTCACCGAGCTGTTCCCGATCTCCAGTCTCGGACATTCGGTTCTCGTGGCGGCCTGGCTGGGTGGACGCTGGGGAGCGCTGGCCGACCGGGGCGGAACCGAATCCGCCGCAACCTATTTGGCGTTCGTCGTCGCCCTGCACGTGGCGACGGCGGTCGCGCTGGTGATCTACTACCGGCGCGACTGGTGCGCGATCATCGTCGGATTCGTCGAGATGGTGCGGACACGGCGCCTGGATACCGTTCCGCAGCGGCTGGCCTGGTTGATCATCGTCGCGACCGTGCCGGTCGCGGTGCTCGGTCCGCTGCTCGAACATCCTCTGCACGATGTCTTCGCGGCTCCGTTGTGCGCCGCGGCCTTTCTGACCGTCAACGGCGTGGTGCTGGTCGTCGGCGAGGGGCTGCGTCGCCGCAACGAGCCCACCCTCGCCGAATACGGCCGTCGCTTCGCCCTGAACCAGGCGAACGGCCGAACTCGCACGGCGACAACGCTTTCTCTCCCGCAATCGGACCGCCGCTTGGCGGCCCTCGACTCCCGGGACGCGGTCGGCATCGGCCTGGCTCAAGCCGGCGCCCTCCTCACCGGCTTCAGCCGGGCCGGCCTCACCATGGTCGGCGGTCTCTGGCGCGGTCTGGAGCACGAACATGCCGCCAAATTCGCCTTCCTCCTCGCCACCCCCGCGATCTTCGGCGCCGGGATAGTCGACCTCCCGGACCTGATATCCCCACGCGCCGAGGTGATCTGGGGCCCGATCCTCGTCGGCGCGGTGGTGTCCGGTGTCACGTCGTGGTTCGCCGTCCGCTATCTCGAACGCTACTTCCAGACTCGAACCCTGTTGCCGTTCGCGGCGTACTGCGTGATCGTGGGGGTGGTGTCGATCGTTCGATTCGGGTGAGCAGCGTAGCGAGCCGCTAGCGCGTCGCGGCGGGGCTGTTGTGGTACGCGGCAACCGTCCACTTGCCGTCGCGCCGGTGCAGGATCCAGGTCGCGTTGACGTACCGGTCGGCGGGGACGTCGGTTTCCCCGGCGAACAGAATCGCGGCCCTGCTGACCACCACGGCGTGGTCCGCGCCGAGGAATCGGATATCTCCGATGTCGTCGATGACGGTCGAGTTCGCGAGAACGGTCGCGAAACTGTCCGCCATACCCTGCCGGATCTCCGCCCGGCTGCGCCGATAGGTCCCCGGCATGATCGCCGTGGCGTCCTCGGCGTAGTCCGCGACGAAAGCGTCGGCGTCCCCGGCCGTCCAGGCCTTGTACTGATCGGCCAAGATCTGCGCGATGGCGGCCGAGTCGTCGGTTCGAGTCGTGGTCATGGCATGTCCTTCGTTCGTCGGCGTGGCCCTCGTTCGGGCCGTACACCCCTCCGACGCGCGAGCTTCCCCGGAATCGACAACCCGAACGGGACTGTGTGCCTACTGGCCCGACCGGACCGTCCTAAATGGGGTGTGGGAGCCGCCCCGGCAACGCGAGCTACTGAATTCTCCAGCGGTCCGGACCACAACTGCTCGCGCAGAAGGTGTGGACGAAAAAAAAGCCCCTGACCAGTGGATCGCTGGTCAGGGGTCTGTTTTCTGTGCCCTCGGCAGGATTCGAACCTGCGGCCTTCTGCTCCGGAGGCAGACGCTCTATCCCCTGAGCTACGAGGGCGGGGATTGGACCCGGGTCGACACCAGTGGATACGTCGTCCGATCGGGCGGGGAAAGCGTATCGCATCACACGGCGTGCGCCAAAAGACAGGTCCGAGCAGGGATTCAGCGGCGGCGCGGCACTAACGCGTCGGCATCGGCGCACCCGGCATGCCGGGAATGGCAGGGATGCCGGCGGGGAGTTCGTCCATCTGACCGGTGGGCGGGACGGCCTTCTCCTTGTCGGCGTGGTGGCGCGATTTGGGGACGAAATAGACGACCAGGGCGACGACCAGGGCGGCGATCACCACGACCGCGCCGACCAGCGCCCAGGGAACACGCCGGTGCTTCGGCGGGTTGGAATTACCGTTGTACGCCCCGCCGGGGGCGGATTTCGCGGCGGCACGAATCGCCTTGGCTGATTTCGCGCTGGTGTTCGGCATCGGCGTAGCGCTCTCTTCGGGTATGTCGGAGGAGTACGGGCGTGGCGGGCCGGGGCCGCCGGTGCCGGATGCCGGGTGCGCCGAGCAGGTGCCCGCTGGCGGCGCACACCCCCTCGGACCATAGGATAGAGACTCGTGACTCCAGCTGACCTTGCAGAACTCCTTCGTGCGACCGCGGCGAAGGTGCTCGTCGAACGTGGATCCGACCCTGCGGTCCTGCCCGACGAGGTCAAGGTGGAGCGTCCCCGTAATCCGGAACACGGAGACTATGCCACGAATGTGGCCATGCAGGTGGGCAAGAAGGCCGGAATGAATCCGCGCGAACTGGCCGGTCTGCTGGCCGACGCGCTGGCCGCCACCGACGGCATCGAATCGGCCGATGTGGCCGGTCCGGGCTTCCTCAATATCCGTCTCGCCGCGGCCGCCCAGGGCGCCATCGTGGAGCAGATCCGCGCCGCGGGCGCCGCCTACGGCACCGCGCAGACGCTCGCCGGCACCAAGATCAACCTGGAGTTCGTCTCCGCCAATCCGACCGGCCCGGTCCATCTGGGCGGCACCCGCTGGGCCTCGGTCGGCGATGCGCTGGGCCGCATCCTGGCCGCTCAGGGCGCCGACGTGACCCGCGAGTACTACTTCAACGACCACGGCGCGCAGATCGACCGCTTCGCCGAATCGCTGGTCGCCGCCGCCACCGGCGCGCCCACCCCGGAGAACGGCTACGCCGGTGCCTACATCTCCGATATCGCCGGCCAGATCACCGCCGCGCATCCGGATGCGGTGACGCTGCCGGAGGACGAGCGGCACGAACTGTTCCGCCGCGAGGGTGTCGAGCTGATGTTCGCCCACATCAAGCAGACGCTGCACGATTTCGGCACCGATTTCGACGTGTACTTCAACGAGAGCTCGCTGTTCGCCTCCGGTGCCGTCGAGAAGGCACTCGACCAGCTCAAGGCCTCGGGCAACCTGTACGAGAAGGACGGCGCCTGGTGGATCGCCAGCACCGAATACGGTGACGACAAGGACCGCGTCGTCATCAAGAGCGACGGCAAATCCGCCTATATCGGCGGCGACATCGCCTACTTCCAGAACAAGCGCTCGCGCGGGTTCGATCTCTGCATCTACATGCTCGGCGCCGACCATCACGGCTACATCGGCCGGTTGAAGGCGGCGGCGGCCGCGTTCGGCGACGATCCGGACACCGTCGAGGTGCTGATCGGCCAGATGGTGAATCTGCTGCGCGACGGTGTGGCGGTGCGGATGAGCAAGCGCGCCGGCACGGTCGTCACTCTCGACGATCTGGTCGAGGCGATCGGCGTCGACGCCGCCCGCTACGTGCTGGTGCGCAGTTCGGTCAACTCGAGTATCGATATCGACCTGGATCTGTGGACCAAGCAGAGCAGTGAGAATCCGGTCTACTACGTGCAGTACGCGCACGCCCGCACCTGTGCGGTCGCCCGCAACGCCACGGACTTCGGATTCGCCGGTGTCACACCGGATCTCGGTCTGCTGTCCGCCGACGAGGAGGGTGAGCTGATCCGCACCCTCGGCGAGTTCCCGGCCGTGGTGGCGAGCGCGGCGAGCCTGCGCGAACCGCACCGCGTGGCCCGCTATCTGGAGGAACTGGCCGGCGCCTACCACCGCTTCCAGACCAACAAGACGCTGCGGATCCTGCCGCAGAACGACGACCCGGTCCTGCCGGTCAACGCCGCCCGCCTGCAACTGGTCGACGCCACCCGTCAGGTGCTGTCCAACGGTCTGGCGCTGCTGGGCGTATCCGCCCCGGAGCGCATGTGAACCGCCGTCGGTCAGGTCATCGTGTGAGGAAGGAATTATTGTGAGTGCGCATCCGGCGGGACCTCGGCACGCCGAGATCCCCCACGCCCCCAACCTGCCGGAGCGGCCCGCCGACCCCCGCGCGATGATCGACCTGCCCGAAAAGGTCTGGCCCCGCAACGCCTCTCGCGACGCCGACGGCGTGGTGCGCCTGGCCGGTATGCCCGTCACGCAGCTCGCCGCCGAATTCGGCACACCGCTGTTCGTGGTCGACGAGGACGACTTCCGTTCCCGCTGCCGCGACATGGTCCGCGCCTTCGGGCCCGGCGCGCGAGTCCACTACGCGTCCAAGGCATTTCTGTGCGGCGAGATCGCGCGCTGGGTGCGTGACGAGGGCCTGCACCTGGACGTGTGTTCCGGCGGTGAACTGGCGGTGGCGCTGCACGGCGGCTTCCCCGCCGAGCGAATCGCCTTGCACGGCAACAACAAATCGGTCGCCGAGCTGGAGCAGGCCGTCGCGGCGGGCGTCGGTCACGTCGTGGTCGACTCGCTGATCGAAATCGAGCGCCTGGAGTCGGTCGCCGCCCGCGCGGGCGTGGTGCAGGACGTGTTGGTCCGCGTCACCGTCGGCGTGGAAGCGCATACGCACGAATACATTTCGACCGCGCACGAGGATCAGAAGTTCGGCTTCTCGATCGCCGGCGGCGATGCGATGGAGGCGTTGGCCCGGGTCTTCGAGGCGGACAATCTGCGCCTCGTCGGCCTGCACAGCCACATCGGATCGCAGATCTTCGACATCGACGGCTTCGAGATCTCGGCGCGGCGCATGTTGCGACTGCTGCGCGATGCGATCGAGAAGTTCGGCGTCGAGCGCACCGAACAGATCGCGATCCTGGATCTCGGTGGCGGCCTGGGCATTTCGTATCTGCCGAGCGACGATCCGCCGCCGCTGGACGACTTCGCCGCGAAGGTGCGCGACATCGTCGAGGTGGAGGCGGCGCAGATCGGCCTGCCCACCCCGACCATCGCGGTGGAGCCCGGCCGCGCGATCGCCGGCCCCGGCACCGTCACCCTCTACGAGGTCGGTACCACCAAGGACGTCTCGCTCGACGCGGGCGCGCAGCGCCGCTACGTCAGCGTCGACGGCGGGATGAGCGACAACATCCGCCCCGCGCTGTATCAGGCCGACTACGACTGCCGGCTGGTCTCGCGCTCCAGCGAGTCCGCCCCCGTGGTGGCGCGTGTGGTCGGAAAGCATTGTGAGAGTGGCGATATCGTCATCCGGGACACCTGGATGCCCGCCGACGTCGGACCGGGAGACCTGGTTGCGGTCGCGGCCACGGGAGCGTACTGCTATTCGATGGCGAGCCGCTACAACATGCTCACCCGCCCGGCCGTTGTCGCGGTCCGCGACGGGCAGGCGCGGCTGCTGCTGCGCCGCGAGACGGTGGCGGATCTGATGAGCCTGGAAGCGACGGAGGTGCACTCATGACCGAGGCGACGAACCAGGCCCGAGGCGGTGCGTTCGGAATCGAACATCCCATCGGGGTCGCGGTGCTCGGCATGGGCAATGTCGGCACCGAGGTGGTGCGCATCCTGCGCGAGCACGCCGACGACCTGCGCTCGCGGGTCGGTGCCCCGGTGGTGCTGCGGGGCGTCGCGGTGCGGCGCCTCGACGTCGACCGCGGCATTCCGGCCGAGCTGCTGACCACCGACGCCGAAGCGCTGGTCGCCCGCGACGACGTCGACCTGGTGGTCGAGGTGATGGGCGGTATCGATCCGGCTCGCAAGCTGATCCTGTCCGCGCTCAACGGCGGCAAGTCGGTGGTGACCGCGAACAAGGCGCTGCTGGCCGACTACACCGGTGAGCTGGCCGCGGCGGCCGAGGGCAGCCGCGCCGACCTGTACTTCGAGGCCGCGGTCGCCGGCGCCATCCCGGTGGTGCGCCCGCTGATCCAGTCGATGTCCGGCGACCGGGTGAACCGGGTGGTCGGAATCGTCAACGGCACAACGAATTTCATTCTCTCGGCGATGGACGAGACCGGCGCAGACTACACCGATACGCTCGCCGAGGCGACTCGGCTCGGCTACGCCGAAGCCGATCCCACCGCCGATGTCGAGGGGTACGACGCCGCCGCCAAGGCCGCGATCCTGGCCTCGCTGGCCTTCCACACCCGCGTGACCGCGGCCGATGTGTACCGCGAGGGCATCTCGAAGATCACCGCCGAGGATATGGAAACCGCGGCGGCGGTCGGCTGCACCGTGAAGCTGCTGGCCATCTGCGAGCGGATGCCCGGCGGCGAGCGGCTGTCGATGGACGGCTCGACGGTGGCCGCGCCGGGGGAAGCGGGCAGCACGCCCGCCGGTAAGGACCGGGTGTCGGTGCGCGTCTACCCGGCGCTGATCCCGCGGCGGCATCCGCTGTCGTCGGTGAACGGCGCCTTCAACGCGGTGGTGGTCGAGGCCGAGAACGCCGGCCGGCTGATGTTCTACGGCCAGGGCGCCGGCGGCGCGCCGACCGCCTCGGCCGTCATGGGCGATCTGGTGATGGCGGCCCGCAACAAGTTCTACGGTGGCCGCGCACCGGGTGAATCGGTTTATGCTGAGCTGCCGATCGCGCCGATCGGCGACATCCCGACCCGCTATCACGTGAACCTGCAGGTTGCCGACCGCACCGGGGTTCTGCAGGCGGTGTCCGGCAAATTCGCCGAGCACGGTGTCAGCATCTCGACGGTCCGCCAGGAGGGACACGACGAGGGCGCCCGACTGGTCGTGGTCACCCACCACGCACCGGAGTCGGCGCTGGCCGATACGGTGGCAGCACTTGCCGAGCTGGAATCCGTCACGTCCGTGACCAGCGTCTTGAGATTGGAAGGCACCGAGGAATGAGTCAGACAGGAGCGCCGCCGTCGGCCGGGGCCGTGCACACTCCGTGGCCGGGGCTGATCGCCGCCTATCGGGAACGCCTGGCGGTCGGCGCCGATTGGGAGCCGGTCACCCTCTACGAGGGCGGCACGCCGCTGGTGCCCGCGCATCACCTGTCCGAGCTCACGGGCTGTGAGGTGTATCTCAAGGTCGAGGGCCTCAACCCGACCGGTTCCTTCAAGGACCGCGGCATGACTATGGCGATGACCGATGCGAAGGCCCGCGGCCAGAAGGCGGTGCTGTGCGCCTCCACGGGTAACACCTCCGCGTCGGCGGCGGCCTACGCCACCCGGGCCGGCATGCACTGCGCGGTGCTGATCCCGCAGGGCAAGATCGCGATGGGCAAGCTCGCGCAGGCGGTCATGCTCGGCGCCAAGATCATTCAGGTCGAGGGCAATTTCGACGACTGCCTCGAGCTGGCCCGCAAGGTCACCTCGGACTTTCCCGAGGTCGGTCTCGTGAACTCGGTCAACCCGGCGCGCATCGAGGGGCAGAAGACCGCGGCCTTCGAGATCTGCGACGCACTGGGCAAGGCTCCCGATGTGCACGCCCTGCCGGTCGGCAACGCGGGCAACATCACCGCGTATTGGAAGGGCTACAGCGAATATCACGCCGACGGCCTCACCGCGAGCCGTCCGCGCATGCTCGGTGTGCAGGCCGCCGGGGCCGCGCCGCTGGTCAACGGCGCGCCGGTGAAGGACCCCGAAACCATCGCGACCGCGATCCGGATCGGCGCGCCCGCGTCCTGGAACAGCGCGGTGGCCGCCAAGGAGCAGTCCGGCGGCGCCTTCCGGGCCGCCACCGACGAGGAGATCCTCGCCGCGTACCGCCTGGTCGCGAGCACCGAGGGCGTCTTCGTGGAACCCGCCTCGGCCGCGAGCGTGGCCGGTCTGCTGGCCGCGCGCAAGGAGGGCTGGCTCGATTCCGGGCTCACCGTCGTGTGCACCGTCACCGGCAACGGTCTCAAGGATCCCGACACCGCGCTGCTGGGTATGCCCGCGGTCGAGGCGATCGCGGTCGATCCGGTAGCGGTGGCTCGCGAGCTCGAGTTGGCCTGAGTTGAGTGCGCGCGAAGGTCAGCTCAGTGAGCGGGCGCGGCGAGTCGACCCCGCAGCGCCTTCGTCGGACGGCGCCGAGCGACAGCACGGTGCCGCGGTGACGCGAACCCTGCCCCCCGGAATCACCGTCACGGCCCGGGTGCCCGCCTCCAGCGCCAATCTCGGCCCCGGATTCGATTCGCTCGGTATCGCTTTGGGGCTGTACGACGAAATCGTGGTACGTACCACCGATTCCGGGCTTACCATCCGAGTGGAGGGTGAGGGCGCCGACGACGTTCCTTGGGGCCCTTCGCATCTGGTGGTGCGCGCGATCGAACGCGGTCTGGAAGCCGCGGGCGTGTGGGCCGACGGGCTGGACGTGGTGTGCCGCAACGTCATTCCGCATTCGCGCGGGCTGGGATCCTCGGCCTCGGCGGCGGTCGGCGGACTCGCCGCCGCGCGCGGACTGGCCGCGAAATTCGACCCGGCGCTGACGGGTTCGGATGCCGAATTGGTGCAGCTGGCTTCGGAATTCGAGGGACATCCCGACAACGCGGCCGCCAGCGTGCTCGGCGGCATCGTGGTGTCGTGGACCGAATCCGACCGGGCCGGCGAACTCGACGCGAGCAGCTCGGTCGAGCGCTACCAGCGCGTCTACCGTGCGGTGCGGCTGGATCCGCACCCGCGACTGCGCGCGACGGTGCTGATCCCGCAGGAGCGGTCCTCGACCGCGCACACCCGCGGCCTGCTGCCGGAGATGGTCCCGCACGGCGACGCCGCGTTCAACGTCAGCCGCGCCGCACTGTCGGTGGTCGCCCTGACCGAGCGTCCCGACCTGCTCCTGCCCGCGACCCAGGACCGTCTGCACCAGGGTTATCGCGCCGCCGCGCTGCCGCTGACCACCGCCTGGATCACCCGGCTGCGCACCGCCGGACTCGCCGCGATGGTGTCGGGCGCCGGTCCGACCATCCTGGCGCTGGGCACCGGAGAATTTCCGGACGACCTGCGCAAACTCGCCGAGGCCGACGGTCTGCGCGTCGTCGAACCCGACATTTCCGCGGGTGTACGCGTGGATTGATGGCGTGGCTGCCTTGCTGACGTGGTCATACAGAGCTATCCTGAGCACGTCCGTACATCGTGCGCGTCAGACGCCGGTGCTTCATCAGGGCAATCGCTCCAGCAGGCTCCTTGCTCAAGCTCGGTGGCTCGGGGGCTCGAATCACTCGGGACTTCGACCTCGACGTCGGGGACAGCGACTGGAATGATCACTCCCACTCAATGAACCGGTGGCCGTGACCAGGTGGTGATTCCATCGGTCCGGCGGGGCAGGCGATACGGCATCCGAGCTCGGCACAGTGATCGGGCTTCGGGACGAACCCTCGAATATGCACACGGCAATCGAGGGAAGGAAAGGATCTCCGTGACAGATACGGACCTGCTCGCGACACCCGGGGTGGACACTGCAAATCCCTCGGACGGCCGCGAAAGTGACTCCGGACAGATTTCGAAGATGAGCGAACACACCGACGTCGCACGATCGGGGCTGACTGGAATGTTGTTGCCGCAGTTGCGTGCGCTTGCCGGAGAGCTCGGTATCCGAGGCACATCCGGAATGCGTAAGGGCGATCTCATCGCCGCCATCAAGGAAAATCAGGCTTCCGCCGGCGCCGGCAAGTCCGCGCGTGGTGGCCGGGGTGATGCGAAATCCGCCGAAGCGGACTCGGGCGTCGAGCCCGTCGCGAAGTCCGCGTCGAATGCCGGCGCTGCGACCGAATCCGGCGCGGCGGCGAAGACGGACTCCCCCCAGACCTCCGAGAACGCCGCCGAGTCCACCGGCAAGGGCCGCGCCAAGAACGATGCGCCGAAGGGCACCCGCAACGGTGCCGCGCGCGGTCAGCAGCAGACTCTCGACGGTGTGGGCGCCGAGAACGCGTCCGCCAAGGCGGAAACCGCGGAATCGGCTGCGCGCCCGGCCGATTCGGGTGACGAGTCCGGCCGTGACGGCGGCCAGCGTGGCCGCGGCCGCCAGCGTCGTGGCCGCGACCAGCGTGGCGAGGGCGGCGACAACCGTGGCGACAACCGCGGTGGTGAGGCTCGCGCCGAAACCAAGACCGAACCGAAGGCCGAGGGCGGCGACGCCAAGGCGGATCAGGAGTCGGGCGATCGTCGCCGCGACCGCAACCAGTCCGGCGGTCAGAACCAGGCCGGCCAGAACGGCGCCGCCCGCGGTGGCGACCGTGGCGGAGACCGTGGTGGCGACGACGAGGAAGGTGGGCGCGGGCGCCGCGGCCGCCGGTTCCGGGAGCGCCGTCGTGGCGGGCGTGACCGCGAGGGCGGCGAGGGCCGCGAGGTCGAGATCCGCGAGGACGACGTCCTGCAGCCGGTCGCCGGCATCCTCGACGTGCTGGACAACTACGCGTTCGTCCGCACCTCCGGCTACCTGGCCGGCCCGAACGACGTCTACGTGTCGATGAACCTGGTGCGTAAGAACGGCCTGCGCCGCGGCGACGCGATCACCGGTGCGGTGCGTGCTCCGCGCGAGGGCGAACAGGGCAACCAGCGGCAGAAGTTCGATCCGCTGGTGCGGCTGGACACGGTCAACGGCTCGGATGTCGAATCCGCCCGCCGCCGGCCGGAATTCAACAAGCTCACCCCGTTGTACCCCAACCAGCGGCTGCGGCTCGAGACCACGCCGAACAAGCTGACGACCCGCGTGATCGACCTGATCATGCCGATCGGTAAGGGTCAGCGTGCGCTGATCGTGTCGCCGCCCAAGGCGGGTAAGACCACGATCCTGCAGGACATCGCGAACGCGATCGCCACCAACAACCCCGAGTGCTACCTGATGGTGGTGCTGGTGGACGAGCGTCCCGAAGAGGTCACCGATATGCAGCGCTCGGTGCGCGGCGAGGTCATCGCCTCCACGTTCGACCGTCCGCCGAGCGACCACACCTCGGTCGCCGAACTCGCCATCGAGCGGGCCAAGCGCCTGGTCGAGATGGGGCAGGACGTCGTCGTGCTGCTCGACTCGATCACCCGGCTGGGTCGTGCGTACAACAACTCCTCGCCGGCCTCCGGTCGCATCCTGTCCGGTGGTGTGGACTCGACCGCGCTGTACCCGCCCAAGCGGTTCCTCGGCGCGGCTCGCAACATCGAGAACGGCGGCTCGCTGACCATCATCGCCACCGCCATGGTGGAGACCGGTTCCACCGGTGACACGGTGATCTTCGAGGAGTTCAAGGGCACCGGTAACGCCGAGCTCAAGCTCGATCGCAAGATCGCCGAGCGCCGCGTGTTCCCGGCCGTCGACATCAACCCGTCCAGCACCCGCCACGACGAGCTGCTGATGTCGCCCGACGAGATGGCGGTCATCCACAAGCTGCGCCGGGTGCTCTCGGGCCTCGATTCGCAGCAGGCGATCGACCTGCTCATCGACCGTTTGAAGAAGTCGAAGAGCAACGTCGAATTCCTGATGACGGTCTCGAAGACCGCGCCGGGCGCCTTGGACGAATAGGAGAGCAGTACATCTCTCCGTGCCCGGTGCGCACCCGCAGGTGCCGCTCGGCTCGCGATAATGCGGCCCCGCTTCGGCGGGGCCGCATTGCTGTCTGCGGTAACCGTCCACGTCGATGATCGCGTCGCCGGTCGGCGTGTGGCGGGGTCGGCGCATAGAACAGCAGGCCGATCACCGCGGCGCCGGTGATCAGGCAGATCAGAATCAGGGCGGTGACGCCGGTGATGGACCCGGTGGAGACCGAGGTCGCGGCGAATTCGTAGGGCCGATCCGGTCCGGCGGGCGTCGCGACGGTCGCGCGGGGCGGGGTGCCGGAGGCGGTCAGCCACCCGGTGACGACGAGTACGCCCAGCGTGGCCAATACGGTCGCCGCGCCGATCTCCTTCGCATGTCCGTGGCCCGGCACCGGGCGGATGGTGCGATCTCCCAGGCGGCGGTCTCCGGGGCGGGGCTCGCCGACGGCGGGGGCGCGCGATCTCCTACTCGCCCCCCGCGCGGTGTGGAAATTCACTGCTGTCCCTCGGATCGTCGGCTCGATTGCCATGGGTCTTCTTCCTGCAACGAATCTACGAACAAAGGTGTTCATATTCCCGAGTAGCCGACTACTCGTTTTCAGGGTGGCTCGAGAACCGCGAGTTCGCGTGCCGTCAGTTCCTTGGGGTGTGCGGCCTTCCGGGGCGCGCCGATGCCGGAACAAATCCGGTGCGGGGTGCGTTGTGAGTGCGTATCGGCGGTTCTGGCATACTGGACCGTCGGTGCGTCTGCGATCGGCAGACCATCCCGCCTAGTCGGTTCCGGTTCACGTCCAGCACGGCAGCACGGCAGATACAGCCGTGGGCCGGGGCGACCCGGGGCCAGATCGAGAGGACACCCATGAAGGCAGGAATCCACCCGGCATACGTGCCGACCACCGTTGTCTGCGGTTGCGGCAACACCTTCCAGACTCACAGCACCAAGGAGTCGGGCCACATCACCGTCGAGGTCTGCTCGCAGTGCCACCCGTTCTACACGGGCAAGCAGAAGATCCTCGACACCGGCGGTCGCGTCGCCCGCTTCGAGGCCCGCTACGGCAAGCGCGCCAAGAAGGCCGAGGGTTCGGAAGCCAAGTAGCTGCCCCGCCAACGCCCGTCCTGCATTCGCAGGCCGGGCGTTGGTGCGTTTATAGGTGACCGAAAGCTCCCAGCAGGAGGCATAACCGCCATGGCCGACAAGATCACGGCCCCATCCGCCATCGACGACATTCTCGCCGAGCACGCCGGCCTGGAAACCCAGCTGTCGGATCCGGCGCTGCACAACAATCCCGGTGAGGCCCGTCGCGTCGGTAAGCGGTTCGCCGAATTGGCGCCGATCATGTCGACCTACACCAAGCTCACCGCGGCCCGCGACGATCTGGCCGCGGCCCGGGAGCTGGCAGCCGACGACTCGTCCTTCGCCGCCGAGGTGCCCGGCCTCGAACAGCAGGTCGAGGAACTGGAGAAGACGCTCACCGATCTGCTCGCCCCGCGCGATCCGCACGATGCCGACGATGTCGTGCTCGAGGTGAAGTCGGGGGAGGGCGGCGAGGAGTCGGCCCTGTTCGCCTCCGATCTGGCTCGCATGTACATCCGCTACGCCGAACGCCACGGCTGGAAGGTCGAAGTACTCGACGCCAACGTGTCCGACCTGGGCGGATACAAGGAGGCGACGCTGTCGATCAAGAGCCGCGAGCCCAGTCGCGACGGCGTCTGGTCCCGGCTGAAGTTCGAGGGCGGGGTCCATCGCGTGCAGCGCGTGCCGGTCACCGAATCACAGGGGCGCATCCACACCTCGGCGGCCGGCGTGCTGATCTACCCCGAACCCGACGAGGTCGAACAGGTCCAGATCGACGAATCCGATCTGCGCATCGACGTCTACCGCTCCTCCGGTAAGGGCGGCCAGGGCGTCAACACCACCGACTCCGCGGTCCGCATCACGCACCTGCCCACCGGGATCGTCGTGACCTGCCAGAACGAGCGTTCGCAGCTGCAGAACAAGATCCGCGCGATGCAGGTCCTCTCGGCGCGGTTGCAGAGCCTGGCCGAGGAGCAGGCCGAGGCCGACGCGGCCGCGGGCCGCGCGTCACAGATCCGCACGGTCGACCGCTCCGAGCGCATCCGCACCTACAACTTCCCCGAGAACCGCATCACCGACCACCGCATCGGCTTCAAGGCTCACAATCTGGATTCGGTGCTGGACGGCGAACTGGACGCGCTGCTGGACGCTCTGGGCGAAGCCGATCGCACCGCCCGGCTCGCGGCGGAATGATGCCGGACCCGGGTGAGGCGGGCAAGCACCGGCTGCCGCTGCGACCCGCGATCCTCGACGCGGCTCGCACGCTCGCGGCGGCCGGGGTGCACAGCCCGCAGATCGACGCGGAATTCCTGGCCGCTTTCGTCCTCGAGGTCGAGCGTTCGCGCCTGGCGCTGATTCCGATGGTCACACCGGAACAGCTCGAACGGTTCCACAAACTGGTGGCTCGCCGGGCCGAGCGGGTGCCGCTGCAGCATCTGACCGGCGCCGCCTCCATGGGCGAGGTGGATCTGGCGGTGGGCCCCGGCGTCTTCATTCCGCGACCGGAGACCGAGCTGATCTTCGCGTGGGCGCTGGCCCAGCTCGAGGCCGCCGGTCACGAGCACCCCCCGATCGTCGTCGACCTGTGCACCGGATCGGGCGCGCTGGCCCTGGCGATCGCCAACGCCCGTCCCGACGCCGAGGTGCACGCGGTCGAAATCGACGCCACCGCAAGGCAGTGGGCGCAGCGCAACGCCGATCGGCAAGCAGCGCAGGGAGATACGCCGATCGTTCTGCATGCCGGCGATGTCACCGACGCGCACGTGCTGGCCGAGCTGAACGGCCGCGTCGACGTCGTGGTCGCCAACCCGCCCTACATCCCCACCGGCGCGCGGCTGGATCCCGAAGTGGCCGAACACGATCCGCATCTCGCGCTGTTCGGCGGCCCGGACGGACTCGAGGTGATCGCCCCCATGGTCGCCACCATCGCGCGGCTGCTGCGGCCCGAGGGCGTGACCGCCGTCGAACACGACGACTCGCACGGTGCCCAGGTCGCGGAGTTGTTCGCCGGGCACGGCGGATTCTCCGACATCGTCGAACATCCGGATCTGGCCGGCCGGCCGCGCTTCGTCGCCGCCCGTCGCACCCGCTGACGCACGGATTGCCGAGAATTTGCGCGAAGCCGGGCAACGTGCCGTGAGACACATTCAATAGACTCACCGCCGTGAGTACCGTCTACGACTGCTCCGATCCCGATTCTCGTGCCGCCGGATTGACCGCCGCGCGGACCACCTTGAAATCCGGACGGCTGGCCGTCATCCCTACCGATACGGTCTACGGAATCGCCGCGGACGCGTTCGATTCCACGGCTGTGGCCGGTCTGCTGGCGGCCAAGCGGCGCGGGCGCGACATGCCCGTGCCGGTGCTGGTGGGCTCGTGGAACACCATCGACGGACTCGTCTTCTCCGTGCAGCCGCAGGCACGGGATCTGATCCGTGCCTTCTGGCCGGGCGGGCTGAGCCTGGTCGTGCAGCAGGCGCCCTCGCTGGCCTGGGATCTCGGCGACGCCCGGGGCACGGTGATGTTGCGCATGCCGCTGCACCCGATCGCGCTGGAACTGCTGCGCGAGGTCGGCCCGATGGCCGTATCGAGCGCGAACGTCTCCGGGCAGCCGCCCGCCACGACGGTCACCGAGGCGCGACACCAGCTCGGGAACCAGGTCGGCGTCTACCTCGACGGCGGCCCGGCCGAACACGGCGTGCCCTCCACGATCGTGGACCTGACCGGCGACCGCCCGCGGGTGCTGCGGGCCGGCGCGGTGACCGTCGCGCAGGTGGCCGAGGTGCTGGGCATGGCGCCGGACGAACTCTCGCCCGAGACCACCCGCTGACGGCCCGGTAGATGGTTTTCAGTCAGGGTGCGGTCGTCCCGCTGCGCGAGCTGCTTCTGGTGCTGCTCGTGTCCGCGGTGGTGACGATGTTGTCCACCGGCGGAATTCGGGTGCTGGCCATCGGTTTCGGCGCCATCGCGGTGCCACGCGATCGTGATGTGCATCTCGAGCCGATTCCCCGCATGGGCGGGGTCGGCATCTATCTGGGCGTACTGGCCGCGGTGCTGTTCGCCCACCAGCTGCCGGCGCTGCGCCGCGGTTTCGACTACCCGCGCGACATTCCGGCCGTGCTGGTCGCGGGCACGCTGATCGTCCTGGTCGGCATCGTCGACGACCGCTGGGGCCTGGACGCGCTGACGAAGTTCGTGGGCCAGATCTCGGCCGCCGGGGCGATGGCCGTGATGGGCCTGAGCTGGGTGGCCATCTACAACCCGTTCAGCAACACCACGGTCGTGCTCGACCAGCTGCAGGGGTGGGTGGTCACGGTAGCCATCACCGTCACCATGATCAACGCGATGAACTTCGTGGACGGCCTCGACGGTCTCGCGGCCGGGCTGGGGCTGATCGCCGCGGCGGCGGTCTTCGTGTTCACCGTGGGTTTGCTCTACCAGCAGGGCGGTGCCACCGACGGCTATCCGCCGGCCCTGCTGGCCGCGGCGCTGGCGGGCGGATGTCTGGGATTTCTGCCACACAATTTCCACCCGGCGCGAATATTCATGGGCGATTCCGGATCGATGTTGATCGGTTTGATGCTCGCCGCCGTGTCGACCGGCGCGTCCGGCCGAATTCCGCTCACCGGATACGGGCCGCGCGACATCGTGGGTCTGCTGTCACCGCTGTTGCTGGTGGGAGCGGTGATGTTCATTCCGGTATTGGATCTGGTGCTGGCAATCGTGCGTCGCGTGCGCGCGGGTGTGAGTTTCTCCACTCCCGACAAAATGCATTTGCATCACCGTTTGTTGCAGATCGGCCATTCGCACCGACGCGTGGTGTTGTTGATCTATCTGTGGGTCGGCGTGCTCGCATTCGCGGCCGTCGGAACCTCTTTGATGGACCGTCGCGTGGTGGTTCTGCTGTTCGCGGCGGGTTTGGTTTTCGCCTTGGTTGTGACGGCCGTCCCATCGCTGCGCGAAGTGGTCGGGCTCCGCGGTCGCCGCAAGTAAGGAACGGGTAAAGTGGCTCGACGTGAGCACGGCACCCGAATTGCACCCCGACGCGCCACTACGAGCAGCGCTGCGTTACGGCATCGCCGGATTGTGCGTGCTGGTGGTGGTTTCGGTCGTCGCCGGCTCGGTCGTCGCGGGCTGGGCCGGTTTCTGGGGCGCGCTCATCGGATCCGCGATCGGTGGTTTCTTCATTCTCACCACGGCCGCGCTCGTGCTGTTCAGTGCGAAATTGGATTCCGGCATTCAGGGCATGGTGATGCTGGCGAGCTGGATCGGCAAAATACTGGTCGTGATGATCGTGGTCGCGATCTTGCACCAGTTCGATTTCTACAGCCCCGGCACCCTCTTCCTGACCGTCGTGGGCGCGTTGCTGATTGTTCTCGGAGCCGAGACGTACGGGCTTCTGCGCCAACGTGTTCCGGTGATCGACCCGCCCGCGGGCTCCGCCGACCAAGATCGTTCGAACGTGTGAACAAGACCCCCTACACGTTGTCGTAGATACCTTGGTAAACTCTTTACCGTAAGCATCCGAACCAACGGGGCCGACCGCATCGTCGCCGGTGCGAGAGGTTATGCTTGCTGCCGTGCCGGTCCTTCGGTGAGAAGATCCGGCCCTGCACCGTCGACGATGTCGCCGACGTACAGACGCCACGGCGGGACTTCCCGCGCAGCTGCTGACGAACTTCGAGCCGACCTGAGTCGACCCACCTGATCGTCAATGTCCGATCGAACCGCGAGATGGAACATGTCTCGCGGCCCGAACACGGGAGAGAACGCTGAGCGTCACCACTTTGGCGGGCGAGTTCCACGCGCCTTCGCTGCAAGACTTCTTCCCTCCGGCTGTGCTGTTCGAGGGGACGCCTTTCGAGCTCGACCGTTTGATGCTCATTCGCATCATCATGGCGGCAGTCCTGGTCGCGGTCATGTTGCTCGCATTCCGGAGCCCGCGCTTGGTGCCGCGTGGCCTGCAGAACGCCGCGGAAATCGGTCTGCTGTTCGTTCGGGAGCAGATCTGCGAAGAGGTGCTCGGCAAGGAAAGTGGCCGCCGGTATTTCCCGTTGATCGCCACGATCTTCTTCACGGTGCTGTTCCTGAACTTCTCCAGCGTCATCCCGTTCTTGAACATCTCCTCGAACGCACGCGTCGGTATGCCGTTGGTGCTGGCGGTCATCGCCTATATCGCCTTCAACTACGTGGGTATCCGCAAGTACGGCTTCTGGAAATACATGCGCTCGTCCATCGTCGTGCCGAATGTTCCGGTCGCGCTGCACGTGCTGCTGATTCCGATCGAGTTCATCTCGACCTTCATCCTGCGTCCGTTCACGCTGACCGTCCGACTCATGGCCAACATGCTGTCCGGTCACATCATGCTGGTGCTGTTCTTCAGCGCCACCCAGTTCTTCCTCTTCGACGCCGCTTCGTGGATGAAGATCTTCTCGCCGTTCTCCTTGCTCGCGGGATTCGGATTCACCCTGTTCGAACTCCTGGTGATCTTCCTGCAGGCCTACGTGTTCGCGCTCCTGACGGCCGTCTACATCGGCCTCGCGCAGCACGCCGACTCGCACTGACCGCACGACCGCACAAGAACTGCCCCACCGGCCGCCGGGCGGGTGGGCAACAGAAAGGGAAAGAAATCTCATGAGCCTCTCCTACGTGGCCGCCGAACTCGCCCAGACCTCGGATCGGGTCAAGGGCTACGGCGCTATCGGTTACGGTCTGGCCGCGATCGGCCCGGGTGTCGGCGTCGGCATCGTCGTCGGTAAGGCGATCGAGGGCATCGCCCGTCAGCCCGAGCTGCAGGGCACCATCCGGACCAACATGTTCCTGGGTATCGCGTTCACCGAGGCCCTCGCGCTGATCGGCCTCGTCGCCGGCTTCATCTTCTGATTCCGATGAACAGCATGTACTTGCTCGCCGAGAATGCAGAGGACAAGAACCCTCTGATTCCGGAGCCATACGACATCGTCTGGTCGGTGGTGTGCGTTGTCGTCATCGGGATCCTGTTCTACAAGTACGTGGTTCCTCGATTGACGAAGGTGCTCGACGAGCGCTCGGAGAAGATCGAAGGCGGCATGGCCAAGGCCGAGGCCGCACAGGCCGAGGCGCAGGAAACCCTGCAGCAGTACCAGCAGCAGCTGGCCGAGGCTCGGCTCGAGGCCGCGCGCATCCGCGAGGAAGCGCGTACCCAGGGCCAGCAGATTCTCGCGCAGCTGCGCTCGGAGGCTCAGGCCGAAGCCGATCGCATCGTCTCCGCCGGTCACGCGCAGCTCGACGCGCAGCGTCAGCAGATCGTGACCGAGCTCCGGTCCGAGCTCGGCCGCACCGCGGTCGACCTGGCCGAGAAGATCATCGGGCAGTCCGTGGCGGACGAAGCCAAGCAGGCGGCGTCCATCGATCGGTTCCTCACCGAGCTGGATCAGAAGGCCGGCATCGGGGTCGGAAGGTAACCTGCGCCTGAGAGGTCTTGTCGGTGACGCAAGTCACCGGCGCCCGACCACTCCGGGCCCCGGAATTCAACACAGTGAAAGTGGGAAGCATGTACGCAGCGAGCCGCGAGGCGAGTTCCCGTGCGAGGGAAGCTCTTTCGGCCGCACTCACCGGGAGTGACTCCGTCGCCGCCACGACGGGCTCCGAACTGTTCGCCGTAGTCGCCGTGCTCGACGACCAGCGTTCGCTGCGTGTGGCGCTCGCGGATAAGTCGGTGTCGAGTTCGGTGCGTGCCGAACTGGCCGAACGCGTTTTCGGCGGCAAGATCAGCGCGGCCACCCAGGCCGTGCTGACCACTGCCGTCGCCCAGGACTGGTCTCGGACCCGAGATCTGGTCGACACCCTGGTGCTGCTCGGGCAGGAGGCGCTGTTGCGCGCCGCGGCCGACCGCGGACGTATCGACGCCGTCGAGGACGAGTTGTTCCGGCTGGGCCGCACCGTCGAGGACAACCCGGATCTGGAGCAGGCACTCACCGATCGCGGTAAGCCGGCGGCCGCCAAGCGCGACCTGCTGGCGCGGCTGCTCGCCGGGAAGGTCGAAGACGTCACCATGCAGCTGGCCGAGCAGGCGGTCGGCCGGTCGCGCGGTGATGTCGGCGTCGCCTTCGACCAGCTGTCCGATCTGGCGGCGTCGCTGCGCAAGCAGATCGTCGCGCACGTTCGTTCGGCGACGGCCCTGACGCAGCAGCAGCGGGAGCATCTCGCCGCATCGCTGCAGCGAATCTACGACAAGCCGGTCACCATCCACGTGCAGGTCGATCCGGCACTGCTGGCCGGTGTCGTCGTGCGCATCGGCGACGACGTCATCGACGGCAGCGCCGTCGGCCGACTGCAGCGCCTGCGCCAGGCCCTGGCCTAGCCGAGCCCCCGAGCCCGGCACCCACCCGACATTCCAGACCACAGCGAGAGCAGGAAGAACCATGGCGGAGCTGACGATCTCCCCCGATGAGATCCGTAGCGCGATCGAAAGCTACACCCAGAGCTACACCCCCGAAACCTCCATCGAGGAAATCGGCACGGTCACCGACACCAGTGACGGCATCGCGCACGTCAGCGGCCTGCCGTCGGCGATGACCAACGAGATCCTCGAATTCCCCGGCGGTGTGCTGGGTGTCGCGTTGAACCTCGACCCCGACGAGATCGGTGCGGTCATCCTCGGTGAGTTCGACGGCATCGAAGAGGGCCAGCAGGTCCGCCGCACCGGTGACGTGCTCTCGGTGCCGGTCGGCGACAAGTTCCTGGGCCGCGTCATCAACCCCCTCGGCCAGCCGATCGACGGCCTGGGCGAGATCGAGGCCGACGAGCGCCGCGTGCTGGAGCTGCAGGCCGCGACCGTGCTGGAGCGCCAGCCGGTCGAGGAGCCGATGGCCACCGGCATCACCGCCATCGACGCGCTGACCGCCATCGGCCGCGGCCAGCGTCAGCTGGTCATCGGCGACCGCAAGACCGGCAAGACCGCGGTCTGCATCGACGCCATCCTGAACCAGAAGGCCAACTGGGAGTCCGGCGATCCGAAGAAGCAGATGCGCTGCATCTACGTCGCGATCGGCCAGAAGGGCTCCACCATCGCCGGCGTGAAGTCCGCGCTCGAGGCGCACGGTGCGATGGAGTACACCACCATCGTCGCGGCCCCGGCCTCCGACTCCGCCGGTTTCAAGTGGCTCGCGCCCTACACCGGTTCCGCGCTCGGCCAGCACTGGATGTACCAGGGCAAGCACGTCCTGATCGTGTTCGATGACCTGTCCAAGCAGGCCGAGGCCTACCGCGCCATCTCGCTGCTGCTGCGTCGCCCGCCGGGCCGTGAGGCGTACCCCGGTGACGTCTTCTACCTGCACTCCCGTCTGCTGGAGCGTTGCGCGAAGCTGTCCGACGCGATGGGCGCCGGTTCGATGACTGGTCTGCCGATCATCGAGACGAAGGCCAACGACATCTCGGCGTTCATCCCGACCAACGTCATCTCCATCACCGACGGCCAGGTCTTCCTCGAGTCCGACCTGTTCAACAAGGGTGTGCGTCCGGCCATCAACGTCGGTACCTCCGTCTCCCGTGTCGGTGGCGCCGCGCAGACCAAGGGCATGAAGAAGGTCGCCGGTTCGCTGCGTCTGGAGCTGGCCTCCTACCGCGAGCTGGAGGCGTTCTCCGCCTTCGCCTCCGACCTGGACGCCGCCTCGCTGGCCCAGCTCGAGCGTGGTGCCCGCTGGGTCGAGCTGCTCAAGCAGGACCAGTACTCGCCGGTCGCCGTCGAGGACCAGATCGTCTCGATCTACCTGGTCGACGCCGGCTACTACGACTCGGTGCCGGTCGGCGACGTCCGCCGCTTCAACTCCGAACTGCTGGAGACGCTGCACCGCGCCGCGCCGCAGGCCTTCGAGTCGATCGCTGGTGGCAAGGTCCTCGAGGGCGAGGCCGCCGACGCGATCAAGACCGAGACCGAGCGGTTCAAGCAGGGCTTCCTGGCCTCCGACGGCAGCCGCGTCGTCAACGAGGCCGAGGCCGGCGAGCTGGACCACGAAGAGGTCGAGTCGCTGTCGGTCACCCGTAAGCACGTCGAGAAGTAAGCCGGGTCCGACGATGCCTACGAATTCGATACGCGAAGGGAGTGTGAACCGCTGATGGCGAACTTGCGTGAATTGCGCTCCCGTATTCGTGGCGTGAGCTCGATCAAGAAGATCACCAAGGCCCAGGAACTGATCGCGACCTCGCGAATCAGCAAGGCCCAGGCCCGGGTGGCCGCCGCGAAGCCGTATGCGGAAGAGATCACGAAGGTGCTCGGCGAATTGGCCAGTGCGTCCTCGAATCTCAACCACCCGCTGCTCACCGAGCGGGCCACTCCGCGCCGCGCCGCCATCCTGGTGATCACCAGTGACAGCGGTATGTGCGGTGGCTACAACTCCAACGTGCTCAAGCGCACCGAGGAGCTCATCACGACGCTGCGCTCCGAGGGCAAGGAGCCGGTGCTGTACGTGATGGGCAACAAGGGCCTGACGTACTACACGTTCCGCAACCGGCCGCTGGCCGGTTCGTGGACCGGGTTCTCGCAGCAGCCGCACTACACCGATGCCTCGGCCGCATGCCATCACCTGGTGGATGTGTTCATGGCGGGTTCCGAGACCGAGGTGGAGGCTCCGGGCGGCGGGACCATGGAGGGCGTGGACGAGATCCACATCGTCTACACCCGCTTCGTCTCGATGCTGTCGCAGGTGCCCGAGGTTCGCCGGCTCGCTCCGATCCAGGTGAGCTTCATCGACGAGAACTTCGAACTCGGCGAGGACATGCTCACCGACTCGCCGGACGCGAAGATCACCTCGCTCTACGAGTTCGAACCGGATGCGGACAAGCTGCTCGGCGCCCTGCTGCCGAAGTACATCAACACCCGCATCTACTCGTCGTTGCTCGAGGCCGCGGCCTCGGAGTCGGCCGCGCGCCGCACCGCAATGAAGGCTGCCACCGACAACGCCACCGAGCTGGTCAATACGCTGACCCGCCAGGCGAACTCGATCCGGCAGGCGAACATCACGCAGGAAATCAGTGAAATCGTCGGCGGCGCGAACGCGCTGGCTGCGTCCTCGGATCGCGACTAAGCCCTAGCCCCCATGGAAGAGAACAAATGACCGCAGCTGTCACGCAAGAAAACGCAAGCCGGGCGGGCGCTGGCACAGGCCGCGTCGTCCGGGTCAACGGCCCCGTTGTGGACGTCGAGTTTCCGCGCGGCGCCATCCCAGATCTGTTCAACGCGCTGCACGCCGACGTCACCCTGCCGTCGGTGGCCAAGACGCTGACCCTCGAGGTCGCGCAGCATCTGGGCGACAACATCGTCCGCACCATTTCGATGCAGCCGACCGACGGCCTGGTCCGCGGCGTCCCGGTATCCGACACCGGCAAGCCGATCTCGGTTCCGGTCGGCGACGTCACCAAGGGCCACGTGTTCAACGCCCTCGGCGACTGCCTCGACACCCCCGGCCTGGGCCGCGACGGCGAGCAGTGGGGCATCCACCGCCAGCCGCCGGCCTTCGACCAGCTCGAGGGTAAGACCGAGATCCTGGAGACGGGCATCAAGGTCATCGACCTGCTGACCCCGTACGTGAAGGGCGGCAAGATCGGTCTGTTCGGTGGTGCCGGTGTCGGCAAGACCGTTCTGATCCAGGAGATGATCACCCGTATCGCGCGTGAGTTCTCCGGTACGTCGGTGTTCGCCGGCGTCGGTGAGCGCACCCGTGAGGGCACCGACCTCCACCTGGAAATGGAAGAGATGGGCGTCCTTCAGGACACCGCCCTCGTCTTCGGCCAGATGGACGAGCCGCCGGGCACCCGTATGCGCGTCGCGCTGTCCGCGCTGACCATGGCGGAGTACTTCCGCGATGTGCAGGGCCAGGACGTGCTGCTGTTCATCGACAACATCTTCCGTTTCACCCAGGCCGGTTCCGAGGTCTCGACCCTGCTGGGTCGTATGCCTTCGGCCGTCGGTTACCAGCCGACCCTGGCGGACGAGATGGGTCAGCTGCAGGAGCGCATCACCTCGACCCGTGGTCGTTCGATCACCTCGATGCAGGCGATCTACGTCCCCGCCGACGACTACACCGACCCGGCGCCGGCGACCACCTTCGCCCACCTGGACGCGACCACCGAGCTCTCCCGCCCAATTTCGCAGAAGGGTATCTACCCCGCCGTCGACCCGCTGACCTCGACCTCGCGAATCCTCGAGGCCTCGATCGTCGGCGAGCGGCACTTCGCGGTGGCCAACGAGGTCAAGCGAATCCTGCAGAAGTACAAGGAACTGCAGGACATCATCGCGATTCTGGGTATGGACGAGCTCTCCGAAGAGGACAAGGTCCTGGTCGGCCGGGCGCGTCGTCTGGAGAAGTTCCTCGGTCAGAACTTCATCGTGGCCGAGAAGTTCACCGGTCAGCCGGGTTCGGTCGTGCCGCTGGAGCAGACCATCGACGACTTCGAGCGGGTCTGCAAGGGCGAATTCGACCACCTGCCGGAGCAGGCGTTCAACTCCTGCGGTGGCCTGGACGACGTCGAGGCGGCCGCGAAGAAGATCGCCGGGAAGTAGTCCACCATGGCGGATATGTCAGTTGATCTGGTCGCCATCGAGCGGCGGCTGTGGTCGGGGACGGCGAGTTTCGTCAGCGCCCAGACCACGGAAGGTCAGATCGGTATTCTGCACGGCCACGAGCCCGTACTCGGCCAGCTGGTCGAAGGCGGGATCGTGACCATCGACAGCACCGAGGGCGAGCGGATCGTCGCGGCCGTGCACGGCGGTTTCTTCTCGTGCACCGGTGAGGCGGTCCGGATTCTCGCCGAATCGGCGGAATTCGCGGGCGATATCGATCTCGACGCCGCCCGCGCGGTCCTGGCCGATCCGAATGCCTCGGAGCAGGAACAGAACGCGGCGACCGCGCGAATTCGCGCGGTGGAAGCGATGAGCGCCTGACGCGAACGCCTCAGGGCGACAACGGAATAGCGCAACCGTGTGGCGGTCCGGATCTCCGGGCCGCCACCCGGCGTTTCTGCCGGAATCGCTGGTGATGAATCGGCCGCACCCTCGCCGGGGTGACCGTCCGGTGGTGCGCCCTCCACCCTGTCCTGAGCGCGACCCGATGCCGGCGGGCAAACGAGACCCATCGTGAACCCGCGCACAGCCAACCCTGACGGGCTTCGAATGCCCTTGCGCGAGTGTGCCTCTGATCACCTTCCTCCGGATCGGCGAATCGGCCGATATCCTCGTTTGTGGAACGGATGTACCGGCTGTGTGCCGCGGCGCCCTGGTTTGTAGACTCGCTGCGGGAGCGGCCTTGTTCGGGGATGGCACGGCGCTGGCGACGGCACAGGGGCGAAGCGAAGGGACGGACCTGGATTGCGGACCGGGATGGTGCTTCTGATCATTCTGGTGCTGCTGCTGGTCGGCGTAGCGCTGGTGTCGCTGTATCGCCTGATCATGTTGCGTCGAGGTGGAACCGCGGCGATTCTGCGCGTCCTTCCGGCGCAGGGTGGTCAAGGGTGGCGGCACGGCCTGATTCGCTACGGCGAATCCCGGCTCGTCTTCTACAAGCTCACCAGCCTGAAGGTGGGACCGGATTCGACCATCCGGCGGCTGGGCATCGAAGTGGTCGATCGGCGTTCTCCGGTGGGCGACGAGTACGACATCATGACCGACGACATCGTTGTGATCGCGGTCTCCGACGGTGACGGCAGCTATGAACTCGCCCTGGATCGGCCGGCGCTGACGGCATTCCTGTCCTGGGTCGAATCGCGGCCCTCCGAACGCATCCGGCGCCGACCGGGACGTTGACCCAGAAGTAGGTGGTCACCAGCAATGAGTGTGCATCTGACCAAGATCTATACCCGGACCGGAGACGACGGCACCACCGGTTTGAGCGACTTCTCCCGGGTTCCGAAGACCGATCCGCGGCTGGTGGCCTACGCCGACTGCGACGAGACCAACGCCGCACTCGGTGTGGCTCTCGCCCTCGGCCGGCCGGAATCGCGCATCGCCGAGGTGCTGCGCCAGGTGCAGAACGATCTGTTCGACGCCGGCGCCGATCTGTCCACCCCGGTCGTGCCGGATCCGAAATATCCGCCGCTGCGGATCACCCAGTCCTATATCGACCGGCTGGAACGCTGGTGTGACGAGTTCAATGCCGAACTTGCTCCGCTGAATTCGTTCATCCTGCCCGGCGGCACGCCGTTGGCCGCGCTGCTGCACACGGCCCGCACCGTGGCGCGCCGGGCCGAACGCGCGGCGTGGGCGGCGGTAGACGCACATCCGGACGACATCAGCGTGTTGCCCGCGAAATACCTCAATCGGCTGTCCGATCTGCTGTTCATCCTCGGCCGGGTGGCCAACCCGGACGGTGACGTGCTGTGGCGGCCCGGGGGATCGGAGACCGGCGGACCGGCCGCGACCGACCAGCCCTCCCGTTAGGCTGGCCCCCGTGAGTGAACGGTTTCTGGTGACCGGGGGCAGTCGGCTGGTCGGCGAGGTCGCAGTGGGTGGCGCGAAGAACAGCGTCCTCAAGCTGATGGCCGCCGCCCTATTGGCCGAAGGCACGACGACGATCACCAACTGCCCGGACATCCTCGACGTACCGCTGATGGCGGAGGTTCTGCGCGGTTTGGGCTGCGATGTCACCGTCGACGGATCGGTGGTCGCCATCACCACTCCGGCCGAGCCGAAGTATCACGCCGACTTCCCGGCGGTGACGCAGTTCCGCGCCTCGGTCTGCGTGCTGGGGCCGCTGATGGCGCGGTGCAAGCGCGCGGTCGTCGCGCTGCCCGGCGGTGATGCGATCGGGTCCCGTCCACTCGACATGCATCAGGCCGGTCTGCGACTGCTCGGCGCGACCAGCGAAATCGAGCACGGCTGCCTGGTCGCGCGCGCCGACGAGCTGCAGGGTGCGCGCATCCGGCTGGATTTCCCGTCGGTCGGCGCGACCGAGAACATCCTCATGGCCGCGGTCCTCGCGGAGGGGGAGACGGTGATCGACAACGCCGCGCGCGAACCCGAGATCGTCGACCTGTGCACCATGCTCACCCGGATGGGCGCCCGCATCGACGGCGCAGGCACCTCGGTGCTCACCATCTCCGGCGTGCGCAAACTCGCGCCCACCACCCATCAGGTGATCGGTGACCGGATCGTGGCCGCGACCTGGGGAATCGCCGCCGCGATGACGAGAGGCGACGTGCGCGTCACCGGCCTGAACCCCAAGCACCTCTCGCTGGTGCTGGACAAATTGCGTTCGGCGGGTGCGCGAATCACGTTCGAACCCAACGGTTTCCGGGTGGAACAACCGGAGCGGCCGCGCGCGGTGAACTTCTCCACCCTGCCGTTCCCGGGCTTTCCCACCGATCTGCAGCCGATGGCGATCGGCCTGGCGACCATCGCCGACGGGACGTCCATGATCACCGAGAACATCTTCGAGGCGCGCTTCCGTTTCGTCGAGGAGATGATCCGCCTGGGCGCCGACGCCCGCACCGACGGCCATCACGCGGTGGTCCGGGGCATCCCGCGGCTGTCCAGTGCGCCGGTGTGGTCGTCGGATATCCGCGCCGGCGCGGGTCTGGTGCTCGCGGGTCTGGTCGCCGACGGCGTCACCGAGGTGCACGACGTGTTCCATATCGACCGCGGCTACCCGCACTTCGTGGAGAACCTGCGCTCGCTGGGCGCCGAGGTGGAACGGGTCGGCACGCCGGCGTAGTCGGGCGTACATCCGAAAGACCTTCCTGACCAGGCGATTTGACATAGAATCAACCGCCACGTAACTTATTCCAGGTCAGAGCGACACGGACACCAACCCCGGGCCGAAAGGCAAGGGGACAACGAGGTAGTACGGGGAGCGCCTGACGATCACACTGGTTCGACCGAGACCCCGATTTGGTTCGGGTCCGATGGTTGAGCTAAGCTGGAAAAGTTGCCTCGCCGATCGAACAGATGAAAATCTGGGAGATGGTGA